>NZ_CP060298.1:2010000-2680000 GCF_014303395.1 Nakamurella sp. PAMC28650
TCCGCCGCGTCCGGTGGCAACGAGCGCGCCGTCGCGCCTGACTCGACCTGCTTCCCGCCCCACGACTTGTCGGTCGGCCCGGGCGCCACCCGCCATCAGCTGTGATCTTCGCTGGCCGGGACCTTGGTCCTCACCAGGACCCACCGATCACCTGGGACACTGGAGTAGTGCGTCTGCCTTCGATCTGCCAGTGCCGGCCAACCGGTTCGTTTTGCGTGCTCACCCCGCCCGTATCGACCTCTGTTGCGGGGTGCGGCCGATGAGTCGCACCATCGTTCATCTGCTCCGTCACGGCAAGGTGCACAACCCGTCCGGAATTCTGTACGGCCGCCTGCCCGGCTATCGGCTGGCCGCCTCCGGACGTGCGATGGCGGACGGTGTCGCTGCCCACCTCGAGCCGGCCGACATCACCTACGTTGCCGCATCGTCCCTGATCAGAGCGCAGGAAACCGCTACCCCGCTGGCCGCGGCCAAGGGGATCGGGATCGTCACGGATGACCGCGTGATCGAGGCCGGCAACGAGTTCGAGGGCATGAAGGTCGCGGTCGGCGACGGCGTCCTCCGTCACCCCCGCCACTGGGTCAAACTACGCAATCCGTTCCTGCCGTCCTGGGGCGAGCCGTACCTGCAGATCGCCCACCGGATGCTGGGCGCGATCTACGCGGCGGTCGAAGCGGCCGACGGGCACCAGGCGCTGATCGTGTCGCACCAGCTGCCGATCGTCACGGTGCGGCGCTACCTGGAGGGCCGGCGGCTCTGGCACAACCCGACGAACCGGGAATGCAGTGTCGCCTCGCTGACCGCACTCGACTTCGAGGACGGTGTCTTCACCGGGTTGACGTATTCGGAGCCGGTGGCTCACATCGCAGCCGTCGATGACATCGATGTGGCGCAGCCGGGGGCCGCGTCATGAGCCCGGACGTCCTGCACAGTGATCGCTACGGCCCTCGTTCGGCAGGACGCAACGGATGGTTCCGCCGGGTCGTCCTGCTCGGGCTGGCCATGCTGGCCGTCCTGACGCTCGCCGGCTGCAGTTCCGGGAACGACGCCACCGTCTACGGGGGATCATTCACCTTCACCTCCCCCGGCGGGAAGACCGAGTTCACCTACGCCGCAGCCGATCGCAAGGAGATCGGCGCCCTGTCCGGCTCCGACCTGACGGGCCGGAGGACGGTCGACGTGGCGTCGTACAAGGGCAAGGTCGTGGTGCTCAACTTCTGGGGCTCCTGGTGCGCCCCGTGCCGCGACGAGGCCCCCGGCCTCCAGGCGTCGTCGGTCAGGTACCAGGCCGGTGGCGTGCAGTTCGTCGGCGTCGACGTCAAGGACACGATGTCCGGCGCGCTCGGCTTCACCGCCGGCAAGCAGATCACCTATCCCTCCATCTTCGATCCGGGGATGCGCACCATGCTGTCGGTGCGGGGACTGCCGACCGGCTCGCTGCCGGTGACGCTGGTGCTCGACCGGCAGGGCCGGGTCGCGCAGATCTGGCTGCGCGAGATCACGCAGGGCGACCTGAACCTCGTCCTGCCCGCCTTGGTGGCCGAGAAGGGGGCACAGTGACGACGGCGCTCGCCGCGGTGGCCGGCCCGACCCAGACGGTGATCGACGGACCTTTCGTGGTCGCCGCCGGTCTCGCGATGGCCGCCGGAGCGGTGTCGTTCGCCTCGCCCTGCGTCATCCCGTTGGTGCCCGGTTACCTGTCGTACCTGGTCGGACTGGTCGGCGCTGAGGGTTCTTCCACGCAAACCGCCGGGTCCGGCACGACCAAGGTCCGCGTGCGGGTGCGGAGCCGGGTGGTCGGCGCTGCCTCGCTGTTCGTCATCGGGTTCACCTTGGTGTTCCTGGCCGAACAGAGCCTGGTGCTGGGTGTCGCCCACACCCTGGCCGCCAACACGGACGTGCTGATGCGGGTCGGCGGGGTGGTGACGATCCTGATGGGCCTGGCCATGCTCGGCCTGATCCGCCCGATGCAGTCCGAGAAGCGCATCCATGCCCGACCGACCGGTCGCGTGTTCGGTGCGCTCCTGCTGGGGGGCTTCTTCGGTCTCGGTTGGACGGTCTGCATCGGCCCGACGCTGGCCGGTGTCATCTCCCTGTCGGTGGCCACCGACTGGAACGGTTCTGCCTGGCGCGGGATCTTCCTGGTGCTCTTCTACTGTGCGGGGCTCGGTGTGCCATTCCTGTTGCTGGCCTTCGGTTTCGGCTGGGCCAGCACCGGGATGAAGCTCCTCCGGCGGCATTCGCGGACCATCCAGGTCGTCGGCGCGGCCATGCTGGTGCTGGTCGGCCTGGCCATGGTGACGGGCCTCTGGGGTCAGTTCATCGCCTGGCTGCAGATCCATTTCGTCAATTCCGGGACGGTGCTCTAGATGGTCACCCGCGATGCCACCCACCTGACCGGGGGTCTGGCGCCCGACGTCGTGGAACCGCCCGCACCGCGACCGGTTCGGCCGGGGCAGGGACCGATCCGCGGAACCCTCGCCTTCCTGCGGAACATCTGGCGGCAGCTGACGAGCATGCGCACCGCTCTCGTCCTGCTGTTCATGCTGGCGCTCGCCTCGCTCCCCGGCGCTCTGCTGCCGCAGTGGGCGCTGAATACCTCCAAGACCGCGCAGTACATCGTCGACCACGGGTCCTGGGGCACCCTGCTCAACCGACTGGGCTTCTTCCAGGTCTTCGCCTCACCCTGGTACGCAGCCATCTACCTGCTGCTGTTCACCTCGCTGGTGGGTTGTCTGCTGCCCCGGACCTGGGATTTCGTCGGTCAGATCCGGATGAAGCCGGTGGCCACGCCGCGCAACCTGGCGCGGATGCCGCATTCGGCGTCGGTCACCGCGGCCGGCGACGCGGTCGCGGTGGCGGCGCGCGTGAGCGCCGGTCTACGTGGATGGCGAAAGGTGCAGCGGGTCGAGTCCGGCGGGACCATCACGATCTCGGCGGAGAGGGGATTCATCCGGGAGATCGGCAACCTGGTCTTCCACTTCTCCCTGCTCGGTCTGCTCGTGGCCATCGCGGTGGGCAAGCTGTTCGGCTACGAGGGTTCGGTCATCGTCACCGCCGACGACGGAGCGTCCTCTGCGTTCTGCTCCTCCACACCGTCCAACTACGACAACTTCCGACCAGGTCTGGTGGTCGACGGGACCGGCCTGACCCCGTTCTGCATCAACGTCGACAAGTTCGCCGCCACCTATACCGACGCGGGTCAGGCCAGCACCTTCGTCGCCTCCATCCGGTACCAGACCGGTGCGCAGCTGACGAGCAACACCTGGAGCACCCGCGCTCTCGAGGTCAACGACCCGTTGCGCATTCCGGGCGGACAGCGCCTGTACCTCCTCGGGCACGGGTATGCGCCGACGTTCACGGTGACCTATCCGGGCGGCCAGACCCGCACGGCGACGACGCCCTTCCAGCCCCAGGACTCGGCGTTCACCTCGCAGGGCACCGCCAAGATCCTGGATCCGCCCGGCTACACCGGGGCCGCGGTGCTCAAGCACCAGCTCGCCATCGTCGGCATCTTCGCCCCCAGCGCCTCCATCTCGGGCGGGATCATGACGTCGAGCTTCCCGGCTCCGGACCAGCCGGGTGTGGCCATCCAGATCTACCGCGGCGACATGGGACTGGAGACCGGGCAGGCGCAGTCGATCTTCTCGATCGACCAGAACCAGGTGGCCAACGGCAAGCTGGTCAAGCTCAACCGGGCCAATCTCGCCCCGGGGGAGTCGATGTCGCTGGATGACGGCACCAAGATCACGTTCTCCGGCTACAAGCAGTGGGTGTCCCTGCAGACCTCCTACGACCCGGCGCAGGGGTGGGCCCTGATCTTCGCGATCACCCTGCTGATCGGGTTGATGACGTCCCTGACGATCAAGCGCCGCCGCGTCTGGTATCGCATCAGCGGTGGTCCGGGGAGCGCGTCGGCGGGCGGCGCGTCCGATGATGCCGCCGGTACGCACGGGGCGGTCACGCCGCGATCCGACGAGACTGCATCGATGCGAGCGGGCCCGCTGTCGGACCCGACCCGTAACGTTGGAGATGTCGGCAGGGTGAAGGTGGAGGTCGGTGGCCTTGCCCGTACCGACCAGGCCGGTTACGGCGACGAGTTCGACAAGCTGGTCGCCCTGGCCGACGGGGTGAAGGGGTAGACGCCCGGGCGCCTGCCCTGACGAAGAGGTGCCGGTGCATCACGGGTTCCGCGGTGAACGTGCCGGTCAGGTTGAATTCTCAGCTCCACGAAAGGCAGTGCGATCCTCATGGCCGTCAACGACCAGCTCGGTAACGTGTCCTACCTCGGGTTCCAGGCCGCCATGGCCGGCTACATCGCGGCCCTGGTGTGCTTCGGTGTCGAGTTCGCCTCCGCCCGCGGTGTCGCCCCGACCGCCGCCGAAGCCGTCAGCATGACGATTCGTGCGGCCAGCAAGGGTCGCACCGCGCTGATGGACAGAGGCAGTGGCCCCGCGGAGGGCGGTATCGGCCAGATAGTCAGGCCGGCCCGACCCGCACGCAGGCCGATGGCGGCGTCGTTCGGGCGCGCGGGTCTGATCGTCACGACCATCGGCTTCATCGCCCAGGTGTTCTCGATCGTCACCCGTGGTCTGGCCGCCGGCCGTGCCCCGTGGGGCAACATGTACGAGTTCACCTCGCTCTTCTGTGCCGCTGCCGTCGCCGGTTTCCTGTTCGTGCTCTACAAGACCCGTGGCCGGTCGATCGGCTTCTTCGTGATGATTCCCGTCGTCATCCTGATGTTCGTCGGCGGCACCAAGCTGTACACCCAGGTCGAGACCCTCGTGCCGGCGCTGCACTCGTACTGGCTGTTGATCCATGTGCTGGCCGTGTCGCTGTCCAGCGGTGTGCTGATGGTGTCAGGGGTCGCCTCCGTGATGTACCTGCTGCGCGCCCGCTACGAGCGCAAGCTGGTCGCCGAGAAGGCGTGGGCGACCGAATCCGAACGGAACGCCGGGCAGTCGGAAGACTTCGCGCGTCCGGGCGAGACGGCCGGGTTCGTACCGCAGTCCATGGTCGCGGACCGGTCCAGACTCGCATCCCTGCCGTCCCTGGCCACCCTGGATCGCGTCGCCTACCGCACGGCCATCGTGGCGTTCCCGGTGTTCACCTTCGCCGTCATCGCCGGCGCCATGTGGGCCGAGGTGGCGTGGGGACGGTACTGGGGCTGGGATCCCAAGGAGACCTGCGCCTTCGTGACCTGGGTGTTCTACGCGGCCTACCTGCACGCCCGGGCGACCGCCGGCTGGCGTGGATCCCGAGCAGCCTGGATCTCGGTGCTGGGCTTCGTCTCGGTGGTGTTCAACCTGTTCTTCATCAACATCGTGGTGTCGGGGCTGCATTCCTACGCCGGCCTGAACTGACCGTCCCCACCCGGACATCGACCCACCCGGACGTAGATTCACCCGAACATACGAAGAGGCCGCCGGCTGTTCAGCCGGCGGCCTCTTCATGTGTCCGGGTGCTGCGTCAAGCGGGGCTTCCAGTAGTCCCGCGGGGTGCGAGCCATCGATACCGCTACTAGTTGCTCTTGTCCTCGCCACGGAGCTTGCGATCGATCTCGCGGAGGAACTCCGGGTCGTCGTCCGGCGCGGTGGTGCGCATCCGGGGCCTGGGCGGCCGACTCGGCCGCGCCTGTGGTGTCTGGTTGGACTCTTCACCCGAAGTCCCGGCACCGATTCCACGCCAGGCCAACGCGATGACCAGAACGGTCACGGCAATTGCGATCAGCATGTACATCCGGCACCTCCTTGTTCTTGTGTCCCACAGTACGCATACCTGGCCCCGATCGCTCCGTTTGCCCGGAGGTCTCACGTGCGGATCGGGGGATACACAGAACACCCCCACCCGCGACGGTGTGGTGGTCGCGGATGGGGGTGTTCCGGTGTGATGTTCTGATCGAGACGGCCAGCGATCACGCCGTGTGGCGTGCTGCCTCCACCGTCAGGTCGGCCAGCAACACACTGACCTCCGACTCACGGAACCGGCGATGTCCACCGGGGGTGCGAATCGAACCGATGCGACCGGCGGATGCCCAACGCGTGACGGTTTTGGGATCGACGCGGAACATCAGCGCGACCTCGCCCGGTGTCAGCAAGCGTTCTGTCTTCTCCATGGCTACGTGTGCCCTTTCCCTTGCAGGCCCCGACTGGCCTCGTACGCCCGGATTGGCGTCTGCCCATTGTGCCCCATTCAGGCGTTTCGTTCGAGTTTTTCGGCCGCCAGCTGTGGGGTCTTAGTTCGTAATGTCTGGAAAGTACCTTTCCTTCCCTCTTGGCCTGAATGGGTGAAAACTCCCCGGACAATCGGCCGACAGGGGCAAGATCCTCGTTGAAACCACGCAGACAACGCAGATCTGGTCGCTGTCCGAGTCGATGCAGTGGCATCGAGTACCGACTCCTGGCATTCAGGTAACAAATGAATCACGACACCGCGAGCAGTGCTCCCACTACCGGCAGCCGTGAACGAACGTTCGGAGGGATCCCCCGTCATTCCGACGCAGTCGCGGATGATCAACGGCTACGGTGAGTGCTGACCGCGGAACCCGTCGCGCCGACGACCTCAGACGAGTGCTGACGAGCGCCGAACGGCGCCGACCGCCGACGACTGCTGGAGGCTTGGATGGACCTGGTGGATCGGCAGCTGATCGATGCTCTCCGTACGGACGGCCGGGCCAGCTATGCGGAACTGGCCCGTCTGGTGGGGCTTTCCTCCTCCGCGGTGCACGAACGGGTCGGCAAACTCGAGTCCGCCGGTGTCATCTCGGCCTACCGCGCCATCGTGACACCCAGTGCGATAGGGGTCGGGGTGACCGCACTGGTGGGTATCGCACCGGGTGAGAACGGTCGCGACGAGGTGATCGCCGCCGCGCTCGAGCAGATGCCGGAGGTCGAGACCTGCTACTCCGTGGCCGGGGACGACGCGTTCCTGGTGACCCTGCGGGTCTCCAGCGTCGACGAGCTCCACACCTGCCTCGGCCGGCTCCGCGGCATCGACGGCGTGGCCAGGACCAGGACCACCGTCGTGCTGGCCACCCGGTTCGAGGGTCGCCCTGGTTCGGTGGTCGACCGCGTCGGCCTCGACGGCGACTGAGCTCCCACCGCGCCTATCCTCGACTGGTGGACAGCACCGGAGATCGAGCAGAGCAGACCGACGAGTCGATGCCGAATTCCTCGGCAGCGCCGGAGACGGCGGTACCGGGGCCCGGATCCCCGCCGGATCCGCAGTCGTCGCCGGCCGGTGGTGATCGGCCGCCGGCCCTGGCCAAGTGGCTGGCCATCTACACGCTGCTGCGCCTGGGCATGTTGGTGGTGCTGGTCGGTGTGCTGTTGTTGCTGGCCGTGCCGTTGATCCTCGCGCTTCTCTTCGCCGTGCTGCTGGCCCTCCCGCTGTCCTGGCTGCTCTTCGGGCGCGTACGCGGGCGGGTCAACGAGGCGCTGGCGCACTCGAACGCCACCCGTCGGGCCGAACGGGAGCGGTTGCGCAGCGCACTGAACGGTGACCCTCGCAGCGGTGACCCTGCCCCCGGCCCGCGAAGTGCCGACCCTCGGAGCGGCGACGATCTTCGATGACGGAGGTGGAGCCGGCGACCAGGACCTCCGACCGGTCCGATCCGCTGGCCAGGGCCTGGACCGCGAGCGCAGTGCGGCGGATCGAGGCCGACGCGATGCGCAGTGCCGATACCCACCTGATCCGTTTCCCGCTGCCCACCGGGCTGGGCGTCGAGCTCTACCTCAAGGACGAGTCGACCCACGTCACCGGCTCGCTGAAGCACCGTCTGGCCCGCTCGCTGTTCCTCTACGCCCTGTGCAACGGGTGGCTCGGCGAGGGCACCACGGTGATCGAGAGCTCGTCTGGCTCGACTGCCGTGTCGGAGGCGTACTTCGCCCGGCTGATCGGGCTGCCGTTCGTGGCTGTCATGCCGGCCACCACCTCGGTCGAGAAGATCCAGCTGATCGAGCAACGGGGCGGAATCTGTCACCTGATCGCTGACCCGACCACAATCTACGACGTCTCCCGTCAGTTGGCCGATGCCACCGGGGGGCACTACATGGATCAGTTCACGCACGCCGAACGCGCCACCGACTGGCGCGGCAACAACAACATCGCGGAATCGATCTTCGCCCAGATGAGCCTGGAGGAGCACCCGATCCCGGAGTGGATCGTCATCGCGGCCGGTACCGGCGGTACGAGCGCGACGATCGGCCGTTTCGTACGCTATCGCGGACACAGGACCCGCATCTGCGTGCCCGACCCGGAGAACTCAGCGTTCTTCCAGGCCTGGTGCGACTCGGATCCGCTGCACCGTGCGCCGGGGTCCCGGATCGAGGGCATCGGGCGTCCCCGCGTCGAGCCGTCCTTCGTCGGGCAGGTCATCGACCGCATGGTGTCGGTACCCGACGCCTGCTCGGTGGCGGCGATGCGCGGCGTCCAGGAGGTGCTCGGCCGGAAGGTCGGCCCTTCGACCGGCACCAATCTCTGGGCCGCTTTCGGGCTGCTCGACCAGATGGTGCGCGCCGGCCGCCGCGGCTCGATCGTCGCGTTGCTGTGCGACGGCGGCGAGCGCTACGCCAACACCTACTACGACGACGACTGGGTCGCGGCGCAGGGGTGGGACCTGACCGGTCCGCTGGAATCGGTACGGACGTTCCTCGCCAGCGGCGAATGGTCCGGACGCTGACCTGACGGCTCCGGCGGCCGCGCTCGACGCAGGTGCAGCGCGGCGGTCCCGGCCCTCGACCGCGGGATCCGGTTCACCGCACGCCGATCAGAGGACGACCGATCCGCTGATGCACGTCACGCTGTGCCCGGCCACCCACACCTGACCGCCGACCCGCTCGATGTGCACCCGGCCGTCACGCCCCAGACGCGCACCCTGACCGGCGATGTAGGAGGAGGGCGCGCGACCGGATTCGATCAGCCACTGGCCCAGACCGGCATTGAGGCTGCCGGTCACCGGATCCTCGTCGACGGTGCCGCCCTGGCCGAAGAAGGCCCGGACCTGGAACTGGGTGGGACCGCCGTCGGTTGCGGGTCCGACGACCCCGATCTTCAGATCACCGATCAGCGCCGCAACGGGCTCCACCGCCAGCACCTGCTCGGCCGACCCGAGCAGGACCGCCAACCAGCCGGGGCCGTTGTCCACCCACTCGGCGGCGACGATGTCCGTGTCGGAAAGGCCCAGCGACTCGGCCACCCGGCCGACCAGCTCCGGATCCACCGGTCCCCGGCGCAGGGGGACGGGCGCGGCGAACGCCAGGCCGGCTCCCGACGTCAGATCCGGCCTCCGCGCCACCGTCACCAGGCCGATCCCGCACTGGAAGATGATGTCGTCGCCCTTGGGTCGTCCGCCCGCCTCCAGCCAGGCGTGCGCACTTCCGAGATTCGGATGCCCGGCGAACGGCAACTCGATGCCGGGCGTGAAGATCACCGATCGACCCTCTCACAGGTCAGGTCAGGTCAGGTCAGGTCAGGGCCAGGATCCGGGACCGCAGCCACTCCAGCACGTTGTCGCGGTCGGCGATCAGGTGCCTGGTCAGCAGGATGTGATCGGGAGCCAGCAGCCAGGCATGCTCGGTCTGCACCGGTATGACGGTCAGCCGCAGCCGGAACGGTGGCGACCGCCACCTGAGCGCCGCCTCGCGGGCGAGCTCCTCCAGTCCCTCGCGCGGCACCGAATGGGCGCGTTTGACCAGCGGATCGGTGGAGATCGCCTCGGCCCACAGCGCGGCCCGCTCGTGGAAGAGCTGCAGCAGGGTCCGCAGCGACGGGGTCGCCGAGAAGGCGCTGAACCGCGGCGGCCTCAGGTCGTCACCGGCTTCCGGGCCGGCGGTGATCGCGCGCCGCCACCAGCGAGCCCATTCCTTGGTCGTCTGCTCGCGGTCGAGCAGCCCGGTGAACGGATCCGGCAGCGTCGTCAGGCCGTCGTACGGCCGGCGGGCCCAGGCCGGCCAGATCGACGACGGCGGATCCAGGAGCGGGATCTCGGGCGCCGTCAGCTCCGATATCCCGATGACTTCGCGCAGGTAGAGGGCCACCACCAGGCTCGACGGCTCGTCGACGGAGATCGACGACTCGTAGGTACCGGCGATGTACATATCCGACATCGTCCACCGTGCCCGGCGTTTGTGCACGCACCGATGCCCGGCGGGCTGCCTGCCCGGGCTGCGGTGGGCTATCGCCCGAGGGCCAGGCCGATGGTGATCAGCACGGCATAGACGAATTCCAGCCGGCCGATCGCCCCCAGCGCCCTGATCAGGGTCGGGCCCTTGTCCCCACCCAGGACCTGACGGATCGGTACTACGGCCAGCGGGGCGCTGAGCAGGCCGAGAAGGCACCACGGATGCCGGATCCCGATGACGACGACGGCCAGGTACGCACCGGCGATGGTCAGCACCAGCACCGAACGGGCCAGTCGATCGCCCAGCAGAACGGCCAGGGTGCGCTTGCCGGAGACCGTGTCGGTGGCGACGTCGCGCAGGTTGTTGATCATCAGGAGGGCGCACGCGAGCAGGCCGATGCCGATCGCGGCCGCCACCGACGTGGCCGTGATGCGTCCGCTGTTGACGTACATGGTGCCCAGGACCGCGAGCAACCCGAAGAAGACGAAGACGAAGATCTCGCCGAAACCGGCGTAGCCATAAGGCTTCGGACCGCCGGTGTAGAACCAGGCGGCGGCCACGGCGGCGACACCGAACGGCAACAGCCACCAGGTCGTCACCGCGGCCAGCGCCAGACCGGCGAGTCCGGCGAGTCCGAAGCAGGCGAAGGCCGCGAGCTTGACCTGACCGGGCGCGGCGGCGCCGGAGCCGACCAGCCGCATCGGGCCGACCCTGACCTCGTCGGTGCCGCGGATGCCGTCGGAGTAGTCGTTCGCGAAGTTGACGCCGACCTGGAGCGCCAGCGAGACGACGAGCGCCAGCAACGCCTTCCACCAGATGAGATGACCGACTGCGAAACCAGCTCCTGATCCGACCAGGACGGGTGCGATCGCCGCCGGTAGGGTGCGTGGGCGCGATGCCGAGAGCCACTGGGTTGCTGTTGCCACGTGCACGAACCCTACGTGGGGAGCGGTGGCGTCCGCGCCACCTGAGCTGCGGCGAGTGCGGTCGCGGCGGTCCGGTCCGGCTTTCCGGGGCCTCTTGACGGGATCTCGTCGACCACGGCCAGGGCCCTGGGGGTGGTGGCGATGCCGGCGGCGGCGGTGGCCTGCTGGATCTCCCTCAGGGTCGGCGGCTGCAGAGGGTCGGTCGCGACCGCGACGGCGACCAGTCGGCGGCCCCACTCCGGATCAGGCAGTCCCACCACGACGACGTGTGCGACCGACGGCAGGGTTGCGATCGCCTCTTCGAGCGCAGACGGAACGACCTTGAGTCCGCCCGTGATGATGACGTCGTCGACCCGGCCGAGGATCTGGAGCCGTCCGTCCCGCCACTCCCCGAGATCGTCGGTGCGGAAGCTACGGAAGGTGCGCGGGCTGTGGTCAGCGTGGTCAGCGTGGGCCGGGAACGCGGGGTGCGCGGGCAGGTTGCGGTAGCCGCGGCCGATCATCGGACCCGTGAGATGCACGCGGCCGGTGTCGTCCAGCTCGGCGGTCACCCCGTCGAGCGGGACGCCGTCGTAGACGCAGCCACCGCAGGTCTCGCTCATCCCGTAGGTGGTGACCACGGGGATTCCGGCCTGCCGGGCCCGGACCAGCAGGGCTGCGGGGGTGGCCGATCCGCCGACCAGCACCCGGTCGAAGGTTCTCAGCGCAGCGGTCGCACTCTCCTCGGCGAGGATCCGGTGCAGTTGCGTCGGGACCAGCGAGAGGTAGCGCGGCCCGTCCGGAAGTCGGTCGGTGGCCTGCCGGAAGCGGCGCGGGGTGAACGGCTCGCCGGTGTCCAGCAGGTAGGGGTCGGTGCCGGCCGCGATGGATCGCAGCAGCACCTGCAGGCCGGCGATGTGCTGCGCTGGCAGGGCCAGGAGCCAACTGCCGGGCGGCCCGAGCCGCTCCTGGGTGGCGGCCGCCGACGCGGCCAGCGCGGATCTGGCCAGCAGGGTGCCCTTGGGTGTGCCGGTCGATCCGGACGTCGCGATGACGATCACCGTCGGGTCGGCCGGGTCGTCCTCCTCGTCGGCCAGGCGATGGCCGATACCGAAAGCCTTGGTCAGCAAAGCGATCTGGGCCTGGTCACCGGCCGCCACCGGAGCCAACGCCGGGCCGATCCCCGCCAGCGCGTCGGCGAGCCGGGGGAGGAGTCCCAGCAGCGCCGGGCCGGTCGGCACCTCGAGCAGTTCGACCGTCCGGGCCAGTCCTTCCACACCTTCCACCCTACGGGGGCGCGAATCTTCACCGGATCCGAACCTGGCGTTGATCCCTTTCGATCACCGAGGGCGGATCGTCGGATTCGATCGGTCTCCTCCTGCTCCCCGTCGGGCAGGATGGGCATGGTCCGACCGGGCGCGCAGAACAGGAAGGACGTCGACATGGACCAGTCCACCGGGGCCTCGCCGGCCCGCGGCCTGGTGCTGGTGGTCGAGGACGAGAGCACGATCGCCGACGTCATCCGGCGGTATCTGGTGGCGGCCGGATTCTCCGTGCAGACCACAGGTCTCGGCCGGGACGCCCAGGCGATCATCCGGCGTGACCGTCCCGTCGCGGTGGTGATGGACATCGGGCTCCCGGACATCGACGGACTCACCGTGTGCCAGCAGATGCGGGCCGCCGGCGACTGGACACCGGTCCTGTTCGTCACCGCACGGGACGAGGACGTCGATCGGATCCTGGGCCTGGAACTCGGTGGTGACGACTACCTGGTCAAGCCCTTCAATCCGCGGGAGCTGGTGGCCCGGGTGCGGACCGTGCTGCGGCGGGCGGGTGCCGCCGCGGTCGGTGGTTCGCCGGTGCTGGTCGCGGGGCGGCTGCGGGCGGATACCGCGCAGCGTCGGGTCTGGGTCGATTCGCAGGAGATCGCCCTCACGGCAACGGAATTCGACCTCCTGATCCACCTGATGAAGCATCCGGAGCGGGTCTTCGACCGGCAGAGCCTGCTGAGTTCGGTGTGGGGCTACGCCGCTGCTTCCGGGCTGCGGACGGTCGACGTGCACATCGCGGCGTTGCGGTCCAAACTCGGTGACGCCAGCCCGATCCGGACCGTGCGGGGGGTCGGCTATGCGGTCGAGGGAAGCTGATCAGGGCCCTGCTTCCGAGGACGTCGGGACGGCCCCGCTGCCGGCCACGACCGCCGGAGAACCACCGATCCGCCGGACCTCGCTGGCGCTGCGGATCACGATGCTGGTGGTGTCGGTGGCGGTGGCGGTGGCGATCATCGCCGGGGTGGTCGGCGCCGCGATGATCCGCAACACGGCGGTCGACGTCACGCGCACGTACCTGTCGAACCAGGCCAACGTGATCGACCAGCAGATGTCCGGCGAGGATCCGGGCTATCGGATCGGTCTCGCCAAACTGGCCCAGGTGTTCAAGCAGCAGGGCATCTCGGTGGTGACCGAGAACAGGAACGGGAAGATCGACGGGTCGGACGCGCAGGCCGTCAGGCAGGCCACCGCTGCGGGGGTCGCGGCCCTGACGGACGGCCAGTCGATGTCAAGGACGCTGCAGGTGAACGGCCGCACCGTGTTGCTGGAGGCGCGCTCGGTCAACGGCCGGGCGTTCGCGCTGGTCGCGTCCGCCGACATCGGCGCCGGCACCCAGAGGACCTTGCAGCGAAGGGTGCTGCTCGCACTGGCGATCGGTCTGCTGGCCGCGGTGATCGGTGGGCTGGTGATCGCGCGTCTGGTGACCAGACCGCTCCGGCGCACGGCGGAGACGGCGCGGGCGATGGGTGCCGGGTCGCGGCAGACCCGAGCTCCGGTGGCCGGGCCCTCGGAGGTCGCCGACGTCGCGATCGCGGTGAACGAACTGGCCGATGCGTTGCAGCACAGCGAGTCCCGGCAGCGCGAGTTCCTGACGTCGGTCTCGCACGAACTGCGGACGCCCCTGGCCGCGATCGGCGGGCAGGCCGAGGCGCTGAGCGACGGCATCGTGCCCGGCCCGGAGGTCCCCCAGGTCGGGCGGATGATCCGCGCCGAGAGCGCCCGGCTGGAGCGGCTGGTCTACGACCTGCTGGATCTGGCCCGCCTGGGGGCCGACTCCTTCCGACTGGAACTAGCGCCGTGTGATCTGACCGCCCTGATCCGGGAGATGGCCTCCGTGTGGCAGATTCGGTGCGATCAACGTTCGGTGCAGCTGCTGGTGCAGGTCCCCTCCGGTCCGGTGGTCGTGGTGACCGACGCCCGCCGGCTGCGCCAGGTGCTGGACGGCCTGGCGGAGAACGCTCTTCGGCTGCTGGCACCCGGTCGGCCGCTGGTGCTGGCCCTGTCGGTCGGCGGGTCGGTGGTGCTCCAGGTACGCGACGGTGGCCCGGGTCTGACCGCGCAGGACTACGCGGTCGCCTTCGAGCAGGGGGTGTTGCACGAGAGGTACCGGGGCCGTCGACCCGGTGGTGCCGGGCTCGGGCTGGCGCTTGCGCACAGCCTGGTCACCCGGCTGGGCGGGACCGTCACCGCCGGCCCGGCCCCGGAAGGCGGGGCCTGCTTCTCGGTCGAGCTGCCCGTGCAGCCATCGCCGGGGTGATCGGGGGATCGAACCTGCGGTTCACGCCTTCGGATACTGTCTCGGTCCATGACGACGACGCCGGCGACCGCCTCTCCCTCGGTGGAGTACCTCGAAGAGGTGATCCGGGTGGCCAGATCGCTGGAGCCCGAACAGCTCGAGTCGATGGCCCGCGGCCTGGCCGGGGTGCGCGAAGGCGGCGGACGGCTGTTCATCATCGGGGTCGGCGGTGGGGCGGGGCACGCGTCCCATGCGGTCAACGACTTCCGCAAGATCTGTCACCTGGAGTCCTACACGCCGACCGACAACGTGTCGGAGTTGACGGCGCGGGTCAACGACGACGGGTGGGAGAGCACCTTCGACGCTTGGCTGACCACTTCGCGGATCGGCGATCGCGACGCGATGCTGGTCTTCTCGGTCGGCGGCGGGAATCGCGAGCACAACATCTCGATGAACATCGTGCTGGCCGTCGAGCACGCCAAGCGGGTGGGAGCCAAGATCTACGGCATCGTCGGGAAGAGCGACGGTGTCACCGCCCAGCTGGCCGATGTCTGCATCGTGGTGGACACCGTGGCCAAGCTGCGCACCGGCGTCGTCGAGGGGTTCCAGGCGGTCCTGTGGCACGGGCTGGTCTTCCACCCTGTTGAACGCGTTCGCAGGGCTGGCCGATCCTGATGATGAGCGGACGGTGATGCAGCGTCGGGCGGATGCGTTGGTGGACTTGTTGTTAGGGCGCGCCGGTAATGGCTGTCATGTGACCTGGCAGGACGACGACGACACCGCCTTCGACGACTACATCCTCAAGGACGACGACACCGGTGCGGACGACCCGGCCGCGCGGTTGGACGACGTTGAATCTTCTGCAGCAGGAGCTGATCCGCCGGGCGGGGCCGAGGGTCGGCCCTGGGATCCGGATGCGGATTTTGATCTGCCGCCGTCGGCCTTCCGGCCGGATCGGGGTGACGGGTCGACGGCCGATCCTCCAGCAGTCGAGTCAGCGGGGGTGGGGTCGGTGCGCGCCAATGGGCCCCCCGATCCGGATCGCCCGGGTCGGGCGGTGGTGACGCCGTGTCCCGGGGGACAGGAGAGTCGCCCGTTGCCGCGAATCACGATCGGTGTGGTGGTGTCGGTGCAGTCGTTGTTCGGGTATTCCGATGCGCCGGGTCAGTTGGCGGATCGGTCGGCTTTGGTGCCCGCGGAGACCATCCGGGAGCTGGCCGGGCAGCCGGGGACGTTGTTCTACCAGTTGCTCACCGATGCCGGTGGCGACTTGTTGTCGGTAACGGAGTTGGGTCGGTTCCCATCGCGGAAGCTGGGAGTGGCGGTGCGAATGCGGGAGGGTGTGTGCGGCAATCCGGTGTGCACGGTGCCGGTGCCGCGGTGCGATCTGGATCATCTGGTGCCAGTGCCTCATGGGCCGACGGCAGCGTGCAATCTGGGTCCGAAATGTCGTGGTGACCATCGGGCGAAAACCCATGCGGGGCATCGGTCTACCCGGACCGGGCCGCACACCACGAGATGGCAGACGCCGACCGGGCACACCTACGACACCCGCGACACCCCGCTGCCCGTGGAAAACTGGCCGGGCGCCCATGGGTACGGGAGCACCGATGTGCAGGAGGGCTCATGACGGTGCAGGTGCTCGGTCGGCGGGAGCTGAATCGCGCGCTGCTGGCCAGGCAGATGTTGTTGGAGCGCAATACGATGAGCCCTCTGCCGGCGATCGAGCACCTCGTCGGGATGCAGGCCCAGCTCCCGACTCCGCCCTACTTCGGGCTGTGGACCAGGTTGGCCGACTTCGACCCGCTCGAACTGTCCCAGCTGTTCCTGGATCGGCGGGTGGTACGCATCGCGTTGATGCGCTCGACGGTCCATCTGGTCTCGGCGGAGGATGCGCTGGCCCTGAGACCCGTCGTCCAGCCGGCCGTCAGTCGTGGCTTGACGCCGAACAGCCCCTTCGGCAAGGCCCTGGCCACGGTCGATCTCGCCGAGCTGGCCGTCCTGGCCAGAAGCCTGGTCGAGGAACGGCCGTTGACCGGCAACGAGATCGGAACCGCTCTGCAATCCCGCTGGCCGGAAGTGGATGTCACCGCCCTGTCGATCGCCGCCCGGGCGGGAGTGCCGCTGGTGCAGGTGCCGCCCCGCGGGCTGTGGGGCGGGGTTGGGCAGTCCCGCACCATCAGTGCGGAGTCATGGATCGGCCGACCCCAGGCCGAACCGGATGTCGCGCAGATGGTGCGGCGATACCTGGCCGCCTATGGCCCCGCAACGGTGCGGGACGCGCAGGCCTGGTCCGGGATCACCGGGCTCACCGGTGTTTTTAAAGAATTGAAGCCCAGCCTGGCGGTGTTCGCGGACGAGAACGGGTCGGAGTTGTTCGACGTCCCGGACGCACTACGTCCACCCGCGAACACTCCCGCCCCGGTCAGATTCCTGCCCGATTTCGACCAGATCCTGCTGGCCCACCACGACCGCTCGCGGATCTTCGTCCCTGAGCATCGTCCGTTGATCTTCAGCAGCAACGGCATCGTCCATGCGTCGGTGCTGATCGACGGGTTCGTCCGCGCGTTGTGGACCATCGAGAGGGGCAGAGATCTGGCGACGTTGGCGATCCGGCCACTCCCGCCGGTCGGTCGCCGGGTGATCACCCAGCGGGAGCGATCTGCCGTCGAGGCCCAGGGCCGGAAGTTGTTGTCGTTCGCGGCCCCCGGCGCAGCACCGGCGATCCGATTCGACCCGGTTCTGTCCGTCGCTGCACGGTGAGAGCAGGATCGACTCCGTGACCTCTGATCAGCTCGCCGCCGTCCTTGCCACCGCGAAGGTGTTCGCGATTCCGCTGCACGACCGGTTTCGCGGAATCACCGTCCGCGAGGGCGTGCTCCTGCAGGGTCCGGCCGGCTGGTCCGAGTTCGCACCCTTCAACGACTACGACGACGCGGCCGCCCTTCCGTGGCTGGAAGCGGCTCTGGACACCGCCGAAAATACCTGGCCCGCAATGGTTCGCGGGAGTATCGAAGTGAACACGACCATTGCGGTGGTGAGCCCCGGACGGGCCGGCGAGCTGGTCCGTGCCTCTGGATGCCGGACCGCGAAGGTCAAGGTGGGCGGTCTGGACGGCGGCGTGGCCGGCCTGGGTATCGCCAACTCCCTGGCCGCTGACGCCGAGCGACTGGCCGCCGTGCGGGACGCGCTGGGAGCGACCGGGAAGATTCGGATCGATGCCAACGCCGGTTGGACGGTCGATGAAGCGCTGCAGGCGATTCCACTGTTGGACCGGGCCGCCGGGGGACTGGAGTACGTCGAGCAGCCGTGCGCGACGATCGAGGATCTGGCCGCCGTACGGCGGCGGGTGGACGTCCCGATCGCGGCGGACGAGTCGATCCGCCGCGCGGAGGATCCGATGCGTGTCAAACTCGCCGGCGCGGCCGACCTGGCCGTGGTGAAGGTCGCTCCCCTCGGAGGTGTGCGCCGTGCTCTGCGAATCGCCGAGATGACCCGCCTGCCGATCGTGGTGTCCTCCGCGGTGGACAGCGCGGTCGGACTGGCCGCCGGCCTGGCCCTCGCCGGAGCGCTTCCGGTGCTCGACCACGCCTGTGGGCTGGGGACCGCAAGTCTGCTGATCGGTGACGTGAGTTCGACCGGATTCATCCCCGTCGACGGCATGCTCCCTGTGCCGGCCAGGGCGCCCGATCCCGACAACTTCGACGAGTTCGCCGCCGGGCCCGCCGCGACCGCCTTCTGGTTGGCCCGCCTCGATCGGGTGGCATCCCTGCTGTGACCGTTCAGCACTCGACCTGTCCCCACCACGGGACGATCGGTTCGGCCGGCCCTTCCGCGCGGCGAGGACGCCGGGGTCGGCAGCATGTCCCATAGTCTCTCCTGGAGCGGCGACGGGTACCGCACGATCGCGCAGTGCGCGGCGACATGATCTGGCAGGGGTGAAGTTTGCAGACGCTGGCGGTCAATGCGGCCCTGATCGTCTGGGTGGTGCTGTTGCTGCTAGGTCCGGCCATCGCGTTGGGCCTGCGGGGCCGGATGACCACGGCCATGTTGGCCGCTGTCACCGTCCTGACGATGACGGCGATCTGCCTGGTCACCTATGTTGCTGCGCTGGCCGGTTACGGCTCGCTCGGACCCCTTCGGGTCTGCGTCGTCCTGCTCTCGATCGTCCTGGTGTTCGACGTCGTGCAGACCATCCGGCTGATCCGTGGAGTGCGTGCCGGACGGCAGACCTGGCCGGCGAACCCCGATCTTCTCGCCGTACCCCTCGGCTTGTTCGTCGGCGTCTGGACGATTGTTCCCGCTCTGCTCGGTCTGGGCCGGGCGGGAGTTCGGTTCGGGCTGGTCACCGGGTTCAACCCCGACTTGGCCAACTACGTCCTGGAGTCGGATAACGTAGCCGATTCTGGCTTCCGGCACGACAACCATCTGGCGAACCATCTCGGTTCGATGAACATCGCCGAGTTCGCGCACCACCTGAGCTACATGGGTCCGACGGCCCTGATGAACCTGGTGTCGGCGGCAACCGGGCTGGCCGGCTGGCAGGTGGCCATGGCAACCATGGGCGTAGCCGTCAGCCTGTCCGTGATCGCGCTCTGGGCCCTGGTCGGAGCGGTGTGGCCGACGGTCCGGCGAGGTGTCGCCTCGGCAGTGGTCGTCGCCGCGATGGCCTCGCTGTCGACGTACCTCGTCAGTCTGTACTTCCTCGGCGGGGTGCTCGCCCTGGTCAGCGTGGCGACCTCGCTGGCCGGTGCGACGATGTTGGGCCGACCCGATGTCCATCGGCGAATTCCAGGAGCACTCGCAGTCGTGGGCGGCGGCGCGCTCGGCATCTTCTCCTACGGACACCTGGGTCTGCCGATCGCTGGGCTGCTACCGATCTGGTCGGTGCTCGTCGCCGTTCTGGTCGGTCACCGGACCCGGAGGAAACTCCTCACCATCCTCGCGTGGTCGGTCGGCTCGGTAGCTGCCGCGCTGGTGCTGTCAGCCGTTGCGGTGCCCACCGCTCTTGCCCTGGTCCGTCAGCAGGTCGACGTCGTCGTGGGCTTCGCGCTCCCGGCGATGGATCCGCAGACGATGTTGTTCTGGCCGCCGGGCTTCGGCCAGGCGACGTCAGGCCCCGCGCTGGCGGCGAGTTGGGCGCTCGCCGCGGCGGTCGTGATCCTGGGCCTGACCGCCTCGTGGCGACACGGGATGCGGGAGTCGGTCATCATCACCGCGGTGCTGACCCTTGGCTGCGTCGCCGTCTCACTGGCCTGCGTGGTCGTCTACGGACCGATTCGATATCAGACCTGGAAGATGGAATCCTTCCTCCTGCCACTGGCTCTGGTGTTGTGCTATCCGGCTCTCAGCGTCCTGAAGTTCGGTCGACGTCGCCTCGGTAGGAGCCTGATGGTGCTGTCCGTCGGAGTGGTGCTGCTGAGCCCGGCGCTGAATTGGCAGAAGGCGGTCGTGACGGGCCAGGGACGGCCGCAGACGGCTCTGGCCGCATCTTTCCTGACCCCGGCGGGATTGGTGGATCTGGCCAGGTCCCCCGTTCTCGCGGGATTGTCCAGCGTGAATGTGCGCCTCGGTTCAGGTTTCGAGACGATGGCCGCAGGTTCCATACTGCCGACGGCTGTGGTGATCCTGTCCAGTCCGTCCTACTACACGCCGGTCACCTCTCCTTCCACCTGCACCGTGACCCGGAGGGACATGCTGGCACCGGGGGAGACCGCGTACACGGATCTCGGCGGCGGCTACGTGTTGCTGCGTCGGCCGAGCGTCTGCGCTGTGCAGAAGTGATCGGGGCAGAGGTCGTCGGCGCAGAATGATGAATCGATCGATCCCGACCACGATCGCGGCCCTCCTCTGCGCCGTCCTGGCGGCCGGCTGCTCGCGGTCCATCGTTGCCCCGGTGACCGATCTCGTTCCCGCGACCGCCACGCAGTTCAGCTCACCGCTGGGTGTCGCGGTGACGGCCGGCTCCTCCGGGAACGACGGGGTGGGTGGCCAGGTGCACTACTGGTTGACCTCACCGGTGGGCGCGGTGACCGTGACGAACCGCGCCAGTCCCTCGTCGGTCGTCACCCTCTCGATGACTGTCCTGGCGCCGCCGTGCCGCGGGCTCACCGCGCGACTAGAGCGTGTCTGGTAATTCAGCGGAGGTGCAGCACGCTGGCGGCCAGATGGACACCGCCAAGGAATGTCAGGGCGTGTTTGTCATAGCGGGTGGCGATGCCGCGCCACTGTTTCAGACGGGCGTATCCGCGTTCGACGGCGTTGCGGCGTTTGTACTCCTCGGCTTCAAATCCTGGTGGGCGGCCACCGCGTGAACCCTTCGCCTGACGATGGGCCTGCTGGTCACTGCGCTGCGGAATGGTGTTGCCGATACGTCTGCGCCGCAACTCCTTCCGAGTGGAGGGATGCGAATACGCGCGATCGGCCAGTACCCGGAACCGGCGGGCCCGAACGCCCCGCTGCTGCCGGCGGTGCAGATCCAACAACGGCACCAACTGGGGATTGTCGCCGGCCTGGCCGGGCGTCAGGATCACCGTCACAGGGCAGGCCCGCTGATCGGTCAAGGAATGGATCTTCGTCGACAGACCGCCCCGGGATCGGCCCAACGCGTGGTCAGCGGGTTCGACCGGAAAATTCTTGTCATTCGATGGTGCCCCCTGTGTCCTGCTCGACCGTCGAAACGACCTCCGAGGTGACGCTCTTGCGAGCCCCGGCCGCGTGCTGGTGCGCGCGCACCACCGTGGAATCCACCGACAGCAACTCGATGACGGCGTCACCCTCAACGTCCTGGACAAACCCAGCCCGTTTCGCGGCCACCAAGATCCGGTCATAGGTACCGTCGGTTGACCAGCGGAAATGCCGTGCCCACACCGTCTGCCAACGACCCAGCTCGGTCGGCAGATCCCGCCACGGCGAGCCCGTCCGGTAGCGCCAGCAGATCGCCTCGAGCATCTCGCGGTGATCGTTCCACGGACGGCCACGCCGACCACCGTAGGCCGGCATCAACGGCTCGACCACCGCCCAGAACTCGTCCGAGATCACTCCTGTACGCGCCATAGGAAGATCATCAACGTCGAGGCGCCGATTGATTAGCAGACACGCTCTAGAGGTGACCAGCGGTGCGGGCGTCATCACGCGCGACGTCGGCTCGGTGACGAGCGTTCCGATCAAGCTGCAGTTGAAGGTCGCCCCGGGTCGGTCAGCGGTCGTCGGACTGCGGGTGTCGAGCCCGGCCTGCCGCTTGCCCCCGGACGTGCGGCAGCTCTACGTCGCGCTCTCCGACCTGACCGTCAGCTGACGGTGGGACTCGTCTCCGGGCGGAACACCCAGCGTCGCATGAGGAGGAACGACGGGACCGCCGTCACCACCACCGGTGCGTAGGCGGAAATGATTCGTGGGGCACCGATGTAATCGAGCGACCAGGCCACGGCCGCGGCCAGGACGAAGTTGAGGGCCACCACCGTCAGATAGCGGGGTACGTGGGTGCGCATCCTGGTCGCACTGCGGAAGATCAGCCTGGCCCCGAGATAGTTGGCGACGACACTGATGCCGTAGGCGATGACGACGTCGAACGTGAAACTGCGGGGAGACAGGGAGATGAGGGACCAGACCACAATGCTGTAGACCACGGCCACCAGGGCACCGTTCACCGCGAACAGGGCGAACTGCAAGACCTGCGGGCTCAGAAATCGCCGCCCCGCGAACCGGAACCGACGGGCCGACACCACATCCGACGAGACCGACCCGGCAGCCGCTGCGTTCGCAACAGGAGGGTGACTCTCGGGCGTGGCCATGATGAGCCATCGTACGGGCGGCGGCGCGTACTGCCAGAATGGCGGGGTGAACCCGTCGACGGCCTTTGCCCGTGTCCTGGTCGATGAGCTGATCGCCGGCGGCGTCACCGATGCGGTGCTGGCGCCCGGTTCGCGGAACGCCCCACTGTCCATCGCGTTGTACGACGCCGACTCCCGTGGCCGCCTCCGGCTGCACGTCCGCATCGACGAGCGGACCGCCGGTTTCCTGGCGGTCGGACTCGCCCGCATCTCCGGGCGGCCGGTCGTGGTCGTCACCACCTCCGGTACCGCCGTCGCCAACCTGCACCCCGCCGTCCTGGAAGCGCATCACGGAGGTGTCCCGCTGCTCGTGCTGTCGGCGGACCGGCCGCCGGCGCTGCGGGACGTCGGAGCCAACCAGGTCATCGACCAACGGGGGGTGTTCGGGCCGGCGTTGCGCTTCTTCCACGAGTTCGGGGTCGCGAGCGACAGGCCCGGCCAGAACGCCACGTGGCGCTCGATGATCTGCCGGGCCCTTGCGCACAGTCTTGGCTCCGGAACGGGTTTCGCCGGGCCGGTGCAGCTCGACGTGCCGCTGGTGGAGCCGCTGATGCCCGACGAGTCGGAAGCCGGCTGGCCGGAGACGCTGGAGGGCCGCGCGAGTCCGACCGGCGCGTCGCTTCCGTGGACGGCCATCGACACCGCCGCCCCGGACGAGGTCCTGGCCGGTGTCGACGTTCCCGCCGGCCGGGTAGGAATGATTCCGGCTCCGGCCGAGGGCGAGCGCGTCCTGTTCCTGGGGGACCTGACCCACCCGGCCGCCGGGCCGTTGGCGGCCCTCGGCCACGTGGTGATCTCCGAGGCCGGCGGCGCCGCTGGATCGGCGGTCATCTCGGCCGGAATGCACCTGTTGGCCGTGCCCGGGTTCCTGGAACCCGGACTGCCGGATCGTGTGGTGGTGCTCGGCCGACCGACCATGTACCGCCAGATCACGGCGCTGCTGGCTGATTCGATGATCGCTGTGGACGTGCTCGCCTCGCCGTTCGGCTTCGCCGATCCGACGGGCAGGGCCCGGCGGGTGGCGCCGGTGCTGGCACCGCTGTCCGGACCGGGGGACACCGAGTTCGTCGGCTTCTGGAGGGAGGCGGAAGCCGCTGCTGCCCAACAGATCTCGCAGGTGGTGGGTGACATGGACATCGCCTGCTCGCCGCGGTTGGCGGCTCAGCTGGTGTCCCTGCTCCCCGACGGTTCGACCCTGATGCTCGGGTCGTCGCAGCCGCCTCGCGATGTCGGGTTGTCGTCGGCGCCGCGGGACGGGCTGCGACTGGTGGCCAATCGCGGCGTGGCCGGCATCGACGGCACCGTCTCGACGTCGGTCGGCGTGGCGTTGGGGGCCGGCCCTGACGCGGGTCCGACCGTCGCGCTCCTCGGCGATCTGACCTTCCTGCACGACATGACGGGCCTGGTGATCGGTCCTCACGAACCCCGCCCCGACCTGACCATCGTCGTCTCCAACAACGGGGGTGGCGGCATCTTCCACACGCTGGAGCCGGGAGAACCGCTGTACGCCAGAGCATTCGAGCGGGTCTTCGGGACACCCCACGACGTCCAGCTGGCCGGCGTGGTGGAAGCGGCCGGCTGGGAGCACGTGCTCGTGTCCTCCGCGGACGAACTGGCCGAGGCGATCGCCGACCCGACCGGAATCAGGGTGGTCGAGGTGCCCACCGGCCGGACCGATCTACGCGAGTTACACAGCCGGATCCGCGCCGCCGTGTCCAGAGCAGTCAGGGGCTGAGCACAGGCTGGACGGCACGGTGCACAGGCTGGACGGCACGGTGGATCAGCGTCCGGCTTCCAGTGCGTCGCGGATCGGGATCATCTTGACCTGGGCCTCGCGGGCCTCGGTCTCCGGGTCGGAATCGGCGACGATGCCGCAGCCGGCGATCATCCGGACGGTGTGTCCGGCCACCGAGGCGCAACGCAGGGCGATCGCGAACTCGCCGTCGCCGGAGGCATCGAGCCAGCCGACCGGCGCGGCGTACCGGCCGCGCGGAGCTGGTTCGAGCTCCCGGATCATTTGGCGTGCAACGTCTGTGGGGGTCCCGCCGACAGCGGCGGTCGGATGCAGCATCGCGGCCAGCTCCAGGGCACTGGGCCCGCCGGTCGGTAGGTGCCCGCTGATGTCGGTGGCCAGATGGGTCAGGTTCGCAAGCGTCAGGGGGTGCGGCCCGACGGGTACCTGCAGATCCGGGATGACCTCGCGCAGCACCGCGGCCACCGAATCGACGGCGAAAGCGTGCTCGGCCAGATCCTTCCGGCTGAGCATCAGGTCGGCGGCCACCGTGTCGTCCGCGTGCTCGGCCCACGCCGTTCCCGCGAGCACCCGGGAGGTGATCTCGCCGTCGACCCGGCGGATGAGGGTCTCCGGACTTGCCCCGATCAGCCCGTCGACGGCATACGTCCAGCAGCTCGGGTAGGCCGCGGCGAGACGGCGGAGCAGGAACCGCTCGTCCACCTCGTACTCGGCGGTCGCGTCCAGGTCGTGGGCCAACACCACCTTGAAGAGTTCGCCGGACCTGATGCGTTCCGTGGCGGCGGCGACGGCCGAGGTGAACCCGGCCACCGACATCGAGGCGTCGGAGTAGCTGATGGTGCCGGGGGACCGCACCGGTGTCGGCTCACCGAGTGCCGAGTCACCGATCACCGTGCTGAACGCCGTGGTGCCGCGAACACCGATGACCACCGACGGCACGATCGCGACCGACACGTCGGTGTCGTCGAACCCGAGCGAGACGAAGGCGATCGGGCCGCTGCCAGGGAGCCCGACCGGGTCGGACACCGACAGATCGGCGACGACCCCGTCGAACCAGGAGCGGATCTCGGACGCGGCTTCCGGGCCCTTGGCCGTCATCCGGGCGTGCTCTCCCCAGCCGATCAGACCCTCGCCGTTCCGCAGGAACGACAGCGCACCCCGGGATGCCGGAGCGAGCGCGACCAGGTCGAGCGGCATCGGCAACGGGCGGCTGATGGCCCGGATTTGAGCCGGGGCTGCGGGAGATGCGGACACGATGGTCCAGGATAGTCCGCGCCGCGACCGGACCCCCGGAGCTGAGACAGGGGCCACGTGGGAGCACCGCCACGGCCGGTCGAGAGCGGTACCTGCGCCCTACACTCACGCGGTGTCCGCTGACGTTCCCCCACCGGTGACGCCGGCGGCGACTCCGTCCGTGACCCCGCCGGCGATCGGACCCGGGACGGCGCGGCCGACCGGGGCCCTGCCACCTGTCGCGACCGCGCCCCGGCCGGTCCGGCTGCCGGTCAGGAGGATCAGGATCCGGCGGGCCGCCCCCGGATCCGGCTGGCTCCTGGCGTCCCGCATCGTGCTGGGCGCGGCCCTCGCGGTGACGCTGATGATCGCGGCCCTGGCCGCTGGAAGCCGACTCGACGATCGCCGGATCGATCAGCACCTGGGGACTGCGACGGCGACGGTGCTCTCCCTCTCGGCGCTGCACACGGGCATCGAGTTCGTCGACGGCGGCGGTGTCACCATCCGCCCTCCGGACGGGGTGCTCTATCCGGGACTGCTGTCGGTCGGGCAGAAGTTCAAGATCGAGTATTCGACGCTCGACCCGACGATCGTCAGAGTGGCCGGACGCACCGCGGCCGTCGGCAATCTGATTCTGCTGATCACGCTCGGGGTCACCTGGCTGGTGGCCCTGGGCGCCAACCTGGTGCTGCGCCGTCGATGGCGTGCGATAGCGTCGCGGGCAGCGATCCGGCCCGATCCGCTGCGACTCGGCTCGACCCCCTGACGAGCTCGACCTCCTGAAGAGTCAAAACCCTGAAGAGTTCAAACCCCTGACGAGCTCGATCGCCTGATCGGCCAGCGCCGGGACGGCCACGATCAGCCCGTCCAGCGGTAGCAGGCTCTCGTTGCCCTCCAGATCGCAGACCGTCATCCCGGCCTCCAGTGCCAGGATCAGCGCGCCGGCGACATCCCAGACGTGGTATCCGGCCGACGGGAGGATCGCGACGGCTGCCCGCCCCAGCGCGACCTGGGTGATCGCCAGCGCCGATGATCCGACCATCCGCAGTCCGGCGTGTGCCGCCCTGGTCCCGACGATGAGCTGACCGAGGTCGGGCCGCTCTCCGGGTTTGCTCGGCTCGGCGAACACCAGCGATCCGGCCAGCGAGGTCAGCGTGCTGGGGGGCACCCTGCGCCCGTTGGCCCGTAGCCCGAGCCCGCGGGCGGCCGCATAGATCTGGCCCTGGTAGGGATCGGCGATGACGCCGACCAGCGGCCCCTGCTCGTCGACCAGCGCCAACGAGTAGCAGCACCACGGGATGCCGGCCACGTAGTTGGCCGTGCCGTCGACCGGGTCCACGATCCACAGGTGCTCGGGGCCACCCGGTTCACCCGGCAGGGCCAGTGGATCGGGGCCGGTGGACCCGCCGTACTCCTCGCCCAGCACGGCGCTGCCAGGGAACTCGGCGGCGATGACCCGGCGCGTGTGTCGCTCGAGCGTTCGATCGGTCTCGGTGACCCAGTCGAAAGGATGGGCTTTCGCCCCCGGCGAGGCCATCCGACCGGCCGTGGCGGTGATCACTTCGGCCGCGTCGTTCGCGAGCCGCCCCGCGACGTCGAGGGCACGCGAGATCAAGCCGGCGGACGCCAGTGCGGGAGAGGCCATCTCCCCAGTTTGCAGACCGGGTGTGTCGAGCCGGTCACTTTGCGGTGAATCTGTGGTGCAGTTTGAGTGATCAACGTCTCCGCGCCGCGGCCCCGGCCCGGTCGAGCATCACGGCCGGAGCCGTCGAGCCCGCGCCGCCGATCGGTACGCTCTGGGCATGGGACGCGCCGGACTGGAGAAGAACCCGCGGCAGGTCGCGGCGATGTTCGACGGGGTGGCCGGTCGCTACGACCGGACGAACACCCTGCTGTCGTTCGCGCAGGACCGGCGTTGGCGCCGGCACAGCGTGCGGGCGCTGGACCTGATGCCGGGTCGCAAGGTGCTCGACGTGGCCGCCGGCACGGCGGTCTCCACCGAGGAACTCGCCCAGAGCGGCGCCTGGAGCGTGGCGGCCGACTTCTCGCTCGGCATGCTGCAGGCCGGAGCCTCGCGGGGCGTGCCCAAGGTCGCCGGAGACGCCATGCACCTGCCGTTCGCGGACGGGAGCTTCGACGCCGTCACCATCTCCTTCGGACTACGCAATGTGCAGGACCCCGGCGCGGCCCTCACCGAGTTCGCGAGGGTCACCAGACCGGGGGGAGAACTCCTGGTCTGCGAGTTCTCGTCACCCCGCCCGGCGCCGATCGGCTTCCTCTACCGCTGGTACCTCGCGCACGTGCTGCCACGGCTGGCCGGCCGTTTCTCCTCGAACCCGGAGGCCTACACCTACCTGGGTGAGACCATCAATTCCTGGCCGGACCAGCCGACGCTGGCGCGGATGATCACCCGCTCCGGTTGGGGCGAGGTTGCCTGGAAGAACATGACTTTCGGCGTGGTCGCCCTGCACCACGCGGTGCGCACCAACCCCTGAGGCACGCTCCGGCCGGGCTGCTCCGAGCAAGATCCACTCCGAGCCACGGCCGGCCGGCACCGAGCGTCCTGCATCCTGCGGCGCGTCGGGCCCCCCGCCGTTTCCCACATCGTGTGAGCCGTCTTACACTGGGCCAGCGCCACTTAGTGAACGGATTCACAAACTCGTTCACGACGTCGGACCGGGGCCTGCTGCCGCACACCCCCGAGGACCGGCGGTCAGGCCGGCGTGAAGGGATAGTGGAATGTTGTGACCCAGACATCGAGCAACTCAGAGCCCAGTGATTTCCGCCCGACCGCCGCGAAGCACCCCGACACCAGCGCCGACGTCATCATCGTCGGGGCCGGACCGGCCGGGTCGACAGCGGCCATCTATCTCGCCCGCTCCGGCATCGACGTGCTGCTGCTGGAGAAATCGGTCTTTCCGCGCGACAAGGTCTGTGGCGATGGCCTCACCCCGCGAGGCACCAAGCAGTTGTTGGCGCTGGGTGTGGACGTCTCCGGCGACGACTGGCTGCGCAACAAGGGCCTGCGAGTGGTCGGTGGCGGCACCCGCCTCGAACTCCCGTGGCCGACCTTGCAGGACTACCCCGATTTCGGTCTCGTCCGTCCCCGCCGCGACTTCGACCAGATGCTGGCCGAGATGGCGGTCAAGGCCGGGGCCCGGCTGCACGTCGGCACCAATGTCACCGGCCCGATCCGGGACGAGCGGACCGGCCGTGTCGTCGGGGTCGAGGCCAGGACGGAGAACGGCCCGGTGTCCTTCCACGCCCCGCTGGTGGTGGCGGCCGACGGAGTGTCGGCGCGCATCGCACTCGGGATGGGCATCAACAAGCGTGACGACCGACCGCTGGGCGTTGCCGTCCGGCGGTACTACCACTCCCCGCTCAAGACGAACGACGACTACCTGGAATCGCACCTGGAGCTCTGGGACCGGTCCAATCCGTCGGACCCGAAGCTGCTCCCGGGCTACGGCTGGATCTTCGGTCTCGGTGACGGCACGGTGAACGTCGGCCTCGGCATGCTCAACTCCTCGAAGGCCTTCGGCAAGACCGACTACCGCAAACTGCTCAGGACGTGGCTCGACGGCACCCCGGAGGAGTGGGGCCTGCGCGAGGAGAACGCGATCGGCGGGATCGGCGGCGCCGGCCTTCCGATGGGATTCAACCGGACCCCGCACTACACCGACGGTCTCGTGCTCCTGGGTGACGCCGGCGGGTCGGTCAACCCGTTCAACGGCGAGGGCATCGCCTACGCGATGGAATCCGCGGCCATGGCCGCCGAGGCGATCCTGCAGGCGCTCGGGAGGCCAGAGGGGGTCAGCCGGGAGGCGGCTCTGCAGGGGTACGCCACGGCCATGAAGGACCATCTCGGCTCGTACTACCGGCTCGGCGGTCTGTTCTCCCACCTGATCGGCAAGCCGTCCATCATGGCGACGGCGACCCGGCTCGGACTTCCGCGCAAGCGGTTGATGTACCTGGTGATGAAGCTGCTGGCGGGGTTGTACGACAGCCGCGACGGCGACTGGGCGGACAAGGTCGTCCGTTCGCTGACCAGGATGGTGCCCAGCGTCTAGCCGCCCGGCGGCTAGGGTGCCAGGTGGTCGGGAGACCGGCCCCGGCAGTACATAGTGGTGATGGTGGTTCCGGCTCCGCAAGGGGACGCAGGGAAGGGTCAGGAGTATCGATGAGTGCGTATCTGCCGATTTTGATATTGCTGGTGGTGGCCGGCGGCTTCGCCGTCACCAACGCCACCGTGGTGACCGACAAACTGGGTCCGAGCCGGTTCAACCGCGCCAAGCTGGACGCCTACGAGTGCGGTATCGAGCCGACGCCCCTGCCGGCCGGCACCGCGGGCCGCTTCCCGATCAAGTTCTACCTGACGGCGATGTTGTTCATCGTCTTCGACATCGAGATCATCTTTCTCTACCCGTGGGCCCAGAGTGCTGTGGCACTAGGGGTTTTCGGGCTGATCGAGATGGGATTGTTCATCGTCACGGTGTTCTGCGCGTACGCCTACGTCTGGCGGCGTGGAGGGCTCGACTGGGACTGACGTAGTTTGCAGTTGCTTTTGCACGATGGAGCATTTTGTTGCAGGCCGACGGCTTGCAGCCCTGCGCAGCAGTGAGGCGACGATGCCGAGCATCCGAGAGGAATTCCGTCATGGGTCTTGAAGAAAAGCTCCCGAACGGCATCCTGCTGACCGGCGTCGAAAAGCTGGTCAACTGGACGCGCAAGGCGTCGCTGTTCCCGGCCACCTTCGGCCTGGCCTGCTGCGCCATCGAGATGATGACGACCGGCGCTCCCCGCTACGATCTCGGCCGGTTCGGCATGGAGGTCTTCCGGGCGTCCCCGCGTCAGGCCGACCTGATGATCGTGGCCGGACGGGTGACCCAGAAGATGGCGCCGGTGCTCCGGCAGATCTACGACCAGATGGCCGAGCCGAAATGGGTCATCGCGATGGGCGTGTGCGCTTCCTCCGGTGGCATGTTCAACAACTACGCCGTGGTGCAGGGTGTCGATCACATCGTCCCGGTGGACATGTACCTGCCGGGCTGCCCGCCGCGGCCGGAGATGTTGATCGACGCCATCCTCAAGCTGCACGCGAAGATCATGGACGAGCCGATGGGGCCGGTCCGGGCCGGCGAGAGGCTCGGCGTCCGCACCGATCTCGTTCCGTCGTCGGTGCGCTACGGCCGCAACGGCGTCGTCCACGGTCAGCGTCCACCCAGCGACGCCCAGCTGGCGGCCTCCGCGTCGGCGGTCGAGAGCGACGCCTGGAAGGCGGTCCGCCCGTGACCGGCCCCCAGGATCCCGCGGCCGCATCGTCCTCCGAGCAGCCGGGTGATCTGGCCCCGGGGGCCGTCTCCTCGGTGGACTCGCCGGCCACCTCCCCGGCGGGTGGGACCACCGACGCGCGGCATCAGACCCCGGTCCCCGGAACGGATCTCGCGTCTGCGGCGCTGAACGGACCGACCGGTCCCGGGGTCGCCCCGGTGGGCGTCGAGCGGACCGGGATGTTCGGCGTGCACGGCTCGGGCGACACCTCGGGGTTCGGACTTCTCGTCAGCCAGCCCTATGCGCCGGCCCCGGCGGAACGGCCGTTCGGTGGGCCGGGACCCCGCGGAGCGAGGGGCGAGCGCACCGGTGGCTCCGACCAGGGTCGAGGAAGCTTCGACGAGGTCGCCGACGCACTGGCCGCGGCGATGGTCGAGCGTTCGATCCCGTCGTCGGCGCTGATCCAGACGACGGTGGCCAACGGCGAGATCACCTTCTACTTCGGCCGGGAGCATCTCTCGGCACTGTTCTGGGCGCTGCGGGACGATTCCTCGCTGAAATTCGAGCTGGCCTCGTCCATCTCGGGCGTCGACTACGGACCTGACGTGCCGCGCCGGCTGCACGTGGTGTACGAGCTGACCTCGATGACCTACCGCCGGCGAATCCGGATCGAGGTCGCGGTCGGCGTCGACAACCCGCATGTGCCCAGCGCCGTCGCCACGTATCCGACGGCCGACTGGCACGAGCGCGAGACGTGGGACATGTTCGGCATCATCTTCGACGGGCATCCGGGACTGACCCGCATCCTGATGCCGGACGACTGGGACGGGCATCCCCAACGCAAGGACTATCCGCTGGGCGGCATCCCGGTGGAATACAAGGGCGCGGAGATCCCGGCGCCGGACCAGCGAAGGAGTTACTCGTGAGTGATCGACGTGACTGACTACCAGGATCCGGTCTTCGCCGAGGACTTCCTGCCGGACGACATCCGTGGTGGCGAGCCACGTGTCGCACGTGGCACGGCGACCACCGAGGGGCGCGTCTTCACCGTCACCGGCGGCGACTGGGACGACATGCTGGCCGACGGCAACTTCGGTGACGGCGGCGATTCCGACGAACGGATCATCGTCAACATGGGTCCGCAGCACCCGTCCACCCATGGCGTGCTCCGGCTGATCCTGGAGATCGAGGGGGAGACGGTGGTGCAGGCGCGGTCGGTGATCGGCTACCTGCACACCGGGATCGAGAAGTCCTGCGAGTTCCGCTCGTGGACCCAGGGCGTCACCTTCGTCACCCGCGCCGACTACCTCTCGCCGGCCTTCAACGAGGCCGCCTACTGCATGGCGATCGAGAAGCTCCTGGAGATCGAGGTTCCGCGCCGCGCACAGGTGATCCGGGTGCTGCTGATGGAGCTCACCCGCATTTCCTCGCACCTCGTCGCGGTCGCCACGGGCGGTATGGAACTGGGCGCTCTCACCGGGATGACGATGGGCTTCCGGGAGCGTGAGGAGGCCCTGCATCTGATGGAGTTCCTCACTGGGCTCCGGATGAACATGGCCTTCATCCGGCCGGGCGGAGTGGCCCAGGAGTTGCCGGCCGATTCGATCGACCACATCAACGCGTTCATCGCGAAGATGGAGACGCGACTCCCGGAGTACGACAAATTGCTGACCGGGCAACCGGTCTGGAAGATGCGGACGAAGGGTGTCGGGATCCTGCCGCTGGAGGCCTGCATGCAGTTGGGCATCACCGGGCCGGTTCTCCGATCGGCCGGCCTCCCGTGGGATCTGCGCAAGACGATGCCCTACTGCGGCTACGAGGAGTACGACTTCGAGGTGCCCACCTCGACCGACGCGGACTGCTACGCCCGCTACCTGCTCCGGGTCGCCGAGATGCACGAGTCCCTGAAGATCATGAAGCAGGCGGTGGCCAAGCTGGCCGAGCCGGGCCCGGTGATGGTGCAGGACAAGAAGATCGGCTGGCCGGCGCAGCTGTCCATCGGCTCCGACGGGATGGGCAACTCGCTCGAGTACATCAAGAAGATCATGGGCAGCTCGATGGAATCGCTGATCCACCACTTCAAGCTGGTCACCGAGGGATTCCACGTGCCGGCCGGCCAGGCCTACGTGGGGATCGAGAACCCGCGCGGCGAACTGGGGTGCCACGTCGTCTCCGACGGCGGTACCAAACCGTTCCGGGTGCACCTGCGGGACCCGGGTTTCGTGAATCTGCAGGCCATGCCGGCGATGAGCGAGGGCAGCCTGATCGCCGACGTCGTCGCAGCCGTTGCGTCCATCGACCCGGTGATGGGTGGGGTGGACCGGTGACGACAGCAGCGCACCGCAGGATCGGGGTACCCGAGTTCCTGGCCACCGACGTCGTTTTCGACCGCCTGACCCACGACCGTGCCGCCGAGCTGATCAGTCGCTACCCGTATTCGAGATCGGCGTTGCTCCCCCTGCTGCATCTGGTGCAATCGGTCGAAGGTTTCGTCAGCCAGCCCGGCATCGAGTTCTGCGCCGCCAAGCTGTCCCTCACCTCCGCGGAGGTGTCGGCGGTGGCGACGTTCTACACGATGTACAAGCGCACCCCGTGCGGGGAGCACCTGGTCAGCGTCTGCACCAACGCGCTGTGCGCGGTGCTGGGCGGCGACGCGATCTTCTCGACGCTGTCGGCCCACCTCGGAGTCGGTCACGAGGAGACCGCCGGTGAACCCGGGGCCGTCGGCTCCATCACGTTGGAGACGGCCGAGTGCCTGGCGGCGTGCGATCACGGCCCGGTGCTGCAGGTCAACTACGAGTACTACGACAACCAGACCCCTGACGGGGCACTGGATCTGATCACCGCGTTGCAGGCCGGTCAGAAGCCCGCGCCGACCAGAGGTGCGCCGCTGTCGGACTTCCGCACCATCGAACTCGAGATCGCCGGCATCATGCCGGATCTCGTGGCGGAGGTGGCCGGTCCCTCTGTCTCGCCGATGACCCTGCGCGGTTCGGTGCTCGCCGAGCACACCGGCCAGACCGCGCCGGCCATGCCCGACCACGTCGAATTTCCGCCGCTCCCGGAGAAGAAGTGACGTCATGACCACAGCAGACAAGCCCGTTTCGCCCACCGCTCCCGCACCGGCGTCCGGACCGGCCACGATGACCCCGGTGCTGACCCGCCGCTGGGCCTCCCCCGAGTCCTGGTCGATCAGGACCTACCGTCGTCTGGACGGGTACGAGGCCCTGCCGAAAGCGCTCGCCGTCGAGCCCGGCCGGGTGGTCGAGCTGCTGAAGAACTCCGGCCTGCGCGGTCGCGGTGGAGCGGGTTTCCCGACCGGTCTCAAGTGGTCGTTCCTGCCCCAGGGCGACGGCAAACCGCACTACCTGGTGGTCAACGCCGACGAGGGAGAACCCGGTACCTGCAAGGACATCCCCTCGATGATGGCCGATCCGCATGCGCTGATCGAGGGCTGCATCATCACCTGCTTCGCCATCCGGAGCGAGTTCTGCGCGATCTACGTCCGCGGTGAGGCGATCCATTCGCTGCGCCGCCTGACCCATGCGGTGAACGAGGCCAGGGCCGCCGGTTTCCTGGGCCGGAACATCCTCGGCACGGGTTTCAACCTCGAGATCGTGGTCCACGCCGGCGCCGGCGCGTACATCTGCGGCGAGGAGACGGCCCTGCTGGACTCGCTGGAGGGCCGCCGCGGCCAGCCGCGACTGAAGCCTCCGTTCCCCGCCGTCGCCGGCCTGTACGCCAGCCCGACGGTGGTCAACAACGTCGAGACGATCATGTCGGTGCCGCCCATCGTGCTCGGCGGCAGCGACTGGTACCGGTCGATGGGGACCGAGAAGTCGCCCGGCCCCAAGATCTACTCGCTGTCCGGGCACGTCACCCGGCCGGGCCAGTACGAGGCACCGATGGGTACCACCCTGCGTCAGTTGCTGGAGTCCGCCGGCGGCATGCTGGACGGGATCCCCCTGAAGTTCTTCACCCCGGGGGGTTCCTCGACACCGATCTTCACCCCGCAGCATCTCGACGTCCCTTTGTCCTTCGACGATGTCGCCGCCGCCGGGTCGATGCTCGGCACCACCGCGCTGATGTGCTTCAACGAGACCGTGTCGGTGCCCTGGGCCGTCTGGAAGTGGCTGGAGTTCTACAAGCACGAGTCGTGCGGCAAGTGCACACCGTGCCGGGAGGGCACCGGCTGGCTGGTGCAGATCCTGCGCCGGGTGGTCTCCGGCTCGGGGACCCTGGAGGACCTGGACACGCTCTCCGATGCCGCCGGCAACATCGCCGGGCGCTCGTTCTGCGCTCTCGGTGACGCCGCGGCGACGCCGATCCTGTCCAGCTTCAAGTACTTCCGTCACGAGTTCGAGGATCTGGTCACCGGGCGGACGGCTCCGGTCGTCGAATCGCGACTCCTGGTCGGGGCACACTGATGACCCAGACCGTCAACCCGCCGGCGGTGCCGCAGGAGAAGCCGGTGCCCGCAGGTTATGTGCGGCTGACCATCGACGGCGTCGTGGTCGATGCGCCCAAGGGCGAGCTGATCATCCGGGCCGCCGAACGCATCGGGACGGCCATCCCGCGCTTCTGCGACCACCCCCTGCTGGAGCCGGTCGGTGCCTGCCGGCAGTGCCTGGTCGAGGTCGAGATGGGCGGACGCCCGATGCCGAAGCCGCAGGCGTCCTGCACCCAGACGGTCGCGGACGGCATGGTGGTGCACACGCAGGTCACCTCGCCGGTGGCTGCCAAGGCGCAGCGTTCCAACCTGGAGTTCCTGCTGCTGAACCACCCGCTGGACTGCCCGATCTGCGACAAGGGCGGCGAGTGCCCGCTGCAGAACCAGACCCTGGCCAACGGGTCCGCCGAATCCCGGATGCACGAGGCCAAGAGGGTGTTCACCAAGCCGATCGCGATCTCGACCGAGATCCTGCTGGACCGGGAGCGCTGCGTGCTCTGCCAGCGCTGCACCCGTTTCTCCGACCAGATCGCCGGAGACCAGTTCATCGATCTGCTGGAACGCGGCTCTGCGCAACAGATCGGGATCAACTCGGCCGAGCCGTTCCAGTCGTACTTCTCGGGCAACACCATCCAGATCTGTCCGGTCGGCGCGCTGACCTCGGCCGCCTACCGGTTCCGTTCCCGCCCGTTCGACCTGGTCTCCACGCCGACCGTCTGCGAGCACTGCGCCGACGGCTGCGCGCAGCGGACCGATCACCGCTCCGTCGGGGTGACCCGCCGGCTGGCCGCCTCCGATCCGGAGGTCAACGACGAGTGGAACTGCGACAAGGGCCGTTTCGCCTTCGCCTACACCGGGACCGGTGACCGCATCCTCCGCCCGATGGTCCGCGGCGCCGACGGCGAGTTGTCGCCCGTGTCGTGGACCGAAGCGATGTCCGCCGCTGCGGCCGGGCTGGCGACAGCCCGGGACACCGGTGGGGTCGGCGTGCTGCCCGGCGGCCGGCTGACCGTCACCGACGCCTACGCCTACGCGAAATTCACCCGACTGGCGTTGCGCACCAACGACATCGACTTCCGTGCACGGGCTCATTCCGCCGAGGAGGCTGCCTTCCTGGCGGCCAGGGTGACCGGGGTGACCCCCGACACCGGTGGCGTCACCTTCGCGTCCCTGGAGAAGGCGCCGGCCGTGCTGCTGGTGGCGCTGGAACCGGAAGAGGAGTCGCCGATCCTGTTCCTGCGACTGCGCAAGGCCTCCCGCCGGGGTGTGCCGGTCTTCTCGGTCGGCAGCGTGCTCTCCCGCGGGCTGGAGAAGATGGCGGGGACCCTGCTCACCGCCGTGCCCGGTGCGGAAGCCTCCCTGCTGGAACGCCTGTCGGCCGACGGGTCCACCGGCGCCGGTGGGGGAGATGCCGGAGCCCAGTCCGAGGAAGCCCACCTCCGGGCCGCGGCCGCGGTGCGGGCCGCCGGTGCGGTGGTGCTCGTCGGTGAGCGGGCCGCCGAGATCCCCGGCCTGCTCACTGCGGTGGGCGCTTTCGCCGACGCCACCGGCGCACGGCTCGCCTGGGTGCCGCGTCGGGCCGGCGAGCGTGGGGCGCTGGACGCCGGTGCGATCGGCAATCTGCTGCCCGGTGGCCGGCCGGTGTCCGACGAGGGCGCCCGTCATGAGGTCGAAACGGCCTGGAGCGCACCGGTTCCGGTCGAACCCGGTCGGGACACGTCAGGAATTCTGGACGCCGTCGGAGCGGGCGGACTGGCCGGTCTGCTGATCGGGGGGGTCGAACTCTCCGATCTGCCCGATCCGGCCGCCGCCCTGGCCGCGATCGCCGCCGCTGGATTCGTGGTCAGCCTCGAACTCCGCCGCAGCGCCGTCACCGAGTTGGCCGACGTGGTGTTCCCGGTCGCCGCCGTGGCGGAGAAGGCGGGTTCGTTCGTCAACTGGGAGGGCCGGAACCGACCGTTCGGTGCCGCGCTCGCCGAGTTCGGCACCCTGGACGAGGGCCGCATACTGGACACGCTCGGCGTCGAGATGGACGTCGATCTCTACACCCAGACCCCGATCGCGGCCCGCGCCGACATGGGTCGCCTCGGGGTGTGGGCCGGGAAGAGCGACCGCGCTGACGAACTCGTCGACTCCAGTCCCACCAGTCCCAGAACGTCCAAGTTGATCAGCGCGGACGATCAGGCATTTCTCGTGGCGAGCTGGCGGATGGCGCTGGACGGGAGCCGCGGGCTGGACGGCGAGCCCCATCTGGCCGGTACCGCGAAACCCGACGTCGTCCGGTTGTCGCCGGCCAGCGCGGCCCGGCTCGACCTCGGCGACGGGGACCCGGTCAAGGTCACCGGTCCGGCCGGCGGGGTGGTCACCCTCCCGCTGGCGATCACCACGATGGCCGACGGCGTGGTCTGGCTGCCGGGCCGGATCAACGCAACGCCGCTCGGTGCTCTGATCGGTGCCGTCGCGGCCGACCGCGTGCACGTCACCGCCGGAGAAGGGCTGAACCGCTGATGAGCATCCTGGGTGCACGGGCACCGTTCGCGTCCGACATCGGTCCGGGCGTCAGCAACGACGGTTCGACGCAGGCACTGCTGGCCGGCGACCCCTGGTGGTTGATGCTGATCAAGGCCGTGATCATCTTCGTCCTGCTGCTCCTGCTGACGCTGTTCGCGATCTGGTTCGAGCGCAAGGTCGTCGGGCGCATGCAGCATCGCCCCGGGCCCAACTGGAACGGCCCGTTCGGCGCGCTCCAATCGCTGGCCGACGCACTGAAGCTGATCTTCAAGGAGGGCATGATCCCGGCCCGCGCCGACAAGATCGTCTTCATCGCGGCACCGATCATGTCCGCCATCCCGGCGTTCCTGATCTTCTCGATCATCCCGCTCGGCGGCCAGGTGTCGATGTTCGGTCACCAGACCGCCCTGCAGATGACGGACCTCCCCGTCGGAGTGCTGGCTGCGCTCGCCTTCTCGTCGATCGGCGTCTACGGCATCGTGCTCGGCGGGTGGGCCTCCGGTTCCACCTATCCGTTGCTCGGCGGCCTCCGATCGGCGGCCCAGTTGATCTCCTACGAGGTCGCGATGGGTCTGTCCTTCGTCGCGGTGTTCCTCTACGCCGGCACGCTGTCCACCTCGGCGATCGTCAACCAGCAGACCGGCGGCTGGTACATCTGGCTGCTGCCGGTGTCGTTCATCGTCTACTGCGTCTCGATGGTCGGGGAGACCAACCGCGCGCCGTTCGACATGGCCGAGGCCGAGGGCGAGCTCGTCGGCGGCTTCAACACCGAGTACACCTCGATGCGCTTCGGCCTCTTCTTCCTGGCCGAGTACATCAACATGATCAACGTCTCGGCGATCGCCACCACGCTCTTCCTGGGCGGATGGCGTGCACCCTGGCCGGTCTCGCGGATCCCGGGAGCGAACGAGGGTTGGATCACGCTGATCTGGTTCTTCATCAAGATCCTGATCTTCATGTTCGGCTTCGTCTGGCTGCGGGGCACGTTGCCGCGCATCAGGTACGACCAGTTCATGACCCTAGGCTGGAAGATCCTGGTGCCGGTGTCCCTGGTCTGGATCGTCCTGGTCTCGACGGCGCGCGTGCTGAACTCCGCGACGAGCCTGACCACCCGACAGGTGCTGCTGTACATGGGCATACCGCTGGTCGTGATCCTGTTGGTCGCCGCCTTCTGGCCCGCGAAACAGATCGATCTCGACGACGACGGGGATGACGGGGGACTCGCGCTCGACCCGAACCTGGCCGACTCCCGTGTGGTGAACCCGCGACTGGGTGCCTACCCGATCCCGCCGATGGACCTCGTCGTCCCGGTTCCACCGATCAGGACCGCTCGCCCGGCACTACCAGTGGGCACGCCCGGCAGTGCCAGCAGTGCCGAGAGCAGCGAAGGAGCCAGCAGTGTCGTTTCTTGATCCCGTCAAGGGTTTCGGTGTCACCTTCGCCACCATGTTCCGGCCGGTGGTCACCGAGGACTACCCACGCAACCCGCTGCCCACCGCTGCGCGCTACCACGGGCGGCACCAGCTCAACCGTCATCCCGACGGGCTGGAGAAGTGCGTCGGCTGCGAACTCTGCGCCTGGGCGTGCCCGGCCGACGCGATCTTCGTCGAGGGCGGCGACAACACCGAGGAGGAGCGCTACTCACCCGGCGAGCGGTACGGCAAGAACTACCAGATCAACTACCTGCGCTGCATCGGTTGTGGATTGTGCATCGAGGCCTGCCCGACCCGTTCGCTGACCATGACGAACGAGTACGAACTGGCCGACGACGACCGGCAGCGTCTGATCTTCACCAAGGACCGTCTGCTGGCGCCGTTGCTGCCGGGGATGGAGCAGCCGCCGCACCCGATGCGACTGGGTGACGAGCAGGACTACTACGTCAGGGGCCCGGAACTGCTGCGCGATCCCGACGTGCGTCGCTCTGCGGCGCCGGCGGGCGCCGGCCACCCGACCGACGTTCCCGCTCACGACGGCGGTGTCGCATGAGTCTGGTCCAGGCCGCCGGGGACGCGGCCACCACCGTCGCCTCCGGAGGTGGGGAGCAGATCGCCTTCTGGATCCTGGCGCCGCTGGCGTTGCTCGGCGCGCTGGGGATGGTCTTCGCCAAGGGCGCGGTGCACTCGGCCCTGTGGTTGGTGCTGACCATGCTGTGCCTCGGCTGTCTGTACATGGCCCAGGGCGCCGAGTTCCTCGGTTTCGCGCAGATCATCGTCTACACCGGCGCGATCATGATGCTGTTCCTGTTCGTGCTGATGCTCACCGGCCGGGAGGCCGGCGACTCGGTGATCGAGGTCCTCAGGGGTCAGCGGGTCAAGGCCACGCTGGTCGGGATCGGTTTCGTGGCCCTGCTCGTCGCCGCGTTCGTGCGGGCGCTGCAGGGAACGACGTCGGTGGGGCTCGGGCCGTCCATGGCGCAGCGCGGACCGATCGGGTCGTTGGCCGCTGCCCTGTTCACCGACTACCTGTTCCCGTTCGAGCTCACCAGCGCCCTGCTGATCACCGCGGCCGTCGGCGCGATGGTGCTGGCCCATGTCGAGCGTGCCCCGGGCGAGAAGCGGACCCAGCGGCAGCGGGTCCACGAACGGATGCGTTCGGACCGGATGTCGCCGCTGCCAGGGCCGGGGGTGTTCGCGACCTCGTCGTCGAACGCCACGCCCGCACTCCTGCCGGACGGCAGTGTCGCGCCGGGATCGGTCTCCAACCTGGTCGAGCGGAGCGAGGCCATCCGGGTCACCACACGCAACTCGCAGGGTCGCTCGCTGGGCGCGATCGAGACGGCCGAGCATCCACAGCGGACCGACGGAGAGCACCGATGACCCCCGATCACTACCTGATCCTCTCGGCCCTGCTGTTCGGCATCGGCGCCGTCGGAGTGCTGGTGCGGCGCAACGCGATCGTCGTGTTCATGTGCATCGAGCTGATGCTCAACGCGGTGAACCTCTCGCTGGTCACCTTCGCCAGGATGCACGGCAACCTGGACGGGGTGCTGATGGCCTTCTTCGTGATGGTGGTGGCCGCGGCCGAGGTCGTCGTCGGGCTCGCCATCATCATGTCCATCTTCCGTAGTCGGCGCAGTGCCTCCGTCGACGACGCGAACCTGCTGAAGTTCTGACGGGGCGGGGAATTCCACAGTGACACCTCCAACGATCACCGCGATACCTCCGACGAGCACCGCGGCATCCGGCATCTCCAGCGTCGCCTGGCTGTTGTTGCTGCTGCCGATCGCCGGTGCGGTCGTGTTGCTGGTCGGTGGTCGGCGACTGGACCGGATCGGGCACTACATCGGTTGCGCCACCGTCATTCTCAGCTTCGCTCTCGGTGTGGCGATCTTCCTGTCCACCACCGGATCGGCCGCGGTCGACCGGATCCACTCGGTCCAGCTGTTCTCGTGGTTCAGCGCCGGCACCCTGGACGTCAACCTGGACCTCCGACTGGACCCGCTGTCGCTGACCTTCGTCCTGCTGATCACCGGTGTGGGATCGCTGATCCACATCTACTCGATCGGCTACATGGCGCACGATCCGCAACGCCGCAAGTTCTTCGCCTACCTCAACCTGTTCGTCGCGGCGATGCTGCTGCTGGTGCTCGGCGGCGGCTTCGTGTCGCTGTACTTCGGCTGGGAGGGCGTCGGTCTCGCGTCCTACCTGCTGATCGGTTTCTGGTCGGACCGGCCGGCTGCGGCCTCCGCGGCCAAGAAGGCGTTCCTGATGAACCGGGTCGGCGACGTCGGCCTGGCCCTGGCCATCTTCCTGATGTACAAGGAAATGGGAACCACCTCCTACCAGGGTGTTTTCGCCGCGATCCCGACCGTTTCCCCGGCAGTCGTGACCACCATCGCTCTGCTGTTGCTGCTCGGTGCCTGCGGCAAGTCCGGCCAGGTACCGCTGCAGGCCTGGCTTCCCGACGCGATGGAGGGCCCGACCCCGGTCTCGGCCCTGATCCACGCCGCGACCATGGTCACCGCCGGCGTCTACCTGATCGCCCGGTCGTCCCCGATCTACAACCTGACGTCCGACGGCCGCCTGGTGGTCACCATCATCGGGGCGGTGACGCTGCTGGTCGGCTGCATCGCCGGCTGCGCGAAGGACGACATCAAGAAAGTCCTTGCCTACTCGACGGTCTCGCAGATCGGATACATGTTCCTGGCCGTCGGCCTCGGCTCCGGGGTCTACGCCCTCGGCATCCTGCACCTGCTGACCCACGGGTTCTTCAAGGCCGGCCTGTTCCTCGGCGCCGGCAGCGTCATGCACGGGATGAACGACGACGTCGACATGCGTCACTACGGCGGTCTGGCCAACAAGATGCCGATCACCTTCTGGACGATCATGGCCGGATACCTTGCGCTGATCGGCTTCCCGTTCCTGTCCGGCTACTTCAGCAAGGACCCGATCATCGAGGCGGCCTTCTCGGCCGGCGGAGCCAAGGGTGCCCTGCTCGGCGGTGCCGCGCTGATCGGTGCCGGCCTGACGGCCTTCTACATGACCCGCCTGATGATCATGACCTTCTTCGGCGAGTCCCGCTGGAAGCAGTTGAAGTCCGCCGACGGGAGGGACTATCACCCGCACGAGTCGCCGAAGGTGATGACCATCCCGATGATCGTCCTGGCCATCGGGTCCGTCGGCGCGGGTGCATTCCTGGCCACCGGGAACCGGCTGGCGAACTGGCTCGCCCCGGCGGTCGGCAACTTCGAGGAGCCGCATCCGCCGGTCGCCAAGACCGTGATCACCATCGGCACCCTGGTGGTGGTCGCTCTCGGCGTCGGGATCGCGTACCTGGTCGTCGGTCGGGTGCCCGTGCCGGTCACCCGACCCGAGAAGGTCGGTGCGCTGGTGCGTTTCGCCCGTGCCGATGCCGGTGGCAACGCGATCAACGAGGCGCTGGTGGCCCGGCCCGGCCGATGGCTGGGTGGCGCTCTGGTCTTCACCGACACCCGTGGGGTGGACGGCGCGGTCAACGGTCTGGCGTCCGCGTTGGGCGCGCTGTCGAGTCGATGGCGGCGCTGGCAGAGCGGATTCGTTCGCTCGTATGCGTTGTCGATGCTCTCCGGCACCTTCCTGGTCGTCGCGGCCCTGATCGTGGTGAGGTTCGCATGAGCAACTTCCCCTACCTCGTCCTGCTCATCGCGATCCCCCTCGTCGGGGCCGGAGTCGTGGCCTTCATGGGCGGCGCCCCGGCGCGCACCGTCAAGCTGACGGCGTTGGCCTTCTCGCTGGTGGAACTCGTGGTGGCAGCGGCGTTGTGGATCGCCTACCGGCATCAGGAGACGGCCGCCCCGACGACGCAGTACGCGGCGTCGCCGTTCCGCGAGACCTACTCGGTCAACTGGATCCAGACGTTCGGCATCCACTTCTCCCTCGGCGTCGACGGCATCTCGCTGGTGATGATCGCGCTGATCGCCTTCCTGGTACCGATCGTGCTCGGCGCGTCGTGGGAGGAGAAGTTGCCCGAAGGGCGCACCATCGGCGGCTACTTCGCGCTGATCCTGGTGATGCAGGCGGCCATGACCGGTGTCTTCGCCGCCACCGACGTCTTCGTCTTCTACGTGATGTTCGAGGTGATGCTGATCCCGATGTACTTCCTGATCGGCGCCTTCGGCGGCCTCCGGGGCACCTACGCGGCGACCAAATTCTTCCTGTACTCGCTGATCGGCGGCCTGCTGATGCTGGCCTCCATCATCGGGCTCTTCGTGGCGTCCGGGCGGGTTCCGTCCCGGGTCGCCGCGGGGCTCGGCGGGACCCTGGACTGGAACAGCCTCCGGAACATCGCCCACGAGATCCCCACGTCCACCCAGCTCTGGATCTTCGGCGGATTCGCCATCGCCTTCGCGATCAAGGCACCTCTGGTGCCGTTCCACACCTGGCTGCCCGACGCCGGTTCCGAGGCACCGGTCGGGGCGGGCACCCTGCTGGTCGGGGTGCTCGACAAGGTCGGCACCTTCGGATTCCTGCGGATCTGCCTGCCGTTGCTGCCGGCGGCCTCGAGCAAGCTGGCGTGGCTGATCATCACCCTCGCGGTGATCGGCATCATCTACGGCGCGATCGTCGCGGCCGGGCAGAGTGATCTCAAACGGTTCGTCACCTACACCTCCATCGCGCACTTCGGGTTCATCGCGCTCGGCGTCTTCGCGTTCACCACGTCGTCGATCAGTGGCGCGGTGCTCTACATGGTCAACCACGGTTTGGCGACGGCCCTGCTGTTTCTGGTCGTCGGCATGCTCACGGCGCGGGGTGGATCACGGAACATCGCCGACTACGGCGGGGTCTGGAAGGTCGCGCCGCTGCTCGGCGGCTTCTTCCTGGTCGGAGCCCTCGCCACCATCGCGATGCCTGGTACCAACTCGTTCATCTCCGAGTTCATGGTGCTGATCGGCACCTTCAGCCGGCATCCGGCCTGGGCGAGCGTCGCCACCACCGGCATCGTCTTCGCTGCGGTCTACATGCTGTGGATCTTCCAGCGCACCATGACCGGGCCGGTGCGGGGAGCTGCAGTGCTGCAGCAGGATCCGCACGACGATTCCCCGCTGGGTGGGTCGGCGCCGCAGGCCCGGCCGGGCGGCACGACCACGATGGCGAAATCCCACGCCCCGGCCGCCGTCAAGGTGCGGTTCGGTGATCTCACCACACGTGAGATCGCCGTCCTGACACCCCTTGTCGTCCTGGTCATCTTCCTCGGTCTCTACCCCAAGCCGGTTTTGGACGTCATCAATCCCACTGCCCAGCAGACGGTGTCGTGGTCCTGCCACACCGATCCGGTGCCTGCACACCCGGCCCCCGCTGTCGCCGGGTCGCCGGCACGGCCCAGCACTCTCATCGTCACGGAGGCATCGTGCTGACTGCTCTGTTGTCCGCAACGCCGACTCTCATGTCGGGCTCGCCGGCCGATCCGATCAAGGCGCCCTCCGTCGACCTGACGGCGGTCATGCCGGTGATGATCATCCTCGGCGCCGCCTGCATCGCCGTGGTGCTGGAGGCGGTCCTGCCGCGAGGTCGGCGCTACGCCGCGCAACTGACGCTGGCCCTGGTCGCGATCGTGGGTGCCGGTGTCTGGACCGTCGTCGCCGGGGCCAGGCACCGCTACGCGGTGACCTTCTCCGGCGCGGTCGCGGTGGACGGCGGTACCTACGTGATGTGGGGCGTACTGCTGGCGCTGGCCCTGGTGTCGGTTCTGCTGATGGCGGACCGGGTGTCCGAACCCGGCGGTGCGTTCGCGCCCCAGGCCTCCGTGCGGGCCGGCTCCGCGCGTGACCGTGCGATGACGGCGGTCGCCCAACCGATGCAGACCGAGGTGTTCCCGCTCACGCTCTTCGCCATCGGCGGGATGCTGGTGTTCCCGGCCTCGTCCGACCTCATCACCCTGTTCGTCTCGCTGGAAGTGCTCTCGCTACCGCTGTACCTGCTCTGCGGATTGGCTCGCCGCCGTCGTCTGATCTCGCAGGAGGCGGCCGTGAAGTACTTCCTCCTCGGGGCGTTCACCTCGGCGATCCTGCTCTACGGAATCACCCTCATCTACGGGTACGCGGGTTCCATCAAGTTCTCCGAGATCGCGGCCAGGGCCAGCGCCGGCGGCTCGAGCGACCTGTTGCTGCTGGTCGGCATCGGACTGCTGGTCGTCGGTCTGCTGTTCAAGGGCTCCGTCGGCCCGTTCCACCTCTGGACGCCGGACGTCTACCAGGGGGCGCCGACCCCCGTCACCGCCTTCATGGCTGCCTGCACGAAGGTGGCTGCGTTCGCTGCGATGCTGCGGGTGTTCCAGGTCGCACTCGGTCCGATGGTCTGGTCCTGGCGTCCGGTGATGTGGGTGGTGGCGATTGCCTCCATGCTCATCGGCGCGATCATCGGCATCACCCAGACCGACATGAAGCGGATCCTGGCCTATTCCTCGGTCGCGCACGCCGGATTCATCATCCTCGGCGTCATGTCGCTGAGCCAACGCGGCGCCTCCGGCACCATGTTCTACCTCCTGACCTACGGATTTGCCACGGTCGGGTCGTTCGCGATCTTCACCCTCGTCCGCAAGGGGAGTGGAGAGGCCTCGAACCTGGCCGACTGGGCCGGCCTGGCCAAACGGTCCCCGGTGCTCGCCGCCGCCATGAGCCTGTTCCTTCTCTCGTTCGCGGGCATTCCGCTGACCAGCGGTTTCATCGGCAAGCTCAGTGTGTTCACCGCGGCCGTCGATGCCGGCATGGCGCCGCTGGTCGTGGTGGCGATGATCGCCACCGCGATCACGGCGTTCTTCTACCTGCGCATCGTCGTGCTGATGTACTTCTCGGCCCCGCTGACGGCGATGACGCCGGTACCGGCGATGAGCGCCGTCGGCGCCGCCGGTGCGGCGGGCGCCGCGGGTGGGCCGGAAGCTGGCGGCACCGTGGTGGTGGAGGTCGGTGTGGTGGTGGAGGCCGGTGTGATGGTCGAAGCCGGTGCGGGGGCCGGTGCGGGTGCTCGCGCGATCACTGAGCCGTTCGTGGTGGTACCGGGGGCGCTGACGGCGATCGTGATCGGGGTGTGTGTCCTGGTCACGCTGATCCTGGGAATCGTTCCGCAGCCGTTCCTCGACGGGCTCCAGGTGCCGTGGCCCCTGCTGTCCTGATCGTGACGAACCCGGGGTGACCGTGACGAACATTGCGCTGACCTGGATCCGGCGTTCTGCTGCCGTAGGGTCGTAGATGTGAACGCACCAACCGTCCTCGCCGGTATCGAGCTGGCCGACCCGGCGTTGGCCGCACGGGTCGCCACCGGCCTGGCTCGCGTCGAAGAGGTCCTCGAACGCGAGATGAGCAGCGAGTTCGATTTCGTCACCGAAGCGGCCTCGCACCTCATGCACGCCGGCGGCAAGAGATTCCGCCCGCTGTTCACCCTGGTCGCGGCGGGGGTCGGTCCCAATCCGGAATCCGAGGACATCATCACCGCCTCGGCGGTCGTGGAGCTCATCCACCTGGCCACGCTCTACCACGACGACGTCATGGACGAAGCCGACCTCCGGCGCGGCGCGAAGTCGGCGAATGCCCGCTGGGACAACTCGATCGCCATCCTGACCGGCGACTTCCTGTTCGCCCACGCCTCTCGACTGGTCGCCGACCTGGGTCCGGACGCGGTCCGGATCATCGCGGACACCTTTGCCGAGCTGGTCACCGGCCAGACCAGGGAGACGGTGGGTCCACGGGCCGGCGCCGATCCGATCGCGCATCACCTGACCGTGCTGGACGAGAAGACCGCCGCCCTGATCGACACGTGTGCCCGGTACGCCGGCATCTTCTCCGGAGCGAGCCAGGCCGAGACCGCTGCCCTGCGCCGGTTCGGTCGCGCCGTTGGAGTCGCCTTCCAGATCTCGGACGACATCATCGATGTCGCGTCCGACGAGTCCGGGAAGACGCCCGGCACCGACCTGCGCGAGGGAGTTCCGACACTGCCGGTCTTCTACACGCTCGCGGATCCGACCTCGGATCCCCGGTTGGTGGAGTTGGTGTCGGGGCCGATCGACTCGGAGTCGGAGTTGGCCGAGGCGGTCGGTCTGCTGCGCGCCTCGAGTGGTCTCGTCCAGGCTCGCGCCACCCTCGACAACTATGCAAGCACCGCGCTGGACGAATTGGGCAACCTCGCCCCGTCTGCCTCTCGTGACGCCCTGGTCTCGCTGACACAGTTCGTGGTCGCCCGTACCCGTTAGCGCTGCGCCGACCGTACCCGTTAGCGCTGCGCCGGCCGTACCCGTTAGCGCTGCGCCGCCCGTACCGGCTGGCGTCGCGCCCGGCCGGCTGGCGTTGCGCCCGGCCACGCTGCACGTCGCGCCCGGCCGGCTGGCGTTGCGTCCGGCCGCGTTGCACGTCGCGCCCGGCCACGCCGCACGTCGCGCCGGTCTGCGGCTCGCAAGCATTGGTACACCTGTGCGTGCCTTGGGAGACGTAATGCCATGCACTGCCTGGTAATCGGATATTTCGCCTTAAACGGATGCTACGACCCCTGCTCCCGCTTTACCTCGCTCAAGCGTGGGGTGTGAGTGGGTACGTGACCCGGCCCGAACCCGGCCCCGGACCCGGACGCGCCTACGTGGACGGTCGGTTGTCCCCATACCTTTGCCCATCCACAATTCGGAGATCCGTACTGCGCCGGAGCAACAGCGTCGGCATGCTGCCGGGATGGACATCCACCAGAAGGCCGCGGTGTGGAGCAGCGCACAGCTGCTGGACGCCGGCCAGTCATCACAGACCGTCCTGAGGGCCCTGGACACCGCTGCGCTGCAACGAGTTCGTCGCGGACGATACGCGGCGTTGCCCTACCCGGACGACCCGGTCGGCGAGCACCGACGGCGCACGATCGATCTGGCCCAGGAGGTCGGCCGGGCGGCCGTCGTCAGCCATGGATCGGCTGCCGTGCTCTGGGGCGTGGAGATACCGCCGGAACTGGATCTGTCCTCGGTGCATTTCACCTGGCCCGGGGCGGCCGGTCGAGGTACGTCCACGAACATTCATCCCCACCGCGCCCGGTTGGACCCGGAGGACGTACTGGAGTCCAGGACGGCGGTCGGTGTCGGTGGGTCACTCGAGGATCGCGGCATCCTGGTCACCACACCCGCACGAACGGTCTACGACCTGGCCAGGAGCGCGGATCAGCGAGTCGCGGTGTCGGTGGCAGATGACCACGCCGCGTTCCAGCTGCCGAACCGGTCCAGCGATCGGTATTGGCGAGGCTAGCCGGGCAGGCTTGCGACCGACGCTCCGTTGACCGGGCCGTCAGATCCTGCCCCACACCGGAGCATTCGACGTGACCGGCGTCGGCGGCTGCGGGGGCGGTTACTCGTCGTTCCGCGGTGCCCAGCAGCGCCAGGTGATTCAGCAACCCGGCGCGGCCCAACGTCTGTTGACCTCCGCAGCTCGCCAGTGTGAACAGCACCCGCCCGGGCCGCGAGCGGCCACCGCAACGGCCCCTGTGCCAGCATGTTCCTCGGGCGCCGCCAGCCGCGGTGGTGTCGGTGCGCGCAGACAGAAAAGGGAGCATCTGATGAATAGGTCCGAGCTGGTGAACGCCGTCGCGGAGAAGTCGGATACGCCCCGAACGCAGGTCGAGGCGGTGCTGGCCGCGACACGGGATCAGATCATGGCCGCTGCCGCGTCCGTTGAGAAGGTCACCCTGGCGGGGTTCGGAGCATTTGAGGCTCGTGATCGAGCTGCCCGAGAGGGCCGCCATCCGGCGACGGGTGAGCCCCTACAGATCGCCGTGACCCGTGGTGTGGGTTTCAAGCCCGGGTCGGCGTTCAAGCAGCGCGTCGCCGCCCCCATCGGATAACCGGGTATGCCGCCGAAGGCGTCGTCTTCCGGCGACAGCGGGCAGGTCCCGTCGTGGACGGTCCAGATCTGGGAGGACGACCGCGGCCACGCCCCCTACGCCGACTGGATGACCAAGCTGACCCCGTACGAGCAGGCCGTGGTGACGGCCGCTGTCCGGAACGTTCTGCAGCCGCTGGGCATGGGTATCTGCGACACCGAGTGGGGAAAGCCGCTGGGCGATGGTCTCTACGAGTTCCGGATCCGGCTGGCACTACGAGCCATCATGAGCTGGGGGAAGCCCGCCGACTTCGAGCCGCCGCCGGAGATCTCGGACCGCAAGGTACTGCTGCGGATCTTCCTGACCTTCCACGGAAGCAAGATCATCCTGCTCTTCCACGGCTACGACAAGGGGAAAGACCCCTCGCAGCGGCGCCAGCAGAAGGAGATCAAGAAAGCCCGTAGGGCGCTGGCCAGTTGGAAGGGCCAACATTGACAGGGTATGTATTGAAGCACATAATGGTGGCTAGCTCAAAGACCAGAAGAGGAGGCACCATGGCGCGATCTTTCGACGCGTATGCAGATCAACTCGCCGGCAACTGGAACCCCGCCACCAGAGCGGTCGCAGACCAAGCCGCCGCGTTCTTCGCTGCCCAGGTGACTGCGCAACTGGACCTGGGCGCCCAGATCGCCCAGGCACGAATTGGGTCGCATCTTTCGCAGACCGATCTCGGAGTGCGGTCAGGCGTACCGCAACCGGAGATCAGCCGCATCGAACGCGGCGCCGGCAATCCGACCCGAGAAACACTGAACAAGCTGGCGACCGCACTCAACGCCCGCTTCGTCCTCGTCCCACTGGCTGCCGTCGACGTGGCTCAACACTAGCCGACCGAGGTCCAGCCATAGGGAGCACCAGAACGTTGATGGTCCACCTCCAGGACTAGATAAATGCCTAGTAGGCAACTAGCCTCATCGTATGGATCTTCGGGACGGTCGACGGATGTTGGGCGCGGCGGAACTGGGCGCCCTACTAGGAGTGAGCCGGCAACGCGTCACGCAGTTGACGGCAAAGGTGTGGTTTCCGGCGCCGGCGATCCGTTTGGCGATGGGCGCGGTGTGGGCGTTGGGCGACATCCAGCAGATGGCAACAGAAACGGGTCGGCCGCTGGACTACCCGGCGCTGGCGGCGCACCTGGATGCCCTGGCCGAACGCCACCGCGCCGACCCGCAGTTCACCCGGCTGCAGTAAGCGGGCCGGGCCAGGCCCGTCCTCCGGTATCGGAGGGATCGGACCCGGCCCGACCGCCCGGCTATCCGGCCCAGCAACGCGGCCAGCTCGTCGCAGGTACCGTGCCACTGCACCGCCACCGGCTCCTGCGCGGCGTCAAAGATCGCCGCCGTGCACTGCGGCCCCGCGGCCTCGGTGTTCATCACCGCCACCAGCAGCCGGCGGCGCAGCCACATCAGGGCATCGGCGATGCTGGGCTGCACCGCCGAGTCGGTCCTGCCGTTGATGATAGTGAACGCTTCGAACAGGCCCAGCCCGATCTCGATGTGATCCATGAGTTTCCCCTGCTTTCTGCACCCGCACGTTCGGCTGATGCACGAAGGGGGTGTGGGGGTGGGGTGGACTGTCAAGGGCGCAGAGCAGCCACCGCCGGTGGCTGCGTCCCTTGACCGGACGGGCCCCCGCCCCCACAGACTCGGAGTACTTCAGCGAACCCCCCACCCGAACACCGACAGAGCAGTAGACCCAGCGGGCAACAATGGCCGCGCCGGACGACAGTCCTGGATGTGGACGTGCCCGTCTTGATCCGTCTTCGCCATTACAAGTGGCCGGCCTGTCAGCGTGCCAATCATCCCCGGGGTCCCACCGACGATACGATTCGTATCGAACAGGTGTACCGGGTAGCTGCTTGAGTAAAGTTCAGAACGGGACGTCCACTGCTGCAACAGGATTGCGCAGTTCAGCGAGCGGGTGTGGGTCTGTGTTCACGGCCTGCTGCAACAGTCGGTAGAACAAAAGCCCGCGACTCTTCGAGGTGCGTCGGTTGAACCGGAATGTGTATTCGTCCAGGTAGTAGGCCAGGTGCTCCTGGGAGACCGCGTAATGCAGGGTGCCGGTCAGCCAGCGTTTGAGCAGCGAGGCGACCATGTGGACGCCGGGGAGGTTGATGTGGGCGGGCTCGGCGCTGTCGGTCCCGACGAACGCGACGTGCTCGTAGCCGGCCGCGGTCAGCTTCTTCAGGTAGTTGGCGCCATCGGTTCTGACCGTTGATCCTTTGGCGATGACGCGGTCGGCGAAGCCGAGCATGCTGACCGATCGGGCTGTCTCGGCCAGCTCGATGCGGACCCTGCCCAGCTTGCGGCCGGGGATCGATTCCACTGCGATCATCGCCGCGGTGTGGTCCTTCACGCCGCCTGCGCGGCCGCGAGACTCGTTGCCGATGAACACTTCATCTAACTCCACCACACCGGAGAGCAACTCCCGCTCGGGGCGGACCATCGCCCGGCGTAGCTTCTGCAGCCACGCCCACGCTGTTTCGTAGGATCCGAAACCCAGCACCCGCTGCAGACCTTGCGCGGACATCCCGTTCTTCTGCGAGGTGATGAACCAGATCGCCGCGAACCACGTCGACAGCGGCGTCCGGAGCCGGTGGAAGATCGTGCCGGCGGTCACCGACGTCTGCCGGCCACACCTGGTGCACATCCATTTCGCCTTCGCCGTACGCCAACCGCCGGGCGCCCCGCACACCGGACACACAAACCCCTGGGGCCACCGCAGACGCTCCAGATACGCCAGACACGACGAGTCATCCGGGAACCACTCCAGCAACTCCTGAAAGGTCCGGGGGTAATCGACACCACCGACCGGGTAGGCACACACTGGCTCTGACATGGCCAAATACAACTTGACTCAAGCAGCTACCCAGTACAGGTGTGCCATTGAACTGGAGGATCCCGATGACGTCAGCCGCCCCGACCATCCCGCGCCGCCCACAACAATCGAAGACGGCGATGGCCCGACAAGTCAAAGAGCAGCGCCGCGGCTACGCCCGGGCGGTCCTGGCCGCGTTGGCCCGGTCTCTCAGCGGCCGACCCGCCGCCCAGGTCCGCCGGGTCCTGCAAGACTCGTTACGCCCACTGGGGGTGCGGCTCTCGCCCACCGAACTGCAGGCCATCGCCAAAAACATCAGCACCGGCCAACCCGTCCAACTGCCCTGACCGGTCCTTTCCCAGCTCCGGTGAATGTGTCAGGCACCGCCCGTCTCGGCGGTGGCCAGGTCCGTGCCGAGGAAGCGACAGACCTACGGGGGCTTACAACGGAACTTGTCGGCGATCTGGGCCACCGCCCCAGCGTGGTGGCCTTGGTGGTCGGGCTGGTCCCGGTCGTCGCCGCTTCCCATCGTCCCGGGTGGGGACAGCCCAGGTCGCACTGTGCAAACGTCCTCCGCAGTTCGCCGGCCATGTTGATAAATGTGGTGCGTACTGGATCATCCGGGGGCGCGCCCGCGAGCACCCACCGTGGTGACGGCGCAGGCGCGACCATCACCCGGGGTTTAGATTGGCGGTGATGACGACATGTACCGGCGACGCCCGGCCTGACAACGGCGGCGACGTCTACCTCACTAACGCCGGCGTCGGACACTGGAGATCGATGCTCGACACCCTGGACATCGCCTTCGAGCGGTGGATCGACTGTCCGGTCCTGAGTGCCTTGCACATCCAGCATCACCCGGACGGCTCGGGCAGCGCCGATGTCCGGTTGCAGTTGGTCGGGCCGGCGCAGGTGATCGAGGTGCTGCACCATCAGTTCCCCGCCGGTCACATCAACCGCATCGACCTGGACGACACCTCCGACATCGGTTGAGGCTGCACCTCAACCGCGGCACACCCTCAGCATGTCGGGGGGAAACGCCGGTAGGGTTTGACCGGCCGGCCTCAGCCACCCCAACGGTTTCGGGTCGGGGGGCCGGCGACTGCCGCGGATCACAGGTCGCTCAGGCGTTGCCGGGCCGACCCCTGGCAGCAGTTCGGCCAACGCGCCCGGCGGAGCCTGCCCCTGCAGGTCGGCCAGGCACTGATGCACCACTTCGACGACGGTCGGCAACGGCAGGTGTCCGTCAAATTCCCGGAACAGCTGCTCGACCACGTCGGCATAGCTGAAGTCAGACACCAGGTCAGTCTGCCCGCCGGCCGGCCGAAGACCAGACCGTTCGAAGCTGCCGGCCCAGACGTTGCCGGGCGCCGTCGGCGGTCGCCTGGCCTACATGCCAGGCGAATGCCTTCCCAGGCGATCCAACGCTTCCTGCCGGCATGGCCCAGGATTTGAGGAACGCCATCGGGGTCAGATAGCTGCTCGGAGCTCAGCACGATAACGCAGCAGCCACGGCGAGAACGTGCCGGGCCCGCGGACCGCGATCTTGTTGTTGTGCAACAGTTGCAGCACCTTTTCTGCGGAGTGCCCGGTCAGCCATTCCAGGTGCTGGCAGGACAGGCCGACGGTGAGGTACGCGGCCCGCAGGAACGGCCCCGGGATCGGGACGGGGGTGGGGAAGCGTTCGGTGATGGTGCCGGTTTGCTCCCGGCGGGGGATCCGCTAGCGCTCCAGCAGGTCGGTGACCTGCTCGTCCTGGGACAATGCGGCCAGCCGAGGATCGACCGGGACGGCGGGCACTTTGCTGGGTGGGGGCCCACCAGGCCGGACCGCGATGCCCTGCTCGTGCAGCGCGCGCAGCACCAGGGTGAGCGTCACATGCTGGTCGGCGGCGATCTGCTCGGCCAACCACTCCCGATCCACATACAGCTGCCGCAGCAGATCAATGTCCAACTGCCGCCGGCTTGCCCGGGTGGTGCGGGGCGCGACCTGGATACCCGCCTGGACCAGCCAGCCCCGCACCACCCGAGAACTGGTGTGTCCGAGATGATTCGGCACCTGGAGGGACCGCTCGAGCACATGTTTCGCCGACGGAGTGAACGGGATGTGTCCTGTCGGTCCTTTACGGCTACGGCGGACCGACTCGACGACTCGCTCGCGCACCGAGTCGAGGGTGATTCCGGCTGTTCTGATCGCCCTCTGCAGCAGCGGATCGCCGCTGCGGAGCACACCCAGGAGCAGGTGTTCTGTTCCGATCTGCTGGTGTCGCAGTGAGACGACTTCCTCCTGCGCCCACACGATGACTGATCGTCCCTCGTCTGTGAATCGCTCGAACATTTGAGCCCTCCCGATGCTTGGAGATCGCTGCGGTAAGCCGGACTTTTAGGGAACGCCGACCGGAAAGGGCATCCCTAACCGGAACGGGATTGGCTTGTGGCAATGGCGGTCGTCGGCGGCGTGGGTGGCGGGCGATGTGGTGACCTCCAGCGTCCATCGCTGTGGTCTCCGACGGCTATCCGTTGATGGTGGGCCTCAGAGGTCCCCGCTCTTGACATCAACACAGTCGCGATATATCGTGAGCCTGTCATCGCGACATAGGTTTGCGGGGACAGAACAGAATCAAGGAGACACACCATGAAGTACGACAACATCGAAGACCGGCCACGCGGCCGGTACACCTCAGAAGATCTTTCCGCCCACCGCACCGGCCGGGGTGGCCCGCGAGGCCGCCGCGATCCGCAGCGGGTCGACTCGCGACGTAGCGAGTTCCCAGGCGAAGCAGGTGATCTGGACAACGGCCGGCGCCGTCACCAGCGGGGTCCGCTGCGTGACGAGCGAGGCGAAAGCCGGGGCCGAGAGCGGGGCGCAGGGCGTGGCCGGGAACGCGGCGACGGCCGGGGTCGCGGTCGGGCCCAGCGCGGCGACGTCCGCGCCGCCATCTTGCTGTTGCTCGGCGATCAGCCGATGCACGGCTACCGGTTGATGCACGCGATCAGCCAACGCACCGAAGGTGCCTGGCGCCCCAGTCCCGGCGCGATCTATCCGACCATTGCCGTCCTAGAGGACGAGCAACTGGTCAGCGTCACCGCGGAGGGCGGCCGGAAGCTGGTCAGCCTCACCGACAGTGGCCGCGAGTACCTTCGCGACAACGCCGGAACCATCGCCGATCCTTTCACCGCCATCACCGCAGACCGCGGTGGGCGCAACGATCTGCGCAGCTCCGTTGACCAGTTGCACACCGCGGCCCGGGCTGTGGCAGACAGTGGCACCAGTGAGCAGATCCTCACTGCACAAGGCATTCTCGAGCAGACCAAGCGATCGCTCTACCTGATCCTCGCCGGCCAGTCGATCACCGACGGACCCGCGGATCCGACCCAGGTCTGATCCCAGACCGTCGCGATCGCAGCCCGTCAGCGCCGACCGGCACGGGCGGAAGAACTCGCGTAGTTCCTGCGCACCCGGCCGGCGCCCACCAGCCGCGAGGCCCGCGCACCGGGCCCGCGACGGGTGACAACACCGCCAGAACTCCCGGAACAGGACAAGATGCGTTTTCCTCGCACATGAATCCAGCAGGCCGCACCGAACCGGATAGCGATCGGCTTCCGGAACACCAGGGCAGCGTGTGTATATTGTGTGTTGTGACTCGACTGAACGTCTACCTCCCGGACGAGCTTGCGGCAGAAGCCAAGAAGGCGGGTTTGAACCTTTCGGCGGTGACCCAAGAAGCCGTGAGGCGAACTCTCGCCGAGCGCACGACCGATGCCTGGCTTGCCACGGTGGCCACTACTTCCTCGACTGAACGAGTGCCCCACGACCGCGCCCTCGACGCGCTTGACGCCGCGCGGGACGAGGCTCCGACGCGCCATGGCTGAGGTAGTCGTCGACGCATCCGCAATGGTCGATCTACTGCTTGACAACGAGTTGGGTAGCGCCGTTCGCCTGCGACTCGCGGGACACGCGCTGCACGCGCCGGCCCACCTCGACGCTGAGGTTCTCTCTGCATTAGGACGACTGCATCGGGCTGGCGACCTCGAGGCCGAAGCCGTCGAATCCAAGCTGCGTGACCTCGTAGCAGCCCCGATCCAGCGGCACGGTGTCGGTGAACTTGTCATTGGCGCCTGGTCGCGACGGCATCAGCTACGGCTGGTCGATGCCTTGTACGTCCAGCTGGCCATCGTGCGCGATCTTCGGCTGGTCACCACTGACCGCCGTCTTCGGGCCATGCCCTCTGCAGACGTCGTTACCACCTGATTCCTCGATCGCCAGCGCATCGCCTTGAACCCGTGCGGGCAATCCGGTCAGGGATCCGCTTACGGAAGCCCCCTCTTCATCGAGCGGCCAAGGGCCGCCTCGTCACCGTCAAGTCGTGGGGCCGACAACCAGACGACTTCGGGGTCGAGTCCGAACCTTGTGATTCAGTCGGTTGGTGGCACCACCCGCAGCGCAGTGGTTCGGCGTGGTCGACTGGTCTGCGCCGGGAAGAACTGTTGGGGATGGAAGACGTCCAGGTACAGGCGCCAGATCTTCTCGGGTTGCCTGCCCACCAACACTTCGGATCGGCAGGTGTGGAGTCTGCGGACGCCGGCTGTTTCGATGATGAGTGTCGTGTCGACGAGCCAGTGATCGGCCAGGGCCCAGCCGATCTCTTCAATGCTCCAGTGGTTGGCCTGGGCTCTGGTCCGCAGACGGTTGACGGCGGACAGGCACGGCCCGGGCCGCAGCTGCAGTTCCTGGCGATCAGCGTCGACGCTACCCAGCAGGTTCCTGGCGGCGCCATTGTGATCGGTGGCCCATCCGGTCCGAGATCCGTCGGCACCAGGTGGACGCCGCAGCTCGAGGTGGTCGCTGACATGGCCACCACTGTTGGACAGAACAACGGCCACGAGGAGCAGGAACTGCTCATGCAGGTCCCGCTCGGCCAGACCGACCGGCTGTTGGATCAGTGGTAGCCGGCCATCTCGGATCCGGTCCTGCGGCGGGAGGTAAGCAGGCACCACCATCGGGGAGGATCGGGCCGGGGGGAGTGCGGGCCCGGCGAGGTTGCGCAGCAGCCGGGTGTGGAGCCGAATCTGGTCGAGGTCCTCGGCGCCGCGGCCGCGTTGGGTTTCGGCCCATAACTGGGTGCTGATGGACAGAAAGTCAGCCAGGTTGCCTCGAACGGCATGGGAAGGGTCTCGCCAGAGACGGTCCAGCCACATCCGGATCTCGGTGAGCAGGTCGTCCAGGACCTCCAGATCGCCGGCGCCGGCGGCGGCGGCGGCGGGTACAGCGTTCAATGCCCAGTAGAGCTGCTCGGGTTCGGGTCGTTGGTCGCTCCAGCGCAGCATCGTCGGCCAGCCCTGCTGGGCCCAGTGGGCCGAGGCTGGCGACGGTTGCCGGAGATGGAGCATGCCCGGCACGGTACTGGCGTGCAGTTCGGTCGGCTCAGCGACCTTGTTCTGTCCAAGGCGGGACTGCTGCGTCGTGCCGCGGCGCGCGGCCGCGAGCCGGCGGAGACCATCGGTATCCAGGACCCGGCCGGTGTCGCTGTAGGCGACGCCAGCCCAGATCACTCCCTCCGGGTTCGAGTAGGGGAAAAACTCCCGCCTGAGAGAGATACACAACGTCCGGACGGGGCACTCCCCCGCGCAGATCCGGATGGCTCGGATCCAGCTCTGCCCGTCGCCGACGTCCAGGTCCCAGGACTCGTGCGGTAGCTCACCGGCTGGTGCGTCGTACGCAGATCTGCACGCTCCCTGCCATGGGCCCGCGTCGTCCTGCTGCCCGTCGGTCTGATCAGTCGCACGCCTCATAAATACCAGTAAACCGTATTACTGGTAATACGGCAACACGGTCGACCGGAAGAAGTGCCGAAACGGTCAGGAGGTTTCGACGTAGACCTCCTCGTCGCACGGAATCCAGGTCATCCCGGATCCGCCTACGTTGGGCCCCTCCACCACCTCGTAGCTGATGACCAGCTGTTGGACAGAGCCGTCATCGTTGACGTAGTAGTCCTGGTCGCCCTCGATCTCCTGGATCTCCACCAACGTCTTGACGCAGTCGACCTCGAGCAAGGCGATCTGCCCGACCTGCAACCTGTTCCCCGGGACGAGCTGCATCCCTTCTGTGAGGTCGGCGCCGGCGGGGGAGTCCGCCTCGTCCTGCGAGTCGGCGGCCGCCTCGAGCTCGGCCTCGACGGTTTGGATGGCGGCCGCCCGTTGGCCGCCGCTGCTCTTGGGGACCTCAGTCTGTCCGGACCAACGGTCCGCCGATTGGGAGACCAGCTCCTGCAGGGCGGTGATCAGCTGGGCATCGTCGGCCGTCAGCTCACCGGTGATGACCTTCGCCGGATCCGGAACCCAGAACGTCTGGATCGTCTGCGGGCCCTTGCCGACGTCCACCGTGGCGCGGCCCCGTACGCGAGTCTTGCGACGTTGGCCGGTCCGCGGATCCAGTTCGTACTCGAACACACGCTGCTGGATCGCACGGGTGTTGAAAACCATCTCCAAGGCCGCGCCGTCCAGGTGACCAAGGCCCACCCGGGTGGTCAGGTTCGATCGCGCCTCACCGGGGATGTAGCTGACATCCGGTCGTTGAGTGGCAGTGACAACGAAGGTGCGGCCCTGTCGACCGAGCCGCAGCCCACTCCAGATCTTGCGCAGCTCCGGGTTCTTGGTCCCCTTGGGCTTGGTGACCTTGGACGGATCACGACCCTCGACCTCGGCCTGCGCGGCCAGATCTTCAAGCTTCTCCTCGCTGGTGTGGTACTCACCCAATCGCTCGACGAGCTCGCCGGCCTCGTCGATGATCAGCAGCATCGGCGGTAGGTCCGCCTCTCGGACCTCGAAGTGCTTCAGCGCGGCATACCGGTCGCGCATCGTTTGGTAGAACAGGTCAATCCCGCGCTCCATCTCAGCTTCGCTGGTGGCCACCACCTCGACGCCGGCCCACGCCTGCCAGCCCCGCTTGGCCAACGCCACCGGATCGAACCCGCGGAAACTCAGCTCCTTCGGGTCGACCAGCACGATGCTCCAGCCCCGCATAGCGCAGGCGACGATCAGGTTGTTGAGGAAGATCGTCTTGCCGGTTCCGGTCGGACCGACACACAGCAGGTGTGGGAACGTCTCCGGGTCCCAGAAGACCTCCGCTGCGCCGTCGCCCACCCCGAGCGGGATGTGCATCTGCTCGGACTCATCGGGCATTTCCAGCGGGAAGTCGGCTCGCTTGGGAAGCGGCTGCGAAGGGCTCACGGTGACGGTGCTGGTGGCCGGGTCCCATCTGACGTTCCAATAACCGGTGGGGCTGGGGGCGCGGGAGTCGAGCACCGCCTGAACGCGCTGGCGGAAACCATCGCCGACATCCCGGGTCGTGTTGGCATAACGCCCCACGAGCTGTTGGACAGAACCGTCCGCTGCGACCTTGGACTTCCGCTGGTCGACGACGAGAGATCCGATCATCAAGGTCAGCTGCGCCGCCAACTTCCCGAGTTCCGGGTGCTTGTCCTCCAGACGCAGGACCGGAATCGGCCGAGGGGTGATCTGGAAGCGGCTTCTGCGGGGCAGCCATTTGACGCTCACCGGCGCGAGCACATGGGGCCCCAAGGCCGCTCCAATTGCATCGGAGTAGTCGCTGACCACCTCTGCGCTGCGGTACTTGAGTGTGGCGCGCTTCAGGCCCCGCCCCCATGGCGTCCACCGCGACCGCCGAAGTGAGAGCCGCGCTGACGGCACCTGAAGGACGCCGGCGCAGGAGGCCATCACCGTGGCCTTGGTCTGCCGCTGCTTGCGCCGAAGCAGACGCCACCCGTAACCGAGGATCAGGACGAGGATGCCGCCGGCCGTCAGCTCGTCGCCGATGAGCGGGGCCCAGTGATCGATGAACTGCCGCGCAGTGGTGACCCAGCGGGGTGGGTTGGTCACATGCACGGCTCGATTGGCCAGAGTGATCCCGATCAGCAGCAGCCCGAGCACGATCATGCAGCCGCCGAACGCCGGCCACCGCGCTCGGCCCCGCTCGATGCTCGTTGCGATCGGCGCGCGCACCAGGGGTGCCCTGGTGGTCAGGCTCGGCCGGCCCGGACCAGGTGTCGGCGGAGGAAGCAGCGGCTGAGGTGTCTGGGCACTGGGCTCGTCGGGTTTGGTGCGCATGGTGGGCCTCCCGGGCAGTGGGGCAGTTCAGGAGATCAACACCCGCCGGAGATCACGTTTTGGTAACTTGCCCTTGCACAGGGCGGATAGGCTGCCGGTCAGCGCAACGAAGAGAGCATGAACCGGCAGACATCCCCCCGCAGCTGCGATCAAGAAGAGAACGCCGGCGCACCAACGGAAGTGGATCCGCCCCACCGTAGGAACTATCCCGCGCTCATGCATTACCGGTAATACGGGATCTAACCCCATCCTGTGATGCGCTGATCAACCGCCATTGACAGACGCACCAAAGCCCCTGACCAGTCCAAACGACGGTATTGCAGGTATACCGTAAATACGGCTGTACGTCCTACTGGCCGACCAGCACGCCGTAGTTCCAGCTCACCGGTCGCGCGGATCGCTGGCGAGCGCGGAGCCCACATTTACGATCGGCCGTATTACCGGCAGGCCCGGGACGTTGGTGCGTCGCTGACCAGCAGATACAAACGTTGGTGGCCCCGTCCGGGATCCGGAAAGGGCCACCAAGGGGGCAATGCGGGTGGAGCTGTTCAGCGTCGGCCGCGCCGGAGGCCGTTCTTCGGCGGTGTGAACGGCTCGCCGCCGTTGAGTTCCTTCTCCCAGTGGCTGACGACCTGATGAAGCCCGAGCCGGGCACCATCGGTCAACGAGCTGATGTCCGCCGGTTCACCGGTGATCTGCTGATTCAGCAGCAACCCGGCGAACCGGCGATGCAGGGAGGTGGGGATGTTGACGGTCAGTTTGACGGTCGGTTCGCCCCAGTACTCCTCGCCCGGCCGGGCATCGGTGTTGACCATCTCCGGCTCGGCCTTTGCCGCCACCGGGGTCGCAGGGGTCGCCGGGGGAGTGGCCGGTTCCTTCGGTGGGGTTGGCATGCTCGGAGCCCGTCGGGCCTTTGCCGGAGGGGGGGTCGGTTCGGCCTCCGGCGTCGGCGGTGCATCGGCCAGCAGGTCCGGGGCCAGTCCGATCGATCGGCGGGTCGGGCGGGGGGTCCGGGTGGTGGTCTTGGCCTTCTCTGTCATGACGCCTCCGTAGCAATCAGTTTCTTGGCCAGCTGGTCGTAGTACTCGGTCATCTCTTTCGCGCCGTCTTCGGCGAGGGCGGCCAGGGGAAGCCGGGCGCCGTGGGCGCGTTCGACGGCCACCCGCGAGGGCAGCACAGGCTCCCAGAGCTGCTTGCCAAGCTGGGTCTTCAGATCGGCAAGGATCGCCTTGTCCGGTCCGCGCCGGAGATCGAAGTTGTTGGCCACGACTCCGGTGAGGTCCTGGACGTGGCCGAAGGACTTGTGCAGCTGGCTCAACTGGAGGCGAAGCTCGACCAGACCGAACATCGCTCCTTCAGACGCGGACGTGACACCCAGGACGCCGTCGGCTGCGACCATGGCCAGGAAGAAGCTGTCGGTCTGGCCATAGCCGCAGTCGAAGAAGGTCCAGCCGACATCGTCACCGGGGTAGTCCTCCAACGTCTCCCGAAGACCCCAGTAGTCCGACGCGCCGCCCACGGTGAGCTTCGCCTCCGGATTGGAGGGGAGCAGGTCGATCCCGGCCCAGGCCTGCTGGGCCTGCTCGTCCAACGTGTCCAGTTCCTCGAGGCGGATGAACGTTGCTTCTGGAGTGGTGAGGCCGGCCAGCATGGTGGCCACAGTCGACTTGATCGTGCGGGGCGTGCTCCCGGTGAGGACTGCGGTCGCGAAGGCCTGAGGGTCCATGTCTATGATCCGAACTCGGGCCCGACGGTTCTTTTTACGCAGACGCTTCAGCACTGCCACCGAGAGGTTCAGCGTCACCGTGGTCTTACCGACACCTCCCTTGAGGTTGTCGATCGCGGTAGAACCCATCGTGTGCTCCTGTCTTTCTTCGGGACCGAGTTCAGGCGAACTGACATGTGCCCGTATTACCGGTCTGACAGTCCACCGGCGGACCGGCGGACCGGCTGACCGTATTACCGTAAACCTACAGCCTTCGCCCACGACCGACCAGGACCATCCGCTCCGAGCCACTCGGTGGCGCGATCAAACACGAAGACATGAGGTCTCGAGGCGTTCCGGCTCGACCCGTCGTGAAGCCTCCGCACCCTATTCCGTCCAACCAGCCAACCGTAAACCCGTATTACCGGTATAACGCTGCGACGCCGAGGCGGTCACCATCCTCCAAGAGCCGTATCAACGTGCAACCAAGGAGCCGACCAGTGAGTAGAAGGGACCAGCGGCAACATCAGCTGGCGCGTCTGGCTTCCTCGGGCTCGATCCACACGGAAAAGAGTTGATAGTGCGACTGTCCACGAAAAGTGCGGGTCCTAGCCCAGCTCCCGCCGTCCCGCTGTCCACCCCCGACCCGGAGTACCGCAGTCGACGGGTCAGGCAGCTCGCCGAGGCTCATCGCCGCCGCCAAGTTCTGGTCGCCGCCGCACCGGCGGCGGCGGCCCAGCTGATCAACGCGATCGCTGCGACCGACTCCTATTGGACAAAAACGCAGACCTGGCATGAAGCGATCGGCAAGATAGCTCCCGACGACACCGCAGCCAAGGCCCCGCCTGCCGCGGAACCACCGATCCAGGTCCGCATGGCCAAGGTCCAGAATCAGACGACCCAACCCACCACGCCATCGCCGCCCCCGGCCAAACGCCGGCTCGGACGAAAGCCGTCACCGGCTCCCACACCCGCACCGGCGACGAGACCTATTGACATACATGCTGATCCCGCTGTCCAAGCGGTTGAAGACAACTTCGAGGTACCTCAGCCGGGCCGGAAACTCCGCCCCATTGGCCGGGGCCGCTCGTGGGCAACCCGCCTGGCCGTGCTCGTGAGCCCGCTGATCTTCATCGGCGGCCTGGCCTACTCCTGCGGAGTCTCCACTGGCTCCGACCGCCTCGCTGCACCCTCGGCCATCACCGCCGATGAAGCTGCCGCCTATCACCTGAGCACCTTTCCAGCGGCTCAGGCATCGGCATACGGCGCCACCTACCTGACCTTATGTCTGACCCATCCCAGTGTCTCCAACGACCAGGCAACCGCCGATCGGCTCACAGCTTTGGCCCGGATGACCTCCGCCGGCGTTGCCGTGGGCTGCGGCTGGGACGGAACGGGAGCAGCCCAGCAGCCGCTATCGGTGACGTGGATGGGCACGACTGCGCCATCGGCGGGTACGTACAGCACCGGCGCTGCCGCCCAACTGGGCTACATCGTCGTCATGAACGACCGACGAACGTTGACGATCGGCATCCCCATCTGGACGTCAAATATCAAGGACCAAAACAACTTTCGCGTCGTCGGCGACCTGTCGATGCTGCCCGCAGCACCCGCGCAGACAGCCCCCGCGCCAGTACAACCAGCTCTGGTCGACCCCGGCCTGGCCGACTCGTTGAGTACCACCGTGCTGCTGCCATTCCTGCAAGCATGGGCCGCGTCGGACCCGGTACAGCTGAACCTCATCCTGGCCGCCGGAGCATCCACGGCTGCGCAACAGGGGTTGGAAGGCCAGCTGTCGAATCCGCAGCTGGACACCGCACAAGTGGTCGTCAACCACGGCGCGGTCGGCAAATACCGAGACGGCGACCAGATCACCGCGCAGGTCACCGTCGACTGGAGCACCGCCACCGGCGCCGGCATCCAGACCACCTCCTACTCGATCTCCCTGCAACTCACCGCCGGCAAATGGCTCGTCCTGGACATCACCAGCGGCCCCGTGGACAGCCAAGGCGGAGCAGCCGACAACACCACCTATCAATCGACCTCGCCGCCGAGCAGCAGTTCAGCACCTACCCAATGACCAACCCCGTGGAAGGAAACATCATGTACCGCACGATCACCCAACTCCTGACCGGCAACCATCCACTGCCGGCGCACACCAGGCCCAGCACCGTCACCGTGACGAATCTGGCCGGGGACCCACTGGGCGTGGCAGAGACCTTCCTCAAGCCGTACACCACCGGGATGATCGTCGTCGGAGCGGTCTTCCTCGGCATCTGCATGATGGTCGTGGCCGTGAAGATGGGCGCCCGCTCAGCAGCAGCCAAGAAGAACGATGGTGGCCACATCCGAGAAGGCCTGGGCATGGTCGCCGGGGTCGCCATCGCCGGGACCGTCCTCGGCGCCGGGCTGGTCATCGTCGCCCTCGCGGTCAAGATCGGCGCGGCAGCGACGGCCGCGGGCTGAACCCAGAGCCCGGACACCGCAGGATATGGACAGCGACGAGGTCATCTACTCCGACAACTACACCAGAGTGATTGCCTAGCACAAAAGTCATTCACCATCGGCGACATCAGCCTCGCCTTCATCGGCGGAATCCAATGGAACGCCGTGCTTCCCGCGGTAGGTCGGTCGCTGATCGTGGCCCTGCCGTTCGCCGTCATCCTGCCTCTGATCGGCCACAACATCCTGTGGGCATTCTGGGCGATCCTGATCCCACCCGGGCCAGCCGCCTTCCTCTACTGGCGTCTGGCCAAGGAACGCCAGGGCGGTCTGTCAGAGCCACAGCGCCGCCGGCTACGACGCAACCACCGCAATCAACCCCGGCACCTACTAGGCCTGGCCGACAACACCGAACCGACGACGTTCCACTGGCAACTGATCCTCTTCGAACCCCCCGCACCCCAACACCGTTCCACCATCTTTTCCGATGCATCCCGACGACCAAGGAGTAACCCGGCATGATCGTCGGCCTCATCGTCCTCATCGTCCTCATCGTCCTCATCGTGTTCGGCGCCGGCTCAGTCGGCGCCTTCCGTTTCGCCAAGGCCCGAGCCGAGCGGGGCAGCTCAGATGACCTGACCCTCAAGGCCGCCAAGTCCGGAAAGCAGCAGGAACGCATCGACCAGCGCCGACTGGGCTACCGCTACGCCGACGACAAGCTGTTCGTCCAAGGCGGCGGCGTGTTCGCTGGCATCACCATGGCCACATCCACCGACGAGTACGCGACCAGCGACGAGACCGCCGACATCGCCATGCGTCCAGTCGGTCTCAATCACGATCTGCTGCGGTTCTTCGAAGGCGACAACGTCCAGTGCCAGGAGTTGGTCCGCTACCGGGCGATCACCAGCGAGGCGTGGCTACGCCAACTGCTGGCCCACGCCTGGAACCCGACCCAGATGTACCAGACCCTGGCCGCGAAGGTCGCCGAACATGTCAAAGGCGCGACCCCGCAACGCATGTGGGTGCTGATCGTCCGCCTCGGTGATCTACCGCGCCGCGACGTCGCAGATCCGCTCGCCTCGTTGGCCGCCGACGTGCTCGGAGTCGCCGAAGAGCGACTGACCCGCAAGGATCTGGCCCCCTGGCGAGCCAAAGCCACCCAATTCCACGCGATCGCCGCCCGGCACGGAGCCGAGCCCCTGACCCGTCAGGACCTGCTCTGGCTGATCCGCAAGGTCGGCCACGGACACCTCCCAGTACCCGACGAGCCGGTCACTCGCCGCCGCCCGTGGCGCGGCGGATTCTTCGAACTGGCCACAGTGCTCCGCGGGGACAACCTCGGCGGCGGCGTCATCGCCCTGCACTCACGGAACGTCGAGACAGGCGAGGAGGAAACCTCCTACACAGCAACCCTCGTCGTGCAGGACCAGCCACTCCGTCAGATCTTCAACCCGCGCAACGCCTGGGCCAAGAAACTCGGCCGCCTCGGCGCGGAGATCAACTGGCGCTACACCCTAATCCCGGGCGCCCGCTGGCGAACAATCACCGACAAGGCCGCCGCCCTCATCGAGGACGAACGGCAGGACCGCGAAAAAGCTGTCGCAGGTACTGATTTGGCGTTCGAAGCGCGACTGGAGCAGGCCGACCAGATCAAGACCAACAACGCCGAGGACCCCGACCCGGGACAGGTGGGCTGGCTCCGCATCTGCGTATCCTCGCCCACGCTCAAAGGCCTGGCCCAAAGCATCCAGGACACCAAAGCCGCCATGGGGGACATCGAAGTCGAGGTGTCCGAACACGGCGCGTTGCTACTGCTGGAGGAACAGCTACCTGGCGAGTGTCTGCCGGTGCACATGGGCTCCCTCTCGGCGGGACCAGCCGGCGGCCTGCAGCTGTGGGAGTCCTACACCGACACCTACCAGCCGGCGATCGCCCAGATCGCATCGCACAGCCAGGTCGGAGACCGGCTCCAGGTGGTCCGCGGACGGCTTCTGGGCTGGATCGGCATGGTCATCGGCTACGTCAAGAGCAACGGCACGCCGATCCATTTCGACCCCCACGCGATGATGAGTCGCCTGTCCGGCGCCGGCATCGCCGTGCCCGGGGCCTCCGGCGGCGGAAAGACCAGCTTCCTGCTGGCCATGTTCTTCTGGCTGTCCGAATCCGGCGCCCGCTGCCGAGCCATCGACCCGAAAATCGACTTCCGAAACTTCGTGCTGTACATCGCCTTCGGCTCCCAAGTCCTGCATCCGGACTTCATGGACGAGGCCGACGAGGGAACACTGGGCACCCCCGGCAGCCGCTTCCAGCCAATCAACCGGCAATTCTGGGACGACACGGAAATCTTCGACCTGGCCCGCGGCGCACGCGGCATCCGCGATCCGTGGCGCATCACCAGGACCTTCACCGAGGGCTACAACCTGGCCCTTAACCTGATCGACGCGCTGTTTTTCGACGACGCTCACCGACGTATCGTCAAGAAGGGGCTACGAGCGCTGCTGAACGCCCGGAAGGCAGCCCTGGCCTGCGGCGAAGAGTTCACGGTCGGGTTCGGCGACGTCGTCGACTACATCGGCGCCGAGCGCGACGAGCTGGCCACCGATCTGGCCGCTGCCCGCAAGAGCAACGTCGACACCAGCCAGATCCGGGCCTCCCTGGACGTCGTCGACGAGGTCTGCACCCGGCTGGAGAACGGCGAGGAACAACCGTTCCTACGGCTGCTGCTGGGCAAAAAATTAGACCCGCAGGAACCTCACGCAGCGGAGGAGAAGCGCCGCACGATCTACACGATGTCCGGGTACAAAACCCCGGACGACCCGAACGACGCCCAGAACTGGTCCGAGACCGATCGGAACGCAGCCGCCGTCATGCACGCCGTGCTCTATGACCTGTACAGCGGACTGGACGGCCGGCTCGTCCCCAATCCGGTCACCGGCGAGCCGGGCATCCGACCGTCGGACACCTTCGTCGATGAAGGCAACATGTTCACCGCCCAACGCTCCAGCCGCGGGTTCCTCCGCAAGGTGCTCCGGCAGGGCCGATCCCTCTACCACGCCTTGTTCTTCGCCGACCAAAGAGCCCGTGGTATCGCCAAGATCGAGGAGGAAGCCCGCGCCGACGACCCGGCCGAGGTCAACCAGTTCGGCGTCGTCGCCGTCTTTGGACAGAAGTCCAAGAACGAAGCCCGGATGGGACTCGAGCTGCTGCGCGCCGACGGCGACAACGTCAGCACCGCCGAGCGGGACATCATGGCCAGAGGACTACTGCAGGAAGGTCTCGGCGGCAGGCTCAGCGCCGGCGAGTGCGCCTTCCGCGACCCAGACTCACGCGTCGCCAACGCCGTCATCGACCAGATCTTCGAAGTGCTGCAACGCGCATCGCAAACCAACGCCAACCTCAAACCGACCGACTGGGCCTACGAGGTCCCCGCCGATCCGGCCGACTGGACCATCAACCCCGAAGCGCTGTACCGGGTCCGCACGGGCGTCGCCGCCGACGGGGAAGACGTGGACGACGACTTCTTCGACGACGACGCCGATGACCCCTACGCCGGCGACCTCGACGAGTTCGACGACGAGGACGACCAGGACCTCGAGGCGAATGAATACCTGGAGGACGACGAGTTGGTCGGCGCGGCCCAATGAACGCCACCGAACCGGACTACATCCCACAGGACCTCGTCTGGGGCATCACCGTCGGATCCCGCCCCAGGCGGTGGCGTGGCTCGATCCGCCGCGGCGTTCCCGCCACGTTCGCGGCCGCCGCTCTGCTGCTGGGACTCCTACTGGGCCTGTCCAGCACCGCGATGGCCAGCACCTCACCGGCCCGCGCGGACATCCTGGGCATCTCCAGCACCGTCCAGGACTGGATTTGCGGGATCGTCAGCCCCGAAGAACCGTGGGAAGGCGTCGGCGACGGGCCGGAAAGCTGGATGTCCAACCGGAACCTGGCCAATATCAAACCTGCTGCCGTCAAGGTGGTCTCTGCTGGCGGCACCATTTCCACCGTCCCGGCAGCCAGCGAAACCCCTCCGGACACCATGGACCAGTTGTCCTCAATCCCGACCGGCAACTACACGCTCTACGAGGTCGCCGGCCTACGCGGCCTGTCCTGGTGGACGATCCCACTCAACATCGACGGCTCACGAAACTGCTCGCTGTGGAACTACCTGTGGACCCAAGGCGGCAACCTGGTCGCCACCGTCAAGAACGACGTCCTGCAGGTGATCATCTCGATCAAGGAGGCCTCCTCCACCGACAACCCGCTGAGCTTCCTGTACGACGAGTCCGGCGGCGTCATGTCGACCATCTTCTCGCTGTTCTTTGTACCCATCGCCACCCTGATGCTGCTGTTCAGCGCGCTGTGGCTGGGGATTCAGTCCGTTCGCGGAAAAGGTGGTATCCGAGCCGCCATGAGCGTCCTGGGCGCGACCATCGCAGTGGTTGCCGTTGGAGCCTTCATGTACCTGCAAGTGGGCACAGATCAACACAGCACCAACGGTTTCCGCCGCGTCGCACAAGTCGTCGACACGGCAATCAGCACGGGAAACGCCATCGCCACCAACGTCATGTTCGATACCCTCGCCGGCCACACCAGCGGAAGCTGCGCTCTGCCCGCCGACAACGCCAGTGCCGATCGCGGACAGCGAATCACTAGCTGCATCCTGGCCGACACCCTGGCCTACCGGCCATGGGCGATCGGACAGTTCGGCGGCGCCGGAGCCAGCCCCATCCCGCTACCCGCCGGGTGGACGGCTGTCATGCCAAACACCAAAGGCGTCATTACCGCTGACTCGATCAAAGGACAGACGATTCCCTGCTTCGTCGATTTCGACAAGTGCTCTGACCTGCGCACCTATCTCATCGCCCAACACGGCGGCATACAGGTCGGCGGCCAGCTCAACGGCCACCAGGGGTATCTCGTCTGCGCCGCCGACAGCCTGATCTCCATCACCGTTGGCGGCGCGTGGGGACTGTCCTGGCTGATCCCGTCACTGGGACCGTCGACGTTCACCATTAACACCTCATCGGTCTGTTCGCCGATGTTCCGGGTCTTCCTTGTACTCTCCAAGACCAACCCCTCGGTCGCCGCCGCGTACAGCGGCGACGTCGGCATAGCCCGGCTGTCACAGGCGTTCTCATCCTTGATCGGCGTGGGAATCGCCGGCATACCAGTCCTGATCATCGCGTTGCTCACGATGATATGGACCGCAATGACGTTCGTGATGTACCTGACCGGCGCCTTCAAACTGCCGTACGCGGTGTACGCCGGGAAACTCAAAATGGCCAAGGAGTGGGCCGGTGATCTGGTCTACACCTGGTCCGCACGGCTGGCCTACGGGCTGGTACTCAATATCGCCATCCTGATCATCGTCTGGGTGCTGTCCAGTTCGATGAGCTTCGGCCTGCAGCTGGTCTGGCTCGCAGTCATCCTGTTCGGATTCTTCAAGGCGGTCCAGAAGGTCCAGGAGCTCATCCGCCCCGGTGTCGCCTCGATGCGCACCGATCCGATCAAGACGGTCGGCGCCGCGGCCCGGCAAGCTCACCGCCGCTCCGTCGACGGCGTCGACGGAGTCCGGGAACGGGTCCTGCGCCGCAAAGTGATGGCCACCGATCCAACACGAGGAAAGGTCCGGCGGACCGTCAGCACCCTGGGCGCACCGATCTCGCTGATCACCGGAGGACTCCGGGCAGCGGCCACCGGCTCCAGTGGAGCCGAGCGCCGAAACCGCAAAGCGATCCTGTCCGCCGTCGGTGGTGGTCCCCGCCCAGCAGCCCGCCCACCGGCCGCCCCCGGCTCACCCCGCCGCCCGTCCCCAAACAAAAAGAAGTCAGGCACGCCCGGCTCACCCAGCACCACCGGATCGGCCGGGACTCCACCTCGGAAGGCCGGCACCCCCCATCCCGGGGCCGTCCTCGTGCGGGACGTCGCCACACCCCGGGCCAAGGTGCCTACGGTCGCCGCGCCGGCGACCGTACCCGCCCGAAAATCCGGCAGCGCCCACAAAGACGCAGTCAAAGCATCAGTGGCCGATCCGATCATCCGCCAACGGACCCCTCCGCCGCCCCGACCGCTGCCCGCCGTTCCAGCGGGACCGGCTGAGCACCCCACCGGGCAGATCACCCCAGACTTCGGCCGGCACGCCTCGGATTCCCCCACAGAACAGATACGCCGCCCAGTGCCCGTCCTCACGTCTGAACCGTCCGCCGAAGTTGCCGTCAAAGCGGCGAAGGAAGAGCCACCCGCGAACGCCTCATCCGACGGGGAAAAGCCGCGCGCGAAAGCCCCGAGTAGCGGCAAACCGGCTCGGCCCTCTACCGGCGGCACCACTGCGCGGACTGTCAAGGCCGCGGCCAGACCCGAGACGAAGACGTCACGCCGTTCAGCAGAAGGGACGACAGAAAAATGAACGCCCCACGCCGACTGCTTCATCGAGCAATGGCAGTCATCAACCACTTCGGCCGCACCAGATGGGGTCGCCGCCCGGTGCTGCTGCTCACCGCCATGTTCATGCTGATGTGGCTCTGGAAGGTCCTTGGGCCCGACCTGCCGTACCTGGTCGTGCTGCTCGGAATAAGCGTCGGCGCGATCTGGCTGCTGCGCCATCGACGAGACGTGGTCTACAGCATCGTCATCGTCACCGTCACGGCAGCGGCCCCCATGATCGTGACCATCGTGATGGCCGACGCCCACTCGGCGAACCTCCCCACCGCGGCGGCCATCCTCACCGGCTACATCCTGGCCGCCCCGCTTCCCACCCTCACCGCCTGGGCACTACGACCCGCCGTGATCTCCCGGCCCCTGAACTGCCTCCTCGGCTCCCTCACGCTGCTGCTCTCCGCGACACCGATCGTCGTCTTCGGCGACCACGGATACGGCACCCAACTTGTGGTCACCGCAGTCACCCTGTCCTGCGGCCTGATCTGGGTCCGCCATCGGCGAGCGCTGGGCCACCAACTCAAGAACCTGCCGCTGGACGCGGCCGGTTGGACAGATCTGGGCGCCCGGCTCCTGCCCGGCGGCGGTCAGATCGACCGCGTCCTCATCCGCCGCGGCTACGCCGTCGCCGCCACCCTGACCACCGCGAAAACCATCAGCCCCGGGGCGCTGAACCGCACCCTGACCCGCTCGCTCGGCCTCGCCCAGTCCGCCGGCATCCCCCCGGCGCGGGTCCAACCAATCCTGCTGGCCCCGGCGGCGACCAGCGGACTGGGCCCACACCAAATAACCAGTCGCGGCGCCGCCGCCACCGTCCTGGTCCTGACCCCCGACCAGCTCGCCCGGGTCACCTCCACGACCCGCGAGCATCGCCTTCTCCGACATCGCCGCTCCCTGCTCACGGCCGCCACCTTGGCCCAACCGGAAGGTCGTGCCGCATGACCACCAACACCGAACACACCAACGACGCGCGTGTGGGTGGTCGCCGCCGCCGCGTCCCCCGTACCTTCGTCAAGCCGCCAGACCCGACGGCCCTGACCAGGCATGACCCGCCGCTACCCGTAAAGGACTCCGATCCGGACCCCGATGACGACCTAGTCGACGAGCCCTCCGAGCATCCCGACGAGGCAGAGAATGCGGCCCTGACGTACGCCTACGAGGCAGTGGTCTGCCAGGTGTCCCTCGGCCCGGAGGATGACGCCTTCGCCGCCACGCTGGCCCTCACCGGCGACGACGAGGAAGGCGACGAGGTGAGCGTCTGGATGCGCCTCACACCGACCCTGATCACCCGCCTCACCCAGCAGTTGACCCAGGTGTATCGAGCGCAGCAGGAAAGCATGGGACCCCCCAGCGCCGACCCGATCGGGGCCCGCCACGACGATCTGGACCACGACGATGAGGATGACGAAGCGGAGCGGGAGGGCCTGATTCGTCGCGCCTCCGACCCGCTCGGGGTCCGATTTCTGCGAGACCGCCCGGCCGCAGTCAAGTGGCTGGCCATCGCGATCGGATCCCTGCTCGTGGTCTCACTCATCCTGCGGGCAACGGTCCTCAGATGAACTGGGCCCGCCGGACCCGTTGGCGCTGGATCATTATCGGCAGCGCCCTGTGGCTGATCCTGCTGTCATCGATCTCCCTTCAAGAGGGCCACCCGAAGTTCGCCCAATGGACCAGCACCGCAGCAATTACCCTCGCCGTCCTCGCCGTCCTGACCGGAATGCTTCGTCTACTGGGACAACTCGTCCTCACTGCCGTACGGGGCGTGCGTCGCCAGGTCGCGCGCAGTCGGCGGCGGCCACGACTGCTGCCTCGTTCTGCCCGCCCAACCCTGACCAGACGATGAACCGGAAAAGTCCGGTTCGTCGAGCGATCCGGTACGCGGGCATCGCATCGACCGTCATCGGGGTGATCTCCAGCCCGCTCGTCCTCATCGGCGTGGCCATGTTGATCATCGTGATGATCGTCGGCGGCGGGGGATACAGCAACGCGATCAAACCCACCGCCTTCGACTGTGGCACCAGCTCAGCAATCGGTAGCAGCGCTACCGGCTCACCCACGAGCCCGGTCACTGCGCAGACGACCGCCACCGCATCCACACCCACCTCAACAGTCGCTACCGCCCCCACAGTGGTTGCTACGGATAATGTTTCGATCCCGTACACGCTGCCGGCCGCCTCCGGTACCACCGGCCTGGAGGAGACGGTCAACGCCCAGGGTCAGGTGCCCTCCAGCGGCGCCGCGGTCACCTGGGCCCACTTCGCAGCGCTCGGCTCGGACTACCAGAACTATTACCTGACCATGCGGTGGAACTACGTCAGCTGGAATTTCGACGGCACCACCAGCGGCGGCATTGACCAGGCCCAGTACAACTGGTTCAGCAAGGGCCACGACGGAAAACCCTGGATCGTCACCGTCACCAACCCCCGCACCCACCAGGCCGTCAACCTGGCCGTCATCGAAGCCGGCCCCGCCCCGTGGGTCGGCGTCGCCGACTCCCACCACCACAGCAACGCCGACGCAGCCCGCTACGGCTGGACCAACCCGACCAAAGGCACCCCCGCCGGCTGGAAAGGCGTCGTCGCAGGGATGCCGCAGGCCGCGATCACCACCCTCGGCGCGGTCACCGGGTACCCCGGCAACAAGGGCGATGTCCTGTACTACGCCTGGGCCGCAGACCAGAACGCTGTTCCCGGCCCCACCGGCGACACCGCAGCTCAGCAACCCACCGGCGACACCCCCGCCCAGGCCTGCAACCCCGTCACGGACTGCAGCACAGCTCCCACCGGCAACGAAGTACCCCCGGCGATCAGGACCCAGCTGATCGTCGCCGGTCAGGCCCACAACGTGCCACCAGCCGCGCTGGCCGCCCTGTACCTGACCGAACAGAACGGCTTCACCTTCGAATACCGCTGGTATGACACAGGAAAAACCAACGGTGCCTTCCAACTGAGCGCCACCGACCCCGCCTGGAAACTGTCCATCTACCGAACCAGCGGTGAATGGCCAGCCGGCGGCACCTTCCGCGGACCCTTCCAGTTCGGCCCCATCTGGGAATCGACCTATCAGACCCCGGCCCACCCCGACGTTCTGAAATTCGCCGACGCCGCGTACGGTGCCGCCGCCTACATGGCCGCCCTCGGCGCCAAGAACAACCCCACCCCTGACCAGATCCGCTTCGCCTCCGAAAGCTACAACGGACAAACAAGTTTCAGCATCGGCGACGGTATCCGCAACCCCGACCCCGCCCAGTTCACCACCGTCCGTCAGCTTTACGCAGACCAAGTCGTCCACCTCGTCGCCGCGCTCGCCCCCAGCTTCACCGCGGTCGCATCACCGACAACTCCGAGCAGCCCCGCTGCAACTACTGCCAACAGCACCGAGCCGGTGAGTACAGCCGCACAGGCCAGCAACAGCGCCGCGGCGCCCGTCAGCGGCTGCCAGGCCGGCAGCGGCGGCGTCACAGTCAACGGCGTCCAGATCACCATCCCCACGAACGCGAACCTCGACCCAACTGTCGTCGGCAAAATGATCACTGCCCCCTCTGCGGCGATGGCTCGAGGACTGGCCGCCGGATTCGCCGAACTCGGCGTCCCCTACGTCTACGGCGGCGGCACCAACGGCGGACCACCCGATGAAGGCTGCGCACGAGCCGGGGGCGCAGAGAACTCCTGCCAAGGAACCATCGGCCTGGACTGCTCCGGGCTCACCGGATACATACTGGCGCAGGCCGGGTTCCACATCCCAGACAACTCCGACAGCCAGCGCGCAGCCGGGACCAATGTGCCTTGGAGCCAAGGACAACCCGGCGACATCATCGGCTTTCCCGGGCACGTGGCCATCTACCTCGGCGACATCCTCCACAGCGGCACGATCTACATCCTGGAAGCACCCGACGTCGGCAAAAACATCCGCATCGTCGCGATGTTCCGCCACGACCAAGACAACATCCTGCACCGGTACTGGACCTGAACAGGACGTCGAGACAAATGAAGCCCATCAGTCGGCTCGTCGTCGTCGGCGCGGTCGCGGCCGTCCTCATCACGAGCTGCGCGCACCTCCCGCCCCCTCCCTCGTCGACTATCGGCGCACCCTCCGCGACAACCCAAGAGCCGAGCAACACGGCACCAGTGACCTTCTGAGCAGCCCGGTACTTCCCGGACTTGGACCCCCAAGTAGAATTGCCGGAAAGGATCGGAGAAATGGTGAGCAAGTTTCGAGGCAAGTACACCCCGGAGTTTCGGGATACGGCCGTGCGGGAGGTGACCGACAAATCTCGGCCCATCGCTGACGTTGCTCGCGAACTGGGCTTGGTGGAGCAGACCCTGCGGAACTGGGTGGCGGCCCATCGCGAGCGTCACGGCGGCGACACGCAGGAACTGACCGTGTCGGAGCGGGCGAAGCTGAAGGCGTTGGAGAAAGAAGTGCGTGAGCTTCGTATGGAGAACGAATTTCTGGGAAAAGCAACGGCCTTCTTCGCCAAGAAATCGCAGTGAGCAGAAAGTATGCATTCATTGCGAGTGAAGAAGGCCACTACCCGCTGCACCTGATGTTCCGCTGGGCGAAGGTGTCGAAGTCCGGCTTCTACGAGTGGAAGGGTCGCGGGCCGTCCTACACCAGCCGGCGCCGCACCCATCTTGCTCGGCTGATCACGGCGTTGTTCGAGGCCTCCGATGGGACCTACGGCTACCGTCGGGTACACGCTGACCTGCTGCGATCGGGCTATTGGGCTGATGACGACACGGTCCGGCAGATCATGCGGGAGCTCGACCTGGTGCCATGCCAGCCCCGTCCGTTTCGGCCGGTCACTACCATCGCCGGCGACACCGGTCAGACCCCTGACCTGGTAAAACGGCACTTCAACGCGGTCGTGCCGGGTACGAAGCTGGTCGGTGACATCACCTATATCCCGACCTGGGAGGGCTGGCTGTACTTGGCGACCGTGCTGGACTGCGCTACGAAGAAAGTCGTCGGCTACGCAATGGCAGATCACATGCGGGCATCGCTGGTGGTTGACGCTCTGAAAATGGCCGCACGTAATGTCAGGATTGTTCCCGATGTCAGCATATTTCACAGTGACCGCGGAAGCCAGTACTGCTCTCAGGACTTCGCTGACCTCACTACCCACCTCAAAGTTCGTCGGTCGGTAGGACGAACTGGTGTGTGTTATGACAATGCTTGGGCAGAATCATTCAACGGCACACTGAAAGTGGAAAGGGTGAATCGTACTAGTTATCCGACCCGTGAACAGGCGGAGATGGACATCACGCGGTACATTGAATTAAGATACAATCAGGTTCGGTTGCACTCGGCGCTGGGATACATTACGCCCAACGAAGCAGAGCAATGGTGGTTGGCCAACAACTCCGCAGCGTAGTAGTCACCGTTCTACAGTCCGGAAAACGGCGGGCGGCTCATTCAGCCATCAAGCCCGATCAACAACGGTCGGCTCACCAACCGAAGAACCCACCTCGAAGACAGCCTCGAATCTGCGAACTACCCGACCGAGCAGCACGTCGCCGGTCGTCGCCCGGACACCTTCAGGCGCGTCCAACGGAGAACCCGCCCAACGAGTCATTACCGACCCCAAGTACTCACCCGACGCGATCAACCGTCAAGTCCCCGAGCAGGTCGCCTGGGCCTACATCACCCTAAGAATGACCTACAGCTACACCGAGTCCGGACCAACGGAGCACATTCAGCAAGCATCGACGTTCGCCATCCCTACCCGCGCGAACACGACAACTGACACGGCCGGTGCGAGCCCAGCCCCACCCGACCGCCGAAACTGGGACCACGTCATCACGGACAAGATGCACGCCGCCGTCACCATCACCGAGATGGACGTCTACCCATCAGGCCCGGCCGACACTGCCACCACCACCCAGACTCTGATCCGCGTGACCTGGACCCGGACGCTCTCCAGCGAACTGAATGCACCCGTGCGCAGCAGCGGCGCGACCACCGTGACCCTGCAACGGCAACGGACCGGAGACTGGCTGGTCACCAACAACGGATTCTCTGACCCGAACTGACGCCGGCAGCGCCATCGAGGCCAGATGCAGGTCAGACGGTGTACCGCTTCAAAGTTTTCAGATGGCGTGGCTGTGACGAGTCACCACGTATGGGTGAATCGATGTGTAACGCTCAGTAGGCACTGTCAATTGTGGCCATTGACCCTGCCGGCGCGGTCGAGATCGTGAGGAACGGCCGCGGCTCGCTGGCCATTCACCAATTCACAGAAGGGTTTCAGAAGATACTAGACCACCATCGTGATCGAGAATGTCAGAAGCCAGTAGTGGACCCACCGAGGCCCCAAGTTGTGGACTCCACCGACAAGACCGTGTAAGAGAGCGAATTAGGCAACTCGACGGTGTGAAGGGCGGCAACTATCCGGTCATCAGCCCTTCGCTGCGGGCTAATCTTCAGCCGTTACCCGGACTGATTTATTGAAGGAGTGTGCATGGCGCATGTCCAACGAAGCGCTGCGGTGTTCGCCGCTGTCCTGATGCTAGCGGGTTGCTCTGCCGGAAAGACATCGGGTGCTCCCGGCATGCAACCGACGGTCGAGACCGTCGCCGCGGTGGCCTCGACGTCGTCGACCGTGGCGCTCCAGGCCTCCATCACAGAGCCGTCCAATGCCGACGGTGCTCCGTCCAGCGTGACACCGACGCCAACGCCCCAGCAGAACTCAATCAACGGTTGGGTTGCAACCTTTAGCAACGGGGTCGAGTTTTTAAGCTGGACTATTACAGGAAACGCGGTAGCAGGGACGTTCAGCGAGGCGTTCCTTCAGCCGGCTGATACTACAGCGACCACGGACTCGGAATCATTTAGCGGCACGATTAGTGGGACATCGGTGGCGCTTACTTTTGCCCGCAGCTCCAGGACAACTTTCTCGGGCCAGCTATCCGGCTCCACGCTGAACCTCTCGGTGCCGCAGACGGACGGAACGATCCAGGTCCAGACGTTCCACCCGGGGACGACCACCGATTATAACGCTGGCGTCCAGGTGGTCCAGCAAGCAGCTGCAAGTCAGCAAGCAGAAGCTGCAAGCCAGCAGACAGAAGCGGCGTCGATAGCGGCAGAGCAGGCTTCGTCCAGCAGCGCCGCTACGCAGCTCGCAAACACTCAATCTGGCATCGACCATGCTGCTCAAAGTCTCCAGCGAGCCATGAACTCCGCGACAGACGCGACGTCGTCGCTGGATGCTTTGCTCAGTCCGTTAAGTAACGATCTCACGAAGCAAACCTCTGATCTTAAGACCGTGAAAGCGGATGCCTCGAAGGTCGCGTCCGAGGCAAAAACTGCAGGTCCAGACGATCCCGATGTCTGCACCGATGCATACACGGGCCAGTCAGACGCCTACACTGTGCAGGACGACGGTTACACGGTCACTGACGATCTCTCCAGCTACAGCAGCGCACGAGACTCTCTCACCGCCGACTTGGCACAGGTGAACACAGCAACGACGGATCTAGTCAACGCACAAGCGGCTCTGCCGGCCTACTTGAGCGCTTCAGCACCGTCGGACGCAGCGGTTACCTCCGTCTTGAGCGCAGGCGATACAGCACTGGCGAAGGATGACAAGGTGGCCTCAGCCGCGAAGGCGGCAGCAGCAGCCGTGGCAAATGACGCACTCGACACCGCGGCGACCGCACTGAAGAACGCCGGCTGCTAGCGTCCTGCTTTCCAATCGGCGCAGCTGGTGACCAAAATCGATCCCAATAGCGCCTACACCTTGGCCTGCGCCGCAGCGAGGTTCTTGCTGAACGCGCTAATGGCCGCGCAAGGATTGCGAGTGAAGGGTCGCGGTCCGCCTGCTGCCAGATCTGCAGCATGACCTTCCTGCGCTACCTCTTCGGCCTGAAACCAATCCTGCAAAGATCGATAGGCCGCCATCCGAACTCGCGGCAACTCCGCCCAGAACAGCGCCCCGGCGGTCGAAAGCTGGGGTTGTCAGGTCGCACCCGGCACCGAACGGTTCGCTGGTCGGAAGCCCGACCAGCGCAGGTCGTCGGGCGCTCGGCCTCGTTGGGTGCGTCAGGAGAAGTAGCCGGTGACGCCAACGGTGTAGGTGTCGCAGGCCGTAGCCGGTGTGTCCAACTGGAGTAGCCCGAGGTCGACCGTGAAGGTAGCTGTGCTCTGGGGGGCGATACTTTGGGTGCCAGCGGTGAGGCCGGGCGCTTCGGCGGTCAGGTGACCGGCACGATCGAAGCACCACACTGCAGCCTCGAGCGGCCCGGATACAGTCTGTCCGGTGGTGTTTCGGGCTGATCCGACGATATTGGTGCCGACGCGGTTCACTTCTACGACTTTCACTGTTGCGCCGTCGAGTGTGGCCGTGCCGGGAGGCCCGGTCTGCGCGGTGTAGGTGAACGTGGCGTCGGCGGGGAGTTCCTTCCCTCCGGTGTCGACGAGAAGGTCGGCGAGGCCGACTTCGCCTGGCGCCAATTGCTCGGGTTGGGTGCCGAGGTTGCTGCCGCTGGCGATAATGGCCCCAGTGCTGTCGCGGATGGTTGCGGAGACTTCGATACTGGAGACGGCGCCGGGCGTGTTGTTGCGGAGCGCAATCGGGATGTCGACGGTGCCGACTGCGCCCCCTTTGGGGATTGGCGCGGTGTAGACGACGGCAACTGTGTTAGCGGTTCCGGCGGGGAAATTTGGCTTCGCGGTGCCCATCATGAGGCCACCGGAGTTGAACGGGGGCAGGCCAGCCGGCTTGGGTGTCGCGGAGAGCACTTTCCTGGTCGCGGGGCTGGTTGTCCTGACGGGGGCGAGGAGGGTGCGGTGCTGTGAACTGCTGGTCACCGGTGCGACGCTTGCGGCAGCCGCGGCGGGGGTGGCCGCTGTCGACAGGGGTAACTGCACCGCGGCTGCGGCAGGTGCGCCGCCGGCCTGGTGCTGACCGAGTTGCGAGGTGAGCACCGAATTGCGTTTCAGTGTGGCCACCACGGTGATGGATAGCACCGCCACCAGGACACCCAGCACGATGCTCAGCACCGACAGCTTGCGCACCACAGAGCGGCCCCCTTGTCTGTCGGATCAGGCGTTCAGTATGTCCGGATTATTCGCATCAGGAACGACACTGGCGGGTGAATGCGCAGCGGTTGCCCATTACAGAAGGCTCTTGTGACGTTCTCGTGGGTGGTTTGACCCCTGGTTGTGGGCGACACACCGGGCTGCGTATAGGTTCTGGCTTATCTAGGGTCAGTCACTATCCAGGAGCACGGTGTGCGCGGTGTAACGATATGGCGAAAGCTGCTCGGTGTCGAGCAACTGCAGGTGTGCGATGTGGCGTGGGAGGAGGCCGACGACCGGCAGGTGCTGGTCGTTTCGGTGCGTGCGACGAAGGGCGCCCGGAGTAGGTGCAGTCGATGCCGGCGTAGACGGCCGGGCTATGACCAGGGCGGTGGGATTCGTCGGTGGCGGTCGCTGGACTGGGGGTCGACGATGGTGTTCCTGCAGGCTGCGGCTCCGCGGGTGAACTGCCGGACGCACGGGGTGGTGGTCGCGGCTGTGCCGTGGGCCCGACCCGGCGCTCGGGCGACGGGAGCGTTTGAGGACCAGTGTGCGTGGTTGGCGGCGCACACCGCTTCGTCGGTGGTGGCGCAGTTGATGCGGACGTCGTGGCGGCATGTGAGCGCAATCATCGAGCACGTCGTCGCCGACGGTTTGGCCGGCCGGGACGTGCTCGCGGGGCTGCGGCGGATCGGCATCGATGAAATCTCCCACCGCAAAGGCCAGCGGTATCTGACGTGCGTGGTCGATCAAGACTCCGGCAGATTGGTGTGGGCCGCACCGGGCCGCAACAGCGACACCCTGGGTCGGTTCTTCGACCAACTCGGCCCAGAACGGGCGGCGGCGTTGACGCACGTCTCGGCCGACGGGGCGCAGTGGATCCACGACACCGTGACGGCCCGCGCGCCGCAGGCGGTGCTGGGATTGGATCCGTTTCATATCGTGGGGTGGGCCACCCGGGAGTTGGACAAGGTCCGTCGTCAGACGTGGAACACGCTGCGGGGTAGGAGTAGCTCTGCGCAGGCGTCGTCGGTGAAGGGCAGCCGCTGGGCATTGCTGAAAAACCCGGCGGACCTGTCCCCGGAGCAACGCGGGTCGGTCGCCTCGATCGCCCAGACCAACCGGCATCTGTATCGGGCGTATCTGCTGAAGGAGCAACTGCGCGCGGTGTTCCAGGTCAAGGGCCAGGCCGGCCGTGAACTGCTGGCCGGCTGGATCGCCTGGGCCCGCCGCTCCCAACTCCCCGGCTTCATCGCCCTGGCCGCAACGTTGAAGCGGTTCCAGCAGCTGATTTGGAACACCCTGATCCACCACATGAGCAACGCCCAATCCGAGGCCACCAACACCCACCTACGGGCCTTGACCCGCAGGTCCTACGGCTTTCACAGCCCAGAAGCGTTGATAGCCATGGCAATGCTCACCCGCGGCGGGTTATGCCCGCCGCTTCCCGGACGCTAAACCACCCACGAAAACGTCAGGAGACCCTTACAGAATGTGCCGGTGGGGGCATTTCAGAGCCTGTTACGAATTCTGTGTAAGAGTTTCCCTCGACTTCCTACAATGGCAACGATATCACATCGGCAACCGTCCAGGGAAGTACCGCACCAATGTGTTCAAGGCAACTTTCCACCCGTGCGTCCCGGTACCCGATTCACCACCACGTTGCGTGGAAATGTTGCGGATTCCGAGGTACAACAGTTTCGTCGCGGCTTCCTTGTCAGGGAAATGACCGCGAGTCTTGGTGATTTTCCGCAGCTGAAAGTTGATCGACTCGATCGCATTCGTGGTGTAGACGATCCGGCGCAGTTCTACCGGATAGTCCAAGAACGGGATGAATTCATCCCACGCCAATTTCCACACGTCGACCGCGCCCGGGCAAGCATCACCCCATTGTTGGTCGAAGGCGGCCATCGCCAATTCGGCGGCCTCCAGGGTCGGCGCGGTGTAGATGGTGCGCATCGACGTGGCCAGTTTCTTGCGGTCCTTGTAGGAGACGAACCGGAACGCGTTGCGCATCACGTGCACCACGCAGGTCTGCACGACGGTGTTCGGGAACACCGACCGGATCGCCTCCGGCAGGCCGGTCAGCCCGTCGCAGCAGCAGATCAGGATGTCCGCCAGACCGCGGTTGCGCAGGTCGGTCAACACCTTCGCCCAGAACTTGGCGCCCTCGGTGTCCTGGACCCAGCAGCCCAGGACGTGTTTGCGGCCCTCAGTGTCCACGCCAAGGACCAGATACGCGACCTTGGCGGTGACCACCCGCCCTCCTTCACCTTGATGCGGATGCCGTCGACGTACACGATCGGGTAGACCTCGTCGACCGGTCGGCTCTGCCACGCCTTGATCTCCTCGATCACCACGTCGGTGACGTTGGAGATCAGCTCCCGGGATGCGTGAATCCCGTAGATCTCCAACAGGTGCGCCTCGATATCCCGGGTCGACATCCCGCGGGAATACAACGACAACACCATGTCAGAAATATTGCCGATCCGACGCGCATGCTTCGGCACGATCTGCGGCTCGAACGTCGAATTACGGTCACGAGGAACCGTCAAATCGATCTCGCCGACCCGGGTGCCCACCGTCTTCGTGGTCTTCCCGTTGCGGGAATTACCGGTGCCGCGGCCGGCCGGGTCACCCGACTCGTAACCCAAATGATCGGTCATCTCCGTTTCCAGAGCACGCCCCAAAATAGCCTTCGTCATTCGGTTCAGCAAACCGTCCGGCCCGTCGATGGCGACACCCTGACTTTTCGCCTCTTTCAACAAGCCGTCGATCATCGCCGGGTTCGTCGCCGCCGCGAGCAGCTGCGCCGCGTCCAACCCGCCCATCACCGCTGTTGTGGTCTCCGTCACTTCAGGTCCTCTCGTCATGCCCGTCGGGCAAGTTGATCATGATCTGAGAGGACTCCTACACAGAATCCGTGACACCCCCACAAAGCGCCCTCTCGCCCAACGCCACCCCACCAGCTACCGACAGCGAAGTGCGTCCGCCGGCCCACAGCAATGCCGTGCCCCGGGTCCTAGCCTCGACTTTCGATCACACCCCATGAAGAAGGAACCATGCCCAGCCTCATCCGCAGATCCATCGCCGAACTGATCGGAACAGCCATCCTGGTGTTCTCTGCCGTCGGCTCCGCCGTCTTCGGCATCGACAAGATCACCGCCACCGGAGTTGCACTTGCTTTCGGGCTCACTCTGCTCGTCCTGGCCTATGCCATTGGGCCGCTCTCAGGCTGCCGCGTCAACCCGGCCGTCACCCTCGGTGTCCTGCTGTCCAAGGGGATGAAGCCCATGGAAGCGGCCTACTACTGGATCTCGCAGATTCTCGGCGGCATCATCGGCGCCGCACTGATCCACCTCGTCCTGAAGGTCGGGAGGTCAAGGACCAGACCGGCGGCGGCGGCACCAACAATTGGGGCCGCACCAACGGCATTGCCAATGCCGGCGGCACTCTGATCATCGAAGCCATTCTCACCTTCCTCCTTGTGTTGGTCGTGCTCCTGGTCACCCTCTGACGCCGCCGCACCCGGTTTCGCAGGTCTGGCGATCGGACTGACCTTGACGGTCATCCACCTGGTGGGGATTCCGCTGGACGGCACCTCGGTCAACCCCGCCCGATCTATCGGACCCGCCCTGTTCGAGGGCGGCGCCGCGCTGGGACACATCTGGGTGTTCATCCTGGCGCCCCTGGTCGGGGGTGCCTTGGCGGCGGTGGTGGCACCGCTACTCAAAGCGACGCCGCAAGGCATCTCCAACAACGACGCCCGGGCGGATCAGACCGGCGCGAACATGCCCCGCACGAGAACGGCCAGAAGCCGTCATTGACGGCGGCGGTCAGCACGTGCACCGGCACGATCGGCGCGATCAGTGACACCGTCCCGCTGAAACTTTCATCAACGGCGCGCCGACCGACGGCGCGGTGGGCCTGTCTCGGCGCTTGTCCCGCTTACCCGAAAGGGCCCTGGTCAGGTTGGCAGACCGTGCCGTTCGGTGGGGTGACGAGAACGATGAGGTATCGCACCCTGGCCTTGTCCATGCATGTGCTGGGGACCTGGTAGCTGGGATGGCCGTAGCCGTTCAGGGTGACCAGCACGGCGTTGCCGAGGCGCTTCTGCGCCACTTGGGCGTTGGGGTAGGGCGTGCCGGGGTCGTAGCGGGCGCTCATCAGCAGGATCGGCGTCGTGGTCTTGGCGTTCCAAGGCCCGACGTATCGGTCGGTGGCGTGCGCCGGCCAGTTCGCGGCGCACGGTGCCCACAGCGTCCAGCCCAGCAGCGGCCCGTCCAGTGAGCCGGAGTTGGTGAAGCGGGAGATCTGCGCGGGCCATGCCGACAACGGCACGCGGGCCGGAGCGTCGGCGCACGAGATTGCTGCGGAGGTGAAGAAGCCGGGGCTGGCTTGCGGTGATTGCAGCGCCTGCACCGTGATCTCCAAGGCCGAGGCGTCACCGTCGATGGCGGCTTCGAGGTCGTTCGCGAAGGTAGGCCAGGTGAGCGGTACCCGCAGGGGGGTGAACGTGGAGACCTGGAGGTCTGCGAAGCTGAGCTCACCAGGGGGATCCGCGTGGGGCGCGGGAATCGGGGCCCGGCGAACCTTGGCGAACAGGTCCGCCACCCGCTGCGCGACCGTCTGGCCGTGACCGGCGAGCGCACAGCGTGTGCGACCTGCTTTCTGGCACTGGGCGACGAACTGCTCGAAGACCTGGTCCGCGCTGGAAACGGCGTTGTTGATATTCGTCTCCATGCTGGTGGTGGCGTCGACCGCATCGACGAGGCCGTCGAGCATCATTGCCCGCACCCGGCCCGGAAAAAGATTGGCGTAGGTCTGGCCGATCAACGTGCCGTAGGACAGGCCGACGTAGGTGATCTTCGTGTCTCCGACGAGCGCACGCAGTTTGTCGAGGTCCCGAGCGGTGTCTGCGGTGGTGATGTGCGACAGGAGCGCTCCACTGAGCTTCCCGCACCTTTGCGCCAGCTCGGCGGCCTTGCGCTGATAGGCCACCGACTCGGCTGGTGTGTCGGGAGTCGACACGCCGGCCCAGAAATGGTCACGGTCAGCGCGGCTGGTGAAGCACTTCACGGGGGTGCTGGCATTCGTGCCCCGGGGATCCCAGCTGACCACGTCGAAGCGGCCCCCACCCCATTCGTCGAAGTCGTCGGCCGAGTTGCGCACCAGGTCGACGCCGCTCTGGCCCGGGCCGCCAGGATTGACGAACATCGATCCGATCCGCACGTCTGGTCGGCTGGCGAGGTGACGAATCACCGCCAGCTCGATCTGCTTGCCGTCGGGTTGACTCCAATCCATGGGTACGTTCACCCGCGCGCACTGGAACTTGTCGCCCAGTCCCTTGCATTTTGCCCACGCGATCCCTTCCGGTGTCGACCCGGATGCGGGGGGCACCGACGCCGGACTCGCCATAGTCGGACTCGCCGATGTCGTAGCGGCCGACGTGGTGATGACCAGTGCAGCAAGACTCGACAAGGTCGAGGCCCCGTTCGATGCGCTGGTACAGCCGGCCACGACTAACATCAGTGCCGTCGCGGCCGCGACCGCCCCCATTCGCCGACCTGCACGCGCGCGGAGCCGACCGACGCTGACGCGCGGACGAAGCGATCTACTCATGGACGTCCTCCTGACGATGGTGGGCCGGCCGGGTTCGGTCCGGCGGTGGTCCCGGTGCTGCACGATGCGGTGGCCTGCACCAGCGCCGGCAACGGTGCCGCTACGACACCGATCGCGGTTCTCCAGTGCCTGGGGACACCCGTGCCGCGGCGGGATGGTCCGATGCTTGCGGCGCTCATTCGTGGCCCCTCCTGGTCGTGGTGCTGGTGTCCTGGCAATTGCTGGAGGTTTCGGATGTGGTGCACGAGGGGCTTGTGGAAGGGCTGGCGTGAAGGACCTGCCTGGCTCGTTCGAGCCATTCGGGTGTCACGATCCCGTCCTCGTTGCGCATGGTGGATGGATTGAAAGCTGTGTTGTAGCAATTGATTTCACTTTCAAGACCGTCAGGATCCTGGAAGCGGAGCGACAGCATCGGCCCCAGGGGACGGATTTCCCCGCTCGAGGCGTCGACGGCGATCAGTCGGTCGCGGATCGCAGTGAGAGCCATCAGGTCGGTGACCGTGAAACCGAGATGATCGAGCCGGCCTCGTTCGAACATCGCATCGGAGAGGCCTTGAGCGGACGGGTCGTAGCCCGGCACCTCGAAGACGTGAAGCATGATGTCGCCGGCCATCAGGACGGCTTGGCGGGCATGACCAGGGCCGGAGCCGAACACCATCGTTGCATCCAGACCTATGGTGGTCTCGTAGAAGGCGCGAAAGCGGTCGAGATCGGGCGTGACGATGCCCACGTGGCTGATGCCGCAGGGCCTGCGAAGCGCGGGTCCCGCATCGGTGTTCACATACAGGAGGCGTTCACCGGGTTGGAACGATTTGTTCCAATGACAGCGTCCAATTCAAATGACAGCATCCAATCCAAATGACAGCGTCCAATCAAACGGCATCAGCGACCCGACGGGTCTGCGGTATTCACCATCCAGGTCAGCGCCGTCGCCGGTTCCGGAAGATAGACGCAGTGCCCGCCCGTACGCACCGACGTGTCCAGGTGGTCGCCGAGCAGAGGTGCCTGCTTGGCGATGGCGCCGACCGTTCGCCGCAGGCTGCGCACGACGTTGACGCGGGCGCGCTCGGCCTCCGATCCGGTAGGCCGATCACGCCCGCCGAGACCCACTGCCCGTTTCAGTTCCCTGAGTAGCGCCTCCATCTCCACATGGGCACGTTCGGCGCGAACAGGGTCGTGGGCGGTCTCTGCGTCGTCGACCTCGATCTGCAGCAAGTGGAGGCGCTGGCGATACTCGAGCTTCGCTCGGGCATCAAGAGCGGGTCCGAGGTCGGCGCCTGTCGGTGTCATGATGCGGCCCGATAGTTCGACGGCGGTGACCTCCGTGCGCGGCGTTTGCAACAGCCGGGCCAGTTGTCGCAGGCCGGCGCTGTCCGGTAGGCGAGCAGCGCCCAATGGTGAGGTGAGCAGCCACTGCGGGCCGTCCCGATGAATCGTGGCTTGTGGCTTCGTGTCGCTTCCGGTTGTGACCAGTTTCGCGCGGCCCGGCCGAAGGACCCCGATGGCGGCGGCGAGCGTGTCGGCCTCGATCCGTAGTGCGTCCGTGTCGCCGCCGTCGGCGACATCGATGGCGTCGGCGAGGTGGTCGAGGCAGTGGACGAGTAGCGGCGGTGACGGCATCGATCGGGCGAGCGCCACCGCATCGCCGGCGTGGCGGACAGCGGCTGGGAAATCGCCATCCAGCGCGGCGAGGCGCCCCAGTACGTCGTCGACGGGCAGTCCGGCGCTGTGGCCGCCGCCGACGTTGAGCAGCCCGGTATAGGGAAGCAGCGCTCGGTAGGCGGCTCTGGCGTACGTTCTCGCGCCGGCTCGGGCCACTGTGTCGCCGAAATCGCGCAGCAGGTGGTCGCCCGTCATCGATCGGAGCAACTGCTCAGGGCGTGACCCGTAGCGATGCAGCATTTCGTGCACAGTCGACTCGTCCCCGAATAGCTGCGCGGCGAATCCCTTCTGTATTTGGAATACCGGTGACGGAATGTCGGCGAACATCTGCATGGTGATGAGGTGGATCTCATGGGTTCGCGGGCCGGCGAAGCCGTACAGGTCGAACAGCATCAATTGGTGTAGCGCTTCGCACCCGAGCACGACCACCGGTTCGATGTGCCCCGTGCCGACGTGCACCGCCTCGTACATCGACGCCGTCGCGGCCGAGTGACTGCCACCGAGGGCAAGGAGCGTGGTGCGCTGCAGCAGCGTCAGGTGGCGCCATGATGGGGCGGGCAGTAGCGCAGCCAGCACTTCGGCGCGGCCCAGGGACTGGCTGGCAGCGCCCATGTCGCCTTGGTTGAGGTAGTAGCTGGCGCGGCGTTGATGGCCGGCCAGCGCCAGGTCGGACCGGCCGGCGCGCTCAGCGATGCGGACGACTTCATCGGCCGCCACGATCACCGCGTCATGGGCTGGCCGGCTGGTCGGTGACATGACCTGATCAAGCAGTGACCTGGCGATAAGGGCGGGTTCATCAGTGGAACGAGCCACCGCGACCGCTTCTTCAGCCCACTCCCGCACTCGCTCGGTGGCATCGACATCGGCGCCGCCGACCATCGTGAGGCGTCCGAGCAGGGCCGCCCTGAGGTGGAGCTGCTCGGGCGGAAGCGTGTTGAGCGCATCCTCCAGACGACGCATCCGCGGGAGATCGGGGACGAACCCGGCGGCCCACAGGTTGGCGCCGACCTCCGCCCTCGCCCGCGTCAGCGGGTCCGCGGTTCCCCGGGCCAGCTCGACAGCCTCCTCGTACAGGGTCAATGCCGGTTCCAGGTCGCCGAGCCAGGTGAGCACTTCGGCCAGGTCAAGGGCGACATTGGCCCGCAGCTCGCGCCAGTGCACGCATTCCGCTCCGGCTTCGTGGGCATACCGCAGCAGACCGGCGGAATGGGCCGGTTGACCAGCGGCGACAAGCTCGGCGGCGACCTCACGGGCCCATCCGACAGCGTCGGCTACAGCCGCGGCACCGACGACAGCCCGCAGCCGGTGCCCAACGGCTGCGGCTCGCCCGTGGACACCACCGACCGTGAGCCACGCATCGGCCAGCCGGGCATGCCGCGCCCGCGGGTCGCCGAGCCGTTGCGCCGCCTCGGCGAGCAGCGCATGACGGAAGCGCACACCGGCCGCCGAGACGTCATCGAGCACGCGTTGCGAAATGGCTGGCTGGAGCCGCCGAGCCAACAACTCGGGCGTACACGAGCACGCGACTGCAAGGACAGATAGGGGTGTCTCCGCACCGGCGACGGCTGCGGTCGCCAGGGCCTCGCGACACTCGACGTCAAACCCGTCGAACGACCGCTTGAAGACCTCGCCGATGACCCCGCTGCCCCCTGGGGAACGCACCAACTCCTGGACAAACAACGGATTGCCACCCGTCCGGGCACGCAAAGCCGCGGCATCAACGGCATCGGTGCCGTCGTCACCTTCGGCGGCGGCGAGCCGGCGTACCGCGTCAACGTCGAGCCCACCGAGATGCACCACCCGCGACACCCGGCACAGTGCGTCGAGGCCAGGCATGTCGGGCTCATGATCCCGGCTGGTAGCGACGAACGCCACCCGCGCGTCGCCCAATGCCCTGGGCAGGTGCTCGAGCACCCAGACGGCTATCGCATCCGCCCAGTGCAGATCTTCGAGGACCACTAGAGCTGGTGCGGACGAGGCCAATGCGCCGGCCACCGACTCGAGCTGCTCCCACCTGCGCTCCTGCGCCCCCAGGGACGGATCGACGATCGGCACAATACCGAGCGCGCGATAGACCCCCCGCCACAGCTCCATCGGCTGGCGCAGTTCGGGATCGGCCTCACCTCGAAGTACCCGCAATCCAGCGTCCCGCGCGATGACTGATCCCTCGTCGGCCAGACGCGTCTTGCCGATGCCAGCCTCGCCTACCAGCAGAACGATCGTCGGCCGACCTATATCGGCAGCGCCAAACGCTGACCGCATCGCTGCCAGCTCGCCGTCACGACCAACGATGGCATGGTCATTCGACCGCAGGGACGGGAGCGGGTGCAGCCCAGGGGTGCGCTTCGGGAACGAAGACGCCGTCAACAGACCCATGACACGGCGCGATCAACGAGGTCCACAGCGTCCTCTCCAATAAGGTCACCTCCAAGGATGCTACGAGATCCGCCGCTGTCAAGTCTTTGGAGTTGCCGGCCGGGTCGGCGGTGATTTCGGTGCCGCGGCAGCGGCAGATCTCCGGGCGCCAAGGGGTCGTGTCCTGTGAACTCGCGCGGTAAGTGGTCCAGTTTTTTTGGGCACGGTCCATGGCCGTTGTTTGCGACTTATCTGACCGCATCACCATCACCGGGCGTTGCATTTGAGCAGCGGTTCGGCACACAGCCAGATAGCGTGGAAAGATTTTAGCCGGATTAATCGCCAATTCGCGGCCGAAGCACTCGACTACATCGAAAGCCGTCTTGCGGAGCTCCTCGCCAGGACTAACGACCTCACCGGCTCGCCACGGCCCTGACCAACAGCCGATTCCGGAAATGATCCCGCTCGGCAACGTCTCCGCTGGGCGGCCGCCGCCGCGGCCGCGGTTTGCAACCCGAACGGTCCGTTGGCTGCCGGCCGAGGGCCGGAGTAGGTTGCTGGACCATGAGCGGTCGGCGGTCGAAGGCATTGCTGTGTGTCGGCTCGGTCTGCACCACTACGTCGACTTCCCGATCCGAATCCGGAGAGCGGCGGGTTGGAAAAGCAGGGCTATGTCGCGTGTACGCGATGTACGAAGGAGAAGGATAAGCGCGCGTATCTCTCCCGATCCGGGAAGTGGGGGATGCCCGCAGGCCGACGTCCCACGGTGGCCGGCGGGCAACCGCTGCACAAGTGGAGAAAACCGAAGGATTAACTGTGGCCGATCACCGAGCCCCGACAGGAGGCCAGCGCCTACCTCCTTGATGGCCGCGAACAGGCCGCGAATCCGGCGACGGCCGGGTGCGATGAGGTCGCCTCGGCGCAGTCGGCGGCACTGCCGGACGTGCTGACCGAGGCGGTGAGCCCGGAGACCACGAACACCACGCCGGAGACCCAACGGATCGTCTGGATCCCCGAAGTGATCGGAATCAGCGCGAGCCGGACGAGTCTGATCAACAGCGTGATTAGCCGATCCATCGGGGCACCCACTGGAGGGCTGGAAGGCGGGTTGGGGATTTTGCCATCAAAAGAGCTTGGCATGGCCTCGTAGGCCCATCTCGACGTGCAAGCCCCTGGCACCCTTGGCCATCCATGACCGGGATCGATCAAAGCTGACGGCGACCGTCGTGGTGACGGCCCTCGAGACCTAAAATTGCTGCGCGCTCTGGTCGTCGGTGCGCCCGTATCGGCTTCAGAAGCCGACGCATAGACGGTGAGCGGCTATGGTCTCGAAGTCTTGAACTCGCTTGGCGTTCTGCCGACGATCAGTTTGAAGCGACGGGCGAAGTGACTTTGGTCGGCGAAGCCGGTTGCCGCTGCCGCGTCAGCGATCGAGATATCGCCCCCGACGTAGAAGACGTTTGGCTTCATCGATACGTGTTCGCTCAACATATCGCGTGGGTGACATCCCGACTTCACGAGTGAACGTGCGAGAGAAGTAAAAGCGGCTGAGACCCGATACGGCAGCGAGATCAGAAAGCCTCAGGGTTACACCAGGGTGCTGATGAATGAACTCAAGAGCTCGATTCATAGCGCCGGACGAAGGCGTTACAGGCCGGTGGCTCACTGTAACGATACTATCGGTGTAGGTCCGCAGAATATGCGCAGTAAGTATGCCCGTGATGGATTCCAGAATGAGATGACGTGTCGGGTGGGGGGCCAATGCGAGTTCGGCACTCCATATTTTCGCGGCGTGGAAGAGGAACGGGTCGTCCAAGCGAAAATTGTTGGAAACAGCATGGGTTTGTTGTCTGATGCCTATCTCGCTGGCAAGTTCGGCAAGGTCTCCCGGGGTCACGGCGATCCGAACGTGGTCCGGTAGGGCGCCGTCCCATTTCGACTCGAGCCCTGCCGGCATCACAGAGATTTCTCCAGCCCGAGCCGGGCCCTCGTAGACGGCGCCACTGCGGCTCTGAACCAGGTGGGGCGAGTCTGCCAGGCAAACGACAAACACGTGGTGGTCGCGGGCTGGAGCAACCATGCCATCGGCAACGAAGCCACGAAGGTGGTCCAGCGCCACGCCACGTGAGCTCTGCGGACCGCTGCTGGCCACCAGTCGAGAGCTACCCAGCTCGCGTCGGGCGAAGGCGAGGCTGGTCGGGCCTCCAGCAATTTTCGACACCCGCACCTCCACGTCGGACCTCCACCTGAGGTCTGGTAGCGACGGTACCGCCTGATGCGAGGAGGCGAAGACGAATGCTGGGCAGCAAGAAACGACGAAGGGTTGGGCAAGTGAGGTTCCCCTGGTGTGGTGGACATCGATCTAGCGGGGCTGTTGGCCCTGCTGGGAGGATGTGCACATGTCCAAATCCCGTCGGTCGTTCACGGTCGAGTACAAGGTGGAGGCCGCGCACCGGGTCATCGACACCGGCAGGACGGTCTCCGAGATGGCCCGGGAGATCGGTGTTGGTGAGCAGTTGCTGGGTCGTTGGGTTCATGACGAACGGGTCCGCACCGAGGCTGCTACGGCGAACGGGACAGCGCCGTTGACCGGCGCGGAACGGGCCGAGCTGGTGCGTCTGCGTCAGCAGGTCGCCGACCAGAAGGACGACCTGGCGTTCCTAAAAAAAGCGTCGGCTTATGCGGGTGATAGTTGTCAAGGACGAGCGTCGTCCAGTTTGTTGAGGAGTGTCAGGTAGACCTTTTGGCGATGTGGTTCTGGTCGTTTGGTGGCGTTGTTCAGTTGTCGGGTCAGCGTGGTGCGGTGTTCTTCGGTGGTGGCGAAGTGGGTGCAGGATTCGCAGATCGTTTCGTAGTGGCAGTCGAGTTCGACCGGGCGGGCGCAGAAGGCGTTGCCGAGCATGCGGCGTTGGTGTTCGGCGCGGAGTTTCCGCATCTGTGCGGGTTCGTCGGCGGCTGGCAGGACGGCGGGCTTCTGTTGCTGGTAGAGGGCCTGGACCTTTTCGGTGACGGAGAAGTATTGGTCGGCAACGGTTTTGTCGGCGATCCGGGCGTAGACGAGCGTCATTGTCATTGTCTTGTGCCCGAGGAGCGCGGAGATCGCCTCGAGGGACATGCCTCGGTTCCTCGCCTGGGTGGCGAGGGTGTGGCGCAGTTGGTGGGCGTGAACGTGCCCGATCCCGGCGGCTGTCGCGGCGGTGTGGATGGCGTAGTCGTCGCCGGGGATCGGCCGGCCGGCCGCCCGGAGCGCCACCACCCATGGCCCGCGGTCGGTCTCGGTGCCCACGAAGACGAGGTCGGCGGCATGCTCAGTGCTCAGCTCGGCCCAGTCGGCGGGGGCGTGTTGCGCGATCAAGGCGTGCAGACGGGCGATCCCTTCCAACCCTTCCGGGAGCCTGGCCTTGCTCAGACGCCGCCCTGTGTCGTCCTGGATCTCGATGTCGTGGTGGTCTTCGGCCCAATCGTCACCGATCATCAACAGCATTGGCCCCAGCTCTCCCTGTCCGTGTCTGGCTCGTGGGCAACACGCGGCAGCATGCGGAGGCTTCTGCGACCTAATGAACAAGTGCTCACGTCGACAACCCGGCACGACATCTCATCAGCAGTTCGAGCCGCCGGCAACCGGTGGGCGCACGGACTACCAATAGGCATCCCCAAATTGGCGGTGCCTGGGCTATTGGAGTGCTTACCCACCGGCCGCTGTCGCAACCAAGCCTTCCACAGACAAGGCCCGATTGCTCTCATTAGGTCTCTTGAAGAATCACTCGGTGACCGCCCTCGCTTCGGCTACGACACGCCAGCAGATCAGGTACGGGCCGCCCGCTCTTCGACACAATCGATGAACCCCTCGAACTCGACGTGCTCAAACAGCGCTCGTTCGACTGCGCGAACACCGCTCTGACAGCCCTCGAGCGACCAGCACGCGCCCCATTCGGCGGGGGTGCACGCACCACCATCGACAGGCACCTGTCCACACCATGGATTCCCCCGGGGGCGTCGGCGAACGTAGGTGGCACACCGCCACCACTACCGAAGGAACGCCGATGTTCCCCCCCTCGACCGACACTCCCCACCGGCTGCGCGCCACCTCGCGGGCACTGATGGTCCTCCTGCTCACCGTGCTGCTGATGGCAGCACTGACCCGACTACCCGGCCGGAGCGCGTCGGCGAGCACCCCCATTAATTCGACAGCAGTTGCCCGGCAGATGATGTCGTCCGCGATCAGGTCGGCGAACACCGGTCAGCCGGGCAGCCCGGCAACTTCTCCCGGGCGACCCACGACGCCCGCCAGCACGGCAGTCCCCACGCTGCCGACGCGCACCACGAACGCTCCGACGACCACGAACGGCGCCCGCGCCACGAACGCTCCGACGACCCCGACGAAGAGCAGTGCGGCGGTGACCACCACCAGCGTCCGGCTGACGAACACCCCGACGACCAGCACCCCGATGGCCCCGACGACCCCGACGACCGGTACCCCAGCCCTGTCGAAGCTGTATTCCCCGTCGGCCGCGGCACGGACCTTCCTTGCCGGACTGCATCTCTCGTTCGGCAGCGGTCCGCTGACCGGCACTCTGGTCGGCCACGTACTGACGGTCGCGATCAGCGCGCCGGTACTGCCGATCGCGTTGCCGATCGGTGGCCAGTCCATCAGCTTCACCGGCGCCACCCTGACCATCGACGAGTCCACCGACACCCTCACCGTGGCTGCGTCCGTCGCCGCCTCCGGCGGGATCGGCGGCACGCTAACGGTGTCCATCGCGCACGCCTCCACCACCACGCTGACCGCCACGACCACCACCCACCACACCGATCTGTCCGCAACCGTCGACATCACCGGTGTGTCGCTGTTCGGTGCACGAGTCGAACTGGTCGGCACACTCGGCTACACCGCCGGCAAGCCGACGGCCGCGCTGACCGGCACGTTGACCTCCGACACCGTGATCGCCGCCGGCATCCTCACCTTGTCCGCCGGTACGACCGTCACGCTGTCGACCGCGACCGGCCTGATGCTGGCCGGTTCGGCCGTGCTCGGTTCGGGCAGCGCGGCGTTCACCGTCGCCGTCACGGGTGCCGTCACCGACCTGAAGAACTGGTCCCTGTCGGTGAACGACGCCACCAACGCGCCGTCGTTCTCGCCGGTCAGCGGCCTGACCATCAGCCCGTCGCTGTCCGGCACCATCATGGACACCAAGGGCACCGTCACCTTCGACGTCAGCAGCGACGACGTCGCGTCCTGGACCGTGGGCGGCGCGACGATGGCGCTGCACCACATCGAGGTCTCCGACCAGGCGACCCCCGCCGGTCTGTCCTGCCCGGCCACCAAGGACGGCCAGCTCTGGTTCGACATCCAGGGCACGCTGACCGATTCGGTGGTCGGCGCGTCGGCCACGGCGCAGGCCTGCATCGCACCGGCCGCCCGGGCCTTCACCATCACCACCACCGCCCCGTCGAGCCTGCTGCCCGGTTCGCAGGGCTTCTCGATCAGCGGCGCGAGTCTGCGGGTCGACGGCAAGCTGGCCAACGCTGCGACCGGCGCCGCCGCCTCGGTATCGATCACCGCTTCCGGCACCCTCACCACCACCGCCGGTCTCCCGCACCCGTTCAGCCAGCAGGTGGCAATCTCGCTCTCCTCCGACGGCAGCTTCATCGCCTCCTCGACGGTGGACCTGGCAACGCTCGGCCTGGGCGCCACCGGCAGCACCGGCACGCTGCTGCTGTCCAGCGCGAAGGTGAAGAACTTCGACCCCACCACGGTCGGCTCCACCGGGAACCCGTTCACCCTGCCGGCCGGCATCACCGTCCTGCTGGCCTACACCCCGACGGCCGATGTGAAGCAGGCGCTGAGCTCGCTGAAACTCCCGGTACCCACCGCCATCACCGCCCGGGCTTCCCTGTCCAGCACCGGGTTCTCGGCCACCATCGACCTGCCGTTCGGTCCGGGCACCAGCGGCGTCCTGCTGTTGGGTAGGGACTCCCTGGGCGGCGGCGCGGCGTACGTCAACGACCTCACGCTCGGGATCAAGTTGTCGGCGACCAGCGGGACGCTGACCGTCGGCGGGTCGGCCTACCTGGTGCTGCCGCCGCTGTACCCGGGGTCCAGTGGGTCGCAGGTCGAGGTGACGCTCAGCGGCTCGCTGCGGCTGACCGCCACGGCGGTGTCGGTGTCGATCGGGTTCGACTTCGCCGGGGTGAGCGGGCCGTGGACCGACGCCTTCGGCATTCCTGGACTGTCGGTCGACGAGCTGGCCGGGCAGATCGGTGTCGAGGACAGCGAGGAGACCCTCGGCATCCCCACGCCCACGTTCTCGTTCCTGGTCAACAACCTGGTCCTGCCGACGACCTGGGCCAAGGCGATCGGGATGCTGCCCGGCACGATGGTCTCGCTGAGCCTGGCCCTGGACCTCGCCAACCCGATCGCCGCCATCTCCATCAGCGGGCCGACGCCCGGCGCGGTGGCCCTGGAGCCGTTCAGCGTCGTCAACGACGTCCCTGGCCTGACCAACTACGTGCCGCAGTCGGTGGTGACGGCCGTGCAGCTCAACACCGCACAACTGCTGTTCGCCCCGTTCGGCGGCACCGACGCCGCCGGGAACGCCGTCAACCCCGGCGCCACGCTGGTGTTCGACGCGGTGATCGCCGGCCAGCAGGCGCACGTCGACGCCGCCATCGGGCTGCTGCCCTACCCGAGCTTCACGGCCGACGTCAGCGTGTCCAGCTTCGCGGTCGGCCCGATCAGCCTGAACGGCCCGAAGATGGCCATCACGATGAAGGCCGACCCGACCAATCCGGTCGCCGACGTGTCCTTCAGCGGCGGGTTCACCGACAGCTTCACCGGCACCTCGTTCAACGCCACCATCGACGAGGGCCTGTCGATGTCGCTGGCCCACGCCTCGGTCTCGCTGCAGATCGTCGCCGGGCAGCCGCAGTACATCCAGGCCGGCGCCAACCTGCAGGGTTCGGTCACGGTGGACGGTTCCGGCGCGTCGTTCGCGGCGTCCGGAGCGGCGAACCTGGTGATCGGTGGCCAGCAGCTGGGCAGCGTGCAGTTCAGCTACTCCACCACCTCCGGCGCGCTGTGGCAGCAGCTGCAGGACAACGCCGCGCTGGTCACCGCGGCCTTCAAGAACGCCTACGGCTGGAGCGATGCGACCGCCGCGTCCATCCTGCGGTCGTTGCAGTTCAGCACCGACCAGATCAGCTGGGGACTGACCTACGCCTACAACGACAGCGTGGCGCAGCTGACCACGGTGCTCTACCAGGGTGGGGTCGGCATCGGAACCGCCATCAGCGAGGCACGCAACTGGGTCGGCGCCACCGACGTCCAGATCGCCGGCGCACTGCAGCAGTTGGGCTTCGACCCGAACTCCATCGCCGGACAACTGCAGAACGCGTTCGGTGACGGCGACCGCCGGGTCACCGCGGTGTTCAACCAGCTCGGCTACTCCGCGAGCGACATCGGTTCCGTACTGCAGAACGTGTACGGCGACGGGCAGGCGGCCGTCTACAACTCGCTGCAGTCCGTCGGCGCCGCCGGATCCTCGGCCATCGACCAGCTCTCGGGTCTGTTCAACAGCGGGGCCTACTCCCTGTCCACCCACCCGTGGTACTCGGTGCCGCTGCTGATGGATGTGGCCGGCGGTTCGACCGATCCGGGAGCGACTGTGCTGCAGTGGGTCTGGGACGGCGGACACAACCAGCAGTGGTACGTCCTGCCGACCGACAGCGGGTACGCCGAGCTGGTCAACCGGAACAGCGGGCAGTGCCTCTCGGTGGACGGCGGCTCCGGGTCGGCGGGTGCCGGCCTGGTGCAGCAGCCCTGCACCGGGGACCCGGTCCAGCAGTGGTACCTGAACGTCTACCAGGGCAACAGCGACATCATGGGCCAGACGAAGATCCTGGCCAACCGGGGCACCGGCCTGGTCGCCGATGTCGCGGGAAAGAGCACCACCGATGGCGGCACCATCGACCAGTGGTACGAGAACGACGACTGGAACCAGACGTGGTACTTCGGTCCGGCCGTCGGCTGAGGCTCGAGCGCTGCGTGATGCCCGACGGGGCCGGACCTCCGGCTCCGTCGGGCATCACGCGTCGGGGGTGGTGGCGCCAGGCCGGGCGAGAGCCAGCAGCCGGCCTGGTTCGATGTCCTGCTTCCGGACGAAAGCCACCGCACCGCACGAGAGATGGTCCGCGGGCAGGTCGGCCGCATCGCGGGTGGACAGCAGGATGACGCGCACGTCGGGCTGGCCGGTCAGGATCCGTCGGGTCGCCTCCATCCCGTTGATGCCGGGTAGCTGCACATCCATCAGGATCAGGCCGGGACGCAGCTCCGCGGCCATCCGGACGCTCTCCTCGCCGGACGCCGCCTCGCCGACCACCTGCAGCCCGGGCAGTGAGCGCAGAAGCAACAGGGCGGCGCGGCGGAACACCGGTTGGTCATCCACGATCAGCGCCCGGACCACCTCCGCCCCGCCCGGGGTCTCGCTCACCTCAACGCCCTTCGCCGGCCAGGTACAGCAGCGCCGCCCGCACCCTGGGATGGGTGCTCTGGTCGCCGGTCAGGCCGAGCTTGGCGAAGATCGAGTTGATGTGTTTCTCCACCGCCCGCTGGGTCAGGAACAGTTCCGTCGCGACGGCCTTGTTGGTTCGGCCCTGCGCGACGGCGCCGAGAACCTCCAGCTCGCGCGGGCTGAGCTTGGCCAGCCCCTGGTCGCCGCCCTTGGAGCGCACACTGACCAGGGACTCGATCACCTTCGGGTCGATCGCCGATCCGCCGGCCGCTACCGCGGTGATGGCTCCGTGCAGGTCGTCCAGGTCGGCGATCCGCTCCTTGAGCAGGTACCCCCGCCCTTCGGTGCCGCGCTGCAACAGCACCCTGACATAGCCGACCTCGACGTATTGGCTCAGCAGCACCACGCCGGTGCCAGGGTGCCGCACTCGGCAGTGCTCGGCGATCCGCAGGCCCTCGTCACTGCGGCTGGGCGGCATCCGGATGTCGGTGAGCACGACGTCCGGGCGGTGCGTGTCGATCAACCCCAACGCATCGTCCAGCGAGCCACCGGCACCGACCACCTGCACATCCGGCAGTGCGGACAGCATGCGCAGCAGGCCCTCGCGGACCAGGATGCTGTCCTCGGCAACCACCAGGTGCAGGCTCATCCGGCACTCGCCGCAGCCTGGTCCGGCGCCGGCACGCTGCCCATCGGCAACCAGCCGCGGATCACCACACCACCGGTCGAGGAGCTCGTGTGCAGCCGACCGTCGAACGCCTCGAGCCGATCGTTGACGGCCAGCAGAACCGGCCCGGGCACGGTGCCCGCCGGGGCGAGTCCGACGGTGCGATCGACCGGGGGATCGACCGGGGGATCGACCGCGACGTCGACCGGGGGATCGACCGTGACATCGACCGGGACATCTACCGGGAGATCGACCGTGAAACCGACCGCGTCGGGCTCGAACCGCAGCTCCACCCGGCGACCGGAGCCCGGTGCTGGTGCGGCCGCCCGTAGCAGGGTGACGATGCAGAAGTACAGGCAGGTCTCCCACTCCCGCGCGGCGTGCAGCCGGTCGGGGTTCCCGACGACGTCGAAGACGACAGGTTCTCCGGCGAGGTCGGCCCACGAACGCAGGGACGCCGGCAACCCGTCCTCGTCCAGCCGCGGCGGGAAAATGCCGCGGGCGATGGACCGGAGGGTGTCCAGGGCGCCGGCCAGAGCTGTCGAAGCCTCCGTCAGCGCGGCCAGCGCCGCCGGCGGCAGCGGTGTGCCCGCCGGGGCCGCGGCCAGCCGGCTGACGGTGGCGGCGGCGGTGCGCACGGCGGGTATCACCCGTGCGTCGACCTCGGCCTGCAAGCGGGCCTGCTCGATCGACCGGACCGCCCGGAGCCGGACCTGCGAGGTGCGGAGCTGCTCGTTGACCAGCTGCAGATCGGCCACCCGGCGGCGGAGCTCCCAGGTCTGCTTCACCGTGCTCATCGCCAATCCGGCGGTCCCGGTGAGTTGCTCCAGCCGGCGCCGGTCGGGCCCGACCCCGACGTCGTTGTCCACGACGACCTCGCCGACGGCAGCCCCGAGATGCCGGATCTGCATGGTCAACGGCTCGGTCGGCAGCGGCGCGGCCGGTGGCCAGACCTGGGTCCACCGATCGTTCCCGTCCAGCGCGATCCGCACCTCGGTCCGGGCCGAGTGCGTACTGCGGCCCAACGATTCCGCCAACCGGGGCACCACCTCGTCGACCGGCAGCGCAACAGCCAGCTGCCGGAGCAGCATCCGCATCGAGTGGTAGCTGCTGTTCCCGCCGAACCGGAGGCGGTCGGCCATCCGCTCCAGGGGGCCGCGCAGCAGCCACAGCACGGCGCAGGTCACCACGGTCCACCCGGCGACCAGGGCAGGACCCGGCTGATCCTGCGGGCGGAGCAGCCGGAACACCGCTGCGGCGGTGGCGAACAGCAGCAGTGCCACCGCGAATCGCAGCACGGCCGGTACCGCCAGCAGCCACTGGTGCCGAAGTGGCGCGGCCATCCGGTCGGGCGGTCCGATCCGCCCCGAGGACCCGGGGCCGCGTTCCAGCCGGTGCGAGGCGGTCATCCGGTCGGCTCCGGAACCCGTTGGCGGGGAATCGATCCACTGACCCGGGTGCCCTGTCCCGGTGCCGACTCCACCGCCATCATCCCGCCGACCAGGGTCAGCCGGCGGAGCAGCCCGGGGATGCCGCCGCCGCGGTCCGCGAGCGCGGCGGGGTCGAAGCCGCGGCCGTCGTCCGACACCGCGAAGCGGATCTGTTCCTCGTCCCGGGCCACGACCACGTCCACCCGGCTTGCGTGCGAGTACTTGGCGGCGTTCTGCAGGGCCTCGACGCAGCAGAAGTACACGGCGGTCTCGGCCTCCCGCACCCCGATCGGCGGTTCCGCCCCGAGGTCGGGCCCTGCACCGGGCGCGCCTCCTGCCGCCGGATCCGGCATCTCGACGGTGACCCGAAGGCCCGACGCCGCAGCGACGTCGGCAGCCTTGCGGAGCGCCCCGGGCAGGCCGAGCCGGGCGAGTTCCGCCGGCTGCGGGCCGGTGGCCACTTCGGTCAACCGGGTCCGGGCGGTTTCGAGGACCTGCTCGAGCTGCCGCAGCTCGGCCGCCGAATCGGGTGCGTAGGCCAGGGTTCGGAGCCCGATGATGCCGGCGACCAGCGCCTGCTGGGCACCGTCGTGCAGATCCCGCTCGAGACTGCGCCGCTCCCGGTCGAAGGCTGCGACCAGCCGCCGGCGGGCCCCCCGCAACTGGTCGGCGGAGACCGCCAGCTCCTGCGCCCGGCGGCTCAGCGAGATCCCCAGCAGGGCGTTGTGCAGCAGCAGCCCGGCGTGCGCGGCGATGTCGCCGAGAAACGACCGGTCGGCCGCGGTCAGCCGGGCTCCGGGGCGGACGGTCACCGTCAGCGCGCCCAGTACCTCGCCGTGGTAGGACACCGGCCAGGTGTCGGCTCCCAGCAGCCGCTGCAGCATCGGCTCGTCGATCGAGGCGCCGGCCACCGGCAGGGCGATCTGGGCCTCGCCGGTCGCCGCGACCAGCCGGTCGCCGTCCACCAGGTAGAGCGCCGCCGTGCCGGCCCGGGTGGACGCGACGGTGACCCGCTCCACCTGCTCCAGACCGCCCGCCGGGGTCAGCACGGCCATTCCGGTGGCCAGTTCCTGCAGTGCCTGCGCAGGACTGGTGACCTGCCCGTAGACCACGCGATTCGCCCAGCCGCCGGCGGCGGTGCGCAGCGGCTCGAACGCGGCGACCACCAGGGCCAGGGCCAGCACCGACCACCACAGCCGGTCCCTAGCCACCGTGCCGGCCGTCATCGCCACCAGCAGGTACGCGGCGCCGGCCACACCGCCCAGCACCCCGTACACCAGGATGCGGGCCAGCACCCGGTCGAGATCCCACAATCGATGGCGGATCATCGCCGCGCACAACACGATCGGCACCAGGGCGAACGCCGCCGGGAAGACATTCTGCGCCGCGGCAGCCACGGACCCGAACAGCTCGCCCGGTGCGACACGGGACACCAGCCACCCGCCCAGGAACACCACCGACGTGGCCGCCGCCGGCAGCAGACCAGCGATCAACAACCTGCTCGCGGCGCGCGCGGGTGCATCCACCGCGGGATCCGCCAGCCGGAGCAGCTGCGCGCCCCCGCCGACGATCGACACGATGACCCCGAAGAAGAGGACGAAGAACACCGGATGGGTCAGAAAGCTGCTCCACCAGCAGATCAGCGCCACCGCGGCGGTCAACGCGGCCGCCCACGCCCATCCCGGCCCGGGCACGGCGCGCAGCGGCCGGGGAAGGCGTCCGTCCGGGAACAGCACGACCGCCCACAGGTACGACACGCCGGACGCCACGTGAAAAGTGAAGTGCAGCAGCGCCACCGGCCACGGATTACCGAGGATGTGGAACGCGCGGTGGCTCGGGCCGTTGAACGTCGCCGCCGTGCCCAACAGCGCTGTGGCCAGCAGTCGGGCTTCCAGCGCATCCGGCAGTCGAGCGAACAACGCGAGCCCGAGGCCGACATTCAATGCACTGAATCCATAGTCCAGTGCGGCCTGCCAGGGGGGCACCAACGGCATCATCGGATCGTCGGCCAGCACCCGGTGGGCGCCGACCGCCAGCGGGCCGGACCCGGAAGCCATGCTCAGCAACCAGCCGTGCACCGTCCCCACGGACTGGGCCAGGGTCGGCAGCAGACCGAGCAGCAGCCAGCAGGCGAGCCCGAACGCATAGCCGCAGAAGAGCAACCGGAACGCCCACCGAGACGCTCTGGGCATCCAGCCCTCCTCTTTCCGGCAGCCGTCGATGTGACTGCCAGCGCCACGCCGTGCGGCGCACAGAAATCGCCGCAAAAGAAATCATAGTGCCGCCGTCCTCCGAGCAAGTGGTCAGAACTGGCCTCCGGTCACCGTCGTCAGCCCGGCGAGCACCGAGAACTCGCTGACGGCCACACCGGTCAGGTGCGGATCCGCCAGCAACTGCTGGAAGATCGCCCCGGCCCGGTGGGCCCGCATCGCGGCGGAGTCGTCCCACGTGTAGATCCCGCCGTAGACATTCCGCTGTTCGTCGGCCAGCCAGATCTTCGCGCGCAGACCCGGCACCGCCGCGAACACCGGCGCCTGTTGATCGGCGTGTGCCCGGTAAGCGGCGTCGTCGATACCGTCCAGCTCGAAAGTGATGATCTGCAGGGGCATGTCGGGGAATTTCCTTCCGGTCGGGAGCGACGGGCGGCGCCGGGTGCTGCTGCCACCGGCAGATCCCACGGTAGGAACGGTCGGGGCGCGGGGGCTGAGCCCCGGATGAGTCGGACGTGAGCGGGGCGGCTCAGCTTCGCCTCATGTTCGGCTCACCAGCGCAGGCGGTCGGCGTCCTAACGTCTGCGCCAGGAGCTATTCATCCACCTGCGGAGGTCTGGAAAAAAAAAGAATGTCGAAATGATCGAGCAGCACGTGCACCGGCTGCTGGGCGCGATGACCGGCGCGGCCACCACGGCCATGGTGGCGGTCGGCGACCAGCTCGGGCTCTACCGGGCCCTGGCCGATGGCGGCCCCGCCACGCAGGACGAACTGGCCGCCCGTACCCGCATGGCGCCCCGCTACCTGCGGGAGTGGCTGTCCCAGCAGGCCGCCGCCGGATTCCTGACCTACCAGCAGCAGGACGGGCGGTACACGCTGCCGGCCGAGGCCGCAGCGGTCCTGGCCCACGAGGCCTCCCCGGCCTTCCTGGCCGGCGGCGCCACCATCACCCGCGGCTGGTTCGCCGGTATCGACCGTCTCACCGAGGCGTTCCGCACCGGTGCCGGTATTCCCTGGCCGGAGCAGGATCCGGCGGTCTTCGAGGGCACCGAGCGGTTCTTCCGGCCCGGCTACACCGCCAGCCTGACCACCCAGTGGATCCCGGCCCTCCCCGGGGTGGTCGACGCGCTGGCCGCCGGCGGCCGGGTCGCCGACGTCGGCTGCGGACATGGCGTGGCCGCGATCCCGCTGGCCCGTCGCTCCAGGTCCTGGAAGCTCATCCCCAGCACGTCACCGCCGTGGGAGACCCCGGCGTTGTCGATGACCAGGTTGACGACGCCGAACTCGGCCGCGACGGAGTCCGCGTAGGCCAGCACCGCGACCCGGTCGACGACGTCCAGGTGATCGACCGGGCCGCCGGAGTGCCGCCGCCGGCGGCCGCGAGCAACTGGGACGTCTGGGCCAGACCAGCGGCGTCCACGGCGCGGCGGAAAGTGCCTTGGCCGCGCCGGAAGAGCGGCGCCATGACCCACCCCCCACCATCTGGGCAACCCCAGCCGCAGCTGGTCCACCGGGTGCGGAGCCGTCCCGGCGCTATCCCTGCCACGGGTCAGATTCTCATCAGCGCCCGCAGGCTGCCGCCGCGGGGCAGCAGGCTGCGGACGCTCTGTGCGCCGGCGGGGCGCCCGCTGTGCACCAGGAATTCCCGAAGTCGATGCAGGTTCGCCACCCCCACCGCGGGCACGGTCGGTCCCCACGTGGAGTACTTGTAGTCCCAGAAGGCGCTGACCCCGCCCATCACCGCGAAGGTGTAACGCAGGCCGGGCCGGGTCGGGCCCGCTGACCACGATCCTGACGTTCCCTGACTCTCCACCTCCCCCTGGGCGTTCGCGATGCCCGATTCGGTCCACCAGATCAGAAACTTGTCGTACGGCACGGCCGACTGCCAGCTGACGGTGATCGTCGCGTCCCCGGCCAACGTGGCCGGCTCCGGATCCACGCCGGTGATGACCGGTGGGGGCCAGGCCTGGCCGGCAGGCGAGGTAGGCGTCCGGGTGAACAGCGAGGCGACGACGCAGTAGTTGCTCCAGGGTTGTCCGTCGATGGTGCCGTCCACCTTGTCCGTGTTCATCCGCGGGCACACGCTGACCGTGAATGCCGTACCCGCGCGGAGCGCGAGGTTCACCTCGTAGTTGGCTGTGCCGGCCACGAACGCGACGGTCTGCCGTAGATCGGCGAGGCCGCCCACGTCGCCCCCGGCCAGATCGTGGGCGTAGATCTGGATCGTATCCGGCGCGTCGCCGGCGACCTGGAACGCCACGTGAACCGTTGCGGCGTCGGCCTTGATCGGCGCAACCTGGGTTGCGGTCAACCCGACGATCTGGGTTGCCATGGTCTGTCCTTTCCCGAGCTAGGGTCCGGCGATGGGCTCGCCGAATCGGATGTCGCCCTGGATGTATCCGTAGTAGGGGCTTTTGGGGTCCATGCCGGGAGCGTGTTGCAGTCCGTTCCCGCCGAACCACTGGTCCACGATGGCGCCCTGCGACTCCATGTTGAAGGCGTGCCAGGGCGGCCCCGGTGGCCCGTAGTGGTAGGCCTGCCGACCGAGGACGGCCTGGTTGAAGATGCCCGAACACATCAGACCGGGCACGTACCCGTCGGCGGCGGAGGCGTTCTCGATCTGCCAGGCGTGCGTCAGTTCGTGGATTAGCACCTGACCCGGTACCGGATAGCTGCCCGGCAGGATCGCCGTGGTCGGGGCGTCGTAGGCGTTGCCGAGATTGACCAGGATGGTGCCGTCCACGGTGGGGGTGGTGAAGTCACGCCCACCGAGGCCGGAGAGATTGGTGACCCGGATGCGGTCGAAGTCCAGGCGGTCGCCGAACACCCGCCGGGCGAAGCCCACCTCGTCCCCCCACTGGGAAGCCGGATCACCCGACAGCGGCCGGATCTTGATCATCGAATCGACCACCGCGCCGGCTGCGATCCCCACCACGATGGCCGGAACGACGGAGAACGGCCCGTAGATCAGCACGCTCCCCGCCACGACGGCCAGCCCGACGACGCCACCCAGACCCGGCAGCGTCACGCCGGCATTGTCGAGCTCGGAGCCCACCAGCAGGCAGCAGGCGACGCTGGCCCCCAAGGTGGCCGCGGTGACCGCGAACTCGACGAGGACCTCGACCACATCCGTGACGGTGCCGGTGACTCCGGCCAGCTCCTCGGCGTAGTTGACCACCATGGTGCCGCCGCTGATGTCGGGCCAGCCGTTACGGAGAACCTTGATCAGCTTCGGATCCTGACCGACCTCGCTCCAGGAGTCGTTCCGGTCGCCTGGTGTGTCCAGGCCGTAGACGGTGCCGCTGTGCTGCGCAGCCACCGAGAGTCCGCCGCTCGCACCATGGACGACGGCGACCACCCGGTAGGAGTAGGAGAACAGACCACTGGCCTCCATGCTTCCGCTGAAGGTGTAGCTGCCGTCGCTGTTGACCACCAGGTCCACGGTTCCGCCGAGATCGGCACCGGTCACGACCACCGCATGGAACGGCACCGAATCCGGCAGTCGATCCAGCTGCCCGATCAGTTGCCGGACCGATATCGGCGCCTGCACATCCACGAACCCGGCGACCTCCGACAGGTTCAGCGTCTCGGCCGTGGAGAACCTGCGGAGCCGCTGGATGCTGGTCCGCAACGAGCTCATGCCGCAGCCCGCACCGTCCGGGGAAGACGGTCCGGGCGTCGCGTCCGGCGGGAGATCACTGCAGCGCCACCAGGATCGGCAGCAGGCCCTGCCCTTTCGCCAGCGCGCCCAGCGACTTGCCGATGACCGCCCCGAAGGACTGCTGTGGATCGGTCGCCCGCATGGCATGCCCGGGCCTGGACGAGGTGGTCAGCAGGTCACCGACCTCGATCGAGCCGGAATCGGCGTCGACGTTGCACCAGACCTTTCCGTTCAGCGCGAGCGGGAACCGGTCGGGTTGATCCGGGCGTCGATCGAGCACCAGCGCCGGCCGGTAGTTGCCCGCCCCGGAGACGACGCCGGCAACGCGCCGGTCGTAGGGCCGGTCGCTGACCCGGACGTGGTCGAGACCGGCCAGCACCACCACAGATCCGGGACCGGCCAACAGATCTCCGACCAGATGGAACTCTTCGGCCAGGTCGCCACCGGTCAGTTGCACGTCGCCGGTGACCACCACATCCCCGAAGAACCGCCCGGCCACGGGCCCGATACCGGTGACGCCGGCCCCCGTCGGATTGGTCGAGGCAACCGCGCCCACCACACCGCTGCCCGCGGTGACGGCCGTGTACCCGTAGACACCGTTGCCCACCGGCGAGCTCCCGGCGGGAGCGGAACCGCTGGCGTCGTTGAGGCCCAGCACACCGTTGTGTCCGACGTCGTGCGCGAACAGCTGGCCACCGTCGTTGTGATTGCTGTGCCCACGAACGGCGACACCGTTCTCGCTGAACCCGCTGACCCCGGCGTCGGGTCCGTTGCCCTGCACCCCGACCCCCTTTGGCCCGTTGTTGGAGCCGAAGACGCCGGCGCCATCCTGGCTGACGGTGAGGCCGAACACCCCCGCACCACCGGCACCACCACCGGTAACCTCGGCGGTCGAGGTGTTGTTCCCGAAGACACCGACATGCCCGCTGGACCCCGTGGCGGCGTACAGGGCGTCGCCACCGTTGCTGAAAGCCCGCAGCCCATTGCCGTTCTCGCTGAATCCGCTGACCCCGGCGTCAGGTCCGTTGCCCTGCACTCCCACGCCGGTAACTCCGTTGTTGGCCCCGAACACGCCGGGCGCGTTCTGGGTGACGGTCAACCCGAACACGCCGGAGCCGCCCGCACCACCGCCTGCGGTGACATCAGTGGAGGTGTTGTTGCCGAAGAACCCCACATGGGCGCTTGACTGGCTCTCGCTGTAGGCACCGTCCTCGGTTTCCAGCGTTCCGAAATGACCTGGCATGGCATCATCCGATCCGACGCATCAGCGTCTGCAGCACGACACGGAATCTCGATGCTGGTTCCTGATGACGGTTCGGCGGTACGCGCATGCAGCGGTGGCCGGGGTGGTGACCCGCCCGAGCGGCCGCCCCGGCCTGGCCCAATCTGGTTCCTTTGCGGGACTGTGGCGCGAGCGTACCGCCGCTGCCGAGATTCAGCGTGCACTATTTTTCGCGAGATTTTAACGTCGCGACAGGCCACCCGGAAAATTCCGGTCGACTATCGATCAGTGGCCCGGCGACCTCGCCCGTGCGGTCAGCTCGCAGAGGGCTGCGTAGTCACCGACCCATGTGCGCTGTAAGCGTTTCGATCTCCGTGACGGCCTGGGCGGCACCGCCCGCGGCCCGAAAGGCCTGGGCGACGACCAACGCGCCCGCCCGGCACCGCATGGCCTGGTGCACCTTCTCGGCCAACCGCTGTCCAGACAGCCGCCGGGCCGGGAGGCGACTGCCGGCGCCCGCGGTCACCACCCGCCGGGCCACTTCCGACTGGTCCCGGCCGAACGGGACGGCGACCACCGGAACGCCGGCGCCCAACGCCTTCTGCGTCGCCCCCATCCCGGCGTGGGTGATGACGCAGGCCGTCCGGGGAAGAAGCAGGGAATGCGGGATGAATCTCTCGACGCGCGCATTGGGCGGCACCTGATAGTCGTTCGGATCGCCGGCGGGAACGGTGGCGACGACGAAGACGTCCTCGTTGCGCAACCCGTCCAGGGCGGCCGACACCAGCGCACCGTCGTCCTGGAACTCGGTCGACGTGGTGACCACGACGAGCGGCCGGTCGACGTGGTCCAGCCAGCCGGGAAGTTCACCATCCGGGTCGTAGGACACCGGGCCGATCAGCTTGTAGGACGCAGGCCAGTCCGACCGGGGGTATTCGAACGGCTCTGCGGTCAGATACAGGGTGAGCGGTGCGCGGGTCAGCATGTCGGACGCGCCGACCACCGGCAGTGCGCCCAGCGAGCGTCGCACCTGGTTCAGCGGCGGCAGCAGCACCCTTTCGTACCCTCCGACGATCAGCGGCCGGAGCGCCCGATCGCGCAGCCTGCCCAGCAGGTGCCGCGCCGGTGGCAGCCCGGGACCGAAAGGTGGCACATCCCTCGACGGCAGCGGCGCCGGATAGGGCAGCAGCGACGCCCACGGGCCGCCCCAGGTCTCCGCGGCGGCAGCGGCGCCCCAGCAATTGGCATCGACGATGATGAAATCCGGAGCTTCCGTGGCGATGGCCGCGCGCAGGTCGTCGGCTTCGGCGGCGGCTCGTGCTGCGAAGACCGCCAGCGAACGCTTGATCGCCGATATCGAGGACCGGCCGAGGTAGTCGTCGTTGCGGATGCGCTCGATGGCGTCGGCGATCGCGATCGCATTGATGCCTCTACGGCGCAGCGGCTCCACCTCGTCGGCCATCGTGCGAACCGACGCCTGGTGACCGCGGGACGCCAGCTCCAACAGGATCGGCACCAACGGGTACAGATGGCCACGAGCGGGGGAGGTGTAGCCGAGAACCTTCAATGGGATGCTCCTTCTCGAGAAATCACCGCCACGTCAACAGCTGGTTCCGGCCAGGACGCTGTTGCACTGCTCCACCGCGCGGGGAATTTCCTGCGCGGGAACGGGTCGGCTGAACAGATACCCCTGAGCGTAGTCGCAGTCCAGCGCCACCAGCGCTTGGTACTGCGCGGTGGTCTCCACCCCTTCGGCGATGCAGATGGCGCCGATCGCATGGGCTAGGCCGATGACGCTGGCGACGATCGCACTGTCGTCGTGGTGCAGGCCCAGCCCGGCGACGAATTGCCGATCGGCCTTCAGGGCCGCCGCCGGATAGCGTTTGAGGTACAGCAACGAGCTGTAACCGGTTCCGAAATCGTCGATGGCGACCGAAGCTCCCAGACCCCTGATCCGGTTGCACACGATTCTCGCCAGTTCCGCGTCTTCCAGAACGGCGGATTCGGTGATCTCCACCCACAGTCGGTCGGCGGCCAGACCCGAACCCGCGAGCGCTGTCTTGATCGTCTCGACGACATCGGGATGACCGATCTGTCGAGCGGAGAAGTTGACGGCCATCTGCAGATCCAGCCCCTGCTGCGCCCATCGTGCGCCCTGTCGGCAGGCTTCGGTCAGCACCCATGCGCCCAGCGGGTGGATGACGCCGGTCGCCTCGGCGACCGGTATGAAGCTGTCGGGCATCCGGAGGCCGTCGGGATGATTCCAGCGGATGAGTGCTTCGACGCCGACCACGGTGCCGGCGGACAGGTCGACCACGGGCTGATAGTGCAGCACGAATTCGCCGCGCTGGAGGCCCTGCCACAATTCCGCCTCCACCAGCATCCGGTTGGTGACGTCCTTGCGGAGCTCGTCGGTAAACAGCCGGGTCAGGCCCCGGCCGTGGTTCTTCGCGTAGTACACGAACGTCACGTGACGGAGGGGCCCAAGGGGTCAACCGAGCACCAATGTTGCCTCTTTCGACGTCATGGTGGCTCTCAGCGTCGGTCTCCGGTGCTCGGCCCTGGTGGTGCACCCTCCCGGACCTGCCCTCCCAGCGGTGGGTCAGGCGCTCGCGGGGGAGCGCGACGACGATTTGCTCGAGCCGCACGTCCCGCGGCCGACCGTCACGCCGCCCTTGGGCGGATCGACGGCACCGGCCGGCAGTGCGCCGTTTGTCGCCGGGTCGACGAACACTGCGATGGCCTGATGGGCGCGGTCGGTCGACCGTCGGCAACGATGGGCAGCGGAGTACTGACGAGATCGGAGTGGTCGGTTGCCCCGTTCAAGGTCCGCTCACCGGGACGTGTGACCGGGCGGTTCATACGGGAGTCGGCTGGTCACGGTGCTGAGCGGTCTTACCGTGGTGTCATCGACGTCCAGTGACCGTTGCCGAACGGCGAGGCGTCGAAGGGACGGGTGGTAGTCGATGTAGCACTGCTCGGCCCCGCCGGCCCGCCGCACCAGGGACCGCCGGTCACTGGCAGGGTGAGGACATGAGCGCCTCCCCGGCCCCGTCCGCCCCCGCCGCCGGCGCCGACGCAGGGGAGGTCGTCGCCGCCATGCGATCCCACCACGACCGGCTGGCCGCGCTGGTCGACCGGCTCGACGAGGCCGCGCTCACCGGCCCGAGCGGCGCGGCCAAGTGGCGAGTGTGCGACGTGCTCTCGCACCTGGGCAGCGGCGCCGAGATCATGCTGCCGGCAGTGGCCGCGGCCGTTGCCGGCGTCGCGCCCGCCGAGCTGTCACCGCCGCCGTTGAGCAACCAGTCGGTGTGGGACCGGTGGAACGCCTCCACGCCACGGGCGCAGGCGATCGGGTTCGTACAGTACGACGCCACGCTCGTGCAGCTGCTCGAGGGCCTGGACGCCGCGCAGCGCGACGCGCTGCGCGTCGGCCTCGGCCGGCGCCGGCGTGTCCTGCCCGAGCCGGTGCCGCTGGTGGTGGCCGCCGGCATGCGGCTCAACGAGGTGGTGCTGCACACCTGGGACGTCGAGGTGGGCCTTGACCCCGCCGCCGTCGTCGACGACGACTTGGCCGCGCTGCTGCTCCGGCTGCTCGCCGGCCCGCTGGGCTTCCTGCTCAGCGTCACCTCGCACCCCGAGGCACTGACCAATCCCGTGGCTCTGGCCCTGCCCGTCGGCGCGGTGCTTGTAGTCGACGACGCCGTGTCGCTGACCACCGCCGCCGCCGGCGCCCCGCAGGTCACCGCCACCCTCACTGGTTCGCCCGAGGCCGCCGCCCGGCTGCTCACCGGGCGTCTGGGCCCCGACCACACACCGTCCGGCGTCGACGTCGAGGGCGGGGGCACTGTGACGCTGGATGACCTGCGCCGGGTGTTCCCGGGGTTCTGACGCTGCCCGCGGCCACCGGACCCGGCGCGGTGGCGCCCGGCGTTAGGCTGGAAGCTCAGCGACGGTGCGCACCTCGATTCTCATGCGCTCCAACGACCGTGGATCATCCACAACGAGAAAATCATGCCGTTAGAGGCCGGTGGCTGGCTGCCACAGCTCGACGCGATTGCCCTCGGGATCGGTGACCCACCCGAATCGTCCGACGCCTTCCATGTCCTCCGGTTCGGAGATTACCTCCGCTCCGTTGGCGCGCAGTTGCGCGAGCATGGCATCCAGGTCGCGGACCCGGAAGTTGAGCATCACCTGTTGTAGGTGGGATCCGAAGTAGTCGGTGTCGGACTCGAACGTCGCGAACACGGTCGGCCCGGGTTCCTGCCGCCACTCGCCGTTTTCATCAGCCCCGAGGCCCAGGCAGTCGCGGTACCAGGCGTTGAGGGCGGCCGGGTCGGCGGCCCGCACAAAATGACCACCAATTCCGAGTACGCGTTCCATGCAAGCAGCCTGCCACGGCTCGTTCTCAGGTCAAGCCCCGTCACCGTTGTCGCCATCAGCAGCGTCCGTCAGCGGGACCCGGCCTCGGACCTGCTGACCGGCCTGCCATTTGCTTTGTCGTTTCCACGCAATGTCCGGACTGTGCGGGCCGGTCGGGCTGTGCCACCAGTCTGATTCTGGTGTCACCATTTGGATGTCGCTGAGCCACCAGGTTTGATTAGGGTTCAGAAAAATCTCCCCTTCGCGACGGCCGGTAAGCCACACCTTGATGCAAGCTCCCCGTCGCGCAGTGACCGGGCTCCGGGCAGGTAGCGGAGCCCCGCGGATCGGAGCCTGCCTGCAGCTGATCCCGTTCGAACCGCTGCGGCCGGGGCGACCCCGCCGCCGCGGGTGCCGCCGCCGCGCTGAACTCGATGATGACCGATCAGCCGCTGGCGGATCTGGCCGCCGGTGGAGATGTCGGTGACTGGGTCGGTCTGCAGCACTACACCCGAGTCCGGGTAGATTCCCGCAGCCCACAGCTGCTGGCCCCGCCGCCGGCCGGCGCCGATGTCGTTGAGCCAGTAGGTCATGAAGCCCCAGGGGGCGTTGGCGTCGGCGAGTTCCAGGACCTCCGACCAGGCGGCCCGCTTGTGGATGAGGGCATGGAAGTCGCGCATCGGGTACTCGGGGACGGCTGCCTCGAAACGGCAAACGGCCTGTTCGAAGACACCGGGCAGCGGCACGGAGTACCGCACGCTGGTGAACGATGTGCGTTCGGCGGCGGCCGGCGCAGGAGCGTCGATCATCGTGCGCCGCCGATCAAGCCGAAGCCCATTGCCGTCGCGGTCATGGCTGCCGTGCCAGCGGGATCGCGTCCGTTCGGTCGGGCAATACGTCGATGTCCGGTAACCGATGCAGCGGTGGGGCTTTCCCCACTAGCAGTGTTCCTCGGCCCAGGGCAACGACCGTTTTGAAGCACACGCTGCCGACGAGAATGGTGATGGCAGCAAGTATTAGATAAGCCAGTACATCGCTGCCGGTGGGGTGACCGCCATGGATCCAGAACAGCGCGGTCGATGCGACTGCGGCCCAGGAGAAGGTGAACGCCCATACACCCAGTGCCGCGTTGGCGTAGCCCGCTTCGGATGTCCACCAGACCAGGGGAACCTCACGGCAACCCGCCGGGACGGATGTAAGTGTTCCGTTACGCCACCCGCACCGGAAGCCAGCTGAACCCCGGTCGCGGATCGGTGACCGGTCACGGTTCGCCTACCGGACAGCATGAGCTGCGGCAGCCGACGCAGGATCCGGCGCCGCTGGCAGCCAAGCTGAACCCGAACGCCCGGAGCGACAGATTCGGTCCGTTGTTGTCGTGTGAGTCATTGCCACGGAATAGGTTTGCCACCGAGGCTGATCAGCGGCCCGACCAATTTGTGATGGATATTGGTGCTGGCAACGATGCACTGCGGGTAGTTCCGCATTGACTGCCCCGCCTTCACCGGACGCCCGGTGGTCGACGGGGTGATATTTGGGCCAGGCTCGGGCTGTCGGAAAGGTGTGCTCGTTTTAGTGCGGTGATGGTTTCGGCGCGCCATGTCCGGGCTGCGGGGAGGACCTTGGTGAGTGAGGACGAGCTGATGACGCGGTCATCGATCAGGTCCACGATCTCTGCTTCACCCAGTGCGGATCCGTCGGCGGGGTGTAGTGCTGCCGCGATCATGTCCAGCAACGCTGACCTGGCCTGCTCGTAGGTCGCTTCGGCGACGTGGTGTTCCTCGCCGTTTCCGTCGAACCGTAGGGCTGCGCCACTCGTCTCGGTTTGATCAACCATGGTGGGGCCTTTCACGCTAGGCAGGGATGGGTGGTGTGCAGGTTGCCGGCGCTGCGGGCCGACGATCCGAACGGCGACAGGTCTCGGTCTTTGGGGTGAGATTTCCTGATCGTCGGCCGAGTGCTGTGGTTACAGGACGAGGAGGTCGTCCGGGTCGGCGGGCGCTAGACCTGCATGCATGGCGGCGATCATCATTAGATGGGTCAGTTGGTGGTCAGGATTGATGCGCAGAACGCGATCCATGGCGACCTGGGACAACGTTCCGTCGCCATGGCGGTACGCGATCACAGCCAAGACGGACCAGAGGTCCGCAATGCGGGGATCCATCTGTGTCCGGGGTGCCCTGTGCAGCGGCGCCCAGCGCCGCTACGGCGCCCGGTTCCTGGTTGCGGATGAAGCGGCTCAGTAGTGCATCCCGACCGGAGACGGTGCTCAGCCCAGCCAATAGCGGGGATGAGGTGACCCCGGGCCGATACTGCACCTACTGGGTGAGCTGCTCGCGGTCGTGCAGCACCCTGCGACCGTGGGCCAGGTTGGCGACCGTCAGCTCGTCCGGCACCTCATGCGGGCTGTTCGCACGACGATGACATCGAGAACTGACTGCATCAGGGCGCGGCCCGGTGGTCCCACGTTCAGGTCGGTGACAGACTCCAACCGGAATGTCCTGCTGGCAGATTTATTTCGAGGCAAGGGGTGGCACTGTGCAGAAGAGCTCGCTGACGGCTTTGGTCCGAACGGAACTCCGCGCTGCCGTCGCGGCGTCCAGCGGCCGCAGCGCGAAAACGGTGTTCGGCGGTCACGAGCATGTGTTGCGGCAGACGGTGGTCGCGCTGCGGGCTGGTGAGGTGCTTGCCGAGCACGAGAACCCGGGTGAGGCGACCGTTCAGGTGCTGCACGGCCGGGTCGTGCTGCAGGCCGGTGACCAGTCCTGGCCCGGCATGGCGGGAGATCTGATCATCGTTCCGCAGGCGCCGCACTCGTTGCAGGCGCTGGAAGATTCGGCTGTGCTGCTGACCGTGGCCAAGCATCGGTGATGATACCGGTTCAGCCGGTGACGGTGCGGTCCTACGCCGTCCCTGGTTGTAGAAGCCGGGCAAGGACAGCTGCTTCACTGAGGTCAGGGTTTTGGGTTGCGGTGAGCAACGTCAACGCACCGGCGTCGCGAAGGTCGTGTAGGTGCTGGAGGGCGGCTGCCCGCTCGGGGTCTTGGAGTTCCTGCGTGTAGCGGGCGGTGAACTCTAAGAACAGTTCTGGGACGTGGCCGTACCACTTCCGCAGATCCGTGGACGGGGCGACGGTTTTGCACCATTCGTCCAAGTGCGCCCGGGCTTTGCTCAATCCACGCGGCCAGATCCGATCAACCAGCACCCGCGCGCCGTCGTCGGCCAGGGGCTCGTCATAGACGCGGCGGACCGAAACCGTTCTGTCAGCCACAGTTTTTCCACCTGTCCGATCCGCTCGTCCGATGTGCATGGCGTGTATCCCGACGCTGGCGTGGTGGGCCGTCGGCGGCAAATGATGTCGCCGCCGGGCGCCCTTGATGATGGTAGTTGCGTTGGCCGCGGCGGGGCTATCGTCCGGTCCATGGAACCTTCTTCCGACGTTCCGGGCTCCACGCCGGAATCAGCTGCTCCGCCGATACCGGCCGGTTTCCGGGCGGAGCTAGATTCCACCCGGTACACGAAGGTGGGCAAGGACTGGGCCGGCGGCGTGGCGGCCCAGTACGGGGTGGCTCCCAGGCTCCGGGTCGGCCGGTCCAAGTGGTTCAACCTGCTGTGGCTGGTCCCGCTCGGGTTCCTGCTGCTGCTCGCCGCGGTCGCTGTGGCCAAAGGCATCAGGGGTTTGCCGGGAGTGCAGTCCTTCCTGCACCGCTACCCGGGAATGTCGGAGCTGCCGTCGAACACGCCGGTCGGGTTTCCTGGATGGTTGGGGTGGCAGCACTTCCTCAACCTGTTCTTCATGGTGTTCATCATCCGCTCCGGGATCACGATCCTGGCCGATCATCCCCGGCTGTACTGGACCCGGCACAGCACCCCGGGCCGGGACTGGTTCCGCATCCAAAAGCCGATCCCCACCGATCCGCTGTACACCGCCAAACAGGACTCGATCACCCTGCCGGGCGGGGTCGGGCTGCCGGGGCGGCGGCATTCCATCGGGTTGGCCCGCTGGTGGCACCTGGGCATCGACGTGCTCTGGCTGGCCAACGGAATCATCTTCTTCGTCCTGCTGTTCACCACCGGGCAGTGGATGCGCTTGGTCCCGCTGCACTGGGACGTCATCCCCAATGCGATCTCCGTGGCCATCCAGTACCTGTCCCTGAACTGGCCCACCGAAAGCGGGTGGAGCAACTACAACAGCCTGCAACTGATCGCCTACTTCATCACCGTCTTCCTCGCCGCGCCGTTGGCGTTGCTGTCCGGGCTGGGGATGTCACCGGCGTTGTCCACCCGGTTCCGGCGGATCAGTTCGGTGTTCAACATCCAGTTCGCCCGGTCGGTGCATTTTCTCGTGCTGTGCTGGTTTTTGCTGTTCATCATCGTGCACGTCGCGCTCGTGATCACCACCGGTGCGCTGCGCAACTTCAACCACATGTACGCCGCCGCCAACAGCGAATCGTGGACCGGATTTTGGGTGTTCGCCGCGTCGATGGTGGTGGTAATCGTGGGTTGGGTGGCGGCCACACCGTTCACCTACCGGCACCCGCGGGTGGTGCAGAAGGTCGGTTTCGCGTTGATCGGGCCGGCGCAGCGGCTATTCGAACACCTGGACGCCCGACCCGGCCAGTACACCGAGAAGGACATCTCCCCCTACTTCTGGCACAACGGCAACTACCCCGACACCCCGGACTACCAACAGCTGGCCGCGGCCGGTTTTGCCGACTACCGCCTCGTCGTCAACGGCTTAGTGCACCACCGGGTGGAGCTGACGTTGGAGCAACTGCGGGCCCTGGAACACCACGAGCAGATCACCCAGCACTTCTGCATCCAAGGGTGGTCCGGTGTCGCCAAATGGGGTGGAGTGTCCATGCAGACCATCCTTGAACTCGTCAAGCCGACACCCGAAGCCAGGTGGGTGGTGTTCTACTCCTTCGCGTTGGGTCCCGAAGGCGGGCTGTATTACGACGTGCAACCCATCGAGCAGATGAGCTACCACCTCACGATGCTGGCCTACGACATGAACGACGACCCGGTGACCTTCGGTCACGGAGCGCCCCTTCGGCTGCGCAACGAAACCGAACTGGGCTTCAAGATGGTCAAATGGATCAAGGGCATCGAATTCGTCGCCGACTTCTCCGACATCGGCGGTGGGCTTGGTGGTTACAACAACGACCACGAATTTTTTGGTTACCGTCAGTCCATCTAGCCTCATCTAGCCTCGCGCTTTCATACGCATGCTGAGGTGGGTGTTTCGAAGTAGGCGAAAGGTGCTCTCACCTGCGATAATGATGGTCTCTGAGGTCAACATCGTCAGCAAACAGGAGCACCTTTCTGATGTCGCAGCGTACTGGTTTCTAACCGCCATTGACAGTGGACACGACCGCGAAGCGGGTGGTGTCCCACGCCGGTGCGGTGCTGCTGGCCACCACCGCTGTCAGGGTGGGGTTGGACCGAGAATTGTCGGCGGCGTTGGCGCCGTCGCGCAAGCAATGGGCGGTGCTGGACCCGGGGAAGATCCTGCTGGACCTGGCGATCAGCGTCGCCATCGGCGGGGACTGCCTGGCCGACATCTCGGCGCTGCGCAGCGAGCCGGCGGTGTTCAGACGGGTCGCCTCGGACCCCACGGTGTCCCGGGTCGTCGAGAGTGGCGACCCACCATGGGTGGAGATCAGCAGGTTCGGGCCCCGGGGCTGGATCATCGCGGCTACTCGGAGGGGGCCACCTTGGCCGAACCACCCTCGCTCGTGCCATCCCCGGCTAACGGCAGGACCACCGCGGTGGGCAGTGCAGATGTCAGAGGGCAGCCTACAAATAGAGCCGTAGCGGTGCTGGGACGTCGGTGCTTGGCGTGTATAGCTTCGTCAGGGCTATCCATTTGAGCCGACTTAGACGATGGGGGGGTTCGCGACGCCAGGGTCGGCTGGTGCGGGTGCGGTCCAGGCTGGGTGGGTGGCCTCGGCTTCCGGGTGGTGTCGGCGGGACGCCCTTCGGGGCTGGCCGGGCGATGAGTTGTCGGTAGCGGAGCGGGTCGTGTTCGACGGCTAGTTGCAGTACTCGCAGGAAGACCAGTCCGCGGCTGGCCGAACGGTGGCGGTTGAACCGGAAGCAGAACTCGTCCAGATACCCGTCGAGGTGTTCGATATTCACGGCACCCTGGTGGGTGCTCAGCAGCCAGCGCTTGGCCAGCGATGCGATCCTGTGCACTCCGGGCAGCAGCTTGTCGATGTCCTGGCCCAGGGCCTTCGCGGCGCGCTGGCTGCGCCGGTCATGCGTGTACCCCAACTTGTCGATGCCCAGATACCCGGTCCATCCGTCGGTGACCACCGTGGATCCTGGGGCGAGGTTGTCAGTGATGAACGTGTGCAGGGTGCTGGCGGAGACGTCGGGGATGATGCGCAGCCGGCACCGCCCGAAGCCCTCGGGCGACTTGACTTCCACCGCAATGGCGACCAGGGCCTTCTTGCCCTTGGCTCGTCCGCCGGCCAGTCCGGCCTCCTCGCCGCCGATGTAGGTCTCATCGACTTCCACCCTTCCGGTCAACCGTTCCCGGCCAGGCCGGATCAGCACCGAGCGCAACCGGTGCAGCATCGCCCAGGCGGTCTGGTATGAGCCGATCTGCAGCGTCCGCTTCAATGCCAACGCCGAGACGCCATCCTTGGCCGTGGCAAACTCCCAGCACACCTGGAACCAGACCGTCAGCGGGGTCCGGCGACGGTCGAACATCGTGCCGGCCGTTACGGCAGTCTGTGCCTTGCACTGCGCACACTTGAAGCTGCCGTCCGCGACCCGCCAACCCCCGGCGTGCTCGCAGCGCGGGCAGACGAAACCGTCCGGCCAGCGCAGCCACTCCAGGAAGTCCAGACAGTCCGCATCCGTGGCGAACCACGACTGGAACTCGCCCAGAGACCGCGGATACTGGATCCCACCGTGTGGGTGATCGACCGGCACCGCACCAGCCTAGTCGGCTCAGATGGATAGCCCTAAGCTTCGTTATCTGCCAAGCGCGATGGTGCTGTATTTGCTGCATCTCGCCACGTGCGCGGCGGTCAACCGCTGGTCATGTTTGGTTGGTGGACCGTAAATCGGAGCGGTAATCGAACACGATCCGCCGCTGGGCGCCGGTGTCGAGCTGCCCGCCCCATCTGCGGTATACCTCGATGAGGCTCTCTTCGGCCGGATACAGGACCACGACGGCGGCCTGGGCCTGCCAACTGGGCGTGAGCAGGCCAAACAGGTGGCGAGCCTGACCCTTGCGTCCGCAGGCCAGCGAGGTCAGCAACCACGCGGCCCCTTCTTCGGCCAACTGGTTACGGCGTCGCTCAAGCAGCGGGAGAGGACTTTCCGGTTCACGCTTGCGCCGGTGATCCCGGGCAACTTCGGCGATCACGACGGACAGGAAGTACACCACCATGGCGAGCTCAAGGATCGCCAGGATGATCGGCGGTACCTGGATGCCCCTGGTGAGCAGCACGGCGATCACCAGGATCGGAAGCAGCAGGATAACCATCTGCGTGGCAATGCCGCCGATCACCCCGGTCAACCACAACACCGGACGGATCTGTGCCTTTCTGCCGTCGTCGAGCGTCACCGAGGCACTTCGCCACTGGTAGACCCGATCAGATGTACGCCCCACCATCACCATCTGCATCCCGACAAGGGCGGGCACGCCGATCCAGCCCAACATGCGGGCACTGGCGGTATTGGGCTGGCCGAGGACGGAAAGGCGACGCGCACGGACAACAGCGATCCGGGCCAGCTGCCACGGCCACCGCAGCCGTAGTTCAGCCGGGTACGCAAAACCGCGAGCCTGCGCCAGTTTGGCCACCTCGTCCGATGCCATGCAAGTAACCCTAGGGCGAAGTGCCGGGACATCCTTCACCGTAGAACCGGAAAACCGTAAATACGGGGTTTACGTGATCGGGTGGGTGTGGTCCAGTGCCTTTCTGCGCTGCTGGACGGGGTCGTAGTGCTGCCCGGTTCGGTAATCAGGAAGCCAGTTCGAGGATCATGGAGTCCGAATCCCGACCTGACTTGACGACTTGCCAGTCCTCGGACAAGTACAGGCCCACCGCCGGGTTGGCCGGTTCGAGCTCAGACTCAGCGTATGTAACCGCGATTTTGTGACCTGGGCGTTCATCAGTGCGCGACCCACACCAGTCTGCCACCCGGATCGTTAGGCCTGTCCGGTTGCGGCGTCGTGACTCGGGAGGCCAGGGGACCATGACAGGGAGGATGGATCCCAGGCACCGGACGTCACGATGTTGGACAGAAGCGGATTCAAGCACTGTCCGACGAACGTCAACGCCGTTTCCAGATCGTGCAGTTCCCGGAGCATCTGCGACATCTGGGCCGCCTGCTGGCGGTAAGCAATTGTCCAACTGGGCGCCGGCGATTGCATGGTCGCCGGCAGCACGATCTGCCGGACCCGCGCTTGCTGAATCAGCGCAGTCCGCGTCTCGGCGGCGTCGATGCTGCTGCTTTGGACGATGAGCACCAGCTCGACCAGATCGCGGTAGCGGGTCGACGGCTGCTGCCCGGCTCCGTAGGTGCTATACATCGCGCATACCTTGTCGGCGATCCGCAATTGGCGACCGGCCGCCGGCCTGTCCCGCGTCACGCAGCAGTGCGGCCAGATGAGCCGTCACCTGCGGCGTCATGATCTTCCAGAGTCGGTCGACCGTGTCTTTCATGGCAGTGGAGAGACCGAGATTTTGCAGTCCGGCGATGAGCGCCGGATCCAGCTGCGGAACGTCCCTCGCAGCGGCGGCCAGGAAGGCCGCCGTCACCGATGAATCCAGAACCGGAAGGTTGGCTACTGCAGCGGAGATGGCTGCCCCGGCGGATCTGTCCAGCAGTGGGAAGTTGGCCGCCACGGCGGCTAGGGAGGCCCGTTCAACGCCGTTCAGCATCGGCATGCGCCCGAACGCCGCCGCAAGCCCGGCAAGATTGTCATTGCGTTCGGCCTGGGCGCCGATCCGGCGGACGGTCTCAGGGATTCCCGCTTGGTCAAGCAGCAGGTCAAGGAATTCGGCGCCGGCCCCCAGGGGGAGGCCGTAGTGATGCGCGAAGGGCCGCAGGACCGCGGTGATGGCGTCAATACCTAGGTGGTGGGTCATGAGAGCGTCTCGGACCACGCCAGCGAGATGACCCCCGTCGATCCGCGCAGCAGCCAGCTGGCCGATGGTCGTCTCGATGGTGGTGACGGGTAGACCGTCGATCAGCGTCCAGTCCGATCGTTGCAGGCTGTTGTCGACGTGGAACCGCACGTCAGAGCTGCGGCTCTGTCTGCGGTCGGCCACGGTGAACTCGATGAAGTCGGCCTCAAGGTCACCAAGCCCGCGCAGGTTGGCCGCCGAGCGGTGCGACAGCACCTCAGGCTGTGACCCGGTCAGACGCTCCGAGGCCGTGATCGCAGGGTCCAGAGCCAGCCACGCCGCTCGCACGTCATCGAGCGAGCTTGGCGGTTTTCCCGACGTTCGGTAGACGCCGTGCCGGAGCCGTTCCAGGATTCCGGTCGAGGCCATCCGAGCGACCTGCTGCGCGGACACTCCAACGGCGCCGGCCTGCGCCGTGGTGAGCAGGCCCCACTGCTCTGCAGCAAGGTCTACAAGCGCCAGAGGATCAAAAGCACGCTTCACGCTTCAATACTACGGTTAGATGTAAGTATTGCAGTAGTGCATGTAGTTCGCAGGGATCATTGACAGCGAGCAGAGTTTGCACACACCGGGGGTAGCGGCCCTCGGCGCAACCCAGGAGGGACAGGTTTGGACAGAGTTGAACCGCCACTACCGGAGCTGTTGGCCGACGGCTTGCCGACCGTCCATCGCGCCTGCGGCCAGGTATCAACATCATGGGTCAGTTGACCGGCGCCGCCTCCGCGGTGATGTAGCTCCACACCTGGGCCTCGTTGGTCTCAAGTGGCCGGACAGCATCTACCACCAGACGTTCAACCTGTAGCGAGCCGACTCCAGAGCGCATGTGTTCAACGTGATTCCAGTCGATCCCGTGCCAACCGGGGATGCCCCGAACCCAACCTTCGATGCGGGAACGGTGGACGGCAACGTCCCTGCACACGCATTCGATGACGGACAGCGTCGCGTCGTACCCGCGGGTCACTTCTGCCAGCCGCTGGATCGCTTCGTCAGCCACCACACAGTCAGCGATGCCCGACTAGGGCGTGTCCCGCGGATCTTGGAGGTCGGTTCCGACAGACTCTGATTTGTGCAGAATCGTCATGATTTGTCGGATGAGCAGTGGGCCCGGTTGGAGCCTTTGCTACCGGATCGGACCCCGATTCGGGGTGGTCGGTGGGTCGATCACCGCAGGGTCGTCGACGGGGTGCTGTGGCGGACCAGGTCCGGTTCGGCGTGGCGGGATCTCCCGGAGTGTTACGGCAATTGGAAGACGGTGTACAACCGGCATCGTCGCTGGTCAGGGGACGGTACCTGGCAGCGGGTGCTGTCGATGCTGCGGGCGGACTGCGATCACGGCGATGTCGGTGAGTGGGCGTTGGGGGTGGATGCGACGGTGATCCGGGCGCATCACCACGCGGCAGGTGCCCGGCACGAACCGCCGAAGGACATCCCCGCCGCCGTCCTTGCCAGCGTCGTGTTGGAGGCTCCGATCAAGGCCCTCAAAGACACAGGGGGCACTATCGAACTACAAGAATTCTGCGGATCGGCCGCCGCCGGTCGTTGATCGGGAGGGTTTGGGGCGTAGCCGCGGCGGGGTGACGACGAAGATCCACATGGCGGCTGATTCGAAGTGTCGGCCGGTGGGGCGGGTCATCTCGGCTGGTCAGCGGCATGACGCGTTGGCGTTCACCGCGGTGCTGGCCGATATTCGGATCGTGCGCGGCCGTGATGGGCGGCCTAGGACCCGACCGGATCGGGTGTTGGCGGACAAGGCGTATTCCAGCGGCAGAATCCGTAAGTCGTTGCGGCGTAGGGGTATCAAGGCGACCATCCCGGAGCCGGTGAACCAGATCAACGGTCGCCTGTCCAAGGGTTCCCGTGGTGGTCGGCCACCCAAATTCGACAAGGAAATCTACAAGGACCGCAACACCGTGGAGCGGACGTTCAACCGGCTACGCGGCTACCGCGCGGTCGCCACCCGGTATGACAAACGGGAGTTCGTCTACCGAGGCACCGTCGACGTCGCCAGCATCGGAATCTGGCTCAGGCATCTAACGGAGAACGATCCACGGGACACGCCCTAGCCGAGCATCAACTGACGAGTGAGCAGACCGGTCAGGACACTTTCGTACAGCTCGTCGTAGGCAGCCGGGTCCAATTGGGCGATCTGATGGTGGGCGGGTTTCCATCGACCCGAGAAGCCAGTCTCCGGCGAACACCGGCACCCCGAGTCGCCTGCCGAGTGACTCGGCCAGCGTCGATTTGCCGGTGCCGGGCAGGCCGGTGAACACCACGATCGTCGGCTGCATCGGCCGACACTTTCACATCGGCGAACCGGCACGGGGTGGTTGATTTGCTGAACAGGGTGGGTAGGTTCCTCGGGTGGGCGCAACTGCGTGGTTCGAATCCAAGGCGGTCGGTGCAGGGATCGTCCGGATCGTCGAGCCGCATGTCGATGAGATTTTACGGTCGAATCTGTGGTGGTTACAAGGTACGGACCGCGACATCGTCATCGATGCAGGCCTTGGCGTGGTGCCATTGCGTCAGGCGGTGCCCGCGATGTTCGACCGGGACCCGATGGTGCTGCTGACCCACGCGCACCTGGACCATGTCGGCGGAGCCTATGAGTTCGGTGAATGCGGCGCACACACAGCTGACGTCGACGTTCTGGCCCGCGGTGTCCCGGCCAGCCTCTGCGGACCCAGATTTGGCGCTGCTGCTCGGCGCCGACGATGTCGGGTCACCGTTCCCAGAGCTGATGATCAAGGAGATGCCCTACCCCGGATACGACCCGGCGTCCTACCGGCTGCAACCGGTCACGGTGACCCGCCGACTCCAGGATCGAGAATGGATCGAGCTGGGCGGCCGAACTCTGACCGTCCTGCATCTGCCTGGGCACACGCCAGGCTCCATCGCCCTGCTCGAGGAGACCACCGGTGTGCTGTACGCCGGCGACGTCATCTACGACGGATACCTCATCGACGATCTTCCCGAATCCGATATCGCCGCCTATAGGCAGAGTATGGACGTTCTGGCCAACCTGGACGTCTCGGTCGTCCACCCCGGCCATGGCCGCAGTTTCGATCAGGTCCGGCTCCGAGAGCTGACCGCGAAGTACCTGGACCGATCGCGACCGGAGGACAGCAGCGAAGATTAGGGGTCTACTGAATCTCGCGACGGTGTGACTGGACGCCTAGAGCGTGTCTGGTAATTCAGCGGAGGTGCAGCACGCTGGCGGCCAGATGGACACCGCCAAGGAATGTCAGGGCGTGTTTGTCATAGCGGGTGGCGATGCCGCGCCACTGTTTCAGACGGGCGTATCCGCGTTCGACGGCGTTGCGGCGTTTGTACTCCTCGGCTTCAAATCCTGGTGGGCGGCCACCGCGTGAACCCTTCGCCTGACGATGGGCCTGCTGGTCACTGCGCTGCGGAATGGTGTTGCCGATACGTCTGCGCCGCAACTCCTTCCGAGTGGAGGGATGCGAATACGCGCGATCGGCCAGTACCCGGAACCGGCGGGCCCGAACGCCCCGCTGCTGCCGGCGGTGCAGATCCAACAACGGCACCAACTGGGGATTGTCGCCGGCCTGGCCGGGCGTCAGGATCACCGTCACAGGGCAGGCCCGCTGATCGGTCAAGGAATGGATCTTCGTCGACAGACCGCCCCGGGATCGGCCCAACGCGTGGTCAGCGGGTTCGACCGGAAAATTCTTGTCATTCGATGGTGCCCCCTGTGTCCTGCTCGACCGTCGAAACGACCTCCGAGGTGACGCTCTTGCGAGCCCCGGCCGCGTGCTGGTGCGCGCGCACCACCGTGGAATCCACCGACAGCAACTCGATGACGGCGTCACCCTCAACGTCCTGGACAAACCCAGCCCGTTTCGCGGCCACCAAGATCCGGTCATAGGTACCGTCGGTTGACCAGCGGAAATGCCGTGCCCACACCGTCTGCCAACGACCCAGCTCGGTCGGCAGATCCCGCCACGGCGAGCCCGTCCGGTAGCGCCAGCAGATCGCCTCGAGCATCTCGCGGTGATCGTTCCACGGACGGCCACGCCGACCACCGTAGGCCGGCATCAACGGCTCGACCACCGCCCAGAACTCGTCCGAGATCACTCCTGTACGCGCCATAGGAAGATCATCAACGTCGAGGCGCCGATTGATTAGCAGACACGCTCTAGTTGTGGGACGTGCCCCTGTGTCGGCCAGGCGAGCTGCAGAGAGGTGGTGGCTTTCTCAGCAGCCGCGACGCGGCGCCGGCTCGAGCATGAGGCGTCGCGGTTCTATCCAACGACAGGTGCGTGGCAGCTGTCCAGACGGGTTGAGCCGGTGGATGCAGCAAATGCTCAGCCGCCCGATGGCTGGTCGACACGCTCAAGTCGACCGTCGGTACGGTGTCGCCAGCGGGCCGGTGCCGACCCGTTGCAATCAAAAGTGTTGAATGTGAGGTGAGTGATGTCAGAGGCGATGGCCACGACAGGTGCGGTCGCTGAGCTGGCCCGGCGGTTGAACCATCTGTTCACCTTGCCGACGGCTCCAGGGGGCCGGGTGTGGACCAACCCGGAGATGGTCGCCCAACTCGCCACCCGCGGTGTGCAGGTGACACCGGCGTATCTATCGATGCTTCGCCGCGGCAAGCGGAAAAATCCGAGTTTGGCCGTGATGACTGGCCTGGCCACGGTCTTCGAGGTCCCAACGGCCTACTTCTATGACCCCGGCACCGCCGACCGGTTCGCACAGGACCTGCAGCTGCTGGCTGCTGTCCGCCGTGCCGGGTTGGCTCAGATGGTGCTGCGGGCAGCGGCGCTGTCTTCGGTGGGCCAGCGGGAGATCGCAGTGATCATCGAGGCGTTCCGCCGTATCGAAGGCGTCCACGACAGCGCGAAGTGAGTTCTGCCCACATCCTCGGCGAATGTGGCGGGTGACGGCCGTCATGGCCGGTCTAACTGTCAGGACAAACCAACGGGTGGGCGAAGCGTTGGTGGGAGGGCGGCGCACTCGAGCCAGCAGACCATTTGTAACGTTGTCTAAGGCCGTATACAAAAGCGCTATACATGGTTAGATTCTGTTAGGGATACTGTCTGCAACCCCTACAGGCCCCGGCGCCCGGTCGACGCCCACCAGCGCTGATCGGCCGCGAGATGCAGCTGGCGGTGTTCGACGTCCTCCTCCACCGCGCCGCCCGCGGCCGTACCGGCCAAGGTCTCATACTCGGTGGATTAGACGCCGTCTCCGCCTCGCGCAGTCCCGGAGTAGGCGCGCCGCTGGGTCGGCCGATCCTCTACATCTAGAGCAGTGATACCGGTTCTGGCGGTCGCAGTTCAGATCTCAGGTTGATCGTGATTCCTGTCTGGTGGCGGTACCTCGGCGATGGCCGTGGCCAGGATATCTACTCCCGGCAACGCGGCTCGCTCGTCTGCGGGCAATTTGTCGTAGGTGTACGTGGCGATGGCCATCGGGGCCGCCGCAGCCCGCAACGCGTACCGGACTACCTTCTCGTTCTTATCGGTGCACAGCAAGATACCTACGGTCGGGGCATGGATGGCCGGTTTCCGCAGCAGGTCGTCGATCATCGCAACATAGAACCCGATCTGCCCTGCGTATTCCGGTTTGAACTTACCCACCTTCAGCTCGATCACAACGTACCGCAGCTGAGATATGTTGAATAGCAACATATCTACGATGAACTCATCACCGTCCACGTCGAACCGAACCTGCCGTCCGACGAAGGCGTACCCGTGCCCGAACTCCGTCAGGGTCTGCTGCAGCCTGTCCATCATGGCCTGTTCGAGATCCCGCTCGGCGGCCTGTTCTGTCATCGATAGGAAGTCGAAGACGTAGGGATCTTTGGTCATCTCCTGCGCCAGATCGGAGTCGGCTGCCGGCAGGTGGTCTCCGAAGTTCGACGGTGCCGATCCGAGTCGGGTCCGCAGACCGGTAGCGATGTGATGCTCCAGCACGGGTAGCGACCAGGCGTTGCCCACTGCCTTATCGGCGTACCAGTCCCGCTCGCCGCGGTCGGCAAGCTTGTCCAACAAGCATCGGACCATCCGCCAGGGAAGTTGTCCCACGCTGCGTGGGACAACTTCGCCGTTCGGCCAGGCCGCAGCGAATGCCCGCATGTAGTACAGGTTCGACCGGGCCAGACCTGGAGTGTTCCCGATTTTGTGGACTCGAAGTTAAGCCGCGAGCTCGTTTAGATGTCTAAATCCTAACTCATATTCCACGGGTGTCAAGTAGCCAATTGAGGAATGGCGTCGGTGGGTGTTGTAGTACGTTTCGATCCACAGAAATGTTTCCCGTCGTAGACGTTTCAGCGTCGGCCACGGCTTCGTATGGATCAGCTCCTTCTTGTAAGTCGCGAAGAATGATTCGGCAACCGCATTGTCATAGCAGGTGCCGGTGCGGCCCATCGACCGGCGGATACCATTCGCTTCGCAGAAGTTTGCGAAGATCCCGGACGTATATTGACCAGACTCAACCGGTGGTAGCAACACTCGGCTCCTGCAGTAATAGTAGCTGCTCGGCCATCGCTTCCGCCGGTGTCTTCCAGCCGAGCGTTTTGCGGGGTCGGTCGTTCAATGCATCAGCGACGGAGTCAATTTCTGCGGCGCACCAGCGGGATAGGTCGGTTCCTTTCGGGAAGTACTGACGTAGCAGGCCGTTCGTGTTTTCGTTCGTACCCCGCTGCCAAGGGCTGTGCGGATCGGCGAAGAACACCGCCATACCAGTCTCGGCCTTTAGAGAGACATGCGCGGCCAGTTCCTTGCCACGGTCCCAGGTCAACGACTGACGCAACTCCCGCTGCACTGCAACCATTTTCGCGACAATACTGTCCTTGGTTGCGGTCGCGCCGTAACCGCTCAATGCGGGACCGTTCTTCACCGGCGGCTCAAGTCCGTAGCCTTCCATTCGCGGCAGGTGCAGCAGGATCGTGAACCTGGTCATCCGTTCCACGACGGTGCCGATCGCTGACCGGCCGGTGCCGATGATGAGGTCGCCCTCCCAGTGGCCGGCGGTCTTCCGATCGTCGGCCTCGGCGGGCCGCTTATCGATCGTCACCTCCGGAGTCACGTGGCCGGTGGCTCGCTTTCGGGCTCTCGCCCGGGGGACCCGCAACGCCCGTCCGGTCCGCAGACACGGCACCAAATCGCGCTCCAAGGCGCCGCGGTCCTTGATGTACAGGGCCTGATAGATCGCCTCGTGGGAGATGCGCATCGTCGGGTCGTCGGGGAAGTCGATCGGCAGGCGGTGGGCGATCTGCTCCGGGCTCCACGCTGTCACCCACCGCCGGTCCTGGCGGTGAGGCTTGTTACGCCCCTTCCATTTTGCAACGACTGGTCCCGGTACGACAGTGCCGTCCGCGGCGCGGATGACCCCGGCCAGGCGGTCCTGGACATGGCCACGAAGCCGATCGTTCGTCACCAACTTGGCCGTCTTGGGACGGCGGGCCATCAGCTCGGCCTTCCACTGGGCAGTCGACGCTCGATACTCCAACTGGCCGCCACGAGTTGCGGCATTGCGGCGCAGCTCCCGCGAGATCGTCGATGGCGACCGACCCAGGCGGCGGGCGACCTCACGCACTCCGTTGCCCTGCGCTGTCAGCAGAGCGATGTCCTCTCGCTCAACAAACGAGAGATATCTGCCCGACGGGGGCTGCAGTTCAATCAGCGGCATGCCGCCACTGTCGCGGAACCAACGCGTCCCGACGGGCCCCGACACGCCGCACGCCGTCGCGGCGTCTTCGCTGGTCATCCCTTTCGCGATGTTGCGCCAAAATACCCGTTCGACATCCCGGCGGGCCGGCGGCCGCCCGGGCGACCGCATCGCCGGCCGCCCGGTCATCGACATCATCCGATCCGAAGCTGGACCCATTGCAAGACCTCCACTCTCGGGAGTGTTGCGACGACCAGTTGAATCCGCCTTGCGTCCCGCGGTCGGAGTGGAAGATGACGCCGGCGGCGGGCTGGCGCTTGCGCAGCGCCATCGACAGTGCGTCGGTGACCAGACTGGTCCGCATATGGGTGTCCAACGCCCAGCCGACCAACGCCCGGGAATGCAGATCGATCACCGTGGCCAGGTACGCCCACCCGTCCCACGTCTTGATGTAGGTGATGTCACCGCACCACTTGGTGTTGGCCTGGCCGGCCGTGAACTTCCGGCCGATCAGATCCGGCGCCGGCGCCGGGTTGTCACCGGCGACGGTGGTGACCTTCCACGCTCTGGGGTGCCGTCCCTGCAGGTCGGCGGCCTTCATCAGCCGGTACACCCGCTTGGGCGAGATGCGGTGACCCACCGAGGTCAGATGCGCCCACATGCGCCGCACCCCCGGGTTGCCGTGCAACGCCCGGAACGCCGCTTTGATCTCGAGTGTCAACGCCGCATCCGCCGCCTCGTGGGCCGACGGCCCCCTGCCGCGCCACGCGTAATAGCCGGCCGTGGACACACCCAGCTCCGCACACATGAACACCACGCCGTACTCGCCCGAATCAACCCAGTCCGCGATGGCAGCGAAGATCACTGCTGGCCTTTCGCGAACCAGGTCGAAACTTTTTTTGCGAACTCGAGCTGCAATTCCAGTTTCGCGTTCTCCTTGCGGAGCCGAGCAAGCTCGGTCCGCTCCGACTCGGTCAACGGTTTCTCCGCGGCCGGTTCCCCCTGGGGTTGGATCTTGCTCACCCATTTCCGTATCGACGTGTCGCAGATGTCCAACTTCTTGGCGACCTCGCCGATGGTATGGCCGCCGTCGATGATCAACGAGACCGCGTCCCGCTTGTACTCATCGGTGAAGCTCCTCCGGGTCGAACCCATCAGTCAGTCTCCTATGCCTCAGGAGCTGCAGCAACCTCGCAAGGTGTCCACCGAAGCGGGAACGGTCCAACCCGACATGCCGGGAAACTCCCGCCGTAGATCCGCGCTCAGCCTGTCGATGATTTTTCCGCCCCACCCGGCCACGGCCTGCTGCTCCAGGATGGTCTGACCGATCGTCCGGTACAGATGGAGCAGTTCCGCGTTGGCGGCGCGCTGGGCACTCATCCGGGCGGTGCGGACCTCATCCTTGAGTCGGGTCAACACTTCGTCGTAGCCGGCGGGTACCAGAGCGTCTGTCACGGCTCCATCCTGTCAAGCCCTACCGACAGGACCACAGTTGTGCCCACCCAGCGAGCCCGCGGCTCCGCAGACGGACGATCTGAAGGCAGTCCGGTCCGCGGACTATTGTTTGCCGTATTTACGGCAATGACTGGTTGGACAGATCGTGCGAGGATGCGACCGAGTGCGGGCAGATCACAGTTCTGTCCGCTTGAGTCCAACGTGAGCCGGTGTCGAAAGAGGCGGATGAGATGATGAAATCTTCACCAGGCGGCCCACAGTGCGGAGTGTCCGGTATGCGGCTATATGGAGTAATTGCGGTGGTTGTCGCTGCGACGCTAGTGGTTTCCAGCTGTACGGCCAACTCCTCCACCACGGCGCCGGTCACCAGCAGCGCCTCCGTCGTCTCAAGCACGACGTCCAGTGTCTCAAGCGTGGCGTCCGGCACCGCGGCGTCTAGCACTGCACCGATCTCAACCACGGCGCCCTCCAGCGCACCCGTCTCGACCCCACCCGTATCCGCGTCCCAGTCTTCGTCGAAGCCTCCCGCATCGTCATCGAAGCCGTCCTCTGCGACGGTCAAGGTCTCCGTCCCAACGACGATTGCGAGCTCGGCGAAGGCAGACACCGCTTTCGCGGTCACTGCCTACAAGGGCATGCTCGCAGTGTCGGATCAGGCGCGTGCGAAGCCCACTGCTGATTGGACAAAAGCTGTCCGAACGTATGCCGGGGACCCCTACGCAGCCAGCTTTCTGGCGTCTATTCAGCAAAACGCATCGAGCGGCATCCACGGCAGTGGGCAGATCGCTGTCAACGTCACGGTTACCTCGGTCGCAGCTCAAAAGATTGTCATCACTGGATGCGTTGACACGAGTGCCGTGAAAATCGTCGACAGCACCGGCAAGTCGATCAAAGCTCCGAATCAGCCTGGCTCTTACTGGCGCTTTCCGCAGACCGTGACGCTCTACAAGTACGCGGTGAAGGATGCGCCGAAGTCCGGCGGTTGGCTCGTCAGTGAGATCAAGTCGAATCTTCAGAAGTCGTGCTGAATTGGTGACTCGCGGGGGGTTGCTCGGTGCGCTTGTGGCGGCCTTCGTGCTCGTTGCGGTTGCGCCACTTGCCCAAGCCGACGGTGGGGCGCTGGTCTGTGATGGAAACGGCGTCTGCCAAGTTGTCGCCACGACGACCACTGAGCCGCCCGCCGTTTTCCGGACTGTAGAACGGTGACTACTACGCTGCGGAGTTGTTGGCCAACCACCATTGCTCTGCTTCGTTGGGCGTAATGTATCCCAGCGCCGAGTGCAACCGAACCTGATTGTATCTTAATTCAATGTACCGCGTGATGTCCATCTCCGCCTGTTCACGGGTCGGATAACTAGTACGATTCACCCTTTCCACTTTCAGTGTGCCGTTGAATGATTCTGCCCAAGCATTGTCATAACACACACCAGTTCGTCCTACCGACCGACGAACTTTGAGGTGGGTAGTGAGGTCAGCGAAGTCCTGAGAGCAGTACTGGCTTCCGCGGTCACTGTGAAATATGCTGACATCGGGAACAATCCTGACATTACGTGCGGCCATTTTCAGAGCGTCAACCACCAGCGATGCCCGCATGTGATCTGCCATTGCGTAGCCGACGACTTTCTTCGTAGCGCAGTCCAGCACGGTCGCCAAGTACAGCCAGCCCTCCCAGGTCGGGATATAGGTGATGTCACCGACCAGCTTCGTACCCGGCACGACCGCGTTGAAGTGCCGTTTTACCAGGTCAGGGGTCTGACCGGTGTCGCCGGCGATGGTAGTGACCGGCCGAAACGGACGGGGCTGGCATGGCACCAGGTCGAGCTCCCGCATGATCTGCCGGACCGTGTCGTCATCAGCCCAATAGCCCGATCGCAGCAGGTCAGCGTGTACCCGACGGTAGCCGTAGGTCCCATCGGAGGCCTCGAACAACGCCGTGATCAGCCGAGCAAGATGGGTGCGGCGCCGGCTGGTGTAGGACGGCCCGCGACCCTTCCACTCGTAGAAGCCGGACTTCGACACCTTCGCCCAGCGGAACATCAGGTGCAGCGGGTAGTGGCCTTCTTCACTCGCAATGAATGCATACTTTCTGCTCACTGCGATTTCTTGGCGAAGAAGGCCGTTGCTTTTCCCAGAAATTCGTTCTCCATACGAAGCTCACGCACTTCTTTCTCCAACGCCTTCAGCTTCGCCCGCTCCGACACGGTCAGTTCCTGCGTGTCGCCGCCGTGACGCTCGCGATGGGCCGCCACCCAGTTCCGCAGGGTCTGCTCCACCAAGCCCAGTTCGCGAGCAACGTCAGCGATGGGCCGAGATTTGTCGGTCACCTCCCGCACGGCCGTATCCCGAAACTCCGGGGTGTACTTGCCTCGAAACTTGCTCACCATTTCTCCGATCCTTTCCGGCGATTCTACTTGGGGGTCCAAGTCCGGGAAGTACCGGGCTGCTCACACAATTACGGATCCGAACGGCGGGGGCGGGAGTGGTTCCAACGGCAATGGTGGCAGTTCGGCTCCGAATCCGTGTAAGTACGCGGCGATCGTACCGACGCCGCTGGCCGGGGATCCCCGTTGGGGCGGTGACGATTCAACGAAGGGTGTTTTGTACTCGATGTCGTGCCCTGATGCCTTGAACATCGCAAATCAGGCCGTCATCTACGCGTTCGTTCGGTACGTCTATGCAGCGACGGGTACGACGCCCCAAGCGGTGGTGCCGGATCCGGTGGCGCTGGCGCAGCAGGCGATTTCGGCGTTGAACATCCCGGTACCAGCGGTGAGTTTCGGTCCGGATGCTTCGAAGATTGCGGCCAACTACTGGACTTACCTCTGGGTGACCAACGCTACGCCGAAGACGGCGACGGCGACGGCGGCTGCGGGGCCGGTGACGGTCACGGCGACGGCGACGTTGACCTCGATGGCTTATTCGATGGGTGAGCCGGTGTCGGCGTCGGATCTGTCCACGCCGTCGGTTCCGTTCACGTGCACCGGTGCGGGAACGGATCCCGGTCCGTCGGTAGACATCACGGCGACACCTCCAGCCGGGTCCTGTGCGTACATGTTCCATGTGCGTTCGACGGCGGCGCGGACGAATGGGGCTGGCTCGTGGCCGGTGACGGCTACGGCGACGTGGACGGTGGTGTGGACGTCGAACATCGGTGTCGGGGGCACGGTGGTGCCTCCGACTCGGGCGTCGACGACGCAAGTCCGGGTAGGTGCGTGGGGCACTGTGATCGTCGCGAACGGGTCCCCGGGTCCGACGGGGTAGAGCGGTAAGCCATATTGCCGGTTTACCGGCTTATCAAGATCGACGGGGTAGGGGAGGCTCAACGGCAGGTATGGGTCGCTGTGCGTCGGCTGCATCCGAGATGAGAAGGAGGGGCTGGATTCGTGAAGATCTCGACTACGTCCAAGCAGGCGCCGGCGGAGCCGGTTGGACAGATCAATGGTTCTGCGGTGTCTGCACCGGTCGGGCCGATCGCGGCGGTGCCGAAGCTGCGGCAGCCCGGCCGTACACGCCGCCCGCTGATGATCGCGCTGATGGTGCTCACCATCGTCCTGGGAGCGCTCGGGTCGCTGTACTTCGTGAACAAGTCGACCGAACGGATCGCGGTCGCCGCGCTGTCCAAAGACGTCGCTTGGGGCCAGGTTCTGACGGTGTCGGACCTGACGGAGGTGAGCATCGTCGCGGATCCGGCGTTGCAGCCGGTGACGTGGGCACACAAGAGTGACGTGGTCGGCGAGCGCGCTACCACGGACCTGCTGGCCGGTTCGTTGCTTACCGCGGGCGCAGTTACAGCCACGGCGAGTGTGCCGCCGGCCGGCCTGGCGTTGGTCGGGGTGCTGCTGAAGGCCGGGCAAATGCCGTCGACGCCGATGACGGCGCGGGATCACGTGCTGCTGGTGGTGACCGCCCAGATCGGTGCGTCCACTTCGACGACCGGGGCTGCGGCCGCGCCGCAGACGGTCGCGGCGACAGTGTTCACCGTCGGCGGGGTGGATGCCACGGGCTCGTCGACTGTGGACGTCCTGGTGCTGCAGGCCAGCGCTGCCAGCATCGCGTCCGCCGCGGCGTTGGGGCGCGTCGCCATCGTCCTGGTGCCCAGGAGCTGATGCCCAGATGCTGATCGCAGTGGTCTCACCGAAGACGTCAACAGGCGCCACCACGGCGGCGTTGGCGTTGACGCTGGCCTGGCCGCAGCCTGCGATGCTCGCCGAGCTGGATCCGCGCGGTGGCGACATCCTGTGGGGCTATGGGCAGGGGCAGAACATCGGCGCTGCCGGGTTGCTGCGCCTGCAGCTACAGCTCAGCGGCCGCACCCAGCAGTCGATGTCGACTGCGCTGTGGAAAGAGGTTATCGAACTGCCGGGGGCCGGTCAGCGATGGTGGATGCCCGGCCTGACGGAACCTCGCCAGGTCGGATCGGTCGACTGGCTGGCGATGGTCCGCGCTTTGCGATCTGTCGACCGGGTCGATGTGCTGGCCGACTGCGGCTCTGTATTCGGCGATCCTGTCCATCTGCCGCGGCCGATCTGGTCGGCGGCTGACCTGGTGGTCTTGGCGGTCCGTCCCACCCTGCAGGGTGTGCACGCGGCGCAGAACGCGGCCGGGATGCTCCGTGGCGATTTGATCGCCGGCGGTATGGGTGTGGAGCGTCTGGTGTCGGTGGTCATCGGGTGCGCGCGGGCGTATCCGACGAAGAAGGTCGCCGAGGTCTTGGCCGAGCACGCACCTGTGGTGGGTGAGTTGCCGTACGACCCGGACAGCGCCGACGTGCTCGGCGGGTTGAAGGATCAGCCCAAGCGGTTCGCTCGGTCGGCGTTGATGAAAGGCGCGATCGACCTGGGGCAGCAGTTGGGCTCGAGGGTGATGCAGATGCAGCCGCCCCGTCCCGTTGCGCCGGCGCGTCCGGCGTTTTCACCGCGGCCGGAGTTGCGGCGGCCGCCGGTTCCCGAAGCTTCGCAGCAGCCGGCCATGCAGCAGTTTCCGGTGGCGACGTCGGTTGCGGCGCCGTCGCCGGTTCGGCCACGCCCGGCCGCTCAGCGAGGTCACACGATCGACGCGGCGCCGATCACGCCGATCGCCAGGCCCCCGAAGCTCAGCGCATCCGAATCGTCACGCCCAAAGGGAGAGATCTGATGGCCGAGAAGCAGTCTGGCAAAGCGCCAGTTGGACAGAACGGCACCACGGTGCGTGGGCCGCAATGCGCCGGCACGACCACGCTCCTGCGGGATCTCCGCTCTGCGCTACAGATGGGGGATCCGCAATGACGGACATCCAGCAGCAGAGTGCCTTCGGCGGGCCAGATGAGGTGGCATCGGAGGTCGACTACGCCCTGGTCGGGCGGATCCGTGAGGAGGTCAACCGGCAGCTTGAAGAGTACGAGCGGACGAACGGGTCGCTGACGCCGGAATCGACGCGGCAGATGGCCAGCAATCTGATCATGCGGGAGCTGGAGATCTACACGATGTCCTCCGCCGCGTCAGGGCTGGGGGTGATGTCAGCGCAGGACGAGATCGCCGTCCGCGACGCCGTAATCGCCCGGATGTTCGGGATGGGCCGCATCGAGGCGCTGCTGGACAACCCCGAAGTGGAGGACCTGTACATCTGCGGGTCCGACCCCGTGATTGCGAAGTTCTTCGGCGGCCGGAAGGAAACGTGGCCGCCGATCGCGGAATCCGACGACGACTTGATCAACCAGGCAATGGCAATTGCGACTCACCAGGGCATGAACGAGCGTGACATCACCACGGCCAGACCATTTCTGAACATGAACCTGCCGAACCATGATGCTCGGTTGGCGTTCATTTTCGGGGTGACGCCGCGGCCGATCATCACCATCCGCCGGCACCGTTTCGTCCAGGTGCAGCTGGAGCATCTGGTCCGCTGGGGCACCCTGTCCAGGGCGATGATGGCGCTGCTGCAGGCCGCGGTGATCGGGCACCGGTCGATCCTGATCGTGGGTCCGCAGTCGGCCGGGAAAACCACCATGCTGAGGGCGCTGTGCCAGTGCATTTCCTCCACCGAGCGGTGGGCGACCCTGGAGACCGAGTACGAGTTGCTCTTGCACACGATGCCGGAGCGGTTCCCGCTGTTGATCGCGGTGGAGGAACGGGTCGGGTCCGGGGAGAAGGACGCCGCTGGCAACCTGGCCGGCCAGATCACCCTCGGTGATGTGTTCCCGTGGACGCTGCGGCACTCCTTGGACCGGGTGGTGGTCGGCGAATGTCGTCCGAGGAAATTGTGTCTGTTTTGCGCGCCATGTCGCGTGGCTACCGCGGATCGATGGCGACGTTCCATGCGGACTCGGCGAGGGAGACGTTCGAGTCGATGGCGTCCCTTCTCATAGAGTATGCACCATCGCTGACCCACGACGCGGCGATGCGTCAGATCGCGACCGCGCTGGATCTCGTGGTGTTCATCGACAGAGAGGCCGGCGTCGACCGCACCACCGGCGAGCCGACCGAAATCCGCTACGTCACAGAGATCCTCGAAGTCGGGCCGGTGTCCTCCGACAGCGGACTGCCAACCGTCACCGAGATCTTCAAGCCGTTGGAGGATCTGAACCGGCGGGCCCAGGACCCCCGCGGATACCCGGTCGGCGCCGGCCTGGCCGACGACGGCCTGTGGGCCCGCCGGGCCGGTCTGGACTTGGCGTGGCTGCAGCCCGAACACGGCGCCTGGGACGGGCCTTTCCCGCTGCGGTCATGGCTGGATCCGGTCAACCCTGACGAAGGCGACCTCCGATGAGCATCTACAACGTGCTGGTCGTCGCCTGCGTCGTCGTGGTCATCTCCGCGATGTGGGGAGCCGGGTTCGCGTTGCGCGGCCGGGCCGCCGGTGACGGGCCGTTCAGGTCCAGGGCCACCCGCGTCCGCACCGCGGGGGCGTTGACGATGGCTCGGCACCGCGCAGTCCGGTGGGCGGTCGCGCTGGGTGGTGGGGCGCTGGTGTGGCTGGGAACGGGGTGGCCGATCGGCGGCTTGCTGTTCGCTGTGCTGGTGATGACGGTGCCGTTCTTCTTCGGCGGCGCGAAGATCGCGGCCGATCGCATCAGAATGCTCGAGGCGCTGGAGCAGTGGGTGCGGTACCTGTCCGATGCGATGTCAGCAGGTTCGATGCCGGTGCAAACCATCGTGAAGTCAGCCGATCATGCGCCGCCGGCGATCAAGGCGCAGGTGACCCGGCTGGCGACGCGTCTGGCCACCCCACGTTTGGACAGAAATGTGGTGCTGGAGGCGTTCGCCGACGAGATCGACGACGCCCTCGGCGACATCGTCGTCCTGGCCCTCAAGCGGGCCGTGAATGCTCGCGGCGGTGAACGCGTCCCGCAGGTTCTCCAAACGTTGGCCGAGGCGGTCGCGGCCGACGTGAAGGCCCGCCGCAACATCGAAAAGGGCCGCTCCGGGCCCCGCAAGGAGACCCAGACGATCGTGCTGTTCCTCGCAGCCGGCGTCGGTGCGTTGTCGCTGTTCACCAACTACCCGCGGATGTACGCCACGGCCGAAGGTCAGGTCGTGCTGTCCATTCTGGGAGCCGTTGTCCTGCTGGCCCTGGGGATGATGCGTCGGCTGTCCGTCGGCGGCCAGCCCCCGCGGATCCTCACCGAGCGAAACGGCGGTGGGGGCGCATGAACCCCGTCCTGATCGGAACGCTCGTGACCGGCGGGCTGGTCGGCCTCGGCGTTTACCTGTTCGTCAGTGTTCTGGTGCCGGAGCGGGTGTCCCTGGCCGAGGCGGTCGGGTTGGACAGATCCATCGCTGGGATGGCGGTGCTCGAGCAGGAGGCGTCGAGCCAGGTCGTCGTGCAGGGATGGGCCACCAAGTGGGTCGCCCGCGCCGAGGTCAAGTTGAACTCGTGGCGGCTCACGACGCCCGACGCCGACCTGGCGCTGATCGAGTGGACCCGCGGCCGGTTCCTGCTGGCCAGGGTCGCGCTCACGGGTGTCGCGGTCATCGTGGGCCCGGCGATGTGGGCGCTGCTGGCACTGGCCGGCGCACCGCTGCCGTTCGCTGTGCCGCAGGGTATGTCGCTGCTGTTCGGCCTGTTCCTCTGGTATGCCGTCGGCTTGTGGGTGAAGGGACAGGCTGCCGCCCGCCGGTTGGAGATGCGGGAAGCGCTCGTCTCCTACCTTACGTTGTTGGCGCTGTACAAGGCTTCCGGCGACGGAATGGTCGGCGCGTTGCAGCAGGCCGCCACTGACTCTGATGCGTGGACGTTCCGCCGGATCGATGCGCGGCTCTCGGCGTCGGTCCGCGCCGGCGGTTCACCTCAGGGCGGGCTGCGCCGGTTGGGGGACGAGCTGGGGATCGGTGAGCTGGGCGATGTCGCCGATATCGCCGCCACCGCCGGTCTGGAGGGCGCCGGTGTGTTCACCACATTGCTGGCCCGGGCCAACGCCCTGCGCAACCAGATGCAGACGGACGCTGAATCCAATGCGGCCGCCAACTCGGTGCGCCTGGGTGTGCCGAAAGCTCTTCTCGTGGCGACTGGTGTCGCCTTCATGATGTACCCGCTGATCAGCCAGATCTCCGGGGCATAAGTCACCGATGGAATGGGGAAGCACGATGATGCAGGCCTACTGGCATCTGTACCTGATGGGAGAAGCGGTGGCGCGCAAGCGGATCCGTGCCATGCAGAAGAACGGGGAGCGGGGGTCCAGCGGTGGTCCGTCGCTGGAGACCCTCGTGCTGCTGGCGCTGGGTGTCACCGCGGCACTGGGCCTGGGTGCCTTCATCGTCGTCAAGATCACCAGCAAGGAGTCCTCGGTCAACCCCTGACCTGGGACACCCAGATGATGATGACGACCAGGCCGTGGAAAGGCCGGCACGGCGGCGAGAGGGGCAGCGGCGGCGGGCCGTCGCTGACCTTGTTGCTGCTCGTGCCGGCCATCTTCGCGATCGTCTTCGGCGGGATCTACATCGGCTTCCGGTTGTACGGGTCCAACCTCGCCTTGGATGCGGCGAACGCCGGTGCCCGGGCGGCGGCGGTGCTTCCGGTGTCGTTGGACCGTGGTCGCCAAGCGGCCCAGGACTTCCTGGACCACGACGCGGACGGAACCCTCATTAACACGTCGGTATCGATCGCGATGAACGGCAACTCAGTGGTGGTCATTGTCTCGGGCAACACCGTGGCGCTACCGGGCCGCGTGACCCAGCAGGCCGCGCTCGTCGTGGAGGTCGCACCATGAGGACCAGCTGGAGGCGGCTGCGGGCCGCCGGTGGTGAGCGCGGCGCGGGTGGGCAGTCCTTGGAGTTGCTGCTGCTCGTTCCCGCTGTATTGGTGCTGTTCGCGGTCATGGTCGCGGTCGGCCGGTATCAGCTGGGCACTTCCAAGATCGACCAAGCGGCCGGCGCTGCCGCCCGCGCAGCGTCCCTGCAGTCGACTGCGGCCGCGGCCCAACCGGCCGCGCAGTCCGCGGCTGCCGCCTCGCTGGACGGTGCCGGTATCACCTGCCAAAACATCTCGGTCATCGTCGACACCTCGGCGTTCACGGCCGGCGCCGGATCCGGCGCCGCCGTGCAGGTCAGCGTGACCTGCACCGTGCAGTGGTCGGATCTTTCCATCCCGGGGTGGCCCGGGCAGAAGACGATCACCTCGACTGCAGCGTCGCCGCTGGATCTGAAGAGGATCGGAACTTAACGATTCCCCAGCGGTGAAGCTAGGGATTTCTAACTCGGACTGCACCGCTAACCGACTCGATGGAGGGTGGCAAGTGTCTTACGTCGTCAACGCTAGTGTGGCCTCGTTCTGCCACAGCCAGAATCGTTCTGGCCGCGTTCCTGTCCCGGTGGGCGGTGTAACCGCATTCGTGGCACAGGAAGTTCCGTTCGGCGAGTCCCAGTCGTTGCGTGGCTCTTGCGAAACAGTGGGAACACGTCATTGTCGTGTAAGCGGGCTGAACCATCACCACCGTTCGGCCAGCCCGCTGGGCGTACTCGATCAGTTCGCGTTTGGTGGCACCGATGGCGGCGTCAGCGGACTTCCTTGCCATGGTGGATTTGGCGAGGAACTTCGGTTTGAAGTCTTCGATAGCGATCAGCCCGTGGTTGTCTACAACGGACCTGGCCCACACTCGTGCGGTGTGCGTGTTCTGCCGCTGGGCCTTCTTGGCGATCTTCGCACTCGAAAGTTTTGCCTGGCGGTATCCGTTGGATTGGGCCTGGCCTCGTGGTCTGCGTCGCCGGGACATCTTCCGCTGCGCTTTTGCCAGCTCGGCGGCGCACCGCTTGCGGTGCCCGCCGTACGGCAGATCGTAGACATTGTCGGTGGTTGTCGCTGTCTTGGTGACGCCCCAGTCGATGCCGATCGCACCGTCAGCATCAGGCAGTCTTTCGGCCTCGCGGCGCACGACGAAAGAGGCGTACCAGTGACCGAGACTGTCTTGGTAGACCTGGCACGACGTCGGCTCGGATGGCAGGCTTCGGGACCAGACGACCGGAATGCTGACTCCTCCGGGGAGTCTGAGGCGACCGTCTCTGATCGAGAAGCCACGGACGGTATATGCGAGGGTGGGCAGCGACCCGTTACGTTTCTTGACCTTCGGCCGTTTGTGTCCCTTGACCTTGAACGACTGGTTGAGCGCAAGCCCGTAGTTGCGGAGGGTCTGTTGCTGGGCGACCTGCGAGCCGTCTCGCAGCCACGCGAACGAACCACGTGCCTGGGTGAGAAGTTTGCTCAGCTTGCCGAATGTGGGTCTTTGTCCCGAGCGTTGCTGATGAACGGCTTCGTTCCAGATAAACCGACAACGATGCCACTCGTCGACCAGCGAACGCTTAGCCTCAGCTCCAGGCCGCAGGCGGTAGGCGTAGCGGATAATCTCGATGCTCATGTCGCACGCCTTCCATGTCGTGTGCGGCCCGAAGTACAGCTGCCCGGTCATCCCCGGATCCGTCGTCCCTTGGCTCAAGGAGATCATCGGAGAGGTGTGAAGCGGGAACGCCGCGCCGATCCTGGAATTGAAACGATGCCAGAGCACGTACATCCGCTCGTGAGCTGCGATCCCCAATTGGGTATCTGTCGGGGTCAAGCAGGTCGGTGGCGGGTCAGTGCGGTTGCTTCGATGAAGGTTTCCGATGCTCAAGTCCAGGTTCACAACGTGCTGAATCAGTTCATGCTTCGGCGTCGCTGTCGGCGTCACCAGCCTTGGAGGCGATTGAGCGGTATGTCGAGAACCAGCTCACTAAATTTGTTTTCTTACCTCGCTCTGGCTGCCGCCAGGGGCTTCACGGACGGAAGTTGATGAACCAGCGCGTAGGTATACAGGCGCGGTGGGAGCGGCTGCACACCCGTCGGACCGATGCCGGTTCTGGCGGTGGGATGTCGCTGATGATGGCCATCTTCATCATCGCGCTGATCATGGTGCTCGGTCTGGTCATTGACGGGTCGGCGAAGGCGAAGGCGATCGATCGGGCCAATCAACTGGCGTCCGAGGCGGCCCGGGCCGGCCTGCAGGCGGCGGCACCGGAGGGCGTCGACGCCGCTGCAGTGAATGCGGCTGTTGGTGTGTACCTGCACGCGCAGGGCATCTCGGACTTCACGAGTGCGGTTGGCAAGCAACAAGTCGTGGTCACCGTGACGATCACGCAACCGACAAAGATGTTGTCTGCCATCGGGATTGATTCAACGACCGTGACAGGGCGGGGCACCGCCAACTTTGTCTTCGGCTACGGGCAGTAGGAAAGGCACGTCATGATCGGACGCATCCTGCGGTCGCTGACCGCGCTGGTGGTCCTGGTGGCCGCGGTCGTCGGGGCGCCCATCGCCTTGTGGATCCTGGGTCGACAGTTCCTCCCCGACGGAGTGCCCAACGGCGCGGCCATCTGGGCGGCCCTGTGGGACAAGGACACCGGCTCGACGTTTCTGGGCCTGCTGGTCATCGTCGGCGCGGTCGCATGGCTGGTATTCACCTTTTGCGTGATCGTCGAGATCTTGGCGCGGCTGTCCGGTCGCCGCCGGACCTGGCGGATCCCCGGCTTGGAGGTCCCGCAGTCGGCGGCGTCCGCGTTGATCGGCACTCTGCTGGCCGGCACCATCATGATGGGCGGATCGATGGCGTCCGCCGCCACGCCACCGGTGGATCTGCATCAGGCGCTGGCGCAGAAAGCCGCTGTAACCCGGGTGATGGACCAGGCCACCCGCCTTTCACCAGCCGCCGCGAAGGCCACCACGGTCCGCACCTCCGGCGCCGGACACGCGGCCCCGCAGCATCACAGCCGTCCAGCAGCCACGACGCCATCCAAGACGGGCCCGGTGTGGATGGTGAGCCGGTACGACACCCTGTGGTCGATCGCGGAGAAGACCCTCGGGTCCGGCGACAGGTTCCAGGAGATCGCCGACCTGAATGTCGGCGCGCCGCAGCCGGACGGAAAAGCCCTGCACTCGGCATCGACGCCCCTGGAAATCGGATGGAAGCTGATGCTGCCGTCCACGGCCAAGCTGCCCGCCACCACCTCGACGGCTTCGACCACCACGAGTGCGACTGTGGCGGCGCACTCGGTGAAGGTGAAGCCAGGGGAGACGTTGAGCAGCATCACGGAGCGGGAACTCGGCGACGCCGACGCCTACCCGGCGGTGGCCACGGCGAATCACCTGGCCAACCCTGACCAGATCGACGTCGGACAGACCATCGAAATCCCTGCCCACGTCATCCAGAAAGCCGCGGCCGCCGTCGCCCATACCGCGCCGTACCTGGCGGCGCCGATCACCACGCCCATCCCTGTCCACCAGTCCGTCGCATCGCACACCGCGCTGGCCACCCCCGGGAAACATGCGTCGCCGAAACCCGCCGCTCACCCGTCGTCGCCGGTCCCGACCCAGGCCACCCCCACTCATCAGCGGCCGGCCACGGCTCCGGCTCCGCACACCTCGACGCCGACGGTCCCATCCACCGCTGCAGCCGAAACCCCAACGCCCGCAGCGATCGTGGCTGCACCGACCACAGCGCCCGCGACGCCAACGATGCAGCACGCGTCGCCGGCCACCGGCGGCAACTCGGATCTGTCCACCACGATCGGCATCGGCATGGGCGCGGTCCTGGCCGGCGCGGTCTGGGCCGGCCTGTTGGCCACCCGCCGCCGACGAGGCCTGCGCCGTCCCCTCGGGGAGATCCCCGCTGCGGTTTCCCTACCGGCCGCGCGGATGGAACGGCGCATGCGTGAACGCGCCGGCACGGTCGACGTGATCTGGATGGACCGCGCTTTGCGCAGCGCGGCAGCGCTGTCCGCCGGCCGTCCCACCGATGCCCTGCCCGACGTCACCTGCGTGTGGCTGTCCACCGACGAACTCCAGTTGCAGCTGGCCACCCCCGTGCCCGCCCCGCATCCGTTCCTGGCCGAGGGGGACAGCTGGATCATCCCGACCGGCACCGAACTCCCCGACATCCCGGGTTGGACAGATCCAGCGGCGCCGTTCCCCACCCTGGCCAGCCTCGGCGACCAAGACGGCGAGACCCTGCTGGTGGACCTCGAGCGCCTCGGCGCAGTCACCATCGCCGGCGACCCGCAGCGCACCAGCGAACTGCTCAACCACCTGGCCGTCGAATTCGCGCACAACCTCTGGTCGGACCACCTGGAAGTCACCCTGGTCGGTTGGGGGGAGCCGCTGGTCGTCCTCAACCCCGACCGCGTCCGCTACGTCCCTACCGTCGCTGGTGTCACCGCCGCACTGAAGGGCCGTATCAGCGAGGCTGCAGAATCTCAGCAGGAACTGAACACCACGGTTCTGGCCAGCCGAATCAGCGACCAGACCGACGATGACATCTGGGCGCCTCAGGTGTTGCTGGTCGATGCCTCCACCGGTGGCGATCTCACCGAGCTGCAGAGCGTCCTGCAGCTCATCGCCGGAGCCGGCCGGGCGACTCTCGCCGTCGTGGTCCGGGCTGGTGACCTGTCCGCGGCCGGCGGTGCAACGATCATCATCGACTCCGACGGGATGCTGTCGCTGCCGGCGGTGCTGGGCGACAACCTGCAGGTGCAGGCGGCCAGCACATCTCAGGCTGACCTGGACCGACTCCTCGAGCTGTTCGTATCCACCGAAAAATTTGAGCGGCCGGGCCCGGCCAAAGAGATCGAGCCGTGGGCCGAGCACATGGACGTCGTCGGCGACCTGGTCGTCGACGACCTTCCCACCGCAGTGGCTTCGGTCGAGCCCGGCGACCTCGACGACGAGGACCTGGTCGACGAGATCACCGACACCGACGTTGGACAGAACCGGGACGCGCAGGTGTTGCCGATCCGCTCCCCGAAAGCCGAAGCAGCCCGGGCCGCGTTGGCCGCGGCGCTCGCCGCCGATCCGGACCTCGACGCGGACCTGGCCGAGTGGCACTCCGATGTCATCCTGCGCCCGAAGATCGGCGTTCTGGGGGCGCCGCTGGTCATCAGCAACGGCGTTGCTCCGTCGGCGCGGCGGTCGCGGTTCACCGAGATCGTCATCTATCTGGCGCTGCACCGTGAGGTGTCCGCCGACAAGTTCGCCACCGATCTGTGGGATGAGAAGTCGCAGCCCTCACCGCAGACCCGCCGCTCCGACGTGTCACGGTGCCGCACCTGGCTCGGCGTCGACGAAGAAGGCCGCCACTACCTCCCGGAGGCCCGCAACAAGCCATACCGGCTGACCCGTCTTCTGGACCTGGAGTTGTTTAAACGGCTCCGCAAACGCGCCGCAGCGAAACTCGGCGTCGGCGACACCGCCAGTGCCATCGCCGATCTGACGGCCGCGCTGCGGCTGGTGCGCGGACCGATCCTTGCCGAAGCATCCAAGGACGCCTACGCCTGGCTCACCGAGAGCGATCCAGCCAGCGTCGGCCAGGCCGCGTTCACTGTGCTCGGCGCCGCGCACCAACTGGTCGAGCTGGCCATGGCCGCCGGAGACCTGGACCTGGCCCACACCGCCGCCGACGCCGGCTACGAGGTCGGCCCGAAGGAAGACCTGCCGATGCGGGACAAGGCCCGCATCGCCCACCGCGCCGGCGACGAAGCCGCCGCCCGCGGCTGGGTGCTGGAGATCCTGCGGAACAACGCCGTCGAACTACCGGAAGACCTGGTCAATCACGAGACCTTCGTCGTGGTCAACGAGATCTTCCCGCAAGGACTCCGCGGAGCCTGACCCGTGTGCTGGGCACCGCGGCGGTCAGCGCCGAGGGTTGGACAGAAACGCAATCGAGGAAGGTGTCCGAACGATGCTGCAGCTGCTCCTGGGCGCCGCAGTCGGCGCCGCGGCCGCCCCAGGCATCCGCGCCGGCGCCGGGAGGCTGCAGAAAACTGGCCACCAACTGTCCGGGCAGGTCTGGTTGATGATGGTGGCGACCGCCATCGCTGGCGCAGCCGTAGCCACCCTGTCCGGGGCGCCCACGATCATCGCCTACGCGGCGTTCGCGGCGGCCATCGTGACGGCCGCGTTCGTCGACGCCGCCGAGCAACGCATCCCGGACCTCCTCACCTACCCGCTGCTGATCGCCGGAGTGGTCGGTCTGCCGTGGCTGGGCGGCCGGCCGGACCTATGGACGCTGCTGGCCCCAGCAATCGGCGCAGCCGCCTCCGGGTTCTGGGCACTGATCTCGGCGCTGATCGGCGACCAGGGCCTGGGTGATGTGAAACTCGCCGCCGCGATCGGAGCCTGGATGGCGCACCTGGGCATCCTGCCCTGGGCTGTCGGCGTCGCACTTGGACAAATCCTGATGGTCGTCGTCGTCGGCGGCGCGATGCTGCGCCGCCGTAAACGGGGTCTTCCGCATGCGCACACCGCGCTGGGCCCCGCGCTGACCGCGGGCGCCCTCATCGCGGTCGCGATCGCCGGTACAGGGTTCTGAGTCTGAATACGCAGATACGGTTATTCACTTTTCTCAGGGTCTCCTGACGTTTTCGTGGGTGGTTTATCGTTCGGGCAGCGGCGGGCATAGCCCTCCTTTGGTGAGCATCGCCATGGCTATCAACGCTTCTGGGCTGTGAAAGCCGTAGGACCGGCGGGTCAAGGCCCGTAGGTGGGTGTTGGTGGCCTCGGACTCGGCGTTGCTCATGTGGTGGATCAGGGTGTTCCAGATCAGCTGCTGGAACCGCCTCAACATTGCGGCCAGGGCGATGAATCCGGGGAGTTGGGAGCGGCGGGCCCAGGCGATCCAGCCGGCCAGCAGTTCGCGACCGGCCTGCCCCTTGACCTGGAACACCGCGCGCAGTTGCTCCTTCAGCAGGTATGCCCGATACAGATGCCGGTTGGTGGTGGCGATCGAGGCGACCGACCCGCGCTGCTCCGGGGACAGGTCGGCGGGGCTTTTCAGCAACGCCCACCGGCTGCCCTTCACCGACGTCGCCTCCAGTGAGTATCGTTGCCCCGCAGCATGTTCCACGTCCGGCGGCGGACGTTTACCAACTCCCGGGTGGCCCACCCCCGATATGAAACGGATCCAACCCCAGCACCGCCTGAGGGGCGCGAGCGGTGACGGTGTCGTGGATCGACTGCGCCCCGTCCGCCGAGACCTGCGTCAACGCCGCCGACCGGTCCGGGCCGAGCTCGTCGAAGAACTGGTGCAGGGTGTCGCTGTTGCGGCCCGGCGCGGCCCGCACCACCCTGCCGGAAACCTGATCGACCACGCACGTCAGATACCGCTGGCCTCTGCGGTGGGAGATCTCATCGATGCCGATCCGCTGCAGCCCGGCTAGGGCGTGTCTTCCAATAGTCGGTTCCAGACGATGCACGCCGAAAGCACCACTGCCGCGCGGTAGGTGATGGCGAGCTTGTCGTAGCGGGTGGCCAGCCCCCGCCATTGCTTGATCAGAGCGAAGGAACGCTCGACAACGTTGCGTTCCCGGTACATCTGGCGGTCCAGCGCAGGTGGACGGCCACCCTTGCTGCCCTTACGTTTGCGGGCGGCGATCTGGTCGCTCTTGAGCGGAATGACCACCTTGATCCCGCGGCGCTGCAGCATCCTGCGGGTGATCCCGGCGGCGTAGGCCTTGTCCGCCAGGACGGCATCGGGTCGGGTCCGTGGTCGCCCCCGACCTCGGCGCGGAACCCGGATGTCGGCCAGTACCTGTTCCAGGACGGCACCGTCGTTGCGTTGCCCACCGGTGATGACGATCGCCAGTGGCCGGCCCTTGCCATCGACCGCGTGGTGGATCTTCGTGGTCAACCCGTCCCGGGACCTGCCAATGCCGTGACCTGCAGGTTCAGCATCGACCAGTGGCAGATTCTTGTAGTTCGATACTGCCCCCTGTGTCCTGCTCGGGCCGTGTCGTGTTTGTCGCGTGCTGGTGGGCGCGGTTGATGGTGGCATCCACCGACACGGTCCAGTCGATCTGACCGGCAGCGTCAGCGTCGGTCAACAACGCCGCGAGCACCCGGTCCCAGGTGCCGTCTCCGGCGTACCGGCGGTGCCGCTTCCACACGGTCTGCCACGGTCCGAACACGTCCCGAGGCAAGTCCCGCCAGGGGATCCCGGCCCGGTACCGGTAGGCGATGCCTTCCACCACCCGCCGGTGCTCACCGAACGGATGACCCCGCCGGCCAACATTTGTCGGCAACAACCGCTCGATCCGTTGCCACTGCTCGTCACTGAAGACGCGGTACCGCGACGAAGGAGAACTCATTCAGTGAGCATCCCGCCACACCTACCCAACCTTTGGGAGACACGCCCTAGCAGGTCCCGGCGGGCCAGACCGTCGGCCACGACGTGCTCGATGATCGCGCTGACGTGCCGCCACGACGTCCGCATCAACTGCGCCGCCACCGAGGGGGCGGTGTGCGCCGCCAACCAGGCGCACTGGTCTTCAAATGCTCGGGTTGCCCGAGCGCCGGGGACGACCACCCCGTGCCTCTGACAGTTCACCCGCGGAGCTGCAGCCTGCAGGAACACCATCGTCGATCCCAGTCCAGCGACCGCCACCGACGGGTCCCGCCGCCCTGGTCATACCCCGGGCGTCTGCGCCGGCATCGACTGCACCTACTCCGGGCGCCCTTCGTCGGACGCACCGAGACGACCAGCACCTGCCGGCTGTCGGCCTCCTCCCACGCCACATCGCACACCGTGATCCTGGATAGTGACTGACCCTAGATGAGCCAGAACCTATACGGAGCACGGTGTGTCGCCTACAACCAGGGGTCTAACCGCCCACGACAACGTCACAAGAGTCGAAAATTAGCTACCGCTAAGCTCAACCGGCTTGATGAATTCCGACCCTGCAGGATCGCTCAGAATCGCGGCAAAGGCGAGCTCCGCGGCACCCACGAGTAGCAGCTTAGACCCGAGACGAGCTCTAGTGATTCGTACACATGCCCATGAAGCGGGAAGAGCAGCCCGGGCGGCCGCAAACTCAAGCCGCTGAGGATTAACCACGTACAGCGAACCCAAGAAGCCTCCTAGAACGATCAATTCTGGGTTGAGAATACTAACTGCGCTTCCCAAAGTTGCCCCCAGGAAATCGATCTGACGGTCTACGACAGCACGCACGACGGGCGATGTGGATGTCACAAGCGCTTGTTCAAGTTCGTCCGCATCGACTGCCCCTACGCCCAGTGCTTCGGTGAGCGCGGACCTAGTGACGTTCGCCTCGAGTGTGCCCGAAAATCCGGCGTTGTCGACAACACCTGGGCCATCATTCATCCTGATATGCCCGAATTCCCCGGCGTAGCCGGCTGAGCCACGCAGGGCAACGCCGTTGGAGATGATGCCACCACCAATCCCGCTGGTTCCACCGTTCAGATAGAGAATGTCATCTAATCCGCGTCCGGCTCCGAACAGTCGTTCTGCCATAACGCCAAGGCTGGCATCGTTGTCTGCAATTACAGGGAGATTCGTTGCCCCCTCCAGATCGTCGGCGATGCACTCATTCGTCCATTTCAGACCTGGTGCATTGTGTACGACCCGCCCCCCACCGCGAACCAGACCAGGAACTGCAACACCAATACCAACAATCCGCGTCCGGGTACTCTGGATGCCTTGAATAATTGCGGCTGAGATCTTGACGACCTCGCCGGCGCTTGGAGGCTCGTCCGTATTGTATCTGATTCGATCGTGGACCACCCCTCCGAGGCCCACTACGCCGATTGTCACGGCATCCATCTCAGCGCTTACAGCGATCGCGACGGTGTCGCCGTTCGGCCGTACGACAGTGCTGGGACGACCGACGCTCTTCGTTTTCTCCGCAGTTGCCTCGTCAACAAGGCCGAGAGCAACCAACTCGCCCACCAAATCGGCGATTGTGGATCGGTTTAACCCTGTTCTGCTAGTCAAAACTGATCGCTGGATGGATCCTGAGTGGTGCACCATCCGCAGGATCATCGAGAGGTTCAGTTGACGCACGGTCTCCAAGTTGTTGCCTCGCACCATTCCGGGCAGGTTGTAGCTCTCCTTGTTGCTCACCAGGAACGCGCCCTCTCTTGGTCAACCATTCTGCTCGCGCTCGCCGGAGATCATAGGGCGGCACGTGTCGCTAGCTGCGCACTGTGCAGCGGGCGGCAGAGGCTCAGTTGGCTTCAACGTCCAGTGATGTAGGCGACGCCGGTCAGGCATGTGGGTCACTCTCCAGTCGCATCTCGGGTGGATTCGCCCCGCGGCAAGCGCATGGCCCGGACAATCGAGGGCCCCGCGGGTGCGGGCTCGCGTCGCTACTTTAGCGTGCGATCTGACGATCCCCACGAGGAACTTGTCGGTTCACACCACTTATCCACAGGCGGGTCCGCAGGTGACCTCTCTAGAGACCGCTCGAGGTCAACGCGGGGGCCTACACGTCACCCGTTCGGGGTAGCGATCCCGATGGAAGCGTCGAGCGTCCCTCCCCGGCCTTGGCGAGTTTTCACCGCACCGCGCTGGACGCCTACAGATAGCTCAAGGCACCAGACGGCTCATGGTCGGCCTGGTCCGTCCACATCCGTAGACCCGTCGAAGCAACCGTTGTCGCACCTGCGGTTGCCGCGGGGGCTCGGACGCCCCGCGGGTGAACCACCCTCAAGTCCCATCCAGGTCGCGCACGACTCAGTGGCTGGCGGGCCCCTCCCGGCACAAGGCGAGGGGCGAGCAATACCGAACGCCGGACGACAGGTGTCCCGCTCAGAACTTCCGTCCGAGTCCACAGACATCAACTCCGCTCGACCCTCGGAGCCTGGCCAGGTTCAGGGGAACCCCAAAAAATCGGTCCAGGCCCTTGCGTTTGTTGTCTGAACCAGCAATACTCCCCCGTAAGAGGGATCAAGCCCCCAGTCGAGCTCCCAGCCGAGCTCTCTAGCTCAGCTCGTTTCAACGTTTGCCACAGCCCAACGAAGGGATGGCTTTGTCCATGAACGCTAATGCGTCAAAGCCGGGCCATCCGACGCAGGATCTACAGCCGGTGGCGAAGCGCCACCCGGGGGTGACCGACCTTGACGGAGTGCCCTTGCGGGTAAGGCCTGCGGAAACCCAGGCCTTACTGGGCAGGAACAGCGCCGGCAAGTCGGCTGTCCAGGGGGACACAGAACCTGCCACCGGCACCATCCCAATGGGCTGCAAGCAAATCGACATCGGGCGACGAAGTGACGCACCAGGCCACGGCATCGCAACGATATATCGGGATCTTCCCCAGGTGTCCGCTCTGACCGTGCTCGGCCACGTCTTTCCTTGGCCGGGATTTGGGGTCGCGGATCTTAAGGTTCGATCTCAAACTCAACCGCGTGGGACCTCCACACGCTATCTTAGAGAGGATTAGCAATTTCGTGACCAATCCGACTGCGCCAGACGACTTTCTATTAGAGCTTGACGGTATCACAAAACACTATCAAGGTGTTACTGCCCTCAACCGTGTTCACTTGAAAGTCAAACAGGGAGAAATTCACGCACTACTTGGTGGCAATGGTGCCGGTAAATCGACACTGTTCAGCATCATATCGGGCCTAACTGTTCCCGACGAGGGCACCCTAACTTTCGAGGGCAACCGACTGAATCTACGCCACCCCAAGGAGGCCCTCGATCGAGGTATCACAACGATATATCAGGAACTGTCGCTCATCCCAGCTTTAACAACGCTCGACAACATTTTCCTCGGTCGGGAGGTCCGGTCGTCAGTCCTTGGCGTAAATCTAAAACTTGATAGAAAAGCTATGGAAGCACGTGTGCGTGTCCTTGCCAACGAATTTGGCTTGAAACGTCAGGATCTGAAGACACCGATTGATGAATTCGGGGCGCTCAAAAAGCGGGTCATAGAAATTGTTAAGGCGCTCGCATTCGACACCCGACTCCTCATCCTCGATGAACCCACATCAGGCTTGGAGCAAGAAGAGCGAATCGTTCTGTTCGAGCACATGCGGGTTCTTCGTGAGCGTGGAATCTCTCTCATTTGGGTGACACATCAAATTGAAGAACTGTTTGGCTTGGCGGACACCGCGACGGTCCTTCGTGACGGCCGCAACGTCAGTTCGGTACGGGTCTCGGACACGACGACCGATGAGCTCCTTGGCATGATGTTCGGTATCAGCGCCGAGGAGTTTGGTGCCTCGAAGGCGCCTGCCGACAACCACGCAGTCGACCTAAAAGAGGGGCGTCGCGAGGTCCTGGCATTGAAGGGCGTAAATAGGCGCTTCGTGCTCAAAGATATCTCATTGCAAGTCCACGAGGGCGAGATCCTCGGTATCGCCGGTCTTGCAGGAGCGGGTCGGACAGAGCTGGCTCGCGCCATTATGGGTATGGACAAAATCACCAGCGGTGAGGTCGAACTCAATGGTAAGCGTGTGCGGTTTCGCGGATCGAGCAGTGCCTATAAAAAAGGCTTGGCACTTCTCCCGGAAGATCGAAAGCAGCTAGGTATTCTACCGGAGATGTCAGTTGCCGAGAACATGTCGATTTCGAACCTTCAGCGCGTTACACGCTTCGGTTTCGTACTTCGCAAAGCTGCCGAAGCTCGGCTCGCCTTGGACTACGTTCAGCAGCTTTCGATCAAAACACCGAATGTTCAAGAGAAGATTCGGAACCTGAGCGGCGGTAACCAGCAGAAAGTGATCGTCGCTCGCTGTCTAAGCACCGATCCGTCCCTGGTGATATTCGACGAGCCGACGCAAGGAATTGACGTTTCAGCCAAAGTTGAGGTGCACAGACTTGTCCGCGATTTCGTGTCTGCCGGGGGGTCCGCGATCGTTATAGCATCCGAGATCGAGGAGCTACTTGAGCTAGCCCATCGAGTAGTCGTCATGAGGGAAGGTCGAATCGTGGGGACCGTGACAGGCTTGCCAGCCAAATTGGCCGCAGGACAGTTCGAAGCCGTCAAGAACAGGGTGTTGTCACTGTCTGGGGGGAAGCTGGCATGAATGTGCGGACGATACTGGTTCGAGCGTCGACAACCACTGGGTTGCCTATCGCCGTAGCTCTGGTTACTGTAGCGTGCGTGTTCGGGATACTGGCACCGCCGTTCCGCAGCTTCTCAAATATCGCAAACTTCATCGGCAATTCGGTACCGGTCTTGCTGATCACGGTAGGTGTCGCGATCGTCATCATTGGCGGGGGAATCGACTTGTCGATGGGTACAGTTGCTGGACTGAGTGCCGGCGTGACGCTGTGGACCTTGGTCTCCGGCGCCTCAACACCAATAGCAGTACTCGCGGGTGTTGGTGTCGGCCTGGGCTTCGGATTACTGAACGGCTTATTGATCACAATTTTCGGAATTAGCGATTTCATCGTCACCCTGGGAAGCCTAAGTCTCGCGTCGGGTGCTCTCGCCGTGCTTGTTGGCACGACTCAGTTGTCCGGAGCGAACAACTCGGCCTTTTCCGCCATCGCGAATGGAAGCGTCGTCGGCATACCAAATCCAATTTGGATCGCCACGATAATTGTGTTGCTGGTGCAGTTCTTCCTAGGAATGACCATATTCGGCAGACGAACATTCGCTCTCGGGATTCGTTCCGCCGCCGCAGACAGTGCTGGCGTGAGGATCAAAAGTGTGCGATTGCTGACCTTCACGATGTCTGGGTTACTCGCTGGAACTGCGGGGGTGTTGTTAGCATCGCAGTTGGGCGCGGCGCAGGCTGCCTTGGGGGCTGGGTTCAACCTGACCGCTATAGCCGGTGCGGTCATCGGGGGTGTTAGCCTTGCTGGCGGACGGGGATCAGCGTGGGCTGCAATATTCGGGGGCCTTCTCCTGGCGACCATCCAACAAGGCCTGCGGTTTATGGGTATCGACGCCATTTACTTCACGATAGTCACCGGCCTGTGCATTGTTGGTGGCGTCGTTTTTGACAGACAAGTCCGACAATTGGGTCTTAGCATTGCACGCAAGCAAAACGGCGAAGTTCGCGTGATCCGCGTGCAACCTCCGGCCGACCAGGACGTACCTGCAACGTCAGTTGGGAGTTGAAGTAGGATGCCACCAATCTCGCCCATCCCGTCTCGATCGGATCGACGGCCGGTGCAGCTCGCCACAGCGCTATTGTCGGACCCGATCATCGGTGTAGTTGGCATGATCGTATTGGCCGCTGCCGTTACTGCGATTGCTCTTCCAGTATTTATCACGGGATCCAATCTGTATAACGTGGTAGAGACAAGTCTAGTAGTTATGATCTTGGCCATGGGTATGACGGTGGTACTCATCTCGGGGGGGATCGACTTGTCGGTGGGTTCCACGATGGCGCTTAGCGCCGGCACTCTGGGCCAAGCCATGCTGGCCGGGCTACCGTTGATCGTCGCGTTCTTGGCTGCTCTAGTTGTCGGCGTGACAATTGGCTTGCTGAATGGCCTTATGGTTACTCGGCTAGGCCTGCCCGATTTTGTTGCCACCCTCGCGATGTTTGGCTTCGCTGGTGGAATCTTGTACATTTGGACACAAGGCGTGCCGCTGATTGGCTATATGGTTCCCGAGTTGTACGTGGTTGGCGGGCTCAGGCCTTTGCTTGGAACCGTCACCGTTCCTATGCTTATCGCGCTTGTGGTAGCTCTCGCTCTGGGAGGGATGCTGGCGCTGACTCGAACTGGGGTCCACTTGTTCGCAGTGGGAAGCAGTAGTTCGGGCTCATTACAATCAGGATTGAAAGTCGGGCGAACGCGCTTACTCGCCTACGTCATCAGTGGGCTCTGCGCAGGTATCGCCGGCATCATCATGGCCGGCCGGCAAACAACAGTTCCAGCCGATCTTGGAAGCGGCTACGAGATTCAGGCTATCGCTGCAGCCGTAATCGGCGGCGCTACGCTCAGTGGGGGTCGCGGTCGGATCCTGGGCGCAATTCTCGGATCGGTGTTGTTGGCTGGCGTACTGAACATAATCTTCCTTGCCGGAGTCCCGTCCAGTTATCAGGACATTGTCTCCGGCGGTGTCCTTATCGCCGCGGTCATCGCTAATCGTTTGGGAGCGTCCATAAATTCCAGGGTACGTCGGAGGAATGCGTCCAAGTTGGGTATCGACGAATTGGATACATCCTCCATGTCGGCTGCAACTTCGTAGATCGAGAAAGGAGGTCAATATACGAACCGAAGTGTGCTGAGATGTTAGATCCGTGCAACTAGAAGTCAAAACGAGAGGAACTGATGATGGCATACACACTGGGCAGGACCAGTCACAGCCCGTCGCGAAGGATGCTGTTGATTGCTGGCATCACTGCCGTCGGGACCGCAGGGTGTTCAACAGTCGCTAAGCCGGTTACAAGCAGCGCTACCGAACCCAGCGGAAATGCCGCGTCGGCGGTGTCGGGTGAGGGCAGTTTTGGTCCCGATCCAGCTGCGGACGCGGCGATCCGCAAGATTGTCAATGGTCGAACAATCTCGATCGGATTCGCTCCCCCGATTCTTTCGGAGTGGTATCAGCAGGTGCAGAAGTCTGCTTGGAACACCATGAAAGACTACTCCGACAGGTTCGGTGTTAAGTGGACCTGGGAGCGTCAAGGAGCAAATGACGCCCACTCCGGAAGCAGCATCACCGACACTATTCAAGGGTTCGTCGCTCGCAAGGTCGACGTCATGTTCGTCTGTTCCGCGGCTAAACCCGCGACGAACCAAGCGCTATACCAGACGGCTGCGGCGCAAGGGGTGAACACGTACCAATTCAACCAACCCGTCGAAATCACCAACCCAAATCAGAACACACAACCAACGGCCGGCTTGGCGAACGTCGCTAACGTCGGTTATGACAACCGTTGGCAGTCAGGATACATCGCGGGCCAGTACATCGCGCAGACGCTAAAGGGCAAAGGGACTGTGATAGCCATCACCGGTCCTTCGGGCTCCGATTGGACGACGCTAAGACTGCAGGGCTTTCGACAGGCCATCGCAAACTATTCAGGCCTGACAATTGTGGCCGAGGCATCGGGTGATTACGTGCGCGACAAGGGACTAGCCGCTGCGCAAGCGCTGCTTACTAAGTACCCGCATGTCGACGCTATCTACGGAGAGAACGAGGACATGGCTCTCGGGGCCTCGGCGGCGGTGTCGGCAGCCAACCTGAAGCTTTGGAATGGGAGCTCGGGGATCGTTGTAATTGGTGCCGACGGACTCGTCTCCGGCATGAAGGCAATCCAAGGTGGAACTTTAACTGCGACCGTGGACGTAAATTCTGTTGAGATTGGTCGTCAGCTCATTGAGACAGCGTTCGCGCATGAAGTGCTCAAGCAGAACGTGCCAGTATTCGAAGATGTCTCAACCGCTGTCGTTGACGCCACCAACGTGGATTGGCACCTCGCGAACCTACAAGGAACGATGGCTGGGCCCGGAAATTATTAAAGGATCTATGTTCATGGAGAGGCATGATGCACTATGAAGCGCAAGATGGAACCGGTTGATGTAGTTATCGTAGGGCTGGGAGCTGGTGGCGGCCCGGCCGCAATGGTCCTGAGCCAGGCCGGATACAAAGTTGTCGGGTTCGACAAGGGCCCATGGCTGCGGCCCGCCGAACACTACTCAGGTGACGAACTGAAGTATCAGAACCGCAGCTACCTGTGGCCCGACGTAGACCTGATGCCCAGGACAGTTCGAAGCGACGACCAGTCAGTTGCCGAGATCTTCAATTTCTCCCCGGTGCCGTCCAATGTTGGCGGGGGCACGAGTCACATGGCGGGTTGGACTCCGCGTCCCAGGGAATCGGACTTCATTTTCCATTCACTGCACGGAGATTTGGCAGGTGCCAACCTGGCTGACTGGCCGATCCGGTACGAACACCTCGAACCGTATCTGACAAAGGTGGAATGGACCTACGGCATATCTGGGCTGGCTGGTGCCGACAAAGGTGCGGCGTTCCGCAGCAAGGACTACCCGAGCGAACCGCTGCCGCCGACCCGCTTCGGTAAGAAGTTCTACGAGGGGGCGAGCGCTCTCGGGATCAATGCGTTCCCGCTACCGATGTCGCACCTCACCGAAGGCAACGCGCTCGGCCGGCCCGCGGTGAACCGCTCCAGCTTCTGGAACCAGTATGGTGACCCCACCGAAACCCGTTCTAGTGTCACCACGACCTTCATCCCGCTGGCCTTGGCGACCGGGAACTTCGAAGTCCGAGCGGACAGCTTCGTTCGTCATGTCAAGGTGGACAGGCAGGGTCGTGCGACCGGCGTAGTTTACGTCGACAACGACGGCGTGGAGATCGAACAGGATGCGCGAGTTGTCATCCTGGCCCTGGGTGCGATCGAGTCCGCGAGGCTGATGCTGCTTTCGAAGTCTGCTCGATTCCCGGACGGTCTGGCGAATGATTCCGGGGTGGTAGGCAAGAACGCCACATTCCACGAGTATCTGTTCGCAGTAGGGCTCTTCGACAACGAGCGCGACGAGCCGCTGAACGGATGGACGGGGAACTATCAAAGCGGTGGTTCCATGCATTTTTACGAAACGGACGAGAGCCGCGGCCATATTGGGGGTGGAATCATCGCCACCACTCAGACCGGACAACCAATCAACATGATCTTGCCGGGCCGTCCGACATGGGGCCAGGCCATGAAGGATGCCGACCGCAGCTACTTCAGCCATGCCATGAAGATTGGCTTCATTCTACAGGACATGCCGCAGGAAACAAATCGGGTGGATCTGGATCCGACAGTGAAGGATGCGTGGGGTCTACCGGTTGCACGTATAACCAACCGCCCCCACGCCAACGACCTTGCGATGAGCCGATGGCAGATCGACAAGAACATGGAAATCCTGCAGGCGGCTGGTGCAACGCGAACGATTCCCGTGTATCTGGAGCGGTTTACCGGCAACGCCTGCCACCAACAGGGTACCGTGCGCATGGGAATTGACCCCGAGAAGTCCGTTCTCAACGAGTGGGGGCAGGCGCATGGTGTCGACAATCTGTTCGTGTTAGACGGTGCGGGCTTCCCGACGGCGCTGGGAGTGAACCCGACGCTCACCATCATGGCCAATTCCTGGCGATGCTCGGATTACATCGCCCAGACACATCTGCGAGGGCGGGCCGACCGGCTGGAGTTGCCAAATACTGGCGAAGTTCGACGACAGGAACCGAAATGATCTCGAAAGCTGATTGGGAAGAAGTACCCGGGACAATTGATTCTGATTCGGATGAAAAGTTGTTCTTCTCCGTCCACGAGTGGGACACCATCGACGCTGCGGCTTCGCGCATCATTCCGACGGACGCCGATCCTGGTGCCCACGAAGCCGGAGTGATCGTCTTCATCGACCGATACTTGTCCGGGATCGAATTCAACTTTGCAACTGCAGCCGGCGGCGGCTTCCTGCAGATGGCTGGGAAAGATGCGGTCGCCGCCCGGGCCCGTAACGCCAATATGCAGCGGCTCTACCGGGGCGGGGTGAAGGAACTCGACCGGATCGCGGGCGAACTCGGCCAGCAGTCGTTCAAAAGCGCCTCCGCCGACGTCCAAGACCAAGTGCTCGAGCAGCTCAGTGGAAGCCCCAAACCCGCGCCAATATCGTTGGACTCGCGCGAGGTGTTCCACTCCCGACTGCAGGGAAACACCGACGACGGCATGCCGTTTTTCCCGACGTTGTGCCTTCATGTCCGTCAGGGCTTCTATGCTGATCCGGTGTACGGAGGTAACAAGGGGCAGGTAGGCTGGCGGGTTATTGGGTTCCCTGGCCCTAAGTGCCTGCGGGACACCATGGACGGTACATACAGCACAGCGGAGTATTTCGTGCAAGAGTACGACTGGAGTGAGTTGATTCCAGGCTTCAAAGCCTCCGGGGGCTAGCTCAAGGGTATGAGGCTCTATTTGCAGTATCAGTCGGACATTCTCCGGAGGCTCATTATTGTTGGGCGTGCCGGTGGTGTTTACTTATAGCGCTCACATAACGGAAGGAAGCACACATGACCACATTCCAGGAACAGCTCGACAGGTTCGTAGACCGCTCCCATCGTTTCATCCCGAATACCATTGACCTCAGTAGGACGGTGGTCCACGCCATGGATATTCAGAATTTGTGTCTGGATCCAAAGGGCGCAGACTACATCAAGAGCGTGGGCGGCGCCCCGTCCGGCGCCGAATCACTGGTGCCGGCCAAAGCGGTTCTAGAATTGGCTCGGGACAAGGGTATCAAGGTGATCTGGTCCCTCTGGGGCATGGATCCCGACGGGGCGGACCTCGGTGTGTGGGGACTGAAGTACCCGTCGTGGAGGGAGCCGGACTCGCCCTTCAATCATGGAACGTGGAACGGAGCGCTATGTGATGGGTTTGTGCCACAGAAGGGCGAACACGTCTTCCAGAAGCACCGCAATAGTAGCTTCTACAACACCGCGTTCAACGAGTACCTGGCTCAGGACAGCGCCGAGTACCTGGTGATCATTGGGTCTTCGACGGGCAACTGTGTTCCCACGACCGCCCGTGACGGGTTCGACCGCGGCTACAAGGTCATCGTCGTGGCCGACGCCGGTACCGCAATACCGGTGCACACCCCAGGCCGTGACGAAACGCCCGAGGGCTACGGGCAATATTGGGAGTCGCTCCGCAACATTCAGGCCCAGTACGCGGACGTCGTGTCCAGCAACGAGTTCGCAGCCCTGGTAGAGCGGTCCGCTAAGTAGCCGCGACTCGATCGCCGTCAGGGTTGGGCTCGAACCCACAAGCCCAACCCCGAAAGCGTTCCCAGGTCATCTAACAGTGATGGTCAAACCAGGTGCGGCTTTCCGAGGGGAGTGACATGACTTACTGCGTGACCGACCGGCGGAAATTTGGGCGGCAGGATTGGTCCACTACTGTGTTGTCATTTGGCTCAGTACCCATCGGCAACATGGGTAGGGCAATGTCGGCAGGTGAGGCCGAAGGCGTCATCGAACATGCGTGGGCTGCGGGCGTGAGGTTGTTCGACACCGCCCCCATGTACGGGCATGGACTTGCCGAATCTCGCCTCGGCAGTGGCCTGGCGGACGTCGATAGAGGCTCCTACGCCCTAATAACGAAGGTGGGCCGCAGGTTGAGCGCGGCGCCGCTGGATTCATTCGACTCAGCGCCCTGGGTCAATGTGCCGGCAATGAAGTTGGAGTACGACTATTCCTACGACGGAGTCATGCGTCAAGTGGAAGACAGCCTCCAGCGGATGGCAACAGACCGGTTCGATGTGCTGCTGGTGCACGACACGGATCGATGGACGCACGGTGCGGAACAACCTCAGCGATTCCGGGAAGCTCTCGGCGGTGCTTTCAAAGCCTTGGTGTCACTCCGCGACGAAGGAGTGGTACGTGCTATTGGTATCGGCGTCAACGAAGTTGACGTGTGCCTGGCAGCAGCCAATGCGGTCGATATCGACTGCATGCTGATTGCGGGGACCCATACCCTGCTCGATCAGGAGGCTGCCCTGGAGCTGCTCCCGCTATGTCAGTCTCGGGGGATAGCCGTTGTGAATGGGCGAGTGTTCGGATCTGGAATCCTTGCGACCGGGTCGACACCTGGTGCCCGGTTCGACTACGCGCGAGCTGGCGATGAAGTGCTGAGTAAGGTCCGTGCGATCGAGGAAATTTGCCAACTCCACGACGTTCCCCTCGGGGCGGCGGCTGTTCAATTCGCGGCCAAGCACCCCGCCATAGTCAGTGTCTGCCTTGGCGCGCGCACCGTCGTGCAGCAGCAACAGAATTATGACTGGTTCGAACAGGAGATCCCGGACGATCTCTGGGAGGACTTGCGCACCGCGAATTTGCTGGCCGAACACCGCTGATGTGGTGAGCCCGGTCGGTTGCTCACCTCGGGTCCTTCGACGCATCCGGGCCTTCCCTCCTCAAGAAAGAATGGGTATGCGATGCTCGAGACAGCATTAGCTCTGGCTGCCGCGGCGCACAAGACGGCCACCGAGCTTGATATCAGCGTGGTCGTCAGCGTGGTCGATACACACGGAAACTCCGTACTGCTGCATCGGATGGACGGGGCGCCCCTTCACTCACTCGACATCGCCTTCCGAAAGGCGTACACGGCTGCGTCGTTCGACGTCGACACCGAGAGCTTGACCGACCTGGTTCAGCCAGGGCAGGCGCTGTACGGGTTGGCCGTCAACTCCGGCGGTAAGTTGATCGCGTTCGGAGGTGGTGCGCCGGTTGAGCTGGCCGCAGGCGTCAAGGTCGGTCTAGGAATATCCGGTGGGACCACTGCTCAGGATATTCAGGTTCTAAAGGCTGCGATTACCTCCTACCAACAAACGGCGGGGTCCCTGGCGCCGGAGATCGGAACGTAGTGGGGGTGAACGGCACTGCGGCCTTCATAATTGAATGCCGCAGCCGGGCCACCTCGCGGCAGGCAGTGTCGAGCGGTTCCGGCGATCTGGGTAGCGGAGTCGAGGGTCCGCCGGAACCGTTCTGACCTGCTGTGCAACAACGTCCCTGACGCCAACTACACGATGAAACACCCTCGGAGGAAAAATGACCCCCCAGCCGACACGCGACGACAAGTTCAGCTTCGGACTTTGGACAGTGGGCTGGCAGGCTCGGGACCTGTTCGGTGAAGCCACCCGCCCAGCAGTCGCCGGCGTGGAAGCGGTACACAAGCTGTCCGAACTCGGCGCATACGGCATCACATTTCACGATGACGACCTCGTCCCCCCAGGATCGACAACCAGTGAGCGGCGGCGAATCCTCGATGAATTCAAGCAGGCGTTGGCTGACACCGGTCTCGTGGTGCCGATGGTGACGACCAACCTGTTCGGCGACCCGATTTTCAAAGACGGTGGCTTCACCAGCAACGACCGCTCCGTGCGTCGCTATGCCCTGCGTAAGGTCATGCAGAACATGGACCTCGCCGCCGAACTCGGCGCCCAAATTTACGTCTTCTGGGGCGGTCGGGAGGGCTCCGAGGTCGACTTCGCCAAAGACATCCGCGCTGCGCTCGATCGCTACCGCGAAGGGATCGACCTGCTCGCGCAGTACTCCATCGACAAAAAGTACGGAATGCGGTTTGCTATCGAGCCGAAACCCAACGAGCCCCGCGGCGACATCCTGCTGCCCACCATCGGGCATGCACTAGCGTTTATCTCTCAGTTGGAGCACGCCGACATGGTGGGCATCAACCCAGAGACAGGGCACGAACAGATGGCCAGCCTCAACTACACCCACGGCATCGCGCAGGCATTGTGGCAAGACAAACTGTTCCATATCGACCTGAACGGGCAGAAGGGGCCACGCTATGATCAGGATCTTGTGTTCGGTTATGGCGACCTTTTGCAAGCATTCTCCACCGTTGACCTACTGGAGAACGGTGCACCTGGCGGCGGACCCACTTACAACGGGGACCGCCACTTCGACTTCAAACCGTTGCGCACCGAGAACATGGACGGCGTCTGGGAATCGGCGCTGGCCAACATGGAGCTCTACATGACACTTCGCGAGAGGTCGAAGGAGTTCCGCGCAGACCCCAGGGTGCAGGAGGCGCTCAACGCTGCCGGAGTTGCTGAGCTCGGCCGGCCGAGCCTAAACGAGGGCGAAACCCATGAGCAACTCCTGGCCGACCGGGGCTCATTCGAAGATTATGACCTGACCCCAGCACGCACCAAGGGCTACGGTTTCGCCCGTATCCAACGCCTAGCGCTAGAACACCTCCTCGGAGTTCGCTGATGGATAGGGTCCGTGTGACATCTCGCCCGCCGGGTAGTGTTTCCTGGTTGGTGTCCTTGTATTAATTGTTTTATACGTGTCACCCCGGTTGCGTTATCGATAAGGGGTGAGCAGCGGCCCAAGTTGGCGGGGCCGGGGGTGCGCCGATGCGCTGCGCCGGCCGAGAGTCTCAACTTAGCGAGACAAAAGTCGTTACATTGCAAATCGTAGTTTCACAGCGGTCTGGCAATCTTAGAGAGAGGTAGCGATGAACGCAGTGCCGTTCGGCTTGGTGGGATTTGGATTTGGCGGGCGGTACTTCCACGCTCCCCTGATCGATTCAGCGGACGAATGTGAATTGGTGGGTATTGTGACATCATCTCCTGAACGTCGGCGGCTGGTCGGCGAGAAGTTCCCGAATACGGAGATCTTCGCTTCGCTCGCCGCGCTCGCCGCCGCCGGGGCGCAGGCGGTCACCATCTGTACTCCAGCCGATACTCACACGGCACTGACCGAAGAGGCACTTCGCCTAGGCTTGGCCGTGGTCTGCGACAAGCCGTTCGCGCTAAATGCTACGGCGGCGCGTAGCATGGTCGAATTGGCCCGACAGCTTCGACTGCTGCTCACCGCCTACCAGAATCGGCGGTGGGATTCGGATTTCCTGACCGTCCGGAAACTGGTTGCGGAGGGTGTGCTTGGGAATGTGACCCGGTTTGAGTCGCGTTTCGAACGGTTCGCTCCTTTACCTGGCCCGTCACCCGCCGGCGGCGGGACGCTGTTGGACTTCTGCAGCCATCTGGTGGACCAGGCGTTGGTGCTTCTAGGCCCAGCCGTTGCGGTCTACGCCGAATTTCGTACCCGGGAGTCCGGGCTTGATGACGATGTTTTCCTGGCGCTTACGCACGACTCGGGCGCCCGTTCTCAGCTGTGGGGTAGTTGGAGCCAAGCTGCTCCGGGTCCGCGGTATCGAGTGACGGGAACAGCCGCGACCTATGTACTTGAAGTCGGCGATACCCAGGAGAATGCGTTGGTGGCCGGGGAAACGCCAGCGTCGCTCGGCGACAGGTGGGGTGCGGAGCAAGACAGCTCCTGGGGGCATCTGTATCGAGGATCGGAGTTGGAAGTTATCCCCACACAACGAGGCCGGTGGGACACCTTCTACCCAGCGTTCGCCGCGGCGGTCCAACACACAGCTTCGGTCCCGGTCGATCCTCGAGATGCAATCGCCACCGCCGAGGTGCTAGATGCCGCCAAGCTCAGTGCCACAACCCGGTCCGTCGTCCCGTTGCCCTGAACGAGCGGGAACATCCCCCAACGCCCGCGCCTCAGAACGGTCCCGCTAGGGGGCCTCAGCAACTCGGTGCGGCTGGGTCCGAACAGGGTTCCCAAGTCCAGCTTGGGGTGATCGTCGGGTCGTTGCAGGTTCGTACGACCTGACTCAATCTAGCAGCTCGCCCGCTGCTATGGACGGCTTCACGGGGTTCAAGACCGCGGCTGTCAAAGAGCTGACGACGACGTCTCCGTGGTGATGGATCCGTTTTATGTCGTCCGCCTGGCCAGGCAGAGTCTGGAACTATGCCGCTGCCGCATCCAACAACAGACCCTGGGCCACCGCGGCAGGGCAGGCGACCCGCTGTATGCGGCGCGCCGGACCCTGTCCACCGGTGCGGATCTGCTAACCGACAAGCAGCGGCAACGGATGTCGGCGTTGTTCTCCGAAGGAGGGCACTTGAAGGTGTAGGCGACCTGGGGCGTCTACCAGGCGATGGTCGCCGCCTACCGCTACCCCGACCGAGCCGCCGGCAAAACCAAGATGCAGACGCTGATCGACACTTTGGCCGCCGGCGTCCCGGCTGCCCTGTGCGAGATCAGAACGCTCGGCCGGACGTTGAAGCAACGGGCCGCAGACGTGCTGGCCTACTTCGACCGGCCGGGCACCAGCAACGGACCGACCGAGGCGATCAATGGACGCTTGGAGCACCTCCGCGGGTCGGCGTTGGGCTTCCGGAACCTCACGAACTACGTCGCCAGGTCCCTGCTGGAGGCCGGCGGGTTCCGACCAGGACTACACCGTCGATTGCGACACTCCTATAGATGGATGTCAACCAGCTGCAGTGACTTTGGCGGGCTTGGGGGCTTCGCAGATGAGCGGGTAGAGCTGACGGACCATGTAGCGCTTGAGGCAGCGGATGATGTCCATCTTCGTGCGGCCTTCTGCGATGCGTCGGGCGACATATTCTTTGGTCGCTTGGTCGTACCGACATGCCCGCACCCAGCGCAGCGGAACCGGCGAACGGTGACCAGCAGGATCGTCGGTCGCCAACCGTACGGCTCGTGCGCGAGCCGCCGGGTCGTCGAGTCCCGCGGCCGGCCCTGCTGGCCGCACCGCCCGCACGTCGGGTCGCGATCCAGGACCCGGCAGGCCAGCACTGCACGGTCCGGTTCCAGAAACTGCCCGGTCACCTGCAAACCGAGCGTGTCCAGCCGGATGAACGTGGTCAGGTCAGGGGTCGAAAAGGTAGCGTCAGCCATGTCGAGGTCTTCCGGACGGCGAGTGTGAGAACTTCCATCATCGGAAGACTGAGTGTGTGAGGTTTGGGTGGCCCCACTTGAGCAGGAGTATCGATTTTGATTGGCCCCACCTGCGACTCGCCGGGCAGCTTCTGTCGGGTTTGAGTGGCCCCACCTGATCGTGATCGGCAACTGCGGTTGCCGATTCGTTCAGGAGGTCTGGAATGAGGTCCAGGGTGGTGCTGTTCGAGCAGATCCGACGCGACTCGCGGGTGGAGGGTTTGTCGGTGCGTGGGTTGGCGAAACGCCATGGGGTGCATCGAAGGACGGTGCGGCAAGCCCTGGCCTCGGCGGTGCCGCCGCCCCCGGCCCGGCGGGTGTGGGCGAAGACGAAGATCAGCCCGTTCACTGCCGCTGTTGACGAGATGCTGCGGACGGATCTGACTGCCCCGCGCAAGCAGCGGCATACGGTGGTCCGGATCTTCGATCGGCTGGCAGACGAGCATGGGGCCACGGATCTGACCTACGGGACCGTTCGTGCCTATGTCGCGCAGCGCCGGCCGGAGATCGACGCCGAGGCCGGCCGCCCGGCGGCAGAGGTGTTCATCGCCCAGACCCACGAACCGGGCGCGGAGGCCGAGGTCGACTTCGCAGAGTTGTGGGTGGATCTACCTGCCGGCAGGACGAAGTGCTATCTGTTCACGATGCGGCTGTGCTTCTCGGGCCGGGCGGTGCACCGCGTCTATGCCACGCAGTCGCAGGAGGCGTTCCTGGAAGGTCACATCGAGGCGTTCACGGAGCTCGGCGGGATCCCGACGAAGCACGTCAAGTACGACAACCTGAAGTCGGCGGTGACGACGGTGCTGTTCGGCACCGACCGGCGCCGGACGGAGAACGACCGGTGGGTGCTGTTCCGGTCCCACTACCCGTTGACTGAACTACTTGGTGTGTAACTGCAGCTCAAAGGCGGCGTGTCGTCGGCGAGAGGATCACCTGATGATGCTAGAAATCGTGGGAGAGGGGCTGGCGGATCGGGCTCGGCTGGTAGTTCCGTTGGTCGGTCGGCTGTTCGGGACCGGCGAGGTGTCGGAGCCGTATCGGCTGCTGGATGTGGCCGGGGACCCGGTGGAGTCGGTGTCGGAGTTCTTCCGGGAGTTGCAGGCCGCTGGTCGGTCGGCGTCGACGGCCCGGTCCTACGGGATGGATCTGCTGCGGTGGTTCCGGTTTTTGTGGGCGGTCGGGGTGCGGTGGGATCGGGCGACGAGGGTCGAGGCCCGGGACTTCTCCCGCTGGCTCCAGGTCACCGGCCGGTCTCCGCGGCCGCATTGGCGGCGGCCGGCGGACGAACCGGCGGTCGGGTCGGTGGCGGCCGCTCCGGGTGGCATGGCCTATGCGGTGTCGGTACGCGCCCTCAGCGAGTCGGTGTTGCGGGGCTTCTATGACTTCCACCGCGATTGCGGCACTGGCCCGATCCTGAACCCGTTTCCGTTGGATCGTTCTCGTCGCGGTGGCCGGGCACACGCTCATCACAATCCGATGGAGCCGTATCGCAATGAACGGGCCGGCCTTTATCGGCCCGTCGTCCCGAGCCGGATCCCGCGCAGCATTCCGGATGCAGAGTTCAACGACATCTTCGCGCGACTACCCTCGCATCGAGATCGGGCACTGGTGGCCTTCTATGTCTCGACGGGGGCGCGCGCTTCGGAACTGTTGTCCGTCACCTCGGGCGGTGCCGATCCTGGTCGTCAGCTGATCACCGTGGTCCGCAAGGGTTCTGGTGCTGCGCAGCAACTCCCGGCGTCGACCGATGCGTTCGTCTGGTTGCGGCTCTACCAGTTGGAAATGGATGGGGTCATCCCGCCGGGGCGTGGCCAGCCGTTGTGGTGGACCTTGCGACGCCCGCCGCGCCCGTTGACCTATCACGCGGTGCACCGCATGTTCGAGCGGGTGAACGAGCGGGCGGGCACCGCGGCGACGTTGCACGCGTTGCGGCATACCGCGGCCTACCGGATGGCTGAGGATCCGGCGCTCCCGTTGACCGACGTGCAGTTGGTGTTGGGTCATGCCCAGCTCAGCACCACACAGATCTACCTGACACCTCGCAAGGAGGACGTGATCCGAAGGCTGCTCACTCACCACGCCGAGCAGTCCCAACGCGCGGCCGCCCGGGCGGTTCCGCCGCTCGCACCGGGATATCGACCCGAGACGATGGAAGTGCTTTTCGGCAAGAACATCTCGCGGTGAACGCGACGGCGATCGGCTCGGTAGTTGCCTCGCCGGCGACACCGCCAGCGCAACCCGCGCCGCTCCGGGGACAGGTGTGCTCCCGGGAGGACTTAGCTCTGGTGCTCGAGCGGGCGTGGGGTCGTCCCGGCTCGTCGATCGCCCGCGAAGTGATGGCCTTCGCGGATCCACGCTCCGCCGGCGACCTGCAGTCCCGGACCCGCGTGCTGCTCGCACGGCTGGGGCTGCCGCGGCCGGACCTGTCCGTCAGCGTGGCTCATCCGGCCTACGGAGACATCGGTCCGCTCGACTTCGAACTACCGAGCCTGCGCACGGTGCTCTGCTGCGACGCCCGCGCGGTGGATGGTCGTTGTCCCGATCGGGTTCTGATGACCGACGCCGTGCGGGAGACGGGCCGGCAGATGCTGTGGGTGGGGGAGTCGGACCTGCGCTCCGGCGTTGATCTGCTCCACCTTCTCCACCCCTCGATGCGAGCGGCCGGTCCGGAGGGACGGCGCCGTCATGCCCCGGTGTTGTCGGCGCGGACCAGGAGCTGATCCGGATCACTCCGGCCGACCGTCCGGTGGGGTGGCACGGTGCGGTCCGGTGTCCGGGGACCGGCGCAGCCCTGCGGCCGAGAGCAGGATCAGCGCCACCCAGACCAGCCCGAACCCGACCCACCTGGCACCGGACATCTTCTCGCCCAGCCAGAGGACGCCGATCAGGAACTGCACCACCGGTGTGAGGTACTGCAGGAGTCCCAGCACCGACAGCGGGAGAGCTCTGGCCGCAGCGCCGAAGGCCAGCAGGGGAACCACCGTGACGACGCCGGAAGCCACGAGCAGGACCACGTGCCCGTTGCCGTGACCGGTCAGGGTGGACCGGCCGTGCAGCTGCAGGAGCGTCAGGAAGGCGATGGCCGGGATCACCAGGACGAGCCCCTCGGACGTCAGGGAGGCAGGCGGTGGTAGCGGGATCACCTTCTTGACCAGTCCGTACAGGCCGAAGCTACCGGCCAGAGCCATTGCGACCCAGGGAATGCGGCCCCCGGCCACCGCGATCACCACTACCGCGCAGGCGCCGAGGCCGACCGCCGCCCACTGCAGCCGCTGCAGGCGCTCGTGGAAGACCACCACACCCAGCAGCACGCTGAACAGCGGGATGACGAAGTAGCCGAGCGCAGCCTCGACGACGTGGCCGGCGTTGACCGCAAAGATGTAGACGCCCCAGTTGATGGAGATCAGCACCGAGGCCGCGACCACCATCAGCCACGTCCGGCCGGCCATGCCGCGGATCACCCTCCACTGTAGTAGCGCGGTGACGACGACCCCCATCACCACCAACGACCAGAGGATCCGGTGAGCCAGGATCTCCCCGGCGCCGGCCGGCTCCAGCAGCGGCCAGTACAGGGGGAACAGCCCCCACATCAGATAGGCGGCGACCCCGTACAGAACTCCCCGCCGCACGTCAGGTCCGGCCGTCGATCACGTCGGGTCGGTCCAGCAGCGTGGACAGCACGATCCGCGACGTGGTTCTCGCGACGCCGTCGGCTGCCCGCAGTCGCTCGAGGGCCTGCTCGAAATGGGCCATGTCCGCCGCTCTCACGTGGACGAGCACATCGGCGTCACCGGACACGGTGTACGCGGCGACCACCTCGGCGATGGGCTGCAGGATGGCTCGGATCCGGGTCGGGGTGATGTTTCCCCCGTAGGTGACCTCGACGAACGCCTCGGTGTGCCAGCCCACCGACCCTGGATCAACGCGCGCCGTGAACCCGGTGATCACGCCATCCGCCCGCAGCCGATCGACCCGCCTCTTGACCGCGGGCGCGGAGAGCCCGACTGATTCCCCCACCTCGCGGAAGGAAGAACGGGCGTCTTCGATCAGGCACGAGATGATGTGGTGATCGATCGAGTCGAGCTGCAACGAACTACTCCTTCGAGGCCGGCGTGATGAAACCATCGGATGGACCCCGGGGCCGGCCGCCGGTGGCTCCCGCGCCGACCGGCACGGCGCAGGCGTCGCTTGCGCCGGGCAGCAGTCGACGATGGCCGGCGACCCAGCGGTAGGTCAGGGCGGCGATCCACGAGATCGGCGGCACCGTGAGCAGAGCGCCCGACAACCTCCATCCGAATCCCGGTTGGCTCATCAGGACGCCGGCGACGGCCAGATGCCCGGCGACCGGGGTGCCTCCCCGCGGGACGAACTGGACGGCTGCCGAGGCCTGCGCCATCGTCAGGCCGTATCCGGCGAGGTCGGCGACCTGGAAGGCCTCGACGGCGGGCATCGCCGGCAGGAGCCGCCTGCCCTGGATGAGCGACCACCGGCAGAAGCCGCAGTCCCCGTCGTAGATGAGGACTGCGTCGATGGGGGCGTCGTGGACGAGGACGTCCCGCTGACGCGTCCGGGTGGCAGGACGGCTCCGACGCGCCCGCATGTCACGACCGCTCACCGATAGTTGGTGAACTGCAGTGCCACCTCGAGATCGGCCCCGTTCAGCAGGGCGATCACCGCCTGGAGGTCGTCGCGCTTCTTGCCCGAGACACGGAGTTGGTCGCCCTGGATCTGCGCCTGCACACCCTTGGGGCCCTCGTCCCTGATCTTCTTGGAGATCAGCTTGGCCTGATCGGAGGCGATGCCCTGGACGAGTTTGCCGGAGGCCTTGTAGATCTTCCCTGACTGGGTGGGCTCGTCCATCTCGATGGCCCGCATGGAGATGCCGCGCTTGATCAGCTTCTCCTTGAACACGTCGATGGCCGCCAACGCCCGCTCCTCGGTCGAAGACGTGATCGTGACACCTTCGTCGCCGGCCCAGACGATGGTGGAGTCGGTGCCGCGGAAGTCGAAACGCTGGCTCAACTCCTTGGCCGTCTGGTTCAGGGCGTTGTCCGCCTCCTGGCGGTCGACCTTGCTCACGATGTCGAACGACGGGTCAGCCATCTTCGGTACCTCTCTGTTGCCACTTCCTGCGCACGGGATCCGGGCGGATCGCGACCTGCGAACGACGCTACCGTCACCGATTGGGATCCTGGGCCACCGCCTAGTAATGTTCACCCGGCAGCAAGGGCCTGCGGCCCGTGACCCGGCAGGTTGCCCGAGTGGCCAAAGGGAGCTGACTGTAAATCAGCCGCGCAAGCTACGGGGGTTCAAATCCCTCACCTGCCACACCGAACCGGCCCCGTACCACCCAGGTGCGGGGCCGCTTCGCGTGCGTGTTGGTCCGATTCAGCAGATAATTTGTACTCGGGAGTGGTGTTTCCCGACACCGCAAGTGGACAGCAGAGTGAAAACTGCCCACCGGTTGGGCGATATCCATCCGGGTCGTCGCTAATCTGCGGGGGGGAAGTTACGCTCTGTCGATGGTGTGGCGACACGCCCGAGCTTCGCTCCGGGGCAGACACGCCGCGGAATCACCATTCGGCGGATGTACCTCCGTCGATACGTCGTCGAGTGGGAGAGGCGTCGCAGTGCCGGATCGAGTGCATCGCACCTACCCGACAGCCCGGGCCTATGCGATCAGCACTGGCGCCTTCGCTCTCGGCTCCCTGGTGCTGTGGTTCATCGCCGTCCGGCTCGGCATCACCGCCGTACCCAGGATCCAGGTGAAGCCGGAGTGGCTCCTGTTCGGCGGCGCACTGATGTTCGTGGCGTTCGTCGGGAGCGAGACGTTCGCGCTGCGGGTGGAGGTACGCCGCGAGACGATCCTGGTCAGCCTCTCCGAACTCCCGGCGATCTACGGATTGATCGTGCTGCCCGGGTGGGTCGTCGGGGTGAGCCACATCCTGGCCGGTCTGGTGGTCTTCATCTGCCGCCGGGACAACTGGCGCGCGATCCGGCTGAACGTCGCCATCATCGCCGCCGAGTCCGGCGTGGGCGCCCTGATCGCCACCGCGGTGCCGTTCGGTTGGGCCGAGCAGAACAAGTACCCGATCCTCGGAGCGACGGTCGGCGGGGTGTTCGCCGCCGTGGCGGTCGCCCAGGCGGTACGCGTCCACTACTGGATGCTCGGCACTCCGGAGCCTCTGCGGCGCAGCCTGGAACGTTCGCTCCTGACGGCCGGTACGTGCGCCATCTTCGCGCTCGTGGTGTTCACCCTGATCCATTCGCCCCTGCAGCCCACCGGCTATCTGCTGTGCGGAGCGCTCGCCCTGGTCGCGGTGGTGCTCTACCGGACGTACTCGCAGTCGCTGCGGCAGCACACCGACCTGTCCCGGATGTACGCCTTCGGTCGCCGCGTGGCCGAGATCGGTTCTGACACCGACGACTGGCACGCCCTGATCGAGCAGGTGCGCGACCAGCTCAACGCCTCGGTCGCGCTGATCCACCTGAACGCGCCCAACGGCGAGTTCGAGACGCTGGCCGTCGGGACGGAGGGGGTGCTCGTCGAGGAGCCGCCCGCGGCCGACGACCCGCTGCTGCAGATGGCCGCCGAGGCCGGACGGGTGCACGTCTCCCACCTCGACCACAACGATGCGTCGTTCCGGAAAGCGCTGGAGGCGCGCCAGGCCGGGGACGTGCTGGTGGTGCCACTGCGTTCGGGTGACCGCGACCGCGGCTACCTGGAGGTGCGCGACCGGCTCAGTCGCTGGGGCCGTTTCCGCGAGAACGACCTGACGCTGCTCGAGACCCTGTCCAGCCATGTGGCGACCGCGCTGGACAACCTCCGACTGCTGGAGACGCTGCGGCACGAGGCCTACCACGACGCGATCACCGGTCTGCTGAACTGGCGCGGCCTGACCGTGGAGATCGAGGCATCGCTCGCCTCGTCCTCGATCAGTGCGGTGATGCTGGTGCAGCTCGACATCCTGCCGGAGGTCAACAACGCGATCGGTCACGACCGGGGGGAGCAGCTGCTGTCGGCCGCCGGCGAGAGACTGGTGGCGGCTCTCGGTCAGGATCGGCTCGTCGCACACATCGAGTCCGACCGGTTCGCCGTTCTGCTCCCCAGCTCCGGGGACAACCACCTGCTGGAGATGGCGACCGATCTGCTGGAGGTCGTCGGCCGGGCGTACTCCCTCGACGGGATCGAGATCGAGCCGCACGCGCACGCCGGCATCGCCCACGTCAGCGTGGCCGCCGGCGGTATCGAGGGTGGCGCCGCCGGGGAGGACGTCAGCACGCTGCTGCAGCGGGCCGAGATGGCGCTGATGGCCGCCCAGTCCTCCGACGAGCCGATCCGTACCTACGGCGCGAGCATGGGACAGGTGTTCCGGCGGCGTTTCCAGCTGGTCACCCAGTTCCGCAAGGCGGTCGAAGAAGGCCTGATCACGGTGCACTACCAGCCGAAGCTGAGCCTGAAGGACCGTGAGCTGGTCGGTGTGGAGGCGCTGGTCCGGTGGACCCACCCCGAGTTCGGGCCGGTGTCCCCGGCCGAGTTCGTCGAGGCCATCGAGACCACCGGTTCGATCGACACGCTGCTGGGCCACGTGCTGCACATCGTGCTGGCCCAGGTCGCGGAGTGGCGCGGACGCAACATGAGGATCAGCGCCGCCGTCAACCTGTCCGTCCGCAACCTGTCCGGTCCCAACTTCCCGCAGGTGATCCGGGCGGCGCTGGAGAAGCACGGCGTACCGCCGGAGCTCCTGACGTTCGAGATCACCGAATCCAGCGTGATGGCCGACCCGGAACGATCCCTGCCCATCCTGCGCGAACTGCACTCGATGGGGATCCAGCTCTCGGTCGACGACTTCGGGACCGGGTACTCCTCCCTCGCCTACCTGCGCCGGCTGCCGATCGACGAGATCAAGATCGACAAGTCCTTCGTCCAGGGCATGGTGACCGACCTCGGCGACCACGCGATCGTCCGCGCGATCATCGACCTCGGGCATTCCCTCGGCCTGCGGGTGATCGCCGAGGGCGTCGAGGAGGAGGCCGCGAGGGACGCACTGAAGTCCCTCAAGTGCGACGAGCTCCAGGGCTTCCTGCTGGCGCGTCCGATGCCGATCGAGAAGCTCGAGGCCTGGTTGACGACGCGCACCGTCAAGACCGCGGCGGTCGGGGACCGTACACAGGTCCTGCGCCTGGTCGGTTGATTCCAGCGCACCGGGGCCGAGCTGCGGTTTTTCCCTGCGGGGGCGGGTGAGGTACAGTTGGCGAGGCCCTCAGGTGAGAAGTTTTTCCTCCTGGGGGCAGTAGCTTGTTTCACGTACCGGCAGTAGGCAGTGCACGCCCCTTTAGCTCAGTCGGTAGAGCGTCTCCATGGTAAGGAGAAGGTCTACGGTTCGATTCCGTAAAGGGGCTCGGAGATGTCGGTCGGTGCTCGGATCGGGTGCTCGACGGAGATCGCGAGGAACACTCCGCAGATCTGCGGGCCGACTCCACGGAACAAGTGAGCCGGCGGTGGTGTTCTTCCTGGCGGTGTAGCTCAGCTGGTAGAGCAAGCGGCTCATAATCGCTGTGTCGCCGGTTCAAGTCCGGCCACCGCTACCACCCGGTCGTGATCCAGCGGCCACCATGCCCGAGGGTTCGCGGCGGTTCGCCGCGAGACCGTACCGCACCGCAAGTAGAAGAAGGAGGCAGCTGACGTGGCCGCCACCGACGTTCGTCCGAAGATCACCCTCGCGTGCGAGGAGTGCAAGCACCGCAACTACATCACGCGCAAGAACCGTCGTAACGACCCCGATCGCCTCGAGGTCAAGAAGTTCTGCCCGAACTGCGGCATCCACCGCAACCACAAGGAAACGCGCTAACCTCCGTGGCCCTGGATCAATCGTTCGTCGGCCGGAGCTTTCCCGCGGGGGAGCCCTACGTCGTCGGGATCGAGAAGATCCGGGAGTTCGCAACGGCGATCGGTGACGACAACCCGATCAGCCACGACACCGCGGCAGCCAGGGCTGCCGGACACGACGACCTGGTCGCGTCGCCCACCTTCGCCATCGCGGCGGTGGCCCGCGCCCAGGATGTCGTCGTCTTCGACCCCGCCCTCGGTCTGGACTTCTCGCGGGTCGTCCATGGCGATCAGCGCTTCGTGCACCACCGGCCGATCCTCGCCGGTGACGTGCTGACATGCGTCGTGACGGTCGATGCCATCCGTGCCCTGGGATCCAACGACGTGCTGACCCTGCGTGCGGAGTTGTCGCTCCCGGACGGCACCCCCGTGACCACCGCGGTCTCCTCGCTGGTCGCGCGGGGGACCGCGTGACGTCCTTCGAGGAGTTGTCCGTCGGCGCCGCGATCCCGTCGGCGGACTACCCGATCACCCGTGAACGCCTGGTGCGCTACGCCGGGGCCTCGGGTGATTTCAACCCGATCCATTGGAATCCGCGGGTGGCCGCAGAGGTCGGTCTTCCGGACGTCATCGCCCACGGCATGCTGACGATGGCGACCGCCTCGCGCGCGGTGACCGACTGGATCGGCGATCCGGCGTGCGTCGTCGAGTACTCGGTCCGATTCACCAGGACGGTCGCCGTGCCCGATGACGGAGTGGGCGCCTCGGTGCAGGTGACCGGCGTGATCGGCGCGCTGGACCCCGAGGCCCGGACCGCCCGTGTCGACCTCACCGTCAAGGCCGCCGGCGTGACGGTGCTGGGGAAGGCCCGCGTCCTCGTCCAGCTCTGAGACGTGCCCCGGCCACACCACCTGCTGCGTCGCCGGAGGTCAATCCTTGGCGGTGCGGAGGAAGTCCCCCATCCGGCGCACGCCGGTCTCGAGATCCTCGTCACCGAGCGCGTAGGACAGCCGGAAGTAGCCGGGCGTGCCGAAGGCCTCTCCTGGGACCACCGCCACCTCGGCGTGTTCCAGCACCAGCGCGGCCAGTTCGGCGGAGGACGTCGGGCGAACGCCGCCGAGGTCCTTGCCGATCAGACCCGCCACCGACGGGTAGCAGTAGAAGGCCCCCTTCGGCTCCGGGCAGGTCACGCCCGGGATCTCCGACAGCAGCCGCACCATCAGCTTGCGGCGGCGGTCGAACGCCTCCCGCATCATCTCCACGGCGTCCAGACCCCCGCTGACCGCTTCCAGGGCGGCGCGCTGCGACACGTTGGCGACGTTGGAGGACAGGTGCGACTGCAGGTTGGTGGCCGCGGTGATGACGTCTTGCGGCCCGATCATCCAGCCGACCCGCCAGCCCGTCATCGCGTAGGTCTTGGCCACCCCGTTGAGCACGACGCAACGATCCACGATCTCCGGTGCCACCACCGGCATCGAGACGTGCACCGCGTCGCCGTAGACCAGGTGCTCGTAGATCTCGTCGGTGACGACCCAGATGCCCTTCTCCGCAGCCCAACGACCGATCGCGGCGACCTGCTCGGGTGGGTAGACCGAGCCGGTCGGGTTCGACGGGGAGCAGAAGAGCAGCAGTTTGGTGCGATCGGTGAGTGCCGCATCCAGCTGTTCCAGGGTCACCAGGTAGTCGGCGGTCTCGTCGGCGACGATCGGCACCGCGATGCCGCCGGCCAGGGCGATGGCCTCCGGGTAGGTGGTCCAGTACGGCGCCGGCAGCAGGACCTCGTCACCGGGATCCAGCAGGGTGGCGAAGGTCTGGTAGACGGCCTGCTTGCCGCCGTTCGTCACCAGCACCTGCGAGGCCTTGACGTGGAGGTGGGAATCCCGCGCCGTCTTGTCGGCGATCGCCTGGCGTAGTTCGGGCAGCCCGGCGGCCGGTGTGTACTTGTGGTTCACCGGGTTCGAGGCGGCGTCGGCGGCGACCTTGACGATCGCCTCCGGGGTCGGGAAGTCAGGCTCGCCCGCTCCGAATCCGATCACCGGCCGGCCCGCGGCCTTGAGAGCCTTGGCCTTCGCGTCCACCGCCAGCGTGGCCGACTCGGCGATGGCCGAGATACGGGCTGAAACACGGGATGTTGTGCGCTCGCTCACGATGGCCGATCTTTCCACACCGGGCCGCCGCAGCCGGTGCCGGGTCGGTGACGTGCTGTTCACGCGGGCGAAACCCGCATCTGTCTCTTGTTGGGTAACATCGTCTACTAACAAGAAATCAACCAGCCTCGGAAGATCTGCCCCTGCGTCGAGAGGATCAGCCAGCGATGTCCGCAGCCGGAGCCGGAACCGCGACCCGGCCCACCCTCGCTGAACTGGTCGCCGACACCGGCACGAGGTTCATCCTGGCCATGTTCGTCGACCTCCGTGGCAAGCCGTGCGCCAAGCTGGTGCCGGCCGAGGCGGTCGACGTGCTCGCCAGCGAGGGAGCCGGCTTCGCCGGGTACGCCGTCGGGGCCATCGGTCAGGTGCCGAGTGATCCCGATCTGGTCGCCATGCCGGACGTCTCCTCGTTCACGCCGATCCCGTTCGTCAAACCCGGTCTGGCCCTGGTCCACTGCGATCCGACGGTGCAGGGCACGCCCTGGCCGTTCGCGCCGCGGGTCATCCTGCGCGCCATGATCGATCGGGCGGCCGCCGCGGGATACGCGCCCTACGTGGGCGCCGAGGTGGAGTACTTCCTGCTGCGGCGGACGGCCGACGGCTCGCTGGTGACGGCGGACAGCGGCGACAACGCGCCGCAGCCCTGCTACGACGCGCGCGGGCTGACCCGCATGTACGACCACCTGACGACCATCTCGTCGGCGATGAACCAGTTGGGCTGGTTCAACTACGCCAACGATCACGAGGACGGCAACGGGCAGTTCGAGCAGAACTTCGAGTACGCCGACGCGTTGACGACCGCCGATCGCGTGATCACCCTGCGGTACCTGCTGTCGGTGCTGGCCTCCGAACGGGACATGATCGCGACCTTCATGCCGAAGCCGTTCCCGGACCGGACGGGAAGCGGTCTGCACCTGCATGTCTCGCTGCGCAGCAAGGACGAGGTGGTCTTCCCTGCGGGGCCGGGGCCGATCAGCACGGGCTGGGCCTGTCGCCGACGGCCTACCAGTTCCTCGGCGGCATCCTGGAACATGCCACCGCACTGCAGCTGCTGATGGCTCCGACCGTCAACTCCTACAAGCGGACGGGTGCGGTCGCGACGACCTCCGGTGCGACCTGGTCACCGCGGTTCGCCACCTACGGGGGCAACGACCGGACGCACTACATCCGGGTGCCGGACGACCAGCGGATCGAGATCCGCGGCGGGGACGGCTCGGCCAATCCCTATCTGGCCATCGCCGGGGTACTCGGCGCCGGTTCGGGCGGCATCGAACGCGCCCTCGATCCGGGCCCACCCGGTGCGGGGGAGCCGGGGACAAGGCGCCCGCTGCCCCGCACCCTGGTCGACGCCGTCGGGGAATTCGAATCCAGCGAGACGATCTCGGGCGTGATGGACTGCGCCGGGAAGGGCGTGGCGGAATACTTCGCCTCTCTCAAGCGCGACGAGTTCTACGCCTGGCACAGCGCGATCGGCTCCTGGGAGATCGACAAGTACCTGCAGGCGTTCTGATCGAGGTCCTCCACCACACCCACCGCAGCAATCGAGGAAGGGAAACTCCGATGTGCGGGATCGTCGGTCTCCACCTGCGTGATCGGACGCTCTACCCACGTCTGGGCGAGATGCTCACCGACATGCTGTGCGAGATGCAGGAGCGCGGCGCGGACTCCGCCGGTGTCGCCGTCTACGGCGACCCGACCTGGTCGCCGGTCGGGCGGTCCACCGTCTCGGTGGTCGACTCCCCGGTGGCCGCTGCGGATCTGGCGATGCTGGTGACCGCGCTCCTGGCCGGACCGGTCCCCGGGGTCGTCACCGCGGGGTCGGTGTTGCTGGTCAACGCCCCGGTCGCCCCTGATGCCCTGGTCGCCGCGGTCCGCACCGCTGTGCCGACCGCGCTGATCGTCGGCTACGGCCGGGATCTGGCCGTGCTCAAGGGCATGGGGCATCCGCGGATGCTGGCCGAGAGCTTCGGGCTGCGCGGAGCTCAGGACTGGCAGGGCGTCGGCCACACCAGGATGGCCACCGAATCGGCCGTCGACGCCGCCGGGTCGCACCCCTACGCGGTCGGACCCGACCAGTGCCTGGTCCACAACGGATCCTTCGCCAACCACGCGACCATCCGCCGCCGCCTCGAGGCCAGGGGCATCGCCTTCGAGAGCGAGAACGACACGGAGGTCGGCGCCAGGTTCGTGGCGGCCGCGCTGGCCGACGGACTGGACATCGAGACGGCCCTCAAGCAGCTCTGCGTCGAGTTCGACGGCTTCTACACTCTTCTCGTCTCCAGCCACGACTCCTTCGCCGTCGTCCGCGACGCCATCGCCTGCAAGCCGGCGATCATCGCCGAGACCGACGGCTGGGTCGCGATGGCCTCGGAATACCGGGCCCTGGCCGGCCTGCCGGGTGTCGCATCGGCGCGGCTCTACGAACCCGAACCCGAACGGATCTACGCGTGGACACGATGACGACGGCGGCGGGCCCCGATACCGGTGAAAGCGCCTCGGGCCCTCTCGTTCTCGATCTCGAGCAGATGACGCTGCGCGAGGTGAACGCGCTCCTGCACAGCGGTGACCTCGCCTCCGGCGCCGGCTCGGCACCGGTGGTGATCACCCACCCGGCGGGTGCACACAGCGTGGCGGTGGGCCTGGACGCGCCGCTGGAGGTCACCGTCCAGGGCCACGTCGGCTACTACGCCGCTGGGATGAATCAGCAGGCCACCGTCGTGATCGACGGCAACGCCGGCACCGGCGTCGCCGAGAACATGATGAGTGGCTCGGTCGTGGTGCACGGCAACGCCTCCCAGTCCGCCGGTGCCACCGCGCACGGCGGGTTGCTGGTGATCAGGGGGGACGCCTCGGCACGCTGCGGCATCTCGATGAAGGGCGTGGACATCGTCGTGGGCGGCAGCATCGGTCACCTGTCGGCGTTCATGGCGCAGGCCGGGCGTCTCGTGGTGCGCGGTGATGCCGGAGAGGCGTTGGGGGACTCCATCTACGAGGCCCGGCTGTACGTCCGCGGCACGGTGGCCTCGCTCGGGGCCGACTGCGTGGCCAAACCGATGGGCCCGGAACACCACGCCGAACTGGCCGAGCTGCTGTCCGCGGCCGGGTATCCGCAGGACAGCACGGGCGAATACACCCGCTACGGCTCCGCCCGGCGGCTCTACCACTTCCACGCCGACAACGTCGCCGCGTACTAGTCGACCTCACCGAGCACCAGGGCAGGAACAACATGACCTTCGACCCCGCCGAGCGCGGACTGCGCGAGTCGGCCACCTTCGACCGGGCCGTCATCCACGACATCCAACGGGCCGCCGCCACCGGTGTCTACGACATCCGCGGGTGGGGGGCCAAGCGCCGGATCCCCCACTTCGACGACCTGCTCTTCCTGGGGGCCAGCATCTCCCGCTACCCGCTCGAGGGGTATCGCGAGAGCTGCGGCACCGACGTCGTTCTCGGCGCCCGCAACGCGAAGTACCCGCTGCACCTAAATATACCGGTGACGATCGCCGGGATGAGCTTCGGTGCGCTGTCCGGCCGGGCCAAGGAGGCGCTGGGGCGCGGGGCCACGGAGGCCGGCACGTCCACCACCACCGGAGACGGCGGCATGACGGCCGAGGAACGCGATCAGAGCAAACATCTGGTCTACCAGTACCTCCCGTCCCGCTACGGGATGAACCCGATCGACCTGCGCAAGGCCGACGCCATCGAGATCGTGCTCGGCCAGGGGGCGAAGCCCGGTGGCGGCGGCATGCTGCTGGGCCAGAAGATCACCGACCGGGTGGCCGGCATGCGCACCCTGCCGGCGGGGATCGACCAGCGGTCGGCGTCCCGCCATCCCGACTGGACCGGCCCGGACGACCTGACGATCAAGATCCGCGAGCTGCGCGAGATCACCGACTGGGAGAAGCCGATCTACGTCAAGGTCGGCGCCTCGCGCACCTACTACGACGTCAAGCTCGCGGTGCACGCCGGCGCGGACGTGGTCGTCGTCGACGGGATGCAGGGCGGGACGGCCGCCACCCAGGACGTGTTCATCGAGAACGTGGGCATCCCCACGCTCGCCGCGTTGCCCCAGGCGGTGCAGGCACTGCAGGAACTCGGTGTGCACCGCGAGGTCCAGCTGATCATCTCCGGAGGGATCCGGTCGGGTGCCGATGTGGCCAAGGCCCTCGCACTCGGGGCCGACGCCGTCTCCATCGGGACCGCTGCGCTGATCGCTCTGGGGGACAACGATCCAGTGCATGCCGCCGAGTACGAGGCGCTGGGCTCGGCCGCCGGCTTCTACGACGACTTCCAGGACGGACGCGACCCGGCCGGGATCACCACGCAGGACCCCGACCTGCAACTGCGGCTGGACCCGGTCGCGGCCGGACACCGACTTGCGAACTACCTGCGGGTGCTGACCATGGAGGCGCAGACGATAGCGCGCGCCTGCGGCAAGTCCCACGTGCAGCACCTGGAGCCGGAGGACCTGGTCGCGCTGACCATCGAATCCGCTGCGATGGCCCGGGTTCCGCTGGCCGGGACGTCGTGGATCCCCGGCTCGAACGGCGGGTTCTGATCGAGTCGGCCGGCACCTCGGGTGGCGTCGGTGGTCCGGGATGACCGACGTCGATCCGTTGCTGCGCAACATCGCCGGCTCGACCAGCGAACGGCGCCCAGGGCAGGACATCGAGCCGGACCCGCTGGAGATGGCGATCGGGCGCAACGTGCGGGCGCTGCGACTTTCATCCGGCCTGTCGGTGGGCGAGATGGCTGCCCGGATCGGCATTTCCAAGCCCATGCTCTCCAAGATCGAGAACGCCCAGACCTCCTGCAGCCTGTCCACCCTGAGTGCCCTGTCGAAGGGGTTGGACGTCCCCGTGACGTCGTTGTTCCGGGGTGCGGACAATCGCCGCGAGGCGGTCTTCGTGCCGGCCGGGACGGGGCCGGCGATCATGCGGAACGGCACCAGGGAAGGCCACCTCTACGAGTCGCTCGGGGCCCTGCGCGGCCAGCACCAACGGCTGGAACCGCTGCTGGTGACGCTGACCGCCGAGAGCGAGACGTTCCCCCTGTTCCAGCATCCCGGTACGGAGCTGATCTACCTGCTGGAGGGCGAGATGAGCTATGGGCACAGCCATTCTGTCTACGCCCTGACACCGGGTGATGCCCTGCTGCTGGACGGCGAGGGCCAGCACGGGCCGACCGCACTGACCCGGTTGCCGATCCGGTTCCTGTCGATCGTGGCGTTCCCGGACGTGCCGGGCTGATCCGGCTCCCAGACGTTGCATGACGAAAGGTGTTGCTCGCGTGGGTACTTCGGAGTACGTGGTGATCGGGGCCGGGCTGGCCGGATCGGCGACCGCGTGGAATCTGGCGCGCCGCGGCCACGAGGTGACCCTCGTCGAGCGAACGCGGCCGGCCGCCCCGGACGGCAGCTCGCACGGCTCCGCGCGGATCTTCCGGTACGCCTATCCGGACGCCTTCTACGCCGCTCTGGTCGCCTCGGCCCGTTCCCGGTGGGAGGAGTTGGAACAGCTGGCCGGTCGAAGACTGATCACCCCGACCGGATCGCTGGATTTCGGCGAATCCCGCAACCCGTCCCAGCTCGCCGGTGTGTTGGAGGCGGTCGGGGTGGAGCACGAGCTGCTCGCCGCCGCTGCCGCTCGCGCCCGTTGGCCACAGATCGCCGTCGACACGGAGGTCCTGTGGCACCCCGAGGCGGGCGTCATCGACGCGCAGGAGTCGGTGAACGCCATGGTCGACCTGGCCCGTCGGGCCGGCGCGGAGATCCTGACCGACTGGCCCGTCACCGTGGTGCAGGCCACCGCGACCGGGTACCGGGTGCTCTCCCCGGACGGCGAGCCTCTGGACTGCGCAAAGGTGGTCGTCAGCGCCGGTGGGTGGCTGCCCCAACTGCTCGGTTCTCTGCCGTTGCCGGCCGACTTCCGGGAGAGCGTGCCGCCGCTGCAGGTACGTCAGGAACAGGCCTACCACTTCCCGTACCGCGAGTCGGCTGCGGAGCCCGGCCCCGCGGAGGCTGACCCCCGGCCGTGGCCGACGGTGATCCACAAGAACCCGGGCATCTCCACCTACAGCCTGCCCGGCGGGCGGGACGCCGCCTTCCGCGGGCAGAAGCTGGCCGAGTACAACGCGGGCCGGATCATTTCCGGTGCCGCCGCCCAGACCGGAACTGTGGACGCCGCCAATCGGGCGCGGATGGTGGACTACGCGATCCGGTACCTGCCGGGCGTCGTCCCCGAGCCCTACGCCGAGACCACCTGCCTGTTCACCAACACCCCGACCGAGGACTTCATCATCGACGAGTGGGACGGCATCACGCTGCTGTCGCCCTGCTCCGGGCACGGGGCCAAGTTCGCCCCGCTGCTCGGCGAGATCGCGGCCGATCTCGCGACCGGGGTGCGGGCGCCGGCCGAACGGTTCCGGCTCCGCAGCCGCGCCCGCTGAAACCGGACGGCCCGCGTCGATCAGCCTGCACCGATCAGCCTGCACCGATCAGCCTGCACCGATCAGCCCGCATCGATCAGCCCGGGTCGATCAGTCGGTCAGCCCAGGCCGTTGGCCTTGATCCAGGTCTTGGCGACGGCATCTGGATCGGTGCCGCCGTAGACCTGCTTGTCCAGCGCGGTCAGGGTCGCGGTGTCGAGCTTGGCCGAGACCGCGTTCAGCGCGGACGTGATGGTGGGGGTGACCTTCTTGGAGGAGATCAGCGGCAGCACGTTCTGCGCCGTGTAGAGGTTCTTGGGGTCCTGGAGCAGCACGAACTTGTACGCCGGGACCGCGGGATCGGTGGTGAACAGGTCGGCTGCGTCGATCTGGCCGTTCTTCAGGGCGGCGACGGTGAGCGGCCCGCCGGAGTCGAGGGTCTTGAACGTCTGGAACGTGACGCCGTAGGTGCTCTTGAGGCCGGCGACCCCGTCGGCCCTGGTCTTGAACTCGGGGCCGGCGCCGATGATCAGGCTGCCCGCGTGGGCGGCCAGGTCGGCGATCGTCTTGAGGCTGTACTTGGCGGCGGTGGCCGCGGACACCGCGATGGCGTCCTTGTCCTGGGCCTGCGACTGGGCCAGCACCTCGAGGCCGGACGGCTTGAGGACGGCCGGCAGGGCCGCGTAGATGTCGGCCGAGCTGGCGGCCTTCGACGTCGTGTCGACATAGGCCAGCAGCGTGCCGCTGTACTCGGGGATGAGGTCGATCGAGCCGTCCTTGATGGCCGGGATGTAGACCTCCCGGGCGCCGATCTTGGGCTTCGTCGTCACCGTGATGCCCTTGGCCCGCAGGGCCTCCGCGTAGACGTCCATCAGCAGGACGCTCTCCGCGAAGTTGGCCGAGCCGATGGTGATCGAGCCACCACCGGCGGCCGGGGCCGGGGACCCGGCGGCGGGGGCCGAGGAGACACTGGACGAGGAAGCGGCGCTGCCGGTCGAGCTGGAACTGCCACAGGCCGTGACCGCGAGGGCAGCGGCGGCGATGGCCCCGACGAAGGCCAGGTGGGTGCGATTCATTCTCTGTTCTCCTTCTGCAGGACCGACTCGATGCCGGCCTCTGGACGGACGTGCTGGTGGACCGATCTGCCGCTCCACCAGGGAGTCCCGGTGACGACGGCTACTGTGCCATGCAATGACTGCCATCCCGTGACGGTCAGCGCACCGAATCTGGGCGGAGTCCGGGCCGTCTGGGCTGCTGGGCGACCACTTCCGAGATGACCTTCTCCGGTTCCGGGGCCATGACCGGCTGCGATCCGGCCAGCACAGTGGAACGCCGGTAGCGCCCGGTGATTCCCCGGGACGTCGTGTAGCGCTGGATCGTGGCCAAAATGAAATCAATGGCCAGCGCCAGCACGGCCACCAGGAGCGCCCCGCCGAGGAGCTGACCGGTGGCGGCACGGCTGGGGTCGGTGTCCTGGAAGGGTCCCTGCTGGAACCCGTCGTAGATGGGCCGGCCCAGGCCGCCGAGCCCGATGTAGGCGCCCACCGTCGCGGTGGCGATCACCTGCAGGCTGGCGCTCCGCAAACCCGACATGATCAGCGGGAACGCGTTCGGCAGTTCGACGGACGTCAGCACCTGACGGCCCGTCATGCCCATCCCCTTCGCGGCGTCGCGGATCGCCGGATCCACGGACTGCACGCCGGCGTAGGTGTTGGACAGGATCGGCGGGACCGCCAGCAGGACCAGCACGATCTCGACCGGGATGATGTAGACGGCATTGCTCCGACCGTGGAAGTGCGGCGACAGGACGATGAACAGCAGCACCATCAGGCCGAAGGTCGGCAGGGCCCTTGTCGCGTTGACCGAACCGACCACGAACGTTCCGCCCTTCCCGGTGTGCCCGATCCAGAGGCCCAACGGGAACGCGATCAGCGACGCGATCACGATGGCGATCACCGAGTACTCGACCTGGTCGAGGATGTTCGTCCAGAGCCCGGCCTGGCCGCCCCAGTTCGTGCCGGTGCTCAGGTAGGTCCACATGGCACCGATCATGTTTTCGGCACCGCCCGCAGCCACGGGGTGAGGGCTCTGGTGGCGAACTGGATGGCGAAATCCAGCACCAGCGCGAGCACGATGCACAGGACGATGCCCAGCAGGATGGGGCTGCTCTGGTCGGTGCCCGCCGAGAACCCGTCGGAGAACAGCGTGCCCAGTTGGGACGTACCGATCAGGGTGGCCACCGTGACGAGGCTGACGTTGGACACGGTCGCGACCCTGACGCCGGCCGCGATCACCGGTACGGCCAGCGGGAGCTCGACCGCGAAGAAGCGGCCCAATGGCTTGTAGCCCATCGCGGTCGCCGCCTGCTTCGCGTCGGCCGGGACCGAGGCCAGCCCGTCGGCGACCACGCGGACCAGGAGGGCGACCGCGTACGCGGCCAGCGCGACGATGACGTTGACCACGTCGAGGATCTGGGTGCCGAGGATGCCGGGCATGGCCACGAACAACACCAGCGACGGGATGGTGTAGATCAGACCGGCGACGCTGATCAGCGGGGGATAGGCCCATTTGAACCGGGCCGCCACCCAGCCCAGCGGAAGAGCGATGATCAGCCCGATGATCACCGGGATGACCGCCAGCTGCACGTGTGACCAGAGCTCGGCCATGATCTCGCTCCGGTGTCCGGTGAAGTAGGCGAACATCAGCCGCGGACCGCCGGCTCGACGGCCCGGCTCGCGGCGGCCTTGGCCTCGATGCGCGCGACCACGTCGGCGGTCGTGACGGTGCCGAGCAGACGGGAGGACTCGTCCACCACGACGCCCCGGCCGGACGGCGAGGACAGGGCCGCGTCCAGGGTGTTGCGCAGGGTTCCCCCCTCGGTGGCCAGGGTGCCGCCCAGGTTCAGCAGCGCGGGGGAGATCTGCGTGCTGCCGTCATAGCTGCCGTGGTTGACGTTCAGCCAGCCCTGCGGTGAGTTGGCGGTGTCGACCACCAGCACCCAGCCGTCTTCGGCGACGCGCACGGCCTCGGCCACCGTGCCACCCAGGGCAATCGTCGGCTCCGTGCGCAACGGCACCGTGTCGTTCTCGAAGCCGAGCGCGCGGTATCCGCGATCCCGACCGACGAAACCGGCGACGAAGGCGTTGGCCGGGCGGGACAGCAGTTCGGCGGGGGTGGCCAGCTGGGCCAGGATGCCGCCGACGTTGAGCACGGCCACCTGGTCGCCGAGTTTGATCGCCTCGTCGATGTCGTGCGTGACGAAGACGATGGTCTTCCCCAGCTCCGACTGCAGCCGCAGGAATTCCTGCTGCAGCTGCTCACGCACCACCGGGTCGACCGCGGAGAACGGTTCGTCCATCAACATGACGGGAGGGTCGGCAGCCAGCGCGCGAGCCACACCGACGCGCTGCTGCTGACCGCCGGAGAGCTGGGCCGGGTACCGGCCGGCGAACCTGGCCTCCAGCCCCACGCGTTCCATCAGTTCCATCCCCCGGGCCCTTGCCTTCTTCTTGTCCTGCCCGAGCAGGCTGGGGACCGTCACGATGTTGTCCAGGATGGTGCGGTGCGGGAACAGGCCGGCGTGCTGGATGACGTACCCGATCCCACGGCGCAGCGTGGCCGGGGCGACCTTGCCGGTGTCCTGGTCGTCCATCCAGATCGTGCCGCCGGTCGGCTCGATCATCCGGTTGATCATCCGGAGGGAGGTGGTCTTGCCGCATCCGGAAGGGCCGACGAACACGGTGATCTGTCCGGACGGGGCGGTCAGGCTCAGCCCGTCGACCGCTACCGTTCCGTCGGGGTACTTCTTCGTCACGTCGTCGAACCTGATCATCCGGACACCGCCATGCTCGCTCCTGTTCGTCGGGTGGCTCGTGGTGCTCTGTCCTCTGGTGCTCTGTCGTCTGGTGCTCTGTCGTCTGGTGCTCTGTCGTCGATCTTCGGACGGTGCCGGCCCGCCGTCATCCGGTCGACCTCATGGACGCTCTGGCACCGACGACCCGTGCCGGGTGCGCCGGGTGCGACGGCACGGTGAACCGCCCGCTCAGTGCCCTTGCCTCCGTACTGACCAAACGTCCGATCACCGCCGCCTGCGCGCCATCCACACGGTAGGCGGGACCCACGACAGAGAGAACGGCAATCGTCTCGACACCCTGCTCCCCGGTGTCGGAGGGGAAGGCCGGCCGGTGCACAGGGGCCGCGATGGCGGTGACGTCCGGCTCGACCGCGGACCGCATGACCACGAACCCTTCAGCAGGCACGTCGCCCCGGAAGGCCGCCCCGGCCGCCGTGCCGCGGAGCGGGATGCTGCGCCCGACCCAGCTCGTGTGACGCACCGAGTGCAGGCCCTCGACCATCCCGGCGTAGACCGCGCTGTCGGTGGGGCCGGGGAGGCAGAGGTAGGCGGATTCGCCGCAACCCTGGACGATCCGTCGAAGCGCCGGCTCGGCCGCCCCGACCAGGGATTGTCGGCTCAACGCCGCCGCGCCGAGTTGGATCAGACGCGGCCCGGCGCGGAAGAGTCCGCGATCGTCGCGGATGATCAGGTGCGATGTCTCCAGCGTGCGCAGCAGGCGGAGGGCGGTGCTCGCGGCGAGGCCGGAACGCCGTGCGCACTCGGCCAGCCCGATCCCGCCCTGGTCGCAGACCTGCGCCAGCAGTTCCATCGCCCGCTCGACGGCCCGGGTGGAGGAGACCGGGCCGGCGGCCGTGTGCTCGCTCCGGACGGGGTGCTCGCCGGCCGGTGAAGAGAAGTTGCTCAAACCTCACGCCTTTCTTGCCGACCAGCGGAAGAAGCCTGCCAGCAAGTGGAACCCTGGCGCGGGGGTCCCGGGTCGTCAAGGGCTGGGGCTGTTCGTGACAATCGCGTTACCTGCTTTTCATGTCCGCGGGCGATGGTGCGATGACGACGAAACGGAATGGCAACGTGACCACTGGAGCAGGCAGCAGGGCCCGCGGCGGGCGCGGCCTCGAACTGGACGGGATGTCGCTGACGACGGGACAGATCGACGGCGCCGCCCGTGGACGCACACCGATCGGGCTGAGCGAGGTGGGCCTGGCCAGGGCCGCGGCGTCCCAGCAGTTCGCCGACACCGTCGCCCGCCGCCGCGCCGTCTACGGACGATCGACGGGGGTCGGGGCCAACCGGACGGTCCGGGTCACCGGTGACCAGGCCGCTCACGTCCTGGCGCTGCTGCGCAGCCACGCCACCTCGGCCGGCGAGGCCAGGTCGGCCGAGCGGGTCCGCGCGATGCTGGTGATCCGTCTGAACCAGCTGGCCACCGGAGGCAGCGGGGTGGATCCCGGTGTGCTGGACGGGTTGCTCGCCATGATCAACGCCGACGCCCTGCCCGACGTGCGTGAGCTCGGCAGCATCGGAACGGGTGACCTGTCGGCCCTGGCCACCACCGCGCTGGCCCTGATGGGGGAGGAGCCGACCACGGCTGCGCTGCCGTCGTCGACGTCCTTCGGGCCCACCGACGGGCTGGCCTTCATCTCCAGCAACGCGGCCACGCTCGGCGATGCAGCCCTGGCGGTGTCATCCCTGGCCGAGTCCGCCCGGGCCGCTCTGGTGATCGCCGCCCTCACCTTCCACGCCGTCGGCGGCAACGCTGAGGCCTACTCCGCCGCCGTGCTGCTGGCGACGCCGTTTCCCGGCGCGGCCGAGGTCTGCGCTGTGCTCCGCGAGATGGTCGGCTCCGATCCGTCCGGGGTCCGCGTCGACGACACGGGACTGGTCCTCCAGCCCGCCCGGATCCAGGACCCGTTCGGTCTGCGCGCGTTGCCCCAGGTCCACGGCCCGGTGCTGGACCAGTTGAGCAACGCGACCGCCGTCGTCGATGCGCTGGCGAACGCGCCGACCGAGAACCCGGTGTTCCTCGCCACGGCCACCGGGTCCGGAGGTGGGCCGGACGGCGGGCTGGTGGCCCACCACGCCGGGTTCCACATGGCCTACCTGCAGATCGCGCTGGACTCGCTGGGCTTGGCGGTCGCGCAGAGCGCCCAACTCGTGATGGCCAGGATGGCGACCCTGATCGAGCCGGGTCTGAGCTCGCTGCCACCCTTCCTTGGTGACGGGACCGCGGGCGCGTCGGGTGTGATGGTCTGCGAGTACGTCGCCGCTTCCGCAGCCGGGGCGATCCGGGCCGGTGCCGTGCCGGCCGGCCTGCAGACCGCGACGTTGTCCCGCGGGGTGGAGGAGGACGCCAGTTTCGCGTCCCTGTCGGCGGTGCAGTGTCTGCACATCGCCGAGCGCTACCGCCAGTTGCTCGCCTGCGAGCTGGTCGTCGCCGTGCGGGCGAACCGCATGCAGCGCCGGACCCCGGCCGGGCGGATCGCCGAGGCGCTCCGGGTCTGCACGCCCCTACCGGCCGGTCTCGAGGACCGCAACCTGACGACCGACCTGACGATGGCCGGCGACCTCATCCCGGCCCTGGCGGCCCTGGTCGACGGCGATCGTTGACGTCAGGCCATGACGTCAGGCCATGTCGTCAGGCCATGTCGTCAGGCCATGTCGTCCAGCGGGCGCAGTTCGTCGGCGTAGGACACCGACCGGCGGCGGAGCATTCCACTGTGGCTGACCGTGTACTGACCCATCCGCCAGAGCGGCGGTGAGTAGGCGTGGATCGACACGCTGCCGGCGTCGCGGCCGGTCAGCCGGTGGATGTGGTCCGGACCGAAGGCGAAGACGAGGCCGGCCGGGACGTCGGTGGACATGCTCGGTGCACCGACGGCGAGGTTGTGCTCGGTGAGCGTCCCCTGGGTGACTGCAACGGCCCCCGATGAGATGTCGTGGTCGTGCCAGCCGGTGTCGCTGCGGGGGGTCCAGCACAGCAACCACACGTCGACGTGGGTGTCGCGATGGAGCGAGACGTAGTGCCGCTGGTCATCTGAGAAGGCGACGTGCCCGGCCCAGCGCCCGGGTTCGGCGGCGACCGAGGCGGCCAGTTCGGCGAGCTCGTCCGCCCCGAGGTCGCGTCCCGGAAGGTTCTCCAGCGTCAGACCGGCCACCCCGTCGGCGCGGCGGGCGCCGGCGACGACGTCGGAGATCGACACAGCGCCGCTGACCGGCCGCCCCTCGGTGGAGGGCAGGGTGATGATCGTCGCCACCGTGTCCGGCAGATGATCGAGCAGGCGGTCCGGCTGTGCGGGCGGAGCGGTGGCGATGACGGCGGGAACGGTCATGACGGGCCTCCTTCGAGCAGGCGGGTGGGGTTGGCGACGCGGACCGCATGCGTGGCGGCTTCGCCCATGCGGAGGTCGGTCGGGCCGGCGTAGGGCCGGTCGGTGCCGTTGACGATGACGTCGATCCCGAGCACCCGGATCAGCGCGTCCAGCGCCCTCGTCCCGTACGACGACGTCTCGACGAAGGTCAGCCGGTCGATCGGTGGCGGGTTTCCACCCCCGCGGATGTGGAAGCGCTCGTGGTGGATCGGGGCCAGTCCGGCGCCCGCGGCGAAGCAGATCCGCAGCGTCGGGAGCAGTGCCCGGCCGGTGGCCTGCCAGGACCACCAGGCGGCGGTCAGCTGGGAGGTGTAGTCCACGACGGCCGGCCACCAGGCGGGAAACTCCTCGCCGTCCGCGGCCCGGGCGGACGGACCGGGGTGGACCAGAACGGGCCGGCCGGCCTCCTCGCAGACCCGTAGAACGGGGGCGAGGCGCTCGATGGCGGCCGGGGTCAGCATCGAGGTCGCCGGCACCTGGAGCCCGACGAATCCGCCGGCGAGCAGGTCGGTCAGGTCGGCGAGGTCCGGCTCGGTGGCGTGGACGGAGGCCCAGGCCCCGAACGGCGCCGGCAGGGCCGCCGCTCCCCGGTGCCAGGCATCCAGGAGCGGTCGGGCGACGTCCGGATGGAGCGATTCGATGCCGAGGGGACTCGACAGCGACACCAGGGCCAGCGCCAAATCGCCGTCGAGTTCCCGCCGGGCCCGCAGATCGTGGTCGGCCGGCTGGACGTCGTAGGGCGGCTCGCCGGGGAGGGTCAGCCGCCACCCGGACAGTCGGGGATCCGTGTCGGAGTTGCGCAGGGCGTCGATCAGCGCGGACGGCCACAGGTGTTGGTGGACGTCGATGACGCCGGAGAGTCTGGTCATCGACCCTCCCCAGGTGGTGGACAGATTTCGTGAAGCGATTCACTGATGCGATTTAGTGAATCGCTTCACCAAGCATGCTGTCAAGCTCGTGGAGGCAGAAACATTCCGGTCACACGACTGAGATCGACTCGTCATGCCGCCGAATGCCCATCGGGGCAATTGCTGCGGCAGGGGGGCGGCGCCGCGATCTGGACCCCGCTGTCGGCTCGACCCGATACCGTTGTCCGATGACCGAGCGCCGTCGCCGGCCGACCCTGAAGGACATCGCGGAGGAGACCGGTCTGTCCCCGGCCGCCGTGTCCTATGCCCTGCGTGGTCTCCAGGTGCCGGTCCAGACCCAGGACCGGGTCCGCGAAGCCGCCGAGCGTCTCGGTTACCGCGGCGATCCGATCGCCCGGGCCCTGGCCTCCGGCCGCACCGGGAACGTCGGACTGCTCTGCGGCTCGCTGGAGGACGTCTGGCAGCAGAGCGTCGCGGCGGCCCTCGGCCGTGGACTGCTGGCCGCCGGGCGACAGGCGCTCATCGTCGACGCCTCCAACAATCCCGAGCAGGAACGCAGGCTGGCCGCCCAACTGGTGGACCAGCGGGTGGATGCACTGATCGCGATGCCGATCGACCCACGAGCAGCCCATTGGGCCGGGATCGCCGAGCGCGTGGTGCTGGTGTCGATCGGTGACGGTCTGCCGGGTGCAGCCACCGCGGCCGAGGTCGTGTTCGACAACGAGGCGGCCGTCGCCGACGCGCTGCGGGAACTGGCCGACGCGGGTCACCGGCGGATCACGGTACTGACGTCGATGGCGGCCAGCACCCCAGATCGGCCGGCCGAAGCCGTCGTGCACCGGGTGGCGCCCACCCTCGGGGTGCAGGCCAGGTTGCTGACTGCTCCGCACGACCTGAGCGGTGCGACCGCCGTGGCACTGCGGATGCTGCGGGTCGCCGATCGTCCGACCGCCGTCCTCTGTCTCTCCGACTCGCTCGCCTACGGCGTGTACGCGGCGGCCAGGGAGCTCGGCCTCGAGCTCCCTGCCGACCTGTCCGTGATGGGCTTCGACGACCACCCCCTGTCCGGCCTGCTCACTCCGGCACTGTCCAGCTACCGGTGGCCGGTGGAAGAACTCGTCAGCGCCGTGGTTCAGCGCACCGTCGAGGCCATCGAGACCGGCAGCACCGGTCGTCGCCGGGTCCTGGTCGCCCAACCGCGTCGTCGCGGCTCGGTTGGTCCGCCCCGCGCGACGGATCCCTCTGCGGGACCGCGGAACTGACGCCGACGGGGTCCTGGGCTGCGTGCGCGGTTCGCCGGGTGGGTCGTCGGTGCCCTACACTTGGCCTGCTGGGGTGTCCTCCGGCGTGCCTGTGATGCGGTCCGTCTGGGACGGCGGCAGTGCGAGGCAACCGAGTAGCGCAGTGCGAACGAGCAGTGCGAACGAATAGCCGCAACCGAGTGGCGCAGTGCAACCGAGTACCGCAGTACGAAGTGATCGCACGACAGATCGACGGCAGTTCAGAGGGGCGTGGCTCAATTGGTAGAGCAGCGGTCTCCAAAACCGCAGGTTGCAGGTTCAAGTCCTGTCGCCCCTGCACAACAAGCACACCGGAGTGAGGGTGGGGCCCGAGAGGGTCTGCCCCACGCGAGAGCACGAGACGAGGACCACGAGTGAGCGACGAACCCGAGGTGGGCGAAGGCCGCGCCGTGCCGTCTGCGTCCGACAACCCGGACGATGCCGTGGTGTCCGACTCGACGACGGCGCCGGAATCGGCGCCGGAGTCCGAGGTGGACCTGGTGAAGTCCGAGCGGGATTCGGGGTCGCTCGACGAGGCGTCCGAGGACGAATCCTCCGGATCCGTCCGCGAGTCGGCCCTCGTCGGTGCCGCAGCCGGGTCTGCCAGGGCCGCCGCCCGCAGGTCCGGAGCCCGGGCCGGATCCACCCCGGCCAAGGGCACCGCCACCCGGCCACGCGACACCGGCCGTGAGGTCAAGGTCAACGTCTTCGCACGGCTCGGTCGGTTCTTGCGCGAGGTCGTGGCGGAGCTGCGCAAGGTCATCTGGCCGGCGCGCAACCAGATGGTCACCTACACCATCGTGGTGATCGTGTTCGTCGTCTTCATGGTCGCGCTCACCGCGGGCCTTGACGTGTTGTTCGCCAAGGGAGTACTTGCGGTCTTCGGCTGAGATGTCTCGGCGTCGGCCCCCGCGGTGACGCCGAGCCACACCCGCCCCGCAGGCGTTCCCCCTTGCAGTTGATGAAAGTCAGATGAGGAAGTGACCAGTACCGTGTCGAGCCCTGTCGATTCCACCGGTGATGTCGAGGCCGTCGACGATCTGTCGACCCCCGACGTGGCCTCGAGCGACTCTTCGACGGACTCCCCGTCGATCGAGCCCGCTGAGACCGCATCGGCGGGAGATAGCGCTGCCGACCTGCCCGACATCGACGCCGAACCCGTCGATCCGATCGCCGAGTTGAAGGCCTCGCTCAAGCGGGCGGCCGGCGAGTGGTACGTCGTGCACTCCTATGCCGGCTACGAGAACAAGGTCAAGACCAACCTCGAGACCCGGATCAAGTCGCTCGACATGGAGGAGTACATCTTCCAGATCGAGGTTCCGACCGAAGAGGTCACCGAGATCAAGAACGGCCAGCGCAAGCAGGTGCAGCGCAAGGTCTACCCGGGCTACATCCTGGTCCGGATGGACCTGACCGACGGTTCGTGGAGCGCGGTGCGGAACACGCCCGGCGTCACCGGCTTCGTCGGCGCCACCGCGCAGCGCCCGTCCCCGCTGTCTCTCGACGACGTCGTGAAGATCCTGGTCCCGGCGGCGCCCAAGAAGACGGCGGCCGGAGCAGAGGGAACAAGCGGTGGGGGCGTCAGCGTTCGAACCGAGGTGGACTTCACCGTCGGTGAGTCGGTCACCGTCATGGACGGTCCGTTCGCGACACTGCCGGCGACCATCAACGAGGTCAACGCCGACGGTCAGAAGCTCAAGGTGCTCGTGTCCATCTTCGGCCGCGAAACCCCCGTCGAGCTGTCGTTCTCCCAGGTCGCCAAGATCTGACCAGATTTCGTCGGCCCGCGCCCCCAGGCGTCGACCGGCGATCACCCGCAGTACACACCCAGCAGAAACAGACTCAGTAGAAATCAGGACACGAAATGCCTCCCAAGAAGAAGAAACTCGCGGCCGTCATCAAGCTGCAGATCAAGGCCGGCATGGCCAACCCGGCTCCGCCCGTCGGCCCTGCCCTCGGTCAGCACGGCGTCAACATCATGGAGTTCTGCAAGGCCTACAACGCTGCGACCGAGTCGCAGCGCGGGGACGTCGTCCCGGTCGAGATCTCCGTGTACGAAGATCGATCGTTCGAGTTCAAGCTCAAGACCCCGCCCGCCGCCCGACTGCTGCTCAAGGCCGCCGGCGTCGAGAAGGGTTCGGGTACCCCGCACACCACCAAGGTCGCCAGCATCACGGCCGCCCAGGTGCGCGAGATCGCTGCCCTCAAGCAGGTCGACCTGAACGCGAACGACATCGACGCCGCCGCCAAGATCATCTCCGGCACCGCGCGCTCGATGGGCATCACCATCTCGGGCTGACCTCCGGCCCCCGCTCCACCGCTTCATACAGCTCCACCGCTTCACCGCGCATACAGCTCCACCGCTTCACCGCGCATACAGATCTTCCAGGCGCAGAGGAAAGTGCCCGTTCAGGGCCCGATTCCACCGATCTTGGACAGTCCGGTATGCGCAAGGCAGTTCGGTATGTGCAAGTAGCCAGACCAGTGGGAGGGCCGGACGCCGGCCCGCAGACCACGAACTCCCTGAACACCAGAGATCCAGGAGAAGGAAATGAAGCGTTCGAAGGCTTACAAGGCCGCATCAGCACTCGTCGACCGGGAGGGCATGTACAGCCCCCTCGAAGCGGCAGCGTTGGCTCAGAAGACGTCCGCCACCAAGATGGACAGCACTGTGGAGGTCGCCCTCCTGCTGGGTGTCGACCCCCGCAAGGCTGACCAGATGGTGCGTGGCACCGTGAACCTGCCCCACGGCACCGGCAAGACCGCGCGCGTGGTCGTCTTCGCCGTCGGCGAGAAGGCCGCCGAGGCCGAGGCCGCCGGAGCCGACGTCGTCGGCAGCGACGACCTGATCGCCCGCATCCAGGGCGGCTGGACCGATTTCGATGCGGCGATCGCGACCCCGGACCAGATGGCCAAGGTCGGTCGCATCGCCCGTGTTCTCGGACCGCGTGGTCTGATGCCGAACCCGAAGACCGGGACCGTCACGGCCGACGTCGCCAAGGCCGTCACCGAGATCAAGGGCGGAAAGATCAACTTCCGCGTCGACAAGGCGGCCAACCTCCACCTGGTGATCGGCAAGGTCTCGTTCCCGACCGAGAAACTGGTCGAGAACTACGCCGCAGCGCTCGACGAGGTCCTGCGCTCCAAGCCTTCTGCGGCCAAGGGCAAATACCTGAAGAAGATCTTCTTCTCCACCACGATGGGCCCTGGTATCCCGGTCGACCCGGCCAAGACCCGCAACCTGCTGGAGACCGACGAGGCCTGAACGATCGCGGGTGCTGGGGCACCCTGATCGCCATCAGTTGATCGTGCAGTTTGAGACCCCTGGCCTTCCGGCCGGGGGCCTCGTTGCATGTCCGGGTAGGTGCAGTAGGTGTGGTCCGCCAGAGGGCCCGCGGCCCCATCGGCAGGATGGCATCTTGGAGAAGTAAGCGGTGGGGTGGCAGCGAAAGGGTGGGCAATGACAATTCGTCCGGGGATTTCGTCGTCGTCCGCTCGGAGGCGCGCCATGGTGCTGCTGGTCGGTCTCGGACTTCTCGCCGGTTGCGCTGGACCGATCGCCGGCACTGCATCACCGGTGCCGAATGCCCCCAGTCGCCACCGATCATGTCGTCCGGTGGCTCCGGGTCCGGCTCTGGTGCGCCCAGCAGCGGATCGGTGGTAGGCAGTCCGGCCGTCCCCAGCACGACTCCCGGCACCCCGACCACGAACACCGCGACCTCGAACAGCACGACCTCGAACAGCACGACCTCGAACACCGCGACCGCCGGCACCACCCCGGGCACGACGAACTCCGGCGGCAGCATCGATCCGGCGGCCTTCGGCGCGAGGATGGCGGTGGCGAACACCGGCGTCAGATCGTTGGTGGGGTCGTTGTCCCTGGTCGCCGGTACCACGGCGGAGGACGGGACGTTCAGCGAGACCCTTTCCGGTGGAAAGATTTCCGCGATCGACATGTCGGTCTTCGTCCGGAGCGGTGCGCAGAACCTGGCGCTCAAGGTGCTGATCGTTGACAACAAGGTGTACGTGGGTGGCAGCGAGATCATGACCGCACTGAATGCCGGTAGCAGGAAGTGGGCGCTGGCCAGCCCGAGTTCTGCCAATGCCACCCTGAGAACCATCGGCACGCAGTTGGCCGGCTATCTCGATTCGGCGAGCGCCAACCAGTACGCGCTCTACGGTCAGGCCGCGAGGTCGGTCGTCGACCAGGGTTCGGTCCTGCTGGGTACCGTCAGAGCACACAAGTACGGCTTGAGCGTCGATGTTCTCAAGCTGGCGAAGCTTCTACCGGCGACCAAGTCGCAGGCCAACTCGATGCAGGCCCTGGCCGACGCCGGGGTGACCACCATTCCCACGACCATCTGGCTGGACGCCTCCGACCGGTTGGTCCAGGTGTCCTCGACGGTCAAGCTCGCCGACATCAGCAGTGCCACTGTCTTCCGGGTCGGTAGCTACAACACCTCCGTGGTCATCACGGCCCCGGCGGCGGCCGACGTCTTCACCGGCTGACCGGCCGCGATTTGGCCGACGGGCGCACGGTCGCGTACCGTGGGGACGTTCCACCGAAGACCGTCGGCCCTCCTTCGCCCGTCACAGGGCGATCGAGTCAAAGGTTCGCGCATCTGCGAACGGCCCACGCAGGAGGACGAGGTAACTGATCGCAGACCCAAGTCTGCTTCCGCGCCCCGTGCCCTTGCGGCCGGGGCGTTTGTCGTGTCCGCCGATCCTGTCCGTCTCGTGCTCCCGTGGAACGTTGGACCAAGAACGCCGCCGGCAGCACCATGCCGGCACCCGAGAACCACGAACGAGGAAGGAGGCGAGGATGGCAAAGCCCACCAAGGTGGCAACAGTCGCCGAGATCGCGGATCAGTTCCGCAATTCATCCGCTGCGGTCGTCACCGAATACCGTGGCCTGAAGATGTCGCAGCTCACGGCGCTCCGCAAGTCGCTGGGTAACGACACCGCCTACACCGTCGCCAAGAACACGCTGGTCAAGCGGGCAGCTGCCGACGCCGGCGTAGAAGGGCTCGACGGTCTGTTCACCGGACCGACCGCCGTCGCATTCATCAACGGCGAGCCCGTCGATGCGGCCAAGGTGCTCCGTGATTTCGCCAAGGCCAATCCACTGCTGGTGATCAAGGGCGGTGTCCTCGACGGAAAGCCGTTGGACGCCACCGAGGTCAACAAGCTGGCCGACCTGGAATCCCGCGACGTCCTGTTGGCGAAGATGGCCGGCGCCATGCTGGCGACCCTCACCAAGGCAGCAGTCGTCCTCAACGCCCTCCCGTCCCAGGTGGCGCGGCTTGCCGCGGCCCTGGTCGAGAAGCGTACCGAGGAGGAGGGCGCCCCGGAGGTCGAGGCTCCCGCACCGGAGACGTCCGAGGCAGCCGTCGAGGACGCACCGGCCGCTGAATCAGTTGTCGAGGATGCACCGGTCGTCGAAGACGCGCCGGCCGCCGAAGCAGCAGCACCGCAGGAGACGGCCTCCGAGCAGGTCTGATCCGATCGTGACACCCGGTCGGATCGACCGGTCAGCTCTACCCACCCTCATCAGAAAAATCGTGATCCCCGCCCGCGTCCCACGACGCAGACGCGAGACGCAGAAATGAAAGGACGCCCATCATGGCGAAGCTCACCACCGACGAGTTGCTCGAGGCCTTCAAGGAGCTCACCCTCATCGAGCTCTCCGAGTTCGTGAAGCAGTTCGAGGACACCTTCGGCGTCACCGCCGCTGCCCCGGTCGCCGCCGCCGGTCCGGCCGGACCCGCCGCCGCCGCCGAGGTTGCCGAGGAGCAGGACGAATTCGACGTCATCCTCGAGTCCGCCGGCGAGAAGAAGGTCCAGGTCATCAAGGCCGTCCGCGAACTCGTGTCGGGCCTCGGCCTGAAGGAAGCCAAGGACCTGGTCGACGCTGCACCGAAGGCCATCCTGGAGAAGGCCACCAAGGAAGCCGCCGAGGCTGCCAAGGCCAAGCTCGAAGAGGCCGGCGCGAAGGCCACCGTCAAGTAATTGCGTTCGCGCAGATGCTCGGGTGACTGCGTTCACGCAAGTACCGGGCATCGCTCCCGACGGGGAGTCGACACCAACTCGCTGGGGCGGGTCCACTTCGGTGGACCCGCCCCAGCAGTGTCTTCCGGGCACGTGATGTTCCCTGCTTTTCGACCACCGTGTGCTCGGCCGGCGAGCTGCCCTGCCGGCGAGCTGCCCTGCCCGCCGGCGAGCCGGAACACCGAATCGCAGCTACCGTGCGGTGCATGATCGACCACTTCGGCGTGCAGGCCCACGACGTCCCGGCCTCGGCTGCGTTCTACCTGAAGGTCTTCGCGCCGCTCGGCGTCCGTGAGGCCATGCGGTTCCCCGTGCAGGACAGCTTCGTGGTCGGGTTCAGCGGCGCTGACGGTGAACCCCGGTTCTGGATCTCGCCGACCGACCCGGCGACCGAGCCCAGCCGTGGTCTTCACATCGCCTTCTCCGCATCGGACCGGGAGCAGGTCGAAGCCGTCCACGAAATCGCCGTCGCCGACGATATCGAGGTGCTGCACCCACCTCGGGAGTGGCCCGAGTACCACCCCGGCTACTACGCCGTCTTCCTCAGGGATCCGGACGGCAACAACGTCGAGGCGGTCTGCCACCGTCCGGCCTGAGAATAGCTGCGGGCCAACAGGTCTACGGCATCTCCATCGCTTCTGATCCGGCGATTTCGTGGAACGCACGGTCCAGGTGCGGTGACATCGACCGTCGTCCGGCCGGGAGCAGGTCGGCGATCAGCAGTGCGGCATGCCGGCAGTACTGAGCCGTACTCGGGACGGTGTCCAGCACCGGGGCAGAAGGCCCGGACCCCGCCCCGACAGCAGCACCGACAGCAGCACCGACAGAGGCGCCCGTCAGGTCGGGATCGACCCAGCCGTCGGTACCGGTCCGGCTACCCGCCGAGCCGGGGCCGGACGGTCCGATGATCTCCCGGTAGGTGACCCCGGGCTCGTGGATCCCCAGGGCCCCGGACAGCACCGCCACCAGGACCGCGACGTCGATTTCCCGGGGGGCGAGCCAGCCGGCGGCGTCCTGGTAGCAACGCGAGAGCACCTGACGGATGTCGTCCTCGTCGAGCCCGTCCACGTGCCCGTCCTCCAGCAGCTGCCGCACCAGCGCGCCGAGCAGCAGGCCCGACTGCTCCGCCGGGAGAGCGGTCAGCACCCCACCCGCCGCCTCGAATGCGGCTGGATCGCGATCCAGTGCAGCGTCCACGACGCCGATGATGCCGATGCCGACGGCTTTCGCCGGGCCGGGTAGATCACGCCAGGACTTCATCGGGATTCCTTTCGAGGTGGAAACTGCGTGACGGGCTGCACCCCGCACCTGTGGCGGCCGCCGCACACCTGGTCGATCTGATCGGCGGGCTGTGGGGTGGCGACGCGGGCTGTGGGTGGCGACGCGGGCTGTGGGGTCGCGACGCAGGCTGTGGGGTGGCGACGCGGGCTGCGGGGTGGCGCAGACGCGGGGCGGGTGCATGCCCAAGGGCATCGGTGCAGCTGACGACCTGTGCGGATGGCCGCCGTCGCGCGCATCGTGGGAGAAAGTGATTCGGCCAGCCTTCTTGACGGATCGACGGAACCGGGCCACGCTTACTCCAGCGACGTCGACCGGACCTGGATCCGAATGGATTCCACCGGTCGGACCCCGCGGTAGCAGTAGCTGTGCGGCTGGGCCTGAGGTCCCCCGGCAACTGCCCGATCGGGCACGTCTGGACAGTTGTGTCCACTGCTGCTAGGCTGTGTGTTTGCGCTGCCTTCTTTTTGCTGCCCATCCATTGACGAACCGCCTGGAATTCATCTCCCGGCCCGCTCGATGCCTGGTCAGCGGGGGAAGCGCGGTCCTGAAGCACCGAGATGGCCAGACCCACCAACAACGTCACCAGGAGGTTCCGATGATCAACATGTCGGAGCCCGTCCAGTGGCGCCTCTTGGCGTCTGTGCCCTGTCACGCTGCCCCCGGCGTCCTCGCGATGTGCCGGCAGCAACAGTTGTAGCACCCACCGACGTCAGTTGGTACATCAGTACGAATCACCGCAGTTCAGCTCGGCCGACGACGATTCACAGCGGCACAGAAGCAACAGCATCACCCGCAGTACAGACAGTAGACCGACGGCGCTTGTCCTTGGAAGGACGCATCTTGGCAGTCACGAGTTCGCCCAAGACCACCACTTCGACCTCAGGGGGACCCGTCAAACGGGTTTCTTTCGCGAAGCTTCGCGAGCCCCTCGAGGTACCGAATCTTCTCGCCCTGCAGACCGAGTCATTCGAATGGCTCGTGGGCGCGAAGGCCTGGAAGGATCGGCAAGCGGAGCCGACCCCCAGTGGCCTCGACGAGATCCTCGAAGAGATCTCCCCGATCGAGGATTTCTCCGGGAACCTCTCCCTCTCGTTCATGGATCCCCGGTTCGATGACGTCAAGGCGAACGAGGAGGAGTGCCGCGACAAGGACATGACCTACTCGGCGCCGCTCTTCGTCACCGCCGAGTTCATGAACGCCGAAACCGGTGAGATCAAGTCCCAGACCGTCTTCATGGGTGACTTCCCCATGATGACGAGCAAGGGCACCTTCATCATCAACGGCACCGAGCGTGTCGTCGTCTCCCAGCTGGTCCGCTCCCCGGGTGTGTACTTCGACCGGACGCTGGACAAGACCGCGGGCAAAGAGGTGTTCGCCGTCAAGGTGATCCCCTCCCGCGGTGCCTGGCTCGAGTTCGACATCGACAAGCGCGACACCATCGGCGTCCGCATCGACCGCAAGCGCCGCCAGCCGGTCACCGTGCTGCTGAAGGCGCTGGGCTGGGACACCGAGCGCATCCGCGAGAAGTTCGCCTGGTCGCCGGTCCTGCTGGCCACCCTGGAGAAGGACCACATCGCCGGTACCGACGAGGCCCTCCTGGACATCTACCGCAAGCTGCGCCCGGGCGAGCCGCCGACAAAGGAATCCGCGCAGGCCCTGCTGGAGAACCTGTTCTTCAAGGACAAGCGCTACGACCTCGCCAAGGTCGGTCGTTACAAGCTCAACAAGAAGCTCGGCCTCAACTCGCCGACCTCGGTGGGCACGCTCACCGAGGACGACCTGATCTCCACGGTCGAGTACCTGCTGCGCCTGCACGACGGCCAGGACTCCTGGACCATCCGTGGCCAGAATCTGCCCGTCGAGACCGACGACATCGACCACTTCGGCAACCGTCGCCTTCGTACCGTCGGCGAGCTCATCCAGAACCAGATCCGGGTCGGTCTGTCCCGGATGGAGCGCGTCGTCCGCGAGCGGATGACGACGCAGGACGTCGAGGCCATCACGCCGCAGACCCTGATCAACATCCGTCCGGTCGTCGCCTCCATCAAGGAGTTCTTCGGCACCTCGCAGCTGTCGCAGTTCATGGACCAGACCAACCCGCTGGCCGGTCTGACCCACAAGCGCCGGCTGTCCGCCCTCGGGCCGGGAGGTCTGTCCCGCGACCGCGCCTCCCTCGAGGTCCGTGACGTCCACTCCAGCCACTACGGCCGGATGTGCCCCATCGAGACCCCTGAAGGCCCGAACATCGGCCTGATCGGGTCGCTGGCGACCTTCGCCAGGGTCAACCCGTTCGGTTTCATCGAGACCCCGTACCGCAAGGTCGAGGCCGGCACCGTCACCGATGAGATCAACTACCTGACCGCTGACGAGGAGGACCGCTACGTCATCGCCCAGGCCAACGCCAAGCTGGACAGCGCAGGTCACTTCAGCGAGCCGCGCGTGCTGGTGCGTCGCAAGGGCGGCGAGGTCGACCAGGTCACCCCCGACGAGGTGTCCTACATGGACGTGTCTCCGCGGCAGACGGTCTCCGTCGCCACCGCGATGATCCCGTTCCTGGAGCACGACGAGGCCAACCGTGCGCTGATGGGCGCCAACATGCAGCGTCAGTCCGTTCCCCTGCTGCGCAGCGAGTCTCCGCTGGTCGGCACGGGAATGGAAGCACGCGCCGCGGTGGACGCGGGCGACGTCGTCATCGCCGAGAAGTCGGGTGTCGTCGAAGAGGCGACCGCCGACTACGTCTCGGTGATGGCCGACGACGGCACGCATCGCACCTACCGGCTGCACAAGTTCCGCCGCTCCAACCAGGGCACCAGCTTCAACCAGAAGCCGATCGTCGACGAAGGACAGCGGGTCGAGGCCGGACAGGTCCTTGCGGACGGTCCCTGCACCGACGGTGGCGAGATGGCGCTGGGCAAGAACCTGCTCGTCGCCTTCATGCCCTGGGAAGGTCACAACTACGAAGACGCGATCATCCTGAGCCAGCGCATCGTCCAGGACGACGTGCTCACCTCGATCCACATCGAGGAGCACGAGATCGACGCCCGCGACACGAAGCTCGGGCCGGAGGAGATCACCCGGGACATCCCGAACGTCTCCGAGGACGTGCTCGCCGACCTCGACGAGCGCGGCATCATCCGGATCGGTGCCGAGGTCCAGGACGGCGACGTCCTGGTCGGGAAGGTCACGCCCAAGGGTGAGACCGAGCTGACCCCGGAGGAGCGCCTGCTCCGTGCGATCTTCGGCGAGAAGGCGCGCGAAGTGCGCGACACCTCGCTCAAGGTGCCCCACGGCGAGACCGGCAAGGTGATCGGCATCCGCGTCTTCAACCGTGAAGAGGACGGCGCGGAGCTGCCCCCGGGCGTCAACGAACTGGTCCGCGTGTACGTGGCGCAGAAGCGGAAGATCCAGGACGGCGACAAGCTCGCCGGCCGGCACGGCAACAAGGGCGTCATCGGCAAGATCCTCCCGCAGGAGGACATGCCGTTCCTCGCCGACGGCACCCCGGTGGACATCGTGCTCAACCCGCACGGTGTGCCGCGACGGATGAACGTCGGTCAGATCCTGGAGACACATCTGGGCTGGGTGGCTTCTCAGGGCTGGGACATCGAGGGAACGCCGCAGTGGGCGCAGTACCTCGAGGACTCCGCCCGCTCGGCCGGTGCATTCACCCGCACCGCCACGCCGGTGTTCGACGGCGCCACCGAGGAGGAGATCATCGGGCTGCTCGGCTCGACGACCCCCACCCGCGACGGCGAGCGTCTGGTGAAGACCGACGGGAAGGCCCTCCTGATGGACGGCCGGACCGGTGAGCCCTTCCCGTACCCGGTGGCCGTCGGCTACATGTACATCATCAAGTTGCTCCACCTGGTGGACGACAAGATCCACGCCCGGTCGACGGGTCCGTACTCGATGATCACCCAGCAGCCGCTCGGCGGTAAGGCCCAGTTCGGTGGCCAGCGCTTCGGTGAGATGGAGTGCTGGGCCATGCAGGCCTACGGCGCGGCGTACACGCTGCAGGAGCTCCTCACCATCAAGTCCGACGACATCGTGGGCCGCGTCAAGGTCTACGAAGCCATCGTCAAGGGCGAGAACATCCCGGAGCCGGGTATCCCCGAGTCGTTCAAGGTGCTGCTCAAGGAACTCCAGGCCCTGTGCCTGAACGTGGAGGTGCTGTCCAGCGACGGCGCCACCATCGAGATGCGCGACACCGACGACGACGATCTCGAGAGGGCTGCGGCCAACCTCGGAATCAACCTGTCCCGCAACGAGTCGGCCTCGGTCGACGAATTGGTGAACTGATCCGGAAGTAGAACTTCCACCCCGGTGTGTTGCGGTCCTGGAGACCAGGACCGCAACGCTCCACCTTTTGACAAGACAGGGACGTGCAATCAGTGCTCGACGTCAATTTCTTCGACGAGATCCGTATCGGCCTGGCGGCCGCCGACGACATCCGTACCTGGTCCCACGGCGAGGTCAAGAAGCCGGAGACCATCAACTACCGCACCCTCAAGCCCGAGAAGGACGGACTCTTCTGCGAGAAGATCTTCGGCCCGACCCGGGACTGGGAATGTGCCTGTGGCAAGTACAAGCGTGTCCGGTTCAAGGGCATCATCTGCGAGCGCTGCGGCGTCGAGGTCACCCGCGCCAAGGTGCGTCGCGAGCGGATGGGCCACATCGAGCTGGCCGCTCCGGTCACCCACATCTGGTACTTCAAGGGTGTTCCCAGCCGGCTGGGTTACCTGCTCGACCTGGCCCCGAAGGATCTCGAGAAGATCATCTACTTCGCGGCCTACCTGATCACCTCCGTCGAGGACGAGCAGCGTCACAACGACCTGCCCACCATCGAGGCCGAGATGTCGGTCGAGCGCAAGAACCTGGAGAACGCCCGCGACGCCGACATCGACGCCCGCGCCAAGAAGCTCGAGGCCGACCTGGCCGAGCTCGAGGCCGAGGGTGCGAAATCGGACGTTCGGCGGAAAGTCAGAGAGGGTGGCGAGCGCGAGCAGCGCCAGATCCGCGACCGCGCACAGCGTGAGATCGACAAGCTGGACGAGGTCCTCGACCTGTTCAAGAAGCTCAAGGTCCGCGACCTGATCATCGACGAGATCCTCTACCGCGAACTGCAGGATCGCTTCGGCGACTACTTCCAGGGCGGCATGGGTGCCGAGGCGCTCAAGAAGATCATCGCCGATTTCGACATCGACAACGAGGCGACCTCGCTGCGCGACACGATCAAGAACGGCAAGGGCCAGCGCAAGATCCGCGCGATCAAGCGTCTCAAGGTCGTCGCCGCGTTCCAGTCGACGAACAACTCGCCGCTGGGCATGGTGCTGGACTGCGTCCCGGTCATCCCGCCGGAGCTCCGCCCGATGGTGCAGCTGGACGGTGGCCGCTTCGCGACCTCCGACCTCAACGACCTGTACCGCCGCGTCATCAACCGCAACAACCGGTTGAAGCGGCTGATCGACCTCGGCGCGCCCGAGATCATCGTCAACAACGAGAAGCGGATGCTCCAGGAGGCCGTCGACGCACTGTTCGACAACGGTCGTCGCGGTCGTCCGGTGACCGGTCCGGGCAACCGCCCGCTCAAGTCGCTGTCCGATCTGCTCAAGGGCAAGCAGGGCCGGTTCCGTCAGAACCTGCTCGGCAAGCGCGTCGACTACTCCGGCCGTTCGGTCATCGTCGTCGGCCCGCAGCTGCAGCTGCACCAGTGCGGTCTGCCCAAGCTGATGGCGCTCGAGCTGTTCAAGCCGTTTGTGATGAAGCGTCTGGTCGACCTGAACCACGCGCAGAACATCAAGTCCGCCAAGCGGATGGTCGAGCGCCAGCGCCCGCAGGTGTGGGACGTCCTCGAAGAGGTCATCGACTCGCACCCGGTGCTGTTGAACAGAGCACCCACGCTCCACAGATTGGGCATCCAGGCCTTCGAGCCGATGCTCGTCGAGGGCAAGGCCATCCAGCTGCACCCGCTGGTCTGCGCCGCGTTCAACGCCGACTTCGACGGTGACCAGATGGCAGTCCACCTGCCGCTGTCCGCCGAGGCCCAGGCCGAGGCCCGCGTGCTGATGCTCTCGAGCAACAACATCCTGTCCCCGGCGTCCGGCAAGCCGCTCGCCATGCCGTCCCTCGACCTCGTCACCGGCCTGTACTACCTGTGCGGGCTCGACGAGAACGCGGTCGGATCACACCACATCCTGGCCGGCGAACTGGAAGAGGCCAAGGACCAGCTGCGGTCCTACTCCTCACCGGCCGAGGCCCTGATGGCCCTGGACCGCGGTGAGATCTCCGTCCGGACGCCGATCAACATCCGTCTGCACGGCGTCGTCCCCACCCCCGGGGTCGAACTGCCCGAGGACTGGAAGTCCGGCGACGCCTGGACGGTCAGCAGCACCCTGGGCCGGGTCCTGTTCAACGAGCTGCTGCCCACGGGCTACCCGTTCGTCAACCAGGAGCTGCCGAAGAAGGTGCAGGCCTCGATCGTCAACGATCTGGCCGAGCACTACCCGATGTCCCTGGTCGCGCAGACCCTGGACAAGCTGAAGGAAGCCGGCTTCCACTGGGCCACCCGCTCGGGCATGACCGTCGCCATCGGCGACGTCATCATCCCGGCGTCCAAGCCCGCGATCCTGGCCAAGTACGACGGCCAGGCCGAGACCGTGGAGAAGGCCTACCAGCGGGGCAACCTCTCGCCGGAAGAGCGTCGTGAGGATCTGGTCAAGATCTGGGAGGCGGCCACCAAGGAGATCGAGGCGGCCATCCCGCCGGCCTACCCGAAGGACAACCCGGTCTACATCCTGGTGGCCGCCGGTGCCGCCGGTAACTGGATCCAGGTCCGTTCGCTGGCCGGCATGAAGGGCGTCGTCGCCAACTCCAAGGGCGTCCAGATCCCGCGGCCGATCCGGAACTCGTTCCGCGAGGGCCTGTCGGTGCTGGAGTACTTCATCAACACCCACTCGGCCCGCAAGGGTCTGGCCGACACGGCGCTGCGTACCGCAGAGTCGGGTTACCTGACCCGCCGTCTGGTCGACGTGTCGCAGGATGTCATCGTCCGCGAGTCGGACTGTGGTACCGAGCGCGGCGTCGATCTGCCGATCGCGGCCGTCGGACCCGACGGTGTGTTGCGGCCCGACGAGTTCGTCGAGACCTCGATCCAGGCCAGGGTGCTGGCCGTCGACGCCGTCGACGCCGCTGGGAACGTCGTCGTCCCGGCCGGGACCGACATGCGCGAATGGCACGTGGCATCGGCCGTCGAGGCCGGTATCACGACGCTGAAGATGCGTTCGGTGCTGACCTGTGAGGCTGCCGTCGGCACCTGTGCCGTCTGCTACGGACGGTCGCTGGCCACCGGGTTGCTCGTCGACGTCGGTGAGGCTGTCGGTGTCGTCGCCGCGCAGTCCATCGGTGAGCCGGGTACCCAGCTGACCATGCGTACCTTCCACACCGGTGCCGCCTCGGGGTCCTCGGACATCACCCAGGGTCTGCCTCGTGTCCAGGAGTTGTTCGAGGCCCGTATCCCGAAGGGCAAGGCGCCGATCGCGGACGCCGCCGGACGGATCCGGATCGAGGACTCGGACAAGTTCTTCAAGATCACCATCACCCCGGACGACGGCAGCGAAGAGGTCGTCTACGACAAGCTGCCGAAGACGCAGCGCCTGGCCACCATCTCGGTCGATGGTTCCGAGCGTCTGCTGATCGACGGCGACACGGTGGCGGTCGGGCAGCACCTGCTCGAGGGCAACGTGGACCCGCACGAGGTTCTCCGCGTGATGGGCCCGCGTCGGGTGCAGTTGCACCTCGTCCGCGAGGTCCAGGAGGTCTACCGCAGCCAGGGTGTGTCGATCCACGACAAGCACATCGAGGTCATCGTGCGGCAGATGCTCCGTCGCGTGACGATCATCGATTCCGGTTCGACCGAGTTCCTGCCGGGTGCGGTGATCGAGCGCAAGGAGTTCGAGCTGCAGAACCGTCGGATCCTGGCCGAAGGCGGCGAAGCTGCTGCCGGACGTCCGGCGCTGATGGGGATCACCAAGGCGTCACTGGCCACCGACTCGTGGCTCTCGGCCGCCTCCTTCCAGGAGACGACCAGGGTCCTGACGGACGCGGCGATCAACGCCAAGTCCGACAAGCTGGTGGGTCTGAAGGAGAACGTCATCATCGGCAAGCTGATCCCGGCCGGTACGGGCATCGCCCGCTACCGCGACATCGCGGTGCAGCCGACCGAAGAGGCGCGGTCCGCCGCGTACTCGATGTCCGCCTTCGACGACACCTACTACGGCAGCGACACCTTCGGTGTCTCGGCCGGTACCGCGGTGCCGCTGGACGACTACGACATGGGACGCGACTACCGCTGACCTGGCGCTGAACGGCTGAACGGCTGAACGTCACAATGGGCCGGCTCCCACTCGCTACTCGCGAGTGGAAGCCGGCCCGTTCTGCGTTCTGCCCTCGCCCCCAACCCATCGACCGGAATGAGATCCCGCATTCCAGGGGCTGGAAGCGCGGATCTCATTCCGGTCGATGAGCAAGGGGCGTCGATGAGCAGGGGGGTCAGGTGAGCAGGGGACGTCAGGTGGCGACGACATTGCCTCCGCTGACGGACACCGAGACCGGTGCGAGCGGCGACGGGGCGGGGCCGTTGATGACGGCGCCGGTCAACGCGTTGTACTTGGATCCGTGGCACGGGCAGTCCAGATCCGCTCCGGCCACCTTGACGGTGCACTGCTTGTGCGTGCAGATGGCACTGAACGCCACCACCTTGCCCGCGGTCGGCTGCGCCACGATGATCGGCTTGCCGTTGGCATCGGTGGCGGCGACGGCGCCCCCGACCGGCACCGTGCTCAGCGCCACCAGCGTGTTCCCGGTCGGAGCGCCGGCACCGGACGCCGCGGCCGCGGGTGACGTGGGTGCCGCCGACGACGGAGCAGCCGCGGCGGCCGACGATGCGGAGGACACCGGCGCGGCAGCCGTGCTCGAGCTCCCGCAGGCCGCGAGCGTGAGTGCTCCCGCTCCGAGTCCGGCGGCCACCAGCACATCGCGTCGTGACGTCCGGTGGCCGGCCCCGGGAGCCCCCAGCGGCGGGTCGGCCAGATTCGGATCCAACAGGGTGTTCGGGTCGGTGGCGGCAACAACGGCGGTGTTTCCGGCGGTGAGTGGAGTCGTCATGACCGTCCAACGACCCCTGACCATCGATGGTTCACCCATACCGGCGGTGAACCATCCGGGTTCTGGTGGCGTGTGGAGAGCGAGGGCAACACGACGAACGGAGGAACGATGGTGAGCATCGGACACGCGTCACACGCGTCACACGTCTCACGCTCGGTGGAGCCGGGGATCGGCGTCAGCGCCCGTCGGCGATCGGCCGTGGGGCGTTCGATGGCCGCCGCCGGCGTCCTGCTGAGCGCAGATGTCCATCTGGTGCTGTACTTCGATGGGTTCAGCGATGTCAAGGTGATCGGCCCCGCCTTCCTGGCCAATGCGGTCGGGGGCTTCGTCATCGGAATGCTGGTCCTGCTGTGGCGTCACGTACTGACCCTGATGGCCGCGGCGGCGTTCGGGGTGGCCACCCTGGGGGCCTTCTACGTCTCGGCGACCGTCGGCCTGTTCGGCGTCCACGAGACGTTCGGCGGAAATCAGGTGGTGCTGGCCGAGGTGTCCGAGTGGGTCGCCATCATCGGCGCCGTGCTGGCGTTCACCGGTGAGCGGCGAAAGGCCTGATCGACGACCGTCATGATGGTCCATCATCGCAACGTCCGGTACGACGGCAGGGGAGCGGAGGCGGCAGTGGCTGAGTCCAGTGCCGACCTGATGCGGGCTCTGCACGACGAGCACGCGCCCGCGCTGTGGTCCTTCGTCCTCGGACTGACCAGCGGCGATCGCGGCCGGGCCGAGGACATCGTCCAGGAGACACTGCTGCGGGCCTGGCGGCGTCCCGAGTTGATGTCGGAGGACGACAGCCATCACAACGTGTCCGTCCGCAGCTGGCTCTTCACCGTCGCCCGCAACATCGTCGTCGACCAGTGGCGCGCGAAGGGCCGGCGACCGGAATCCCTGATGGACCGCGTGCCGGAGCAACTCGGCCCGGACAACACCGATGCGGCGCTGCAGTCGATGCTCGTCTCCGAGGCGTTGCGCCGGCTGACCGCCGAGCATCGGGCGGTTCTGCTCGAGTGCTACTTCCGGGGAAGCACCGCGGCCCAGGCGGCGGGCCGCCTCGGTATTCCACTCGGTACGGTGAAATCCAGGAACCACTACGCGCTGCATGCATTGCGCCTGGCGCTCCAGGAGATGGGGGTGGTCACATGAACGGGCACGCCCCGGCGTCACACCTGTGTCTGGACGATGCCTCCTACGTCCTGGGAGCGCTGTCGCCCGCCGAGCGGCAGGTCTTCGAGAAGCACCTGGCCACCTGCCCGGCCTGCCAGGCCTCGGTCGCCAGGCTGGCCGGCCTCCCCGGCCTCCTTGCGCTGACCTCTCTCGACGAAACCTCCGGTGAGCAACCCCCGGTGCCTCAGACCCTGCTCCCGAACCTCCTGGCCGTGGCCGCGCGCGAGCGTCGCCGACGGCGGTGGGTCTGGACCGGATCGATGGTGGCCGCGGCTGCCTGCGTGGTGGCGTTGGTGGTCGTCGTGGTGGTTCGAGGACCGGGCCGTGATTCGACGGCGCTGCCACCCCTGCCCCCAGCGATCCCCATGCAGCAGGTGGTCGCCGGCCCCATGAATGCGACGGTCCAACTCGTCGACAAGCAGTGGGGAACCAGCATCGTGGTCAACTGCGAGTACGCAGGCGCCCGTGCCGACGGCGGGAGCTACCAGCTGGTCGTCTTCGACCGGAGCGGCAAGGAGCAGCTGGCCGGCAACTGGACCTCGGTGGCCGGTGGCGGGTCAACGGTCTGGACCTCGAGCTCCCTGCGGCTGAGCCAGATCAGCCGGGTCGAGGTCCAGTGGCCCAATGGCAAGCCGGTGCTGACCGTCGTCCCGCACCACGCGTGAGGCCCGACCCCGGCGCCGGCCTCAGGCCGGGATCAGGGTGACCAGCTTCTCCAGGGTGGCCCGTGCGCCGACCTGGTGCAACGAGTCCAAGGCCGCCAGATAGGCGTGGGTGAACGCTGGATCGTCGACCAGATCGCCGAAGAGTTCGCGGTCGGCGACGAAGGCCAGGGGTTCGGTCCGCTGACGCCGAGCGGCAGCCTTCAGCCGGTCGGCAAGGCGGTCGACCACCTCGATCGGCGCACCCTGCTCGTCGACACCCTCGGCATAGCGGGCCCAGCTGGCGACCACCGCGCAGGACAGCGCGATCGGGCCACCGGTCGCCAGGTTCGCCCGGATCACGGCGAGCAGCCACTTCGGGATCCGGTCGGAGCTCTCGGCGCACAACCGCGCGAGGGTGTCGCGCACACCGGCATTGGAGAAGCGCGAGATGAGCTGGTGCTTGTAGTCCTCCAGATCGATCCCCGGGACCGGCTCCAAGGTCGGCGTGGCCTCGTAGTCCATGTATCCCAACAGGAATCGCGCGAACAGCGGGTCCTGGCAGACCTCGTGCACCAGCCGGTAGCCGGCCAGGTAGCCGAAGTAGCACAGGGCCTGGTGGCTGGCGTTGAGAAGCCGCAGCTTCATCAGCTCGTACGGCTCGACGTCGTCGACCACCTGCACACCGACGTCCTCCAGCGGCGGGCGGCCCAGGCTGAAGTTGTCCTCCAGTACCCATTGGGTGAACGGTTCGCAGACGACCGGCCAGCCGTCCTGGATGCCGAAACGGTCGCTGATCGCGGCGCGGTCGTCGTCGGTGGTGACCGGCGTGATCCGGTCCACCATGGAGTTGGGGAAATGCACCTGGGTGTCGACCCAGTCCCCGAGGCCCCGGCTGTGGGCGTCCTGGGTGCTCGCGGCCTCGCGCAGTCGGGCGTAGGCGGTGAACACCTCGTGGGCGACATGGCCGTTGCCCTGGATGTTGTCGCAGCTCATGATCGTGAACGGGGCGAGACCGCGGGCGCGGCGGCGCACCAGCGCCTCCGTGATCAGACCGAACGTCGTGGTCGGCACCGCGCCGGGCACCAGATCGGCGGCCACCGCCGGATTGGTGGCGTCGAACCTGCCGGTCACCTGGTGGAAGTTGTAGCCGCCCTCCGTGACGGTCATCGAGACGATCCTGGTGGACGGATCGGCCATCTTCTCGATGACGGCGTCCGGATCGTCAGGAGCGAACAGGTACTGGACGATCGAACCGATCACCCGCGGTTCCCAGGAGCCGTCCGGATCCTTGAGCACCAGCGTGTACAGACAGTCCTGGGTGTCCATGACCTGCTGCATGCGGACGTCGAACGGCATCACGCCCACCCCGCAGATGCCCCAGTCCATCGCCTTGCCCTGCGTCATCAGGCGATCGAGATACATGGCCTGATGGGCGCGGTGGAACCCGCCGACCCCGAAGTGCACCACCCCGGTACTCACCTTGCTGCGGTCGTAGGTCGGGACGGGAACCGTCTCGCCGATACGTGCCAGGGTGGTCGCATCGAGCGGGGTGGCGGATTCGAGCTGGGCCATCAGAATGTCCTTTTCTTGCCCGGCCGACCGCGCAGTGGGCCGCCCGCAGGCGACCCACCCGGCGGTCGTGGCTGGATCTGTCGGTGGTGGGGGACTCCGGTCGGCGCCGAGGTGACTACTTCACCGCGCCGAGCGAGAGACCCTGCACCAGTTTGTCCTGCGCGGCAAAACCTGCGATCAGCACCGGCACCGACACCGCGAATGCGGCGGCCGACACCTTGGCCAGGAACAGGCCCTGCGAGGTGACGAAGCTGGTCAGCAGGACCGGTGCCGTCTGCGCGGCGTCGGTGCTGGTCAGGAGGTTGGCCAGGAGGAGTTCGTTCCAGGCGAAGATGAAGCAGATCAGCGACGTCGACGCGATTCCGGGCATGGCGATCGGGGCGACGACCCTGGTCAGGGTCTTGATCAGGCCCGCGCCGTCGAGGGCGGCGGCCTCGAACAGGGCCGGCGGGATGTCGGCCAGGAACGAGCGCATCATCCAGACGGCGATCGGCAGGTTCATCGCGGTGTAGAGGATGATCAGGAACCAGATGTGGTTCAGGGCGCCGATCTTGTTGGCGATGACGAACAGGGGCACCAGTCCGGCCGCGGCCGGCAGGAACTTGGTGGACAGGAAGAAGAACATCACGTCGGTCCACTTGCGGACCGGCTTGACCGACAGCGCGTAGGCCGCCGGGATGGCCAGCACGAGCACCAGCAGGGTGGAGATGATCGAGCCCTCGAGCGAGTTGACGATGAACGGCCACGGGCTCTGGTTGGTCTGGGATCCGAAGAACTCGCGGTATCCGTCCAGGGTCAGCGGCGCGAAGAGCTGCGGCGCGTTCAGCGTCGACTGGGCCTCCCGGTGGAAGCTCGTCAGCACCATGAAGAAGACCGGTGCGATGAAGATCAACCCGATGATCCAGGCGGCGACCGATGCGAGAACGCCACCGGCCTTGTTCCGACCCCCTGCGTTGGGCTTGTCGGTCCTGCCGGGAGTGCGCACCGGCGGTGCAGCGGTGGTCGTCACTGGTTCTCCTCCTTGAACAGGCTGGACACGGTGCGCAGGGCGAACGTGGCGATGATGATCGTGCCGATCACGATGATCACGCCCTGCGCGGAGGCGAGGCCGTTGTCGTTGCTCGAGAAGATCGTCTGGTAGATCTTGTTCGGCAGGTTCTCGGTCTCGATGTTCAGCGGGGTGATGGTGAACACCGAATCGAAGTTCTGGATGATGTAGATCGCGCCCAGCAGACCGGCCAGCTCCAGGTACTGACGCATGTGCGGCAGTGTCAGGTTCGTGAAGGTCTGCCATGGGGTGGCACCGTCGACGGCTGCAGCCTCCAACACGTCGCCGGGCCGGGACTGCAGGCCGGCCAACAGGATCAGGGTCATGAACGGGGTCCACTGCCAGATCAGCTGGATCTCCACCGCGAGCAGCGGGTGCTTGCCGATGATGTCGTAGGCAGAGGGCGTGGCGTTCGGCGAGAACCAGTGGTGCACGGTGGTCACGATGCCGTTCAGCAGGCCGGTGTTGGCATCGAAGATGCCGAACTTGAAGAACAGGGCGGCCGCCACGGGGACGATCAGGAACGGCGCGATCATCATCGTCCGGACGATGCCGCGGCCGAGGAACTTGCGGTTCAGAAGGATCGCGATGCCCAGGCCGAAGAGCAGCGAGACCAGCACCACGGTGACGGTCAGCTCGATGGTGTGCCAGATGTCCTGCAGCAACTGCGGGTCCTGGAAGACCTTCTTGTAGTTCGAGAACCCGGCCCAGCCGTAACGCTCCGGATGGTTGGTGTTGTAGTTGCGGAACGAGAGCACCAGGGTCGCGACGAACGGCAGCTGGGTGATGATGATGGTGAAGGCGAGCGCCGGGAGCAGCGGACCGCGTCGGGTCCAGGCCTCCTTCTTCGCCCGTCTGTTCGCATCTCGAACCGCGGGGTCCTGGGCGCTGACGTTCGCCCGTCCTTGTTCGGTGACGGTCATGGGGAACCATTCCTTCGAATCGTGGCTCGAGCGAGGTTCTCGGTGCCCAGCTCATTGATCTGCAGCCAGTGCCGTCGGCAGCACTGGCCGCTGACCATTGACATCCTGCGTGGTGCTGCGCTTCTCGTCAGGTCGGGGTCGTCGATTCGGTTGCTCGACGGTGGCCCGACCGGGAACGGACGTCGGGTCCGGTGCTCGCGCACCGGACCCGACGGCATTCGTTACTTGTAGTTCGCGCCGGCCGCGGTGGCCAGGGTCTGACCCTGGTTCAACGCGTCGTCGACGGTGCCGTTGCCGGCGATCGCGGCCGACAGCAGGGCGGTCACCTTGTCGCCGAGATCGGTGAACTCGGGGATGTCGACGAACTGGATGCCGACGGTCGGACGGGGCTGAACACCGGGATTGGTGGGGTTGGCGTTCTTCAGCGCTTCCAGGGTGGCCGGGCCGAAGGCGGCGGCTGCCTTGTTGTAGTCGGCGTTCGCGTAGGTCGACGCACGCTTGCCGGCCGGGACGGTGGCCCAGCCATCAGCGGCACCGACGATGTTCTCGTACTGCTGCGAGGAGGCCCAGGAGATGAACTTGAACGACGGATCCTGGTTCTTGGAAGCCTTCTCCATCATCCACGACCAGGCGTACAGCCAGCCCGAGGACTTGGTGACCTTGACCGGCGCCTGGACGTAGCCCATCTTGCCGGCCACCGGGGAAGCCGTGCCCTCGAGGCTGCCCGCGGCCGAGGTCGCGTCATACCACATCGCGACCTTGGACTGCTCCATGGCCGAGAGGCACTCGGTGAATCCGGCGGTGGAGGCGCCGACCTCGCCGTGGGCCTTGACCAGGTTCACGTAGAAGTTGGCGGCGTCCTTGAACGGCTGCGCGTTGACCGCTGCCGACCAGTCCTTGTTGAACCAGGTGCCACCGAAGGTGTTGACCATGGTGGTCAGCGGGGCGCCGAGCTGACCCCAGCCCGGCTCGCCGCGGAGGCAGATGCCCTTCATACCGGCCTGTGCGCCGTCGACCTTGGCCGCCAGGGCCGCGACCTCGTCCCAGGTCGGGTTGGCCGGCATGGTCAGACCCTTGGCCTGGAAGACGTCCTTGCGGTACATCAGGAACGACGACTCACCGTAGAACGGCTCGCCGTAGATCTTGCCGCCCTGCGACAGCGACGAGGTGAGGGCCGGGAAGATGTCGCTCTGCTTGAACCCGGGGTCCTTGGCGAGGTAGTCGTCCAGCGGCGCCAGCCAACCGTTCTTCGCGTAGAACGGCACCTCGAAGTTGGACAGCGTGGTGACGTCGTACTGGCCGGCCTGGTTCTTGAACTCCAGGGAGGCCTTGTTCCGCATGTCGTTCTCCGGCAGCACGGTGAACTTGACGTTGATGCCGGTCTGAGCGGTGAACGCACCGATGTGCTTCTGCAGGGCGAGCATCTGCGGGTTGTTGACCATCAGCACGTTGATGGTCTTGCCCGAGTCCGACTTGTCCAGGAACGGGTCGGGGGCAAGTGCCGCGGCGGGGGCCGAGCTGCCGGACGGAGCCGAGGACACCGCGAAACCTCCGGAGGTCGGAGCGGTGGCGGAGCCGGCGGCCGACGAGCTGCCGCCGACGGCTGCGGCGGACGTCGCCGCCGAGGAGGCGGACGCCGGTGCAGCCGTCGTGGAGGAAGTGCTGCTGCAGGCCGCGGTGACGAGCATCGCGGCGCAGCCGGCGGCGATTGCCGCCTTGTTGGTCCAGCGCATCTGGAGTGTTCCTTTCGGTTGTGTACTTCGGTTTGACGAGCGACCGGGCCGGTCACGGGTGGGGGAAACCGGGCGGCGGTGGCCGTCGGTGTCGGTGGGTATGCGGTTGGTCGACGGGCGGGCGGATTCGAGCTCGGCCCGCTCCGTGTCAGACGCGGATCACTTGCGGTCCCATGGCGCTGTAGCGGTGGGCCTCGTGGGCCGAGAGGGTGGAATCGGTGATGAGCGACTCGAAATCGCCCACGTCGGAGAACCGGCAGAAACTGGTGACGCCGAACTTGGTGTGAATGCCGACGAAGACCCTGCGGCGGGAAACGGCCATCGCCTTGGCCTTGACGGCGGCCACCGCGCTGTCCGGAACGGTGAGACCCCGGTCGCGCGTGAGCCCGTTGGCACCCATCACGGCCAGGTCGATCACCAGGTCCGAGAGCATCCCGGTGGCCCAGTGGTCGACGGTGGCCAGCGTGCGACCGCGCACCCGGCCACCGAGCAGGATGACGTTGATCGCCGACGAGGCCGCGAGGATGCTCGCGGTGGCCAGCGAGGAGGTCACGACGGTCAACGGGCGTCCGAGCGTGACGAGTTCCTCCGCCACCAGCTGTGGCGTGAAACCCTCGTCCAGGTAGACGGTTTCGGCCGGGCCCAGCTGTTCGGCCGCGGCGGCTGCGATCCTCCGCTTCTCCGGCACCCAGGACTCGGACCGGTGCGCCATGTTCGACTCGAAGCCGACGCCCTCGACCGGGTAGGCACCCCCGTGGGTCCGGCGCAGCAGACCGTGGTCCTCGAGGACCTTGAGGTCACGACGGACCGTCTCGGCGGCGACGTCGAGTTCGTCGGCGATCTCGGTGACGGCGATGTGGCCGGCGCCCCTGGCCTGCGCGAGGATCAGCCGACGACGCTCCTCGCCCTGTTTCGCGTTCAACGTCCCGACCTCCTCGTCGCTGAGTCTGTCCGCCATCCGGTCTCCGTGACCCCTGGTGGGGGCTGTGGCTTCACCCACATCCGCCCTGTCATTCGTACCCCGCCGGATCGATGTGCGTCCAGTCACATTGCCCGTATCGAGTGTCCGATCGCTGCCTGGAAACGGGCAGGACCTTTCGCCAGGAAGGCACTGTGGAGCAGGGAAGCCTCCAAAAAGCGTGCCTGAAGCATGAACGACGGGCGCCCGGTTGCTGTTGTTTTCTCTGTCGGAAGCGTGTGGACGGGGCCGGAACCGCTCGTGACCGGATTGTGACATCCGACCTGGGTGACGCCACGTCGTTCCGTTATCGGACTGTTACCTGCCCGAGATCGGGTCCTCGGTGTGTGGTTGCGGCGCCCGGGCGCGTTGATGGAACAGCCTGAGCGTGCCGGTGATGAGCGCGGGGGCGGAGGTGGGCGAACGAAGGCCCGGCCGGTGGGCTATCCTTCGGAGGAACCCAGCGCTGACGTCTGGCTTGCCCTCGCATCGACCTCCCGGTCGAGGCGGGTTCGGGAGCCGGGCCGGTGGCCATCGATCATCCGCTCGCGCGGATGGACGATCCACCCAGCTTCGGATCCGGCCTCCACCGTTTTGGTACGCGCAGCCCGCTGCGGTAACATTTTCGGTTGCCCCGGTCCAGCTGGGTCATCGTCGTGTCATCGGGAAGACCGTGTCATGGGTCTGTGTCATCGGTGAACCACGTCGTGTCATCGGCAAGACCACGCTGTATCAACCCCGGTAGAAAGAAGTTTCCTGCACATGCCAACTATCCAGCAGCTGGTCCGAAAGGGCCGCCAGGACAAGAGCAGCAAGACCAAGACGCCGGCGCTGAAGGGAAGCCCCCAGCGCCGCGGAGTCTGCACTCGCGTCTACACGACCACCCCGAAGAAGCCGAACTCGGCACTGCGCAAGGTCGCCCGCGTCAGGCTGACCAGCCAGGTCGAGGTGACCGCCTACATCCCGGGTGAGGGTCACAACCTGCAGGAGCACTCCATCGTGCTGGTGCGCGGTGGCCGGGTGAAGGATCTCCCCGGCGTCCGTTACAAGATCATCCGTGGCTCGCTGGACACCCAGGGCGTCAAGGGCCGCAAGCAGGCTCGCAGCCGGTACGGCGCGAAGAAGGAGAAGAGCTAATGCCCCGCAAGGGTCCCGCCCCGAAGCGGCCGCTGGTCGCCGATCCGGTCTACAACTCCCCGCTGGTCACCCAGCTCGTCAACAAGGTGCTGCAGGACGGCAAGCGCTCCATCGCGCAGGCCATCGTGTACGGCGCCCTGGAAGGCTGCCGCGAGAAGAGCGGCACCGATCCGGTCGTCACGCTCAAGCGTGCGCTGGACAACGTCCGACCGTCTCTGGAGGTGCGCAGCCGTCGAGTCGGTGGCGCCACCTACCAGGTCCCGGTCGAGGTCCGCGTCCCGCGCCAGACCACGCTGGCCCTGCGCTGGTTGGTCGGCTACTCCAAGGCCCGCCGCGAGAAGACGATGACCGAACGTCTGATGAACGAACTGCTCGACGCCAGCAACGGGCTCGGTGCCGCGGTCAAGCGCCGCGAGGACACGCACAAGATGGCCGAGTCCAACAAGGCCTTCGCGCACTACCGCTGGTAGTCGCTCGACAACCGCGGGCCGTCAAGGACCCGGCGGTTGCGTGTCGACGAACGAGTATGCTAGAGGGATCACCCCGGGCGCGGCAGTGGCGATAGATTCGCCCTGCCGCGTCAGCATGCCCTGACCCGGCAAGCAGCGAGAACAGTGGCCGGAAACGCAGCCAACAGGTGCCGACGCAGTCGGCAGGTGTCGGCGGAGTGGGCCGGCCATCAATCCAAAGAGACGAGGAAGAACCGCACGTGGCACCCAACGCCCTCGACAAGACCCGGAACATCGGGATCATGGCGCACATCGACGCGGGTAAGACCACCACGACCGAGCGCATCCTGTTCTACACCGGAATCACGTACAAGATCGGTGAGGTTCACGACGGCGGTGCCGTCATGGACTGGATGGAGCAGGAGCAGGAGCGTGGCATCACGATCACTTCCGCCGCGACGACGACCCACTGGAAGGGTCACAAGATCAACATCATCGACACTCCCGGCCATGTCGACTTCACGGTCGAGGTCGAGCGGTCGTTGCGTGTCCTGGACGGCGCGGTTGCGGTCTACGACGGTGTCGCCGGTGTCGAGCCGCAGACCGAGCAGGTCTGGCGTCAGGCCGAGAAGTACCACGTCCCGCGGATGTGCTTCGTCAACAAGCTCGACCGCACCGGCGCGAACTTCTTCCGCTGCGTCGAGATGATGATCACCCGCCTCAACGCCAAGCCGGCCGTGCTGCAGCTGCCGATCGGAGCCGAGGGCGACTTCATCGGAGTCGTCGACCTGCTGAACATGCGGGCCCTGACCTGGCGCGGCGAGACCGTCAAGGGCGAGGACTACGCCGTCGAGGACATCCCGGCCGACCTGATGGATCAGGCGATCGAGTATCGCGAGAAGCTCGTCGAGATCATCTCCGAGAACGACGACGAGGCCATGGAGGCCTTCCTGGTCGGCGAGGAGCTGTCCGTCGATCAGCTGAACGCTGCCCTGCGCCGCGCGACCATCGCAGGCAAGGTCAACCCGGTCACCTGCGGTTCGGCGTTCAAGAACAAGGGTGTGCAGCCCATGCTCGACGCCGTCGTGGCCTATCTGCCGTCCCCGCTCGACGTCGGTGCCACGCACGGACTGCTGCAGGACGGCGTCACGGAAGCTCTCCGCGAACCCGACCCGAAGTCGGACTTCGCCGGCCTGGCCTTCAAGGTGGCGACCGACCCGCACCTGGGCAAGCTCACCTTCGTCCGGATCTACTCCGGCACGCTCAACTCCGGTACCCAGGTCGTCAACGCGACCAAGGACCGCAAGGAGCGGATCGGCAAGATCTACCAGATGCACGCCAACAAGCGTGAAGAACTGGCCTCGGCCGCGGCCGGCGACATCGTCGCCGTCATGGGGCTGAAGCAGACGACCACCGGTGACACGTTGTCCGACCCGGCGCACCCGATCGTGCTCGAGTCGATGACGTTCCCGGACCCGGTCATCGAGGTCGCCATCGAGCCGAAGACGAAGGCCGACCAGGAGAAGCTGGGTGTCGCCATCCAGAAGCTGGCCGAGGAGGACCCGACGTTCAAGGTCCACCAGGACGACGACACCGGCCAGACCGTCATCGGCGGCATGGGCGAGCTCCACCTCGACATCCTGGTCGACCGCATGCGTCGGGAGTTCAACGTCGAGGCCAACATCGGCAAGCCGCAGGTCGCCTACCGGGAGACCATCCGCGGCACGGTCGAGAAGTACACCTACGTGCACAAGAAGCAGACGGGTGGATCCGGGCAGTACGCCAAGATCCAGATCACCGTCGAGCCCCTGGACATGGCCACCTCGGAAGGCGCGACGTACGAGTTCGTCAACGCCGTCTCCGGTGGGCGCATCCCGCGCGAGTACATCCCGTCCGTCGACGCCGGTGCCCAGGATGCCCTGCAGTACGGCATCCTGGCCGGTTTCCCGATGCTGGGGGTCAAGCTGACCCTCGTCGACGGTGCCTACCACGACGTCGACTCCTCGGAAATGGCGTTCAAGATCGCCGGTTCCATCGCGATGAAGGAGACGGCGCGGCTGGCGAACCCGGTCCTGCTCGAGCCGTTGATGAGCGTCGAGGTCGTCACCCCGGAAGAGAACATGGGCGACGTCATCGGCGACCTGAACTCCCGCCGTGGCCAGATCCAGGGCATGGACGAGCGCTCCGGCGCCCGGGTCGTCACCGCCCTGGTGCCACTGTCGGAGATGTTCGGATACGTCGGCGACCTGCGGTCCAAGACGGCCGGACGGGCCAGCTACTCGATGGTCTTCTCGACGTACGCCGAGGTCCCGACGAACGTCGCCAAGACGATCATCGCGAAGCAGAACGGCGAGTAGTTCCCAGGTTGGAACAGAACGGCGAGTAATTCGCAGGTTGCGGTACGGATTGGCTCTTCTTCGAGCCAGTCCGTAGCCTTCCAGGGGTTTCGACACCCCGACTACCCCAAGCTCGGTGGGGCGGCGGAAACGCTGGTCCACCAAGGGTCCTGGTTGAACATCGGTCAGGTCCAGATCCACCCAACAACGCCCTGACGACGAGAACACGGTTCTCCTCGCACGGCGGATCATCACAGTCCTGAGGAGGACCTGCAGTGGCGAAGGCGAAGTTCGATCGCAGTAAGCCCCACGTCAACATCGGCACCATCGGCCACGTTGACCATGGCAAGACCACCCTGACCGCGGCCATCACCAAGGTGCTGGCCGACAAGTACCCGACGCTCAACCAGGCGTCGGCCTTCGATCAGATCGACAAGGCGCCGGAAGAGCGCCAGCGCGGTATCACCATCAACATCGCGCACGTCGAGTACCAGACCGAGAAGCGTCACTACGCCCACGTCGACGCCCCCGGTCACGCCGACTACATCAAGAACATGATCACCGGTGCTGCCCAGATGGACGGTGCGATCCTGGTCGTGGCCGCCACCGACGGCCCGATGCCGCAGACCAAGGAGCACGTGCTCCTGGCCCGCCAGGTCGGCGTGCCCTACATCCTCGTCGCCCTCAACAAGGCCGACATGGTCGACGACGAGGAGATCCTCGAGCTCGTCGAGCTCGAGGTCCGCGAACTGCTGGCCGCCCAGGACTTCGACGAGGACGCCCCGGTCATCCGGACGTCCGGCCTGAAGGCCCTCGAGGGTGACCCGAAGTGGGTCGAGACCGTCATCGAACTGATGAACGCCGTCGACGAGTCCGTACCGGAGCCCGTCCGCGACACCGAGAAGCCGTTCCTGATGCCGATCGAGGACGTCTTCACGATCACCGGTCGTGGCACCGTCGTCACCGGAAAGGTCGAGCGTGGCTCGATCAACGTCAACGCGACCGTGGAAATCGTCGGCATCAAGCCGAAGTCCTTCCAGACCACCGTCACCGGCATCGAGATGTTCCGCAAGCTGCTCGACTCGGCGACCGCCGGCGACAACGCCGGTCTGCTGCTCCGTGGCACCAAGCGTGAAGATGTCGAGCGCGGCCAGGTCGTCGTCAAGCCGGGTTCGATCACTCCGCACACGGAGTTCGAGGCGCAGGTCTACATCCTGGGCAAGGACGAAGGCGGCCGCCACACGCCGTTCTTCAACAACTACCGGCCGCAGTTCTTCTTCCGCACCACCGACGTGACCGGTGTCGTCACCCTCCCCGAGGGCACCGAGATGGTCATGCCGGGCGACACCACCGAGATGACGGTTTCGCTGATCCAGCCGATCGCCATCGAGGAAGGCCTCCGCTTCGCCATCCGCGAGGGTGGCCGCACCGTGGGTGCCGGTTCGGTCGTCAAGATCATCAAGTAGTCCCCGCGCCGGCTCGCCGGTGATGCTGTGCCGGCTGGGCCCCGACGCTTGCGCGTCGGGGCCCAGCTGCGTTCGGCGGTGGCAGCCTCGTCGGTGCGGGGCGGGGCCACCGGCGGATGCCCGTGTGCCATGCCGCACCTGGTGTCGCCACGCCGCACCTGGTGTCGCCACGCCGCACCTGGTGTCGCCACGCCGCACCTGGTGGCGCCACGCCGCACCTGGTGTTGCCACGCCGCACCTGCTGGTTGTGATCCGGGAGGTGCGGGATGGCGACCTGAGGTGCGGGGTGAGTACGTGCAGCCGGGGCTCGCCTCCACCCGTCATCGCGGCAGACGGATCGGGGGGCTCAACCGCACGGAGCCGATGACGGGGTTCGCCGCGAGCGCCCGTCGACCCCGGGCCATCGAGGTGCGCAGTCGAGCTTCGAGTTCCTCCGGACGGTCGAGGTCGGGCCACACCACGCGGAACACCTGCCAACCGGCGGCCCACAGTGATTCCTCACGCACCTTCTCAGCTCGCAGCACCTCCATCTCCGTCCGGTGCGGATTGAAGGCCTTCCCGTACTTCACCATTCCGTCGAACTCGATGAGCGCACCGGCCTCGAGCACGGCGAGGTCAGTCCGACCGAGAAAATCATGGCGGCCGCCGAACACCTCGCATTGAAGCTCCGGAGGCGGGAGGCCGATCTGGCGGAGGAACACTCGCAGCCGGGTGTCGCCCACGCTCTCGGATCGCCCGTCCGCGAAGAGAAGAGCCTGCCTGGCCGTCGGGTGTCCGCGGAGTCGCCGGCTCCGGGACAGGATCTCGACGACATCGTCGACGATGGTCGGGCGCAGGTGGAACGCGGTATCCGCTGCGATGACGCTCGCTTCGAACGATTCGTACCTGGCCAGATCGACCAGCGTTCTGGCCAGCGAAGTGGTTCTGGTTCCGTCGATCTCGACGATCTCGTCCTCGGCGAGACGCCCGATGTGGATCACCCGGGCGTGGTCGCTGGTGCCTCCGGACGTGCTGATCCGGGTCGCGTGAACCTTGCCGAGACCGGCCGGGCGTACCGGCAGCAGGTGCAGGACAGCGGCCGAGAGGTGGCTGATGACGACGCCCGGGGCGGACAGCGCGACTGCTCTGGCTCTCGCCGCGTGTCGGTATTCGAGGCCGAGCGCTCCGAAGGCGCCGGTCGGGGTGTAGACACCCCGACGCAGGACCGTCATGCTGCCGGCCTTCCGCTGTCGCTGGATGGCAGAGCCACTCAAGCCGTCCCGCAGGAGGTCCTGGCGGGTGATGAGGGTCGCCCCGGTCTTGTCGACGATGTCGTTTCTCATGCCTGGAGACACTTCGCGACGCCGCGGTCAAGGGCCAGAACCCGCCCCAGATTGTGGACAACCGCGAGCATGGGGACAACGTGGACACCTGCGGCCGGGGGAGAGGCCACCACCTGGGCACTGGGATCGCGTCGCTACCCGCGAGAATCGAGAGTCAGGACCATGGTCGAGACGCGGCTCGCAATCGTCCACCCCGCACCTGCTATCGCCACTCGACAGCTGCTGGATGTGATCCAGGCGGTGCGCGGTGACGAATGCGGGTGCGCGGTGACGAATGCGGGTGCGCGGTGGGGGCAGCGGGTGCTCGGTGGCGCGCGGTGGAGCCCAGGAGGTGCGCGGTGGCGCTGTGGCGCCAGGACCCCGTGATCGACTCGATTTGAGTCGACCGGCGAAGTGAGGCATACTTGGTAGGTTGCCCTCGTCGGGTCGGCTGCTGTTTGCCGTCGAATCGCCCGGCGAGCACCGCAGGTCCGACAGAAGTACCACCGGACTACGAAACAGGCAGCCACCAGCAGGGCCAATAGTTTGACCGAACCATGTGCTCCTCACGAGCGCGGCTGTTCCACCATGCACTGGCCGTAGGCATGTGCAGATCGGGCGACACGCCCGACCGCGTGGACCGGTGGACCCGGATAGATGAACAGCGGCGAGCAAGTCTCGCTCGACGAGAGCCGGCCCAGTGCCGGCGAGGCGTCGACAACTGCCCGGCAGGGCATCGGTATCCACCTGCCGAGCAGGAGCAGTACACAGACAGACTGACAGAGCAGCAACAACCTAGAAGGACGGCAAGCGTGGCGGGACAGAAGATCCGCATCAGGCTCAAGGCCTATGACCATGAGGCGATCGACGCGTCCGCGCGCAAGATCGTCGAGACGGTGACCAGGACCGGTGCCCGTGTAGTCGGCCCGGTGCCGCTGCCCACCGAGAAGAACGTGTACTGCGTGATCCGCTCGCCGCACAAGTACAAGGACTCGCGCGAGCACTTCGAGATGCGGACGCACAAGCGCCTGATCGACATCCTCGATCCGACCCCGAAGACGGTGGACGCGCTGATGCGCATCGATCTGCCGGCCTCGGTCGACGTCAACATCCAGTAGGGATCTCCTCCGACCCCTTGAGGCTGAAGAGATCTCGAGGAGATGGGTATTTCAAATCATGGCTAACACGATCAAGGGAATTCTGGGCCACAAGCTCGGGATGACCCAGGTCTTCGACGAGACGAACCGGGTTGTCCCGGTCACCGTCATCGCCGCGGGCCCTGTCGTCGTGACCGCGGTCCGCACCCCAGAAGCCGATGGCTACTCGGGCGTGCAGCTGGCCTTCGGCGCGATCGACCCCCGCAAGGTGACCAAGCCGGTCACCGGGCACTTCGCGAAGGCGGGCGTCACGCCACGCCGCCACATCGCTGAACTCCGTACCGAGGACGTCTCCGGTTACGAGCTGGGCCAGGAACTGACCGCTGAGCAGGTCTTCGAGGCCGGCAATCTCATCGACGTCACCGGTACCTCCAAGGGCAAAGGCACCGCCGGTGTCATGAAGCGCCACGGATTCAAGGGCCTGAGCTCCTCGCACGGTGTGCACCGCAAGCACCGTGGACCGGGCTCCATCGGTGGCTGCTCCACCCCCGGCCGTGTCTTCAAGGGCATGCGCATGGCGGGCCGGATGGGACACGAGAAGGTCACCATCCAGAGCCTGACGATCCACGCGATCGATGCGGACAGGGGCCTCATCCTGATCAAGGGCGCCGTTCCCGGTCCCAAGGGTGGCGTCGTCTTCGTCAAGTCCGCGGTCAAGCACCTCGGCAACGCAGCTGTGAAGGGGGCGTCGAAGTGACGACGACCGTTCAGATCACCAGCCCGGCCGGCGAGAAGGGCGACTCGATCGTCCTTCCGGATGCGATCTTCGACGTCCAGGCCAACATCGCACTGATGCACCAGGTCGTCGTCGCGCAGCTTGCTGCCGCACGCCAGGGCACGCACAGCACGAAGACCCGCGGCGAGGTATCCGGTGGCGGCAAGAAGCCCTACCGCCAGAAGGGCACCGGCCGCGCCCGTCAGGGCTCGACCCGTTCGCCGCAGTTCGTCGGTGGCGGTATCTCGCACGGCCCCGTGCCGCACAAGTACCTGCAGCGGACCCCCAAGAAGATGAAGGCGGCCGCCCTGCGCGGTGCCCTGTCCGATCGGGCCCGTGGCGGAAACATCCACGTCCTGTCCTCGCTGGTCGAGGGTGACAAGCCGTCGACCAAGGTGGCAATTTCCGCCCTGGCCCACGTCTCCACCGCCAAGAACGTCCTCGTGGTCATCGCCCGGGAAGACGTGGCCGGCTGGAAGAGCCTGCGCAACGCGGAGAACGTGCATCTGATCGCCAGCGATCAGCTGAACACCTACGACGTGCTCAAGAGCGACGATGTCGTCTTCACCGAGCAGTCGTTGAACGATTTCCTGATCTTCGCCAAGGCGCAGGCCGCGGTCATCGAGACCGAGCTCGAGCTCGCCGTCGAAGAGGCGATCGCCGAGGTGCTGGTGGCGGAAGTCCTCGAGGAAGCGATCGAAGAGGCCGTCGTCGAGGCCGCACTGGAAGAGGCCATCGCCGAGGACAACGCGTCCGCGGCCGACCCCACTGAGGAGGAGTCCAAGTGATCTCCGATCCGCGCGACATCATCCTCGCGCCGGTTGTCTCCGAGAAGAGCTACGGCCTGCTCGAGACCGGTCGGTACACCTTCCTGGTGCACCCGGATGCGAACAAGACCCAGGTCAAGATTGCCATCGAGAAGATCTTCGATGTCAAGGTGACCTCGGTGAACACGCTCAACCGGCAGGGCAAGCGCAAGCGCACCCGGGCCGGCTTCGGACAGCGCAAAGCAACCAAGCGCGCGATCGTCACGTTGTCTCCGGACAGCAAGGCGATCGAGATCTTCACCGGCGCCTGAGGCGAAGAGGACTAGAGGACAATGGGTATCCGTAAATACAAGCCGACCACTCCCGGTCGCCGTGGGGCCTCGGTGGCCGATTTCGCCGAGCTCACCCGCACGACGCCGGAGAAGTCGCTGATCGCTCCGCTCCACTCCAAGGGTGGCCGGAACGTTCACGGTCGGGTCACCACCCGACACCAGGGTGGCGGGCACAAGCGTGCCTACCGTCTCATCGATTTCCGTCGGGCCGACAAGGACGGCGTGCCGGCCAAGGTCGCTCACATCGAGTACGACCCCAACCGCACCGCCCGTATCGCCCTGCTGCACTACGCGGACGGCGAGAAGCGCTACATCGTGGCGCCGAACAAGCTCGCGCAGGGTGACACGGTCGAGACCGGTTCGGGCGCAGACATCAAGCCGGGCAACAACCTCCCGCTGCGCAACATCCCGGTCGGCACGGTCATCCACGGCATCGAGCTCCGTCCCGGTGGCGGCGCGAAGATCGCCCGTTCGGCCGGCACCAAGGTGCAGCTCGTCGCGAAGGACGGTCCCTACGCCCAGCTGCGCATGCCGTCCGGCGAGATCCGCAACGTCGATGCGCGCTGTCGCGCGTCCATCGGCGAGGTGGGCAACGCCGAGCAGGCCAACATCAACTGGGGCAAGGCCGGCCGGATGCGTTGGAAGGGCAAGCGCCCCTCCGTCCGTGGTGTCGCCATGAACCCGGTCGATCACCCGCATGGTGGTGGCGAGGGCAAGACGTCCGGTGGACGTCACCCTGTCAACCCGGGCGGTAAGCCCGAGGGCCGTACCCGTCGGCCGAACAAGGCCAGCGACAAGCTGATCGTTCGTCGTCGTCGTAAGGGCGGCAAGAAGCGATGATGCTGCAGGCCAACAACACTCACACCGAGAACTGAGCAGGAGGACAAGAGATGCCACGCAGTCTCAAAAAGGGCCCGTTCATCGATGACCACCTGCTCAAGAAGGTGGACGTCGCCAACGACAAGGGCTCCAAGGCCGTCATCAAGACCTGGTCGCGCCGCTCGACGATCATCCCCGACATGCTCGGGCACACGATCGCCGTGCACGACGGCCGCAAGCACGTCCCGGTGTTCGTCACCGAATCGATGGTCGGTCACAAGCTTGGCGAGTTCGCTCCGACGCGGACCTTCAAGGGCCACATCAAGGACGACCGTCGCGCCCGGCGCGGCTGAGCACGGGACAGGGACATCAAATGGATACAAAGAAAGATTCTGCGGTTCTTGGGGCTCCGCGCACCCGCGCGCAGCTCAAGCACCTCCGAATGACGCCGATGAAGGCGCGCCGCATCGTCAACCTGATCCGCGGGACGGACGTCGCCGCAGCGGCTTCCATCCTGAAGTTCTCCCCGCAGGCTGCCGCTGAGCCTGTCGCCAAGCTGCTGGCCTCGGCCATCGCCAACGCCGAGAACAACCAGGGCCTGTCGGCCGACTCGCTGTTCGTCGACACGATCTATGTCGACGAGGGTCCGACCCTCAAGCGGTTCCAGCCGCGTGCACAGGGTCGCGCCTTCCGGATCCGCAAGCGCACCTGCCACATCACCATTGAACTGGTGTCGCTCTCGGGTACCCCGAAGACCGGCATCACCGAAGGTCGTCGCGTTTCGCGCGTCAGCCAGAGCGCGAAGGGAGGGACCCGCTAGTGGGTCAGAAAGTCAACCCGCATGGGTTCCGTCTGGGTATCACCACCGACTGGACCTCGCATTGGTTCGCCGACAAGGCATACGCCGAGTACGTGGCGGAAGATGTCGCCATCCGCAAGCTCATGTCCAAGGGCATGGAGCGGGCCGGCATCGCCAAGGTCGAGATCGAGCGCACCCGTGACCGGGTTCGTGTCGACATCCACACCGCACGTCCGGGGATCGTCATCGGCCGTCGTGGTGCGGAGGCCGACCGGATCCGTGGGCAGCTCGAGAAGCTGACCGGCAAGCAGGTGCAGCTGAACATCCTCGAGGTCCGCAACCCGGAGTCCGACGCGCAGCTGGTCGCCCAGGGTGTCGCCGAGCAGCTCTCGAACCGCGTGTCCTTCCGTCGTGCGATGCGCAAGTCGATGCAGTCGGCCCAGCGTTCGGGTGCCGTCAAGGGCATCCGGATCCAGTGCTCCGGTCGACTCGGCGGCGCAGAGATGAGCCGGTCCGAGTTCTACCGCGAGGGTCGCGTTCCGCTGCACACGCTGCGTGCCGACATCGACTACGGCTTCTTCGAGGCCAAGACGACGTTCGGCCGCATCGGCGTGAAGGTCTGGATCTACAAGGGCGACAAGACCGGCAGCCTGGCCGAGCAGAAGGCCGCAGAAGCCGCCGCTGCCCAGCGCGGTGCCGGTGGACGTCCCCCCGCTTCCGCCGATCGCTCCGACCGCCCGGCTCGCCGGCGTTCGGGTGCCAGCGGCACCACCCCGACCTCGACGGACGCCGGCCGCGCAGCTGCCGACGACGCCCCGGTCGTCGAAGACGCGGCTCCGGCCGCTCCGACTCAGGAGAGCTGACCTCACATGCTCATCCCCCGTAGGGTCAAGCACCGGAAGCAGCACCGTCCGCATCGGACCGGGCTCGCGACCGGCGGCACGGCCGTCACCTTCGGTGACTACGGCATCCAGGCTCTCGAGCCCGCGTATGTCACCAACCGGCAGATCGAGTCCGCTCGTATCGCCATCAACCGCCACATCAAGCGTGGTGGCCGGGTCTGGATCAACATCTACCCCGACCGTCCGCTGACCAAGAAGCCGGCCGAAACCCGCATGGGTTCCGGCAAGGGTTCGCCGGAGTGGTGGGTCGCCAACGTCAAGCCCGGCCGTGTGCTCTTCGAGATGAGCTACCCGACCGAGGCCATCGCCCGCGAGGCCCTGCGCCGCGCGATCCACAAGCTGCCGATGAAGTGTCGCATCGTGACCCGTGAAGGAGGGGAATCCTGATGGCCACCGCCACGAATGAAATGCGTGAACTCGGTGCCGAGGAATTGGTTGCCCGTCTTCGCGAGTCCAAGGAGGAGCTGTTCAACCTCCGGTTCCAGATGGCCACCGGCCAGATGGACAACAATCGCCGGCTGCGCACCGTGCGGCACGACATCGCTCGCATCTACACCGTCATGCGCGAGCGCGAACTCGGTCTGTCCACCGGACCCGACGGTTCGACGGATACAGAAGAAGGTGCCGCATGAGCGAGCAAGAAGTAGTTTCCGCGGATGCAGCGGTCTCCGACCGCGGCGAGCGCAAGACCCGTGAGGGACTTGTGGTCTCCGACAAGATGGAGAAGACGATCGTCGTCGAACTCGAGGACAGGGTGAAGCACCCTCGCTACTCGAAGGTCATCCGCCGCACCACCAAGGTCAAGGCGCACGACGAGGCCGGGACTGCCGGTGTCGGCGACCGCGTCCTGCTGGCCGAGACCCGCCCGACCTCGGCCACCAAGCGCTGGCGCCTGGTGTCGGTCGTCGAGAAGGCCAAGTAGAGCCTCGCTCCACTGCAGGATCGTTGCAGCGCAGGATTTGTGCCATCGCAGGACCCCGGCTCCGCATACGTGCGGGGACCGGGGTCTTGTGCGTTCCCGACCTTGCTCGCCCGCGTCGGACGCGCCACGAGCCACGGCGCACCTGCGGTGGTGACGGCACACCTGCTGCGGTCACCGCGCACCCCCCGGTGCCGACCCTGCCGGTGCGCAGTGACCAGACGAGGTGCGCGGTGACCAGATGAGATGCGCCGTGGGAGACGGCGGCCCGGGGGTTCGAGCTGGTGACTTCTGCCCATCGCGTTCCGCAGGATCCTTGCCTACAGTCAGCGCATGTCGAACTTCGTGGGGATGGATGTTGCCGAGGTCAGGGATGTGGCCAAGCGTTTCGACGCCAACGCCGAACAGCTCGAGGTCATCGTTCAGCGACTCGACCAGTTGGTGAAGCGGGCATCCGGCAGCTGGCATGGTCACGACTCCGCCACCTTCGCGCACCTGTGGAGCGGGCAGTACCGGTCGGAGCTGCAGGCGACCCAATCGGCGCTCGCCGAGATGGGTCGGGCGCTGACGCGCAACGCCGACGAGCAGGATCGGGCCAGCGCCGCAGACCCCGGCAGCGGTGCCGCCGGAATCGGTGTCGGGAATGCGGGTCCGGTGGCGACCACGCCGGACAGCCCGCGGGTTGCCGGACTCAAACAGGACCTGGCCTACGCGAAGTTGGTCGATGCAGCGGGGTCGGGAAGTACCACCCTCCCGCCGGGGTACGAGAAGGTGTCACCCAATGATCTGGAGAAGCTCGGTCTCACCGGCTACAAGACCAGCGGTATCACCGGAATGGACGTATCGGTCTACCGCGACGCCAACGGGCACTACGTGGTGGCCTTTCCGGGCTCCAGTACCGGCGCATCCAGTGTCAGCGCGTTGTGGGACTCGGGGATGGACTGGGTCGTCAACAACGTTGCTGGAGCCGGTGGCATCAGTCCCCAGGAGATGCAGGCCGTCGCGATCGCCCAGGCGATCACCTCGCACGTCGGTGCCGACAACGTGACCTTCGCTGGCCACTCCCTGGGCGGGCAGACGGCCGCGTTGGCCTCAATGGTCTCCGGGAGCCACGCGGTGACTTTCAACGCCGCGTCCATCAGCGCGGTAGTGGCTGACTTCCCTGGGTTGCGCGAGGGAGCCGCCGGCCTGATCACCAACTACGAGACCAGCAACGACCCGTTGTCCGACGGTGAGACCTACGGGGCGCTGAACCCATCGGTCGGCAGGACCGTCGTGGTGCCCGGGACCAAGGATTGGTACGACGTGAAGGGCAACCATGGCACCGGGATGATCGAAGCCGGAATCCAGAGCCAGATCGACCAGGCCGAGAAGGCAAAATGAGAAGTCCCGGTGGGCCGCGCGAGGCCGGTCCCTCTGGCATGGATCAACTTGGCTCGCATGGATCAACTTGCCGGATTTGGGAGTGGTGGGACAGAAGTCAACACTTTCGTCCATGCCTTCGAAGTTGATCCACGCCGACGGGTGATCCACGCCGGGGGTTGATCCACGCCGACGGGTGATCCACGCCGGGGGTTGATCCACGCAGCCGGGTGATCCACGCCCGGCGGTGATCCAGGCGGGGAGCGCCCGCGGGAGGTGATTGGCTTTGTTCCCGCTGGTCCGGTACTGTAAGAACTTGGTGTGGAGAGGTCTGCAAAGTCCGCTCCGGTCACCTCTGGCTTGGCGAGGTCGGAAATTTCGCCAAGGCTCTGTCATTGCTTCGGGTTCCCACCCTGGGCCGGACCACCTGCGGCAATGCGGGCCCCGGCCACCGGCACATGCCACAGGCAAGAGAGAAAAGGCGAGCGATCCAGCTCGTACTTCCTCTTGTCTTTTCGTGTGTCACGGGTCGGAACCGGCCACGGAGGCAGGACGACAGAACCAGTGAACAAGAGCGGGCAATCCGGGTGACCGGTGCGCGCGCATTGCGAAGGTTGGGATTGACGTGATTCAGCAGGAGTCCAGGCTCCGCGTCGCCGATAACACCGGCGCCAAGGAAATCCTGTGCATCCGCGTCCTCGGTGGCTCCGGCCGTCGGTACGCGGGGATCGGCGACATCATCGTCGCCACGGTCAAGGATGCCATTCCCGGTGCCGGTGTGAAGAAGGGTGACGTGGTCAAAGCCGTCATCGTGCGCACCGTCAAAGAGCGCCGTCGTGCGGACGGTTCCTACATCAAGTTCGACGAGAACGCAGCCGTTCTGCTCAAGGGCGACGGCGACCCGCGTGGCACCCGCATCTTCGGGCCGGTCGGCCGCGAGCTGCGCGACAAGAAGTACATGAAGATCATCTCGCTGGCACCGGAGGTGCTGTAGTCATGGGCTTGAAGGTGAAGAAGGGCGACACCGTCCTGGTGATCGCAGGCAAGGACAAGGGCGCCAAGGGCAAGGTCATCCAGTCCTACCCCGAGCGGAACCGCGTGCTGGTCGAAGGCGTGAACCGGATCAAGAAGCACACCAAGGTCTCCACCACCCAGCGTGGCGCGAAGTCCGGTGGCATCGTGACCCAGGAAGCGGCCATCCACATCTCCAACGTGATGGTCGTCGACGGCGACAACAAGCCGACCAAGGTCGGCAAACGAGTGGATGACGAGGGTCGCAACATCCGCGTCGCCCGTCGTTCCGGGAAGGACCTCTGATGACGACCGTAGAAGATTCGCCGACCACCAAGGTCAGCCCCCGGCTGAAGACCCGCTACGCCGCGGAGATCAAGACGGCCATGAATGAGCAGTTCGCCTACGGCAACGTCATGCAGATCCCCGGTGTCGTCAAGGTCGTCGTGAACATGGGTGTCGGTGAGGCCGCGCGTGACGCGAAGCTCATCGAAGGCGCGGTTCGCGACCTGGCGCTGATCACCGGGCAGAAGCCCGAGGTCAAGAAGGCCCGCAAGTCCATCGCCCAGTTCAAGCTGCGCGAAGGCATGCCGATCGGCGCAAAGGTCACCCTGCGCAACGACCGCATGTGGGAGTTCCTGGACCGTTTGGTGACCATCGCGTTGCCCCGTATCCGCGACTTCCGAGGCTTGTCGCCGAAGCAGTTCGACGGCAACGGCAACTACACGTTCGGTCTGAACGAGCAGTCGATGTTCCACGAGATCGACATCGACCGGATCGATCGCCCCCGCGGTATGGACATCACTGTCGTCACCACGGCCACCACCGATGACGAAGGCCGGGCGCTGCTGAAGCTCCTGGGCTTCCCGTTCAAGGAGATCTGACCATGGCGAAGACCGCTCTGATCATGAAGTCCAAGCGCAAGCCGAAGTTCGCGGTGCGCGGCTACACCCGTTGCAACCGGTGCGGTCGCCCGCACTCGGTCTACAAGAAGTTCGGCCTGTGCCGCATCTGCCTGCGGGAGATGGCGCACGCCGGCGAGCTGCCGGGCATCACCAAGTCCAGCTGGTAGCACCCCGCGCGGATCAACTTGGCCCGCGCTCATGAAAGTTGCCGTGATGGGACTGGAGTGAAGCGAGTCGTCAAGTTGATGAGCGCAATCGATGTTGATCAGCGCGGCACCCGCGCCGCAATGCCAGCACCCGCACCACCCGGCCGGACGCACACGTCTGGTCATCCCACCCGCGTCGCAGCAGACGCGCTACGTCGTCACAGGCCCGGCCCCGCGCATCTTCCCATCGGATGCGCCGGGGTAGGGAACCAGACGAGAGAGGCACCACCAGAAATGGTTATGACAGACCCGGTCGCGGATTTCCTGACGCGCATCCGCAATGCCAACTCGGCCTACCACGACGAGGTGGTGATGCCCTTCTCCAAGCTGAAGGGGAACATCGCCGACATCCTCGTCAAGGAGGGCTACATCGGCTCCTGGACCACCGCCGACGCCACCGTCGGCAAGTCGCTCGTCGTCACGCTCAAGTACGGCCCGAACCGTGAGCGTTCGATCGCCGGCGTCCGCCGCATCTCCAAGCCCGGGCTGCGCATCTACGCGCGTTCGACCGAGCTGCCGAAGGTCCTCGGAGGCCTCGGCGTCGCCATCATCTCGACCTCGACCGGTCTGCTGACCGATCGCCAGGCCGCCAAGAAGAAGGTGGGCGGGGAAGTCCTCGCCTACGTCTGGTAAGGGACGAAACCTCATGTCGCGAATCGGAAGACTGCCGATCCCAGTTCCTGCTGGGGTCGACGTGACGATTGACGGTCGCACCGTGACGGTCAAGGGACCCAAGGGCACCCTGTCCCACTCGGTGGTCGAGCCAATCATCATCTCCAAGGAAGAGGACGGCACACTCGCCGTCACCCGCCCGGACGACCTGCGGGACTCCAAGTCCCGCCACGGTCTGACCCGGACCCTGGTGAACAACATGGTGGTCGGCGTCACCGCCGGCTACTCCAAGCCGATGGAGATCGTCGGCGTCGGTTACCGCGTGGCCGCCGAGGGCAGGGATCTGGTGTTCGCACTCGGTTACTCCCACCCGGTCCCGGTCAAGGCGCCGGACGGCATCTCCTTCATCGTCGAATCCCCGATCAGGTTCAAGGTCGAGGGCATCGACAAGCAGTTGGTCGGCGAGGTCGCCGCCAACATCCGCAAGTTGCGCAAGCCTGACCCGTACAAGGGCAAGGGCGTGCGGTACGCCGGCGAGGTCGTGCGGCGCAAGGTCGGAAAGACGGGTAAGTGATGGCAGCCAACGTTTCCCAGAAGCGCGCCGAGGCGCGGACGAGGCGGCACTTCCGTCTGCGCAAGAAGGTCACCGGCACTGCCGTGCGCCCGCGTCTTGTGGTCACCCGCTCTGCCCGGCACATCGCCGTGCAGATCGTCGACGACACGATCGGCCGGACGCTGGCCGCCGCTTCGACCCTCGAGGCGGACCTGCGGTTCGCCGACGGCGACAAGAGTGCCAAGGCCAAGAAGGTCGGCGAACTGATCGCCGAGCGCGCCAAGGCGGCCGGGGTTTCGACTGTGGTGTTCGACCGCGGTGGCGACAAGTACCACGGCCGGATCGCATCTCTGGCCGACGGCGCCCGTGGCGCCGGGCTGGAGTTCTGACATGAACAACTGTGCATACGTGATCGAGAGGGACATCTGATGCCCGGACAAGCTAGGCAGGGCGGCGGCGGTTTCGGCGGCCAGGCCCGTACCGGCGGCGAGGGTGGCGGTGACCGCGGAGGTCGCGGTGGCCGCGATCGCCGCGATGGCGGACGCCGCGACGCGCCCGTCGAGAAGAACCCGCTGTTGGAGCGCATCGTCGTCACCAACCGTGTGGCCAAGGTGGTCAAGGGTGGGCGTCGGTTCTCCTTCACCGCGCTGGTCGTCGTCGGTGACGGCGACGGCACCGTCGGCGTCGGCTACGGCAAGGCCAAGGAAATCCCGGCCGCCATCGCCAAGGGCGTGGAGGAGGCGAAGAAGAACCAGTTCAAGGTTCCGCGCATCGCCTCCACCATCCCGCACCCGATCCAGGGCGAAGCGGCCGCCGGCGTCGTCCTGCTGCGCCCGGCCAGTCCTGGTACCGGCGTCATCGCCGGTGGCCCGGTGCGTGCCGTGCTCGAGTGCGCCGGCATCCACGACGTGCTCTCCAAGTCGCTCGGCTCGGACAACCCGATCAACATCGTGCACGCGACGATCGCAGCACTGAAGGGCCTCATGCGCCCCGAGGAGATCGCGGCCCGTCGTGGGCTGCCGATCGAGGACGTGGCCCCGGCCGCGATGCTGCGCGCCCGCGCGGGACAGGGTGTGTGACATGGCCCAGCAGCTCAAGATCACGCAGGTCCGTTCCACCATCGGCAACAAGCCGAAGGCACGCGAGTCGGTGCGTTCGCTCGGCCTGAAGAAGATCCACCAGGTCGTGACGGTCCCGGACAACCCCGTGAACCGTGGCTACCTCAAGTCGGCCCGTCATCTCCTGACGGTCGAGTTTGTGAAAGATGGGAATGACGAACAGTGACGATTAAAGTCCACCACCTCCGCCCCGCTCCGGGTGCGAAGACGGCCAAGACCCGCGTCGGCCGTGGTGAAGGTTCCAAGGGCAAGACCGCGGGCCGCGGTACCAAGGGCACCGGCGCTCGCAAGAATGTCCCGGCGTCCTTCGAAGGTGGCAACCTGCCCCTGCACATGCGTCTGCCGAAGCTCAAGGGCTTCAAGAACCGCTTCCGTGTGGAGTTCCAGGTCGTCAACATCGGTCAGATCGTCACCCTGTTCCCCGAGGGTGGCGCCATTGGCATCGCCGAACTGGTCGGGGCCGGCGCGGTCCGCGCCAACCAGTTGGTGAAGGTGCTCGGCGACGGCGACATCGCCGGTGTCAAGCTCGACGTCACCGCGAATGCCTTCTCCGGTGCGGCGAAGGAAAAGATCAGCGCGGCCGGCGGTACCACCACCGCCGTCTGACGCTCCCGGCGAGCTGTCGACCAGCACGCCGAAGTGGTGTCGAACCGCCTGGATCCCCCGGGATTCCTGGTCACCCCGTCGGAAGACGGGTCCAGGACCCGGGGGATCTGTGCGTTACAGTCTCTTCATTGGGGAGCGTGGTCTGCTGCCCCGGCGACCGATGGGTCGGCGGCACTGCTGCCGGGCGTGCTCGGTCGTCGCCGAACTCCTGCCCTACCTCCCGCATGGGAATCTCCGGGTAGCACAGCAACACCTAGGCTGTGCTGGAACAGCAGCCTTCGTCACCGACTTGCCAGCACCACGTAGCACCTGACACAGCTCCATCTGGCTAGACCCAGCGCCGACCAGTCGCTGGGGCTGAGATATCGCCACCGTCCTGCCGGGCCGGTGTCGACAGGAGGACCATTGCTCGCCGCATTCGTCTCGGCACTGAAGACACCCGACCTGCGGAAGAAGATTCTCTTCACGCTCGCCATGGTCGCGGTGTATCGGCTGGGTGCCACCCTTCCGTCTCCCGGTGTCGCCTACGCCAAGGTGAACCAGTGCATCGCTGCGGGCGGTGCGGACAATTCGCTCAACACGGTACTGAACCTCTTCTCGGGCGGTGCCCTGCTGAAGCTCAGCGTGTTCGCGCTGGGCATCATGCCCTACATCACCGCCTCCATCATCGTGCAGCTGCTCACCGTCGTGATCCCGAGGTTCGAGCAGCTCAAGAAGCAGGGCCAGCCCGGCCAGGCCAAGATGACGCAGTACACCAGGTACCTGACGATCGGCCTCGGTGTCCTCCAGGCCACGGCCTTCATCGCCCTGACGATCAACGGCCAGCTGTTCCCGAACTGCGCCAACAGCGGTGACATCATCCCCGACCGCAGCACCCTGACGCTGATCGTCCTGGTCCTGACGATGACGGCCGGCACCGCCGCCATCATGTGGATGGGCGAGCTGATCACCGATCGCGGTATCGGCAACGGCATGTCGATCCTGATCTTCACCTCGATCGCAGCCCGCATCCCCAGCGAGGGGCAGCAGATCCTGGCCTCCGGCGGCGGTGTCGTCTTCGGCGTCATCATCGTCATCGGCCTGGCCATTATCGCCGCTGTCGTGTTCATCGAGCAGGGGCAGCGTCGGCTCCCCGTCCAGTACGCCAAGCGGATGATCGGCCGCAAGATGTACGGCGGCACGTCGACCTATCTGCCGCTCAAGGTGAACCAGGCCGGCGTCATCCCGGTCATCTTCGCGACCTCGCTGCTGTACATCCCGTCCCTGATCGTGCAGTTGATCGGCGGATCGACCACCAACGGTGTCGTCAACTACTCCGGATTCAGCAACTTCCTGAACATCTACGTCGTCGACCAGAGCAACTGGTTCCACAACGTCCTGTACTTCGCGCTGATCATCTTCTTCACCTACTTCTACGTCGGAATCACCTTCAATCCGACGGAGCGAGCGGACGAGCTCAAGAAGTACGGCGGGTTCATCCCCGGAATCCGGCCGGGACGCCCGACGGCCGAGTACCTGCAGTTCGTGCTCTCCCGGATCACCCTGCCCGGTTCCCTCTACCTCGGCGTGGTCGCCATCCTGCCGAACCTCTTCCTGTCGCTGACCGGTAGCGGCAACAACCAGAACTTCCCGTTCGGTGGCACCTCCGTGCTGATCATGGTCGGCGTCGGTCTCGACACCGTGAAGCAGATCGAGACCCAGCTCATGCAGCGCAACTACGAAGGGTTCCTCCGCTGATGCGTCTGCTCATCGTCGGTCCGCAGGGTGCCGGAAAAGGCACCCAGGCAGCGTTGCTCGCGGAATCGCTCGGAATTCCCCACGTCTCCACCGGGGACCTGTTCAGGGCCAACCTGGCGGGCGGCACCGAACTGGGCATGCTGGTCAAGAAGTACGTCGATTCCGGTGAACTGGTGCCGGACGAGGTCACGCAGGACATGGTGGCCGATCGGGTGTCCCAGCCCGACGCCGAACCCGGGTTCCTGCTGGACGGCTTTCCCCGCAACATCACGCAGGCCGACTGGCTGACCGCCATGCTGGACGGGCGTCATGCGCCGATCGAGCGGGTGGTCCTGCTGACCGCCCCCGACCAGGTCCTGCTGGACCGGATGCTCTCGCGCGGGCGGGCGGACGACACCGTCGAGGCGATCACCCGTCGACTGGACATCTACCACCGCGAGACCACGCCGCTGATCGACTACTACGACGGCCGGGTGGTGCACGTCGACGGTGTCGGCGAGGTCGACGAGGTGCACCGGCGCGTGCTCGAGGCGGTTCGCAGTCCCCTCACCGCTGCCGGTGAACTGCGCGGTTGAGCGGTGTGGCCCGTCAGGGGTCCGGCGGTGTGAACGGGAGCGGAGTGGGACATGGCTGATCGCGGTATCCAGTACAAGACGTTGGGCGAGCTGCAGGCGATGCGAGCCTCGGCCCTGGTCCTCGTGCGCGCCATCGCAGCCGGCCGGTCGGCGGTCGTACCCGGTGCCACCACCGCCGACGTCGACGCGGCCGTCGCCGCGGTGATCGCCGACGCGGGCGCGACGAGCAATTTCCTGCACTACGGGGCACATGGGGCCGATCGGGGATTCCCGGCCACCATCTGCGCCTCGGTCAACGAGGAGGTCGTCCACGGGATCCCGGGTCCACGGGTGCTGCTGGAGGGCGACCTGCTGTCCATCGATGCCGGTTGCATCCTCGACGGCTGGCACTCGGACTCGGCGATCACGGTGCACGTCGGGGAACCGTCGAACATGGCCGAGGTGGACCTGATCAACGCGACGTCCCTGGCCATGTGGGCCGGTATCGCTGCCGCGAAGCCCGGTGGGCGGTTGGGTGACGTGTCGTGGGCGATCGAGACCGCCGGCGACAAGTCCGGTGCCCAGGACGGGCGGCGCTACGGGTCGGTCTCCGGGTACGGCGGGCACGGGATCGGCACGGCGATGCACATGGAGCCGTTCATCCCCAATACGGGCAAGCGCGGGAAGGGCCAGCGTCTGGCGTTCGGCATGGCGCTGGCCATCGAGCCGATGCTCACCCTCGGCCGGCCGGCGACCAGGGAACTGGACGACGGCTGGACCGTGGTCACCAAGGACGGTGCCCGGGCGGCCCACTACGAGCACTCGGTCGCCATCTGCGAGGACGGGATCAGCGTGCTCACTGCCCTCGACGCGGGCATCGCGGAACTGGCCCCGTTCGGGGTGACGCCCGTCTCGCTGGACTGACCCCCGCTCCGGCGCCGGGTTGAGGATGCCGGGTGGCCGTCGCCGGGTTGGCGTCGCCGGGCGGACGGTGCAGGTGGACGTCGCGGCAGGTGGCAGGCATGCGGCTGCCGGGCTCGACTTTGTCGAGCACGCTCGGACGCGTACAGTGGAGTTTCGGCGTACGTGTCGTGTCGGTTTGCTGTGGCCGCGAATCGTCATCGACTCCTCTTGTGCGCTCTCTGATGGTTTTGCAGGGCTGATTCGATACCGGGGTGCCCGTCACCCGGCCAGGGTGTTCTACACCTGGCAGTCGGTACTGGAGATGCGCTACCCGATCGTCACACCCACGGCTCATGGTCGAGGGGAAAGGCTGTGCCCACCCGTGGGCGCGGTCACGGCACCAGAAGTCGTTTCGACAGGTGCCGTGCAGCAGGAACAACAGCAACGGATTGCGGAGGATATGGGCAAGAAGGACGGGGCCATCGAGGTCGAGGGCCGCGTGGTCGAGCCGCTCCCCAACGCCATGTTCCGCGTGGAGTTGGAGAACGGGCACCGCGTGCTGGCTCACATCAGCGGGAAGATGCGGCAGCACTACATCCGCATCCTTCCCGAGGACCGCGTGGTCGTGGAGCTCTCGCCCTATGACCTCACCCGCGGTCGGATCGTGTACCGCTACAAGTAACCACTGCGTCTACAGGAACCACTGCGTCCACAGGAACCGATGCGCCGCAGGCGCGAGTCGGCGCCGACGGGGTGGTTGGCATCAACAGCAGGGTGTGAGGCAGGCAATGGGTCTGCCTCGCGAGCAGCCGGCCCCCGGGCCGGTCCGCGGGAAGTAGCACCGCCTCCGGGTGGCGCAAGAGAAAGAAGCACAGCCAGATGAAGGTTCAGCCCAGCGTCAAGAAGATCTGCGACAAGTGCAAGGTGATCCGCCGGCACGGTCGCGTCATGGTCATCTGCGACAACGTGCGTCACAAGCAGCGCCAGGGCTGATCCAGGCCCCGGCGCCTGTTCGCGTTCCGCGGGCAGGTTCCACCGTCCGTCGGACCGACGGGCACCCATCGCGTCACCAGCCGAGTCGTCCTCCGGGACGGAGCGGTACACCCCCGGACTTCAGGCCGGGGCCCGTGTCGCGGTCGATCGGCCCCTCAACCGGGGGAGTGCGAGACCGCGGCGACACATCGGGACGGGACGCGACCGACACCTGGAGGACCACCGAAGGAGTACCGCGCCGAATGGCACGACTCATGGGTGTCGATCTTCCCCGCGACAAGCGCATGGAGATCGCACTGACCTACATCTACGGGATCGGCCGCACGCGCGCCGCTGCCCTGTTGGTCGCAACCGGCATTAGCCCGGACCTGCGCTCCAAGGACCTGACCGATGACGACGTCCTCGCTCTGCGCGAGCAGATCGATGCCGGCTTCAAGGTCGAGGGCGACCTACGCCGTGAGGTGCAGGCCGACATCCGTCGCAAGATGGAAATCGGTTCGTACCAAGGCATTCGTCACCGTCGTCACCTGCCGGTGCGTGGTCAGCGCACCAAGACCAACGCACGGACCCGCAAGGGCCCGAAGAAGACCATCGCCGGCAAGAAGAAGGCCAGGTAATACGCCATGCCACCGAAGACCCGTCAGGGTGCCGCCGGCGTCAAGAAGATCCGGCGCAAAGAGAAGAAGAACGTCTCGCATGGGCACGCCCACATCAAGAGCACGTTCAACAACACCATCGTCTCGATCACCGATCCCACCGGGGCCGTGATCTCGTGGGCCTCGGCCGGCCACGTCGGCTTCAAGGGCTCGCGCAAGTCCACCCCGTTCGCCGCCCAGATGGCGGCCGAGAGTGCCGCCCGCAAGGCCATCGAGCACGGCATGCGCAAGGTCGATGTGTTCGTCAAGGGCCCGGGTTCGGGTCGCGAGACGGCCATCCGCTCACTGCAGGCCGCCGGCCTCGAGGTCGGCGCGATCTCCGACGTCACCCCCCAGGCCCACAACGGAACCCGGCCGCCCAAGCGGCGTCGGGTCTGACCCGGGGAAGAGGAAACCAAATCATGGCTCGCTATACCGGTCCTATGACCAAGAAGTCCCGTCGCCTCAAGACCGACCTTGTCGGTGGAGACAAGGCGTTCGAGGCCCGTCCCTTCCCTCCAGGGCAGCACGGTCGTGCGCGCACCAAGGAGAAGGAATACCTGACCCAGCTGCAGGAGAAGCAGAAGGCCCGCTTCACCTATGGCGTCATGGAGAAGCAGTTCTCCCGCTACTACAAGGAAGCGTCGTCCCGTCCGGGCAAGACCGGTGAGACCCTGTTGCAGATCCTCGAGTCGCGTCTGGACAACGTCGTCTACCGGGCCGGTCTGGCCCGGACCCGCCGCGCGTCGCGCCAGCTGGTGACCCATGGTCACTTCCTGGTCAACGGCAAGCGCGTCGACGTCCCGTCGTACCGCGTCGAGCAGTACGACATCGTCACCGTTCGCAAGCAGTCCGTGGAGACCTTCCCGATGGAGCTGGCCCGCCAGACCTTCGGCGACCGTCCGACGCCTGCCTGGCTGCAGGTCGTCCCGAACTCGCTGCAGGTGCTCATCCACCAGCTGCCCGTCCGGGCCCAGATCGACTCGCAGATCACCGAGCAGCTGATCGTCGAGTACTACTCGAAGTAGGCCGTTCCCTCTCCACCCGCACGACAGCAGCACCGCAGCAGCACCCCGGTCGCGCTTATCAACTTCGGCCGCGCTCACGAACGTTCCGATTTTGGGACTCACGTGCCAGAAGTCGACGACTTCATGAGCGCCGAGGAAGTTGATAAGCGCGATGGGGTAGCTCGACCAGCACCAACGCTCCACCAGCAGGACCCCTGTGTGGCGTCAAATAGCGGTCGCCACCCTTTGCAGTCGAAAGGACCCACCCATGCTGATCTCCCAGCGCCCGGCCCTCACCGAGGAGCCGGTCTCGGCCAATCGTTCGCGGTTCGTCATCGAGCCGCTCGAACCAGGTTTCGGCTACACCCTGGGCAACTCGCTCCGGCGCACCCTGCTGTCCAGCATTCCCGGTGCCTCGGTCACGAGCATCCGGGTGGACGGCGTGCTGCACGAATTCACCACCGTTCCCGGAGTCAAGGAAGACATCACCGAGCTGATCCTGAACCTCAAGGAACTGGTCGTCTCGAGCGAGGACGACGAGCCCGTCACCATGTACCTGCGCAAGCAGGGCCCCGGCGACGTGACCGCCGCCGACATCGCGCCGCCGGCCGGCGTGGAGGTCCACAACCAGGACCTGCACCTGGCCACCCTGACCAAGAAGGGCAAGCTCGAGATCGAGCTCGTCGTCGAGCGTGGCCGCGGCTACGTCCCGGCCTCGCCCAACAAGGTCGTCGGCGCCGAGATCGGCCGCATCCCGGTCGACTCGATCTACTCGCCCGTCCTGAAGGTCACCTACCGCGTCGAGGCGACGCGTGTCGAGCAGCGCACCGACTTCGACCGTCTCGTGCTGGACGTCGAGACCAAGCCCTCCATCTCCCCGCGTGACGCGCTGGCCTCGGCCGGCACCACCCTGGTGGAACTGTTCGGCCTGGCCCGCGAACTGAACGTCGACGCAGAGGGCATCGAGATCGGGCCGTCGCCGGCCGAGGCCGATCACATCGCCGCGTTCGCCCTGCCGATCGAGGAGATGGACCTGACCGTCCGCTCCTACAACTGCCTCAAGCGCGAAGGCATCCACACGGTCGGCGAGCTCGTCTCGCGGACCGAGGCCGACCTGCTCGACATCCGCAACTTCGGACAGAAGTCGATCGACGAGGTCAAGATCAAGCTGCACGGCCTCGGCCTGTCCCTCAAGGACTCGCCGGCCGGTTTCGATCCCGCCGCCGCGGCCCAGGCCTACGGCGACGCCGACTGGAGCGATACCGACGACGACTTCGCGCCCGCGACGGTCATCCCGGACGAGGGCACCAATTTCGGTGTCCCGGCCGAGACGGCCAACGACGACACGGATTACGCCGAGACCGAGCAGGTCTGATCGTTCGAGCACCACGGTCCGTCCCTCGCACGGGACGGGCGGCGCGCCGGCCCGGCCGGAGCACCACAAACGGATAGGAAAACGTCGGGGTCCGGGAGTTCGCTCCCGGGCGCCGCCTCACCCGCACATCTGGACACTCCAGGTGACGGACACGATCACAAGGACATGACATGCCAACTCCCACGAAGGGACCCCGCCTCGGCGGATCCCCGCAGCACCAGCGTCTGATCCTGCGCAACCTCGCGCAGTCGCTGTTCGAACACGGCAAGATCACCACGACCGAGGCCAAGGCCAAGCGACTGCGGCCGTTCGCCGAGAAGCTGATCACCCACGCCAAGCGTGGCGATCTGCACGCACGTCGTGAGGCACTGAAGGTCATCCGGGACAAGGCTGTCGTCCACAAGCTGTTCGCCGAGATCGGGCCGTCGTTCCAGACGCGCGCCGGCGGATACACCCGCATCATCAAGACGGCCCCGCGCAAGGGCGACAATGCGCCGATGGCGATCATCGAGCTGGTGACCGAGGAGACCGTGTCCTCCGCCGCCAACCGTGTTGCCCGTCGGGCCGCCTCCACCAGGGCTGCAGCCCCGAAGGCCGACGCCCCCCGGACCGACACCACGGCGGCCGATGCCGTCGAGGCCCCGCTGGAGGCTCCGACCGAGATCGAGGAGGCCACGCAGGCCGAGCAGGCGGCCGACGAGGCTCCGGCAGAAGGCGAGGCCGAGGCCGTGGAGGCCACGGACTCTGCCGTCACGACCGAGCCCGAGGACGCAGCGGACAAGAAGTAGGACTGCTCCGTCGGGGCGACCCGACCAGGCGGTGGGCCCGCCCCGGAGAGATCCGGGGTGGGCCTTTTCCTGTCCCCGACCGCGGTCCGTGCGTCGGAGGCCCATCGGCATTAGGCCCATCGGCATTCGGCCGATCGGCATTCGACCAGTGGGCACTCGGCAGAATGGGCACTCGAGCACGGGGGAGGGACCGGCATGACGGACGCGAGCCTCGACGCGGTGACGGGCGACGATCTCGTCCGGTTGCGTCTGGACATCTCCTACGACGGCACCGACTTCTCCGGCTGGGCCGCCCAGCCCGATCGGCGCACCGTCGCCGGATGCCTGACCGACGCGCTGGTGGTGCTGTTCCGTCAGGCCGTCCCGCTCGTGGTCGCCGGCCGGACCGACGCCGGGGTGCACGCCAGCGGGCAGGTGGCCCACATCGACGTCCCGGGGGCCGGGCTGCGGCATCTTGCTCCCCGTGTGCGGCCGACGGACCCTCCCGGGTCCGACGAACTCTCCGGTGGGCGGACGGGGCTCCTGCGACGACTGGCCGGACTGCTGCCGACCGACGTCAGGGTGCGCCGGGTCAGCATGGCACCCGATGGATTCGACGCCAGGTTCGCTGCGCTCCGCCGCCACTACCGATACCGGATCGGGATCGCGGAGTGGGGGGTCGAACCGTTGCAGCGCAGGGACATCTTCTCCCGACGGCGACCGTTGGACGTCGAAGCGATGTCCGACGCCGCGGCGCGGCTGCTCGGACTGCACGACTTCGCGGCGTTCTGCAAGCCGAGAGAAGGAGCGACGACGATTCGTGAACTGCAGGGACTGACGGTCCGGCGTGAGGGGGAGGAGGTCGTCATCGACGTGCAGGCCGACGCCTTCTGCCACTCCATGGTGCGGTCGCTGGTGGGATCGCTGATCGCGGTCGGAGAGCATCAGGTACCGACCGGCCACCCGGCCGTCCAACTCGCGAGCAGGTCGAGATCGACCGGCATCCACATCGCGCCTGCCCTGGGGCTGACGCTCGTCCAGGTCGACTACCCGCCCGATGCCGAGCTGCTACGGCGGGCCACCGCCACCAGGGCCATCAGGGCTTTGCCTCCGCCGGACTCCTGACGAACGGGCCGCCCCGGCGCCATCGGAGCGGGTGGCCAGGGAACCGATCGGGCTCCGGCAGGGTCTACTCCGGGCAGAGGGCCGGGCCGGCTCCGGTTACCTTGGATGGAGCAGAGGTCCGGAATCGGCGGCCTGCTGTGCATCAACGAGGGGGACGAACAGATGTCGAGATCGATCAGGTCCATGCTGTGCGTGACAGCGGCGGCGGTGTTGTTCGCGGCGGGGTGTGCCCACACGGTGGCCGGTAGTGCGCTTCCGGATGCGGCCGGGCTCGCCGGCACCGGCACCGCACCGGGGTCGCAGCCCGCCGGTCCCGGCGGGTCGACGCCAGGTGGCTCGCGGGCCGGGACGACTGCTCCGGGGACCAGCGCGACGCAGACTCCTCGACCGCCCACCACCGCCCCCGGCGGCCGGTCTTCGGGCTCGGGCGCGCCTTCGTCCTCGACCGGTCCGCGCACCTCCGGCCCGCAGACCACCGGCCCGCAGGCCACCGCTGGGACCGGCGCCCCCTATCCGACGGCTCCGGGTCAGTACTACAAGAACCCGCGGACGCAGGCCAGCGCGAACCTGCTGGAAGCCCGCCGCATCGCGACCCGCCTCCTGGTGCCCACCCTGATCGATCCCCGCTACAACCGGGGGGGCGACCTGTCGACGTTGCCGCTCCGCGGGCCGTCTGCCCTGTCGGTCCTGTTCGCCGCGCCCGTCCCCGCGGTGGCCCAACGGGCCGGCATGATCACCGGATTCTCGTCGGCCAGGTCGGACGCAGCCGGCAACGGCATGGTGGTGGCCGCCTTCGAGTTCCCCTCTGGGGCGCAGGCCACTGCGGCGGTGGCACCACTCGCCGCAGCGTCGGCCAACAAGTCCACCGACCGGGGGGCGGCGGTGCTGGCCGGACTACCCGCGGCGGCCGGGTGGTTCGGCACGGCCGCGGGCGGCAAGTCCTACTTCCAGTCCTTCGTGGCCCAGGGCCGCATGGTGCTGTACGTATATCTCGACGGTTCGTCGACCGACCTGTCCACACCGGCCCAGCAGGCCGCGCTGGCCGAGAAGGTCCTCGAGAAGCAGATGGTCTACATGCCCCTGCTCCAACCCACCCCTCCCGCCGACCTGATGAAGCTGCTGGTCGATCCTGATTCCATGCTCGCGCACACGCTTCCGAACAAGGACGGCGATGCCACCGTGCGCGACGGGATCTACACCGCAGCCGCCGACCTCCACTTCGACAGCGACCCCGTCGGTACCAAGGCCCTGTTCGGCCAGGTCGGCGTGGACGAGGTCGCCCACGGCCGGGCGACCCTCTACCGGGCCAGGGACGCCGCCGCTGCACTCGTGCTGCGTGACAGCTTCGTGGCGTCCACCCAGAAGGCGGTGGCCGGGATGCAGCCCTACACGCTGACCTCGAGTGTGCCGTCGGCCAGGTGCATCCAGCAGGCACTGAACACCACCTACTACTGTGTGGGGACCGCGGGCCGCTACGCCTGGGAGGTCAGCGCGAGCAGCCAGGCGGACATCAATGCCGCGATGTCGTCGCAGGCTGCGATCCTCAAGGGCTTCTGACGTCCGCGATTTTGACCTCACCGCCAAGGCACGGTAACCTTGACTTTCGGTGTGCCACTGCGCCGTCATGACGGTTTCAGATCTTGAAGCGGTTTCAGATCATGGAGCAAGTGGTCATCAGTTGTGTTGTGCGTCGCCTCACGAACGTGAACCTTTCGGACTCCGAACCGGGACTGCTCCCGGGTCTGCCCGCCGGATCATCGCAGCGGGGGATTCCGGCGGTCGGCGCAGCACATCACCCAGGTTTCCCTCGTCAGGGGGGTACCGCTCGCCGCGGGTGTCATCCCCGCAGCGTGAACATACTGATCAATAGACCGTGATTTCGAGAGACAGAGGCATATCCGTGCGCACGTACAGCCCCAAGCCCGGCGACGTCACCCACGCCTGGCACGTGATCGACGCGACCGACGTCGTGCTCGGCCGGCTGGCCAGCCAGTCCGCGCAGCTGCTTCGCGGCAAGCACAAGGCGATCTACGCGCCGCACGTCGACACCGGAGACTTCGTCGTCATCATCAATGCCGAGAAGGTCGCCATCTCCGGCAACAAGCGGGACGGCAAGTTCCTCTACCGCCACTCCGGCCAGCCGGGCGGCCTGCGCAAGCAGAGCGTCGGCGAGCTGCTCGACACCCGCGCCGATCTGCTGGTCGAGAAGGCCATCATCGGGATGCTGCCGCACAACTCGCTGGGCCGTTCGATGGCCCGCAAGCTCAAGGTCTACGTCGGCTCCGACCACCCGCACACCGCGCAGCAGCCCCAGCCGTTCGACATCATCCAGGTCGCCCAGTAGGACATGTCGAAGTTCGGCGGAGCCCTTCGGCCCGCCACCTGAAATCCGCAGCACCTGAAACCCGCAGCACCTTCACCCGCAGCACGAAGACATTGAGAAGAGCGAGTCAGTGAGCGAAACTCCCGAGATCGTCGAAGCCGACGAGGCCGACCTGGATGCATCCGCCGAAGACGGTGCCACCGAGTACACGTCCGAGTCCGAGGACGCACCAGTCATCGTCCCGACCGTCGTCAAGGTCGCCGTCGACCGCCCGGTGCAGACCGTCGGGCGTCGTAAGGAGGCCGTCGTCCGCGTCCGCCTGACCCCGGGGACCGGCGTGTTCACTCTGAACGGCCGCACGATGGACAACTACTTCCCCAACAAGGTGCACCAGCAGCTCATCAAGGAGCCGCTGGTCCAGCTCGAGAAGGACGGCATCTACGACGTCCACGCGAAGCTGCACGGCGGTGGGGTGTCCGGCCAGGCCGGTGCGCTGCGCCTCGGCATCGCCCGCGCCCTGATCGAGCTCGACGAGACCGATCGTCCCGCGATGAAGAAGTCTGGCTTCCTGACCCGTGACGCCCGGGCCACCGAGCGCAAGAAGTACGGCCTCAAGAAGGCCCGCAAGGCCCCCCAGTACTCCAAGCGCTGATCCACCGCGCATGGGCCGGCTCTTCGGAACCGATGGTGTGCGAGGTCTGGCCAACGCCGATCTGACACCGTCCATTGCGCTTTCGCTGGCGACCTCGGCCGCCCGCGTCCTGATCGACCAGGCTCTGCTCCGGCAGGGTGCGGTCGGAACGGACCGGGCGGCCGAGTCGTCTCCGGAAGACAGGATCAGCGGGTCGGCGGACCCCGTGCGTCGCTCGGTGGCGGTCGTCGGGCGTGACCCCCGGGCCAGCGGCGAGATGCTCGAAGCCGCGGTCGCTGCCGGCCTGGCGTCGGCCGGCGTCGACGTGCTCCTGCTCGGGGTGGTGCCGACCCCGGCGGTGGCGTTCCTGACCGGCGAGCTGGGCGCCGATCTCGGGGTGGTGATCTCCGCCTCGCACAATTCGATGCCCGACAACGGGATCAAGATCTTCGCGGCCGGCGGCGTCAAGCTCGACGACTCCGTCGAGGACGCGATCGAGACCGACATGCAGGCAGAGCGGACGCTGCCCACCGGTGCGGGCGTGGGGCGCATCACCTCGGCCGCCTCGTCGATCGACCGGTATCTCGAACACCTGCAGGCCTGCACCCCGCACTCGCTGACGGGCGTCAAGGTCGTGGTCGACTGCGCCAACGGCGCCTCCTTCGCCACTGCGCCGGAGGCCTATCGACGCGCGGGGGCCGAGGTCGTCGTCATCGCCGGTGATCCGGACGGCCTCAACATCAACGACGGGGTCGGATCCACCCACCTCGACCACGTCCGGGCTGCGGTGCTGGAGCACGGAGCAGACCTCGGGATCGCCCATGACGGCGACGCAGACCGGTGTCTGGCCATCGATGCCGCCGGGAACGACGTCGACGGGGACTCCATCCTTGCCATCCTTGCCGTCGCCCTGGACGTCCGCGGGAAGCTGGCCGCGTCCACCGTGGTCAGCACGGTGATGGCCAACATCGGTTTCCACCAGGCGATGGCCGAGGCCGGTATCACCGTCGTCACGACGGGCGTCGGTGACCGGTACGTCCTGGAAGAGATGCGCTCCGGCGGATTCAGCCTGGGCGGCGAGCAGTCAGGGCACCTGGTGCTGGCCGAGCAGGCCACCACCGGTGACGGGCTGCTCACGGCACTGCATCTGATGGCGGAGATGGCTTCCACCGGAAAGAGTCTCGCCCAGCTCGCCGCCCGCGTGGTGCGTTTCCCGCAGATCCTGATCAACGTGAAGGTCCGCGACAAGGCAGCGGTCGCCGCGTCCGGTGCGGTGGCCTCGTCCGTGCTGGAGGCCGAACGGGAACTGGGCGGTCTCGGCCGGATCCTGCTCCGTCCGTCGGGGACGGAACCCCTGGTCCGGGTGATGGTCGAGGCGGCCACGGCCGACCAGGCCAGGCTCGTCGCCGAACGGGTGGCGACCGTCGTCGCACAGGTGACCGGCTGACCCAGCCGGCCCGGGTGCCGCTACTCGGCGCGGACCTCGTCGAGGTCCTCGAGAGTGGTGCCCCTGACCTTGCCCTTGAGCTCGTCGGCGAGCTGCTCACCGTCGGTCAGGTGACGCAGCAGGAACGCCGTGGCCAGCAGCCGGACCAGGTGCTGGATCCGCTTCTCGTTGCCCGAGCCGGTCAGCGTCGAGCTCCAGTGCGAGCCTTCCGCGAGCCCGAGATGGCTGGCCCCCTTGACGGTGCGGAGCTGGGCCTCGCCGGCCCACGCCGCGGCGATCGAGCTTCCGTCACCCTCTGCCATGTCATCGTCTGCGCCGATCAGGTGCAGTCCGGGGACGCGCACCCTGGCTGCGGCCTCGACCGCCGACGGGTGGGTGGCGGCGGCGGTCACCGTCACCACCGCGCCGATGCCCGATCGGGCGGCGGCCGCGAGAACCGCTGCGCCGCCACCGATGGAGTGCCCGATGACGCCCAGCTTCTGCGGGTCCACCCGCACCCGGCCGTTGCCGAGCTTGCCGGTGGCGACCAGGTCGAGCGCCGCGGTCAGGTCCATGGCCATGGCGCCGTGGGAGGGAATCGGACCCCGCTCGGTGTCCGGAGCCACGACGACGAAGCCCCAGGACGCAAGGAAGCGCATCGTGTCCGAGTAACGCCGGGCCGGTTGCAGCCAGCCGTGCGACAGCGCGACGGCGGGGAGGCCGCGGCCGGAGGTGGGCGCGAACACCAGGCCCGGCATGCCCGCATCGGCCAGGTTGCCGGCCGCCACCCGGTGCGGGCCGCGGTGGGACAGGTATTCCAAGGACGGATGATCGATGCTGATCGACGATTTCTTGCCGAACGGCGGCATCTGGATCCTCCTGGTCGGGTTCTGAGGGCGCTGAGGGCACTGACGGCGCTCACGGCGGGCATCTGGCACCCGCGCGGGCGTGTTCTCGTACAGTATTGCTGGCGTCGGCCGGTCGGTGGTGAAGGCGTGGTGGCGGCAGCAGTTCGCGGTACCGGTGCCGACGTCCGGAACGATCTTCGAGGGGGCACGGACGATGGTTGCGGACCAGGCGGGTGCCGGCTTCGCGGAAACTCTGAGGCGGTTGATCATGGCGCGTTTCCCGCTCCTGTCGATCGCCACGGCCGAGGAGTCCAGGGTGATCAGCGAGATCGCGTCGGTGGCTGGGGACCGGGCCCAGTTGATCCCGCAGCGTCAGGTCTACCGATGGTCGACCTCCGACGGGTTCGCCGCGCTCGGACAGGTCGGCAACCCCGAGACCCGGACCCCGATCGCCGCCCTCGCGGCCGCCACCGCGCTGACCACGGCGAGCGTCGTCGTGATGGTCGACCTCCATCCCTGGCTGGGCACCGGCAGCCAGTTGCCGGACACCCAGGTGGTCAGGGCGCTCAAGGACACCGCCCGGCTGTTCGCCGACGGCAAGGTGCCCAGGACCCTCGTCCTGGTCTCTCCGACCCCCCGAATTCCGTCGGACCTGGAGGCCCTGGTGACGGTGGTCGACTTCCCGCTCCCCACCGAGCGTCAGATCCGTGAGCTGCTGGACCGCAAGATCAAGCTCAACACCGAGTCCAAGGTCCTGACGGTGGACCTGGCCGACGACGCCCTCGAGCGGCTGGCGAAGGCGGCCCTCGGGTTGACGGCGCTGGAGGCGGAGAACGCCTTCGCCAGGGCGATGGTCGACGACAACCACCTCTCCGCAGGCGATGTCGAGATCGTGCAGCAGGAGAAGGGCCAGATCGTCCGCAAGTCCGGCGTACTGGAGATGATCACCTCCACGGTGAAGCTCAGTGATGTCGGTGGGCTGGGGAACCTGAAGACCTGGTTGACCAAGCGGTCCGGATCCTGGCTGGACGAGGCCGCCCTCTACGGTCTCCCGGCACCGAAAGGCGTGCTGGTGACGGGTGTTCCGGGCTGCGGAAAATCGCTCACGGCGAAGGCGATGGCCAGCGCATGGTCGCTGCCGCTGCTGCGGCTGGACATCGGCCGGGTTTTCGGGGGGCTGGTGGGTGAGAGCGAGCAGAACATGCGGACCGCCCTTCGTACCGCCGAGGCCGTCGCCCCCTGCGTGATGTGGATCGACGAGATCGAGAAAGGCTTTGCCGCAGGCGCTTCCGGGACCGGGGACTCGGGGACCTCGGCCCGGGTCTTCGGTACGTTCCTGACCTGGATGCAGGAGAAGACGTCAGCGGTGTTCGTCATGGCGACCGCCAACAACATCTCCCTGCTGCCGCCCGAGTTCCTGCGCAAGGGGCGGTTCGACGAGATCTTCTTCATCGACCTGCCCACCACGGTCGAACGGAAGACCATCTTCGCCCTGCACATCGGGGCGCGGCTGGAGGCGGGGCCTGCGCTCGGGGACCTGCCCGTCGACGACGCACTGCTGGACGGACTGGCCGCGCTCACCGAGGGGTACTCCGGCGCCGAGATCGAGCAGTCGGTCATCTCGGCCTGCTTCGACGCGTTCGACGGACGTCGCGCCCTTGTCGCAGACGACCTGCAACGCGCCATCACCAACACCGTTCCGCTGTCCATCACCCAGGCCGAGCAGATCCAGGCGTTGCGCGCCTGGGCCAACGTCCGCGCCGTGGCCGCGTCCGCCCCGCAGGACAGGGCCGGCTACCTGACGCCGGGCGAGGATGCCGCCGGGCCCGCCGTCGATCCGGAGGCCACCCGGTCGCGGGGCGGCCGGATCGTGGCCGGGGCCTGACCGGGCGGGCCGATCGGGGGATTCTTGCCCGGTCGAATGACATCGTGGTGCCCCAGCGTGACCACGGGTCGTCCGGTGTGCCACCGATGGCGTGCCGGCTGCGTCGGACGGCCTCGGCGTCAGGACGAACCGTTAGCCTGATGACCATGTGCGGAATCGTCGGATACACCGGTCCACGTCAGGCACTGCCGCAGATCCTGGCGGGCCTCCGGCGTCTTGAGTACCGCGGGTACGACTCCGCCGGGGTGGCCGTCCTGGACAGGGCGGGCGAGCTGCACACCGCCAAGAAGGCCGGTGTCCTGGCCAACCTCGAGGCCTACATCGACACCGGTGCGGTGGCGCTCGAGGGCACCACCGGCATGGGTCACACGCGCTGGGCCACCCACGGCGGCCCGACCGACCGCAACGCGCACCCGCACACCGACGCGTCCGGTCGGACGGCCGTCATCCACAACGGCATCATCGAGAACTTTCCGGTGCTGCGGGCCGAGCTCGAGCGGGCCGGGATCGAGTTGGCCAGCGACACCGACACCGAGGTCGTCGCGCACCTGCTCGGTGCGGCGTACGCGTCCGGCCCCACCGCCGGCGACCTGCCCGCATCGATGGCCGCCACCTGCCGCCGGCTGGTGGGCGCGTTCACGCTGGTGGCCACCCACGCCGACGTCCCCGACCTGCTGGTCGCGGCCCGGCGGAACTCACCCCTGGTGATCGGCGTCGGCGACGGCGAGATGTTCCTGGCCTCGGACGTGGCCGCCTTCATCGAGCACACCAGGGAGGCCGTCGAACTCGGCCAGGACCAGATGGTGGTGATCACACCGGCCGGCTACGAGGTCACCTCGTTCCGGCCGGGCGAATCGGCCACCACCGACTTCCGGCCCTTCCACGTCGACTGGGACCTGGCCGCCGCCGAGAAGGGCGGCCACCAGTTCTTCATGGACAAGGAGATCCTGGAACAGCCGGCGGCCGTGGAGGACACCCTGCGGGGGCACTTCGACGGCACCCGCATCGTGCTGGACGAGCAACGGCTCGGCGAGGACGAACTGCGCACCATCGACAAGGTCTTCGTGGTGGCCTGCGGGTCGTCCTACCACTCCGGGCTGGTGGCCAAGTACGCGATCGAGCACTGGACGCGGCTCCCCGTCGAGGTGGAACTGGCCAGCGAGTTCCGCTACCGCGACCCGGTGCTGGACCGCGACACGCTGGTCGTCGCGATCACCCAGTCCGGCGAGACGGCCGACGTGCTGGAGGCGGTCCGGCACGCCCGCCGCCAGCGTGCGCGGGTGCTGGCCGTCTGCAACACCAACGGGTCGCAGATCCCCCGCGAGTCCGATGCCGTCGTCTACACGCACGCCGGTCCCGAGGTGGGGGTGGCCTCGACCAAGGGTTTCCTGGCGCAGGTGACGGCCAATCTTCTCGTCGGACTGGCCCTGGCCCAGGCGCGCGGCACCAAGTACGCCGACGAGGTCGGCCGCGAGTACGACACGCTGCTGGAGATGCCCGACGCGGTCGCGCAGACGCTCGCGCTGATGGATCCGGTCCGGAGGCTCGGCCGGGAGATCGCCGATTCGAAGGCGGTGCTGTTCCTCGGCCGTCACGTCGGGTTCCCGATCGCGCTCGAGGGCGCGCTCAAGCTCAAGGAACTCGCCTACATGCACGCAGAGGGGTTTGCCGCCGGTGAGTTGAAGCACGGTCCCATCGCGCTGATCGAGGAGGGCCTCCCGGTGGTCGTCATCACGCCGTCGCCCAAGGCGCAGCCCCTGCTGCACAGCAAGTTGCTGTCCAACATCCGGGAGATCCAGGCCCGCGGGGCCCGCACCATCGTGATCGGCGAGGAGGGTGACGAGACGGTCGCCCCGTTCGCCGACTTCATGCTCGAACTGCCCAGGGTCCCCGCCCTGCTGCAACCGTTGGTCGCCACCGTTCCGCTGCAGATCCTGGCCGCCGAGATCGCCAGGACCCGTGGGTACGACATCGACAAGCCGCGCAACCTCGCCAAGTCCGTCACGGTCGAATAGTGATAGCGGACGTGCCGGGCGGTCACGTCGTCATCGGCGTCGGTATCGATGTCGTTGCGGTGGAACGCTTTGCCGAGTCCCTCCGGCGGACCCCGTCGCTGCGGGCGAGGCTGTTCGCGCCCTCGGAGCTGACGAACGACGCCGGCGCTCCGCGGCGCGCGACGTCGCTGGCCGGCCGGTTCGCGGTCAAGGAGGCGGTGGCCAAAGCGCTCGGGGTACCGCGGGGGATGGAATGGCATGACTGCACGGTGATCTCGGAGTCCTCGGGACGACCCTTGCTGGTGCCGACCGGCACGGTACTGGCGGCGGCGGTCGAGCTCGGTGTCACCGCATGGCGGCTGTCGCTCTCGCACGACGCCGGGATCGCCGCCGCGGTGGTCCTCGCCCTGGGTCGGCCCGGATGATTCCCGCCTACTCCGTCGAGCAGATCCGAGCCGCCGAAGCCGTTGCGCTGCAGGATGTCCACGACGATTCGGTCATGCGGCGGGCCTCCTACGAGATCGCCATGGCGGTGCTGGACCGGGTGCGGCCGGTGGTCGGGGCCACGGTCGTGCTGCTGGTCGGGCCCGGCAACAACGGCGGGGACGCGCTGTACGCCGGCGCAACGCTTCGTCGTCGTCAGATGGCCGTCACCGCAGTCCTTCTCGACGCAGCCAGGGCGCACGCCGGCGCTCTGGCCGCGCTGCGCCGCGCCGGTGGGCGGGTCCTCGAGGCGTCCGATCCGTCGCTGGAGGTGGTGCTGGCCGGCGCGGACGTGGTGATCGACGGACTGCTGGGCCTTGCGGGCCGACCCCCGATGCGGCCGGGCGTCCTGCGTCTGGTCGAGAAAGCGAACGCAGCAAGGGGTCTGAAGGTCGCCGTCGATCTGCCGACCGGCATCGACCCCGACTCCGGGCGTGCCGAGGTGGCCTTCCGGGCCGACGTGACGGTGACCTTCGGCGGGCTGAAGACCGCCCTGCTGATCGCCGACGCCTTCGCGGGGGCGGTGGTCGTCGCCGACCTCGGATTCGAGCCGCTCGGCGCGCAGACGTTCAGCCTGACGGACCTGGACGTCAGGGCGATGCTCCCTGATCCGGGCCGGGCCGGCGACAAGTTCAGCGGTGGCGTGCCCGGCATCGTGGCCGGTTCCCGGCAGTACCCAGGGGCGGCGATCCTTTCGGTCGGCGGGGCGGTCAACACCCGGCCCGGAATGGTCCGCTACGCCGGCCCGCAGGCGCAGGCGGTGGTGAGCCGCTGGCCGGAGGTGGTGGCCGCCGACGAACCGGAGGGGGCCGGCCCGGTGCAGGCCTGGGTGGCCGGGCCGGGGATGGGTACCGACACCGAATCCGGGGCCAGGCTCCGAGCGGTGATGGAATCCGACGTCCCGGTGCTGGTCGACGCAGACGGCCTCACCCTGCTGGCCGGGCGCCGCTCGCTGCTGGAGGATCGTCGTGGACGGCCGACCCTGCTGACCCCCCACGACCGCGAGTTCGCCCGCCTGTTCCCCGATCTCGACCTCTCGGACCGCCTGGGGTCGGTGCGCGCGGCGGCCGCGGCATCGGGCGCCACCGTCCTGCTGAAGGGACATCGGACGCTGATCGCCGATCCGGGGGGAAGGGTCGCGGTCAACACCACCGGCTCGTCCTGGCTGGCCACGGCCGGATCCGGCGACGTGCTCTCCGGAATCATCGGCTCGCTGCTGGCCGGCGGGCTGACCGCCTGGGAGGCAGCAGCCGCGGGTGCGCACCTGCACGGCAGGGCGGGGGAGCGGGCCGCGGCCGACCGGGCGCCGGGGGCGACTGCCCTCTGGGACCGGATCCGGGTGCCCGGCTTCTGAGTCGCCCCGGCTCTCTCCAGTGGCAGCAGGACGTGGTTCCATCGTCAGGTGACCACCCAGATCCGCGCCGAGGCCGTCATCGACCTCGCTGCGATCGAGCACAACGTCCGGTGGCTCCTGCAGGTGGCCAGGAACTCGAACCCGGCCGCCGAGCTGATGGCCGTCGTCAAGGCCGACGCCTACGGGCACGGGGCGGTGCCGGTCGCCGAGGCCGCGCGGCGGGCGGGAGCCCTCGCTCTCGGCGTGGCCACCCCCGGCGAGGGTCTTGCACTGGTCGCGGCCGGGTTGGAGGCCACCGCGGACCGGCCGATCGTCGCCTGGCTGTGGGTGCCGGGGCAGGACATCCGACCCGCGATCGCGGCCGGTGTGCAGTTGGTGGTCTCGTCGCCGCTGCAGCTGGCTGCGGTGCTCGAGGCCGCCGGTCAGGCGCCGGGCGGCCGGGCCGACCTGCACCTCAAGATCGACACCGGGCTGGGCCGGGGAGGCTCGACCCCGGCTGATTTTCCCGCCCTGGTGAACGATGCGGCCAGGGCGCAGCGACGCGGCCGGATCCGCGTCGTCGGGCTGATGAGCCACCTCGCGTCCGCGGACCTGCCGGACGACGGGTCGGTGACGGACCAGATCAGCGCGTTCCGGCGGGCCTGCGCCGTCGCCGAAGCCGCCGGGCTGAACCCGAGATGGCGTCATCTGGCCAACACCCCCGGCACGTTGGCGTGGCCCGCGGCCACCTTCGACCTCGTCAGGTGCGGCATCGGGATGTACGGGATCAGCCCGTTCGAGCACGAGGTTCCGGATCTGCTCCCGGCGATGACGCTGCGCGCCGGGGTCGCGCTGGTCAAACGGGTGCCGGCCGATCACGGGGTGTCCTACGGCCTCACCTACCGCACGACGCAGGAGACCACTCTCGCGCTGGTGCCGATCGGTTACGCGGACGGCATCCCGCGAGCCGCCGGCGCCCGGGGCCAGGTGCTCCTGGGCGGGACACGGCGCGGCATCGCCGGCCGGATCGCGATGGACCAGTTCGTCGTGGACTGCGGCGAGGATGCCGTGGCGGTGGGGGACGAGGTGATCATCTTCGGGCCCGGCACCAGCGGCGAACCCACGGCGACCGAATGGGCCGACGCGGCCGGCACGATCGCCTACGAGATCGTCACCAGAATCTCCGTGCGGGTTCCGCGGAGGTATGTTGGGCACCCTGCCGACGATCCCGTTCCGATCGGTGGAGGAATGGACGAGGGATCCACGTGAGCACCTGGGGCAAGATCATCGGGGCCGCCTCGATCACCACCGGAGTGATCGGCGCGGCCGCGCTGGGCGGGGTGACCGCGCAGCGACGTGCCGTCCGGAAGTTCCGCGCCCCCTCCGGTGACGACGCCCCCGGCTACGACAGCCTGGCCGCGGACCGGACCTACTCGGTGATCGCCGACGACGGCGTCGTGCTCCACGTCGAGGAGGTCGGCCCGGAGAACGCGCCCCTGACGGTGATCTTCGGCCACGGTTGGACGCTGCGGTCCGGTTCGTGGCACTACCAACGGATCGGATTGGCAGGCAAGGGATTCGGCGCCGGCGGCAGAGGCCCGTCGGCCCGCCTGGTCTTCTTCGACCAGCGTTCGCACGGCCGATCCACGCGGGCCGGTTCCGATCACGTCGCGATGAGCGACCTGGCCGGCGACCTTGCCTCGGTGATCGGCACGGCGGCCCCGGACGGTCCGGTCGTGCTGATCGGCCACTCGATGGGCGGCATGGCGCTGATCACGCTGGCCGGCCTGCGACCGCAACTGTTCGCCGACCGGGTGGCCGGAGTCGGGTTGGTGTCGACGTCGGCCGGCGAGGTCAGGAGCCTGCCGGTGTCCCGCGCCCTGCTGTCGACCAACAGCCTGCTGCTCAAGATCGCCGGCGGTGCGGCCGCCCGCTACCCGAAACTGATCGAACGCGGCCGCGCCGGCAGTCGCGACGCCGTCTGGCTGCTGACCAGGGCGCTCGGGTTCGCGCAGAAGGACGTACCCGGGGAGATGGTGGACTACCTCGACGAGATGATCTCGGCCACCCCGATCGACGTCATCACCGACTTCCTCCCGGCGCTGATGTCTCTCGAGCAGATGAGCTCGCTGGCGGTGTTCGCCGACCTGCCGGTCGTCGTCATCTGCGGTGATGCGGACCGGCAAACGCCGCTGTCCCGGTCGAGGGCCATTGCCGAGGCGCTCCCGGACGCCGAACTCGTGGTCATCGCCGGTGCCGGTCACATGGCGATGATGGAGCGCCCGGACATCGTCAACGAAGCGCTGCGCAGACTGCTGTCCCGGGCCGTGGTGCATGCCAGGTCCATCGCCCGGAAGTCCGGGTGAGTCGGCGTGCACGCTGAGCCGGACCCCGCCCCCGCCGCACCCGCCGACCTGACGCTGGAGTTGCCCACCCTGGCGCACACGCTGGCTCTCGGTGCGGCGCTCGGTCGGCGTCTGACCGCCGGGGATCTGGTCATCCTGTCGGGTTCGCTCGGCGCCGGCAAGACGGCGTTGACCAAGGGCATCGGCGCCGGGATGGGGGTCGCCGGGGTGATCACGTCCCCGACGTTCGTGCTGGCCAGGGTGCATCCGGCCGCGCCGGGGGGCGTCCCGCTGGTGCACGTGGACGCGTACCGGCTCTCCGGAACCGTCGAACTCGACGATCTGGATCTGGACACCGATCTGACCGCGTCGGCGGTGGTCGTCGAGTGGGGGGAGGGCATCGCAGACGGGCTCGCCGACGCGCGCCTGGTGGTCCACCTGGAACGCCTGCCCGACGACACCAGGGTCGCGACGCTGACCCCGATCGGCGGCGACTGGGCCGAGCGGTCGGCCGGACTCGAGCATCTCCCGGACCCGGGCGTCTCCCGGATCTGAACGCCCCCTCGTCGGGAACTAGCGAATGCGGGTCCTGGCGGTCCGCACGCCGAGCACGAGGATGGCCGCGCCGACGATCGCGATGACGGCGCCCGCGTAGATCCAGAAGTGGTTGTTCGTCATCGGGCTGCCCTTGACGAGGCCGCTCCCCTGCAGCAGGAACAGCAGTCCGAACACGGTGATCAAGCCACCGACGGCCATCAGGAGGGTCCGCTTCATCGTTGCTCGATTCGTTGCCGGGGAGGAGACCTCCTCACAGTAACCGAGCGTCCGGCGGGAACCTGGTCCGCGCACGATCCGGCCCGAAACCGCCTGCTGTGCAGCAGCTACAGGATGACGGACCCAGTGCGGCGGGTGGTCAGCGTGATCGTGGACGGCAGGGTCGAACTCGCATTGTTCTCGGCCACGGCGCTGTGCGACGGCGTCAGGGCTGCGGAGGCGGCGGAGGCGGCCGGGACGGCCAGGATCACGGCACCGGCCGCGATGCCGGCCGTCATGATGCCGCGCAGGCGGCCGATCCGTCGGGGCCGTGTCGCGGCTGCCGTGACGCCGGTGGTGGCATTGAGCAGGTCCTGGGTGATCTCGTAGGCGGTCATGAGTTCACTCTGGGCCCGGCACCCAGGTGGATCCTTTGCTGCTGCTGGATGCTTCCTGTGAGGGCTGGACGGACGTGATGCTCAGCTCAGTGACGGGCCGGGGTGCTGGCCCTGACGACGACCTCACCGGGGACGGTCAGCGCCACCGGTTCCTGGCCGTCGACCTGGTCCAGGGCGAGTTCCAGGGCGCGACGGCCGATCCGCACCAACGGAAGTCGCACGGTCGTCAGCGGCGGCTGGACGTCGCGCAGGGTGGCGATGTCGTCGAAGCCGGCCAGCGCCATGTCCTGCGGCACCTGGTGCCCCTGTTCGCGCAGGGCCGCCATCGCGCCGACCGCCATCACGTCGTTCACCGCGAAGACGGCCTGCACCTCGACCTCCCGGTCCAGCAGTTCCGTCATGGCGACGTAGCCGCCGTCACGGGTCAACTGGGTGGCGATGACGTTCTCGTCCGGCAGTTCGTGTCCGCAGTCGGCCAGGCCCTCCCGGAAGCCGGCCAGCCGTTCCTCGCTGGTGAGCAGGTATTCGGGGCCGGCCAGCACGGCAAAGGACCGGTAACCCTGGCTCCACAGCACCCGCGCCAGACGTCTGGCCCCACCGGCGTTCTCGAGCACCAGGGTATTGACGGGCAACGCCTTCTGGCCGATCGCGGCCACATGCCCGCCGGCGGCGGTGATCCCGGCGACCTCGGCCGCCAGCCGGTCCTGCAGGTCGCCGTCGGAAAAGCGCGAGCCGGCCAGGATGACGGCCCTGGCCCGCTGCCGTCGCAGCGCCTCGACGTGGCGGATCTCGGTCTCCTGGTCCCACATCGTCGAGGCGATCGTGACGATCAGGTCGCGTTCGGCGGCCACCGCCATCACTCCGGAGGCGATCGCCGCGGCGAACGGGTCGGCGATGTCGTGCACGATCAGTCCGACCGTCGTGGTGGTCCCACGGACCATGGCCTGGGCGTTGGCGTTGGGGGAGTAGTCCAGGTCGGACGCGGCCTGCAGCACCTTGGCCTTGAGATCGGCCCTGACCGTCCGGCCGGCCGCACCCGACAGGGCACGGGACGCGGTCGCCAGCGAGACACCCGCGGCGCGCGCCACGTCGGCGAGGGTCACCAGTTCGGCCATGGACCTGCGGTCCTCTCCCCGTTGTCGGAGCACTCGCGAGCCTCGTCGGACCGGCCCTGTTCCAGGCGGTGGACAGCACCGGCACCGTGATCAACCGACCATAGGGCGTACCGACGCCGGCCCGCGCGAAATGGGGGCAACGGCACCCTGCGCCTTAGAATCCACGCGTGCTGCTGCTCGCCATCGATACCTCGACCCCTGCCGTCACCGCGGCGGTGCTGTCGCTGCTCCGTCCGCACGAGCTGGCTCTCGACCCGTCCGCGCGCGCCGAGCCTGTCACCCTGCTCTCCGAGCACACGGTGACCGATCCCTTCGCGCACGCCGAGAAGTTGATGCCGCTGGTGCAGCAGGCCCTGGCCGAGTCGGGGAAGGCTCTCGCCGATCTGGACGCAGTGGTGATCGGCCTCGGGCCGGGTCCGTTCACCGGGCTCCGGGTGGGTGTCGCGACCGCGCAGGCGCTGGGCGACGCGCTCGACATCCCGGTCCACGGCGTCGGTTCGCACGACGCGATCGCCCGCAGCCAACCGCCGGGACCGTCCGATCACGCTGATTTCCTGGTGGTGACGGATGCGCGCCGACGGGAGGTCTACCTGTCCGCCTACTCCGCGAGCGGGGCGCGGCTGTTCGGACCGGCGCCGATCACCCCGGTCGCCGCGCCGGCCGCGCTGGCCTCGGCCGGCGTCACGGCGGGGCGCATGATCGGTCCGGGAACGCAGCTGCTGGCCCCCGTCCTGCCGCTGCCGGTACCGGCGCCGACCGGCCACCTCGGGACCGGTCTGGTGCTGGCGGCGGCGAGGGCACTGCTCACCGGGGTGGTGCCGGGCCCGCTGGCACCGCTGTACCTCCGGCGCCCCGATGCCACCGCACCCGGACCCCGCAAGTCGGTGCTGGGGCGGTGACCGCAGCACCAGGGGCGCAGGCGACCCCCGAACCGATGCGCTGGTGGGACATCGAGCAGGTGGCCGCTCTGGAGATCCTGCTGTTCCCGACCGATTCGCCCTGGACCCCGGCGATGTTCTGGTCCGAACTCGCCGCCGGGCACCACTACGTGGTCGTTCGCGGGGAGAACGGACTGGTCGAGGGATATGCGGGTCTGGCCAGGGCTGCGACGGAGGCCGAGGTGCAGACGATCGGGGTGCGGCCGGGAAGTCAGGGCGCCGGCCTGGGGCGCACGTTGTTCACCGACCTGCTGGCCGCCGCGGGCGACCGCCGGATCCTGCTCGACGTCCGGACCGACAACATCGCGGCGATCGGTCTGTACGAGTCGTCCGGGTTCACCAGGATCGGGTTGCGCCGGCGCTACTACCAGCCCAGCGGGGCCGATGCCTACACGATGGAGAAACGGGCATGACGACTTCAGAAGCCCCCGGCGTCGTCAGGCTGGGGCCGGGCGCGGTGATTCTCGGGATCGAGTCCTCCTGCGACGAGACCGGCGCCGGCCTGGTCCGGCTGACCGACGCGGGACCCGAACTGCTCGGCCAGGAGATCGCCTCCAGCTCCGACCAGCACGCGCGCTTCGGCGGGGTCGTGCCGGAGATCGCCTCCCGGGCCCATCTCGAGGCGATGACCCACACCGTCAGGACCGCGTTCGCCCGGAGCGACATCGCACCGGGGCGGGTGGATGCGATCGCCGTGACCAGCGGGCCCGGTCTGGCCGGCGCGCTGCTCGTCGGGGTGGCCGCAGCCAAGGCCTACGCCGCGGCCTGGGACGTGCCGCTGTTCGGGGTCAACCACCTGGCCGGCCACGTCGCGGCCGACACGCTCGAGCACGGCCCGCTGCCCCGGCCGACCCTCGCGCTGCTGGTGTCCGGCGGCCACACCCAGTTGCTGCGGATCGACGACCTGGCCGGCCGGATCACCGAGGTCGGCACCACCGTCGACGACGCGGCGGGCGAGGCGTACGACAAGGTGGCCCGGCTCCTCGGGCTGGGCTACCCTGGCGGTCCGATCATCGATCAACTGGCGGCGGCAGGTGACCCGGCCGCGATCCGGTTCCCCCGCGGACTGACCGGCCCGCAGGATGCGCCCTACGACTTCTCGTTCTCCGGGTTGAAGACAGCCGTCGCCCGGTTCGTCGAGAGCATCGAGCGGGCCGGCGGTTCGGTGCCGGTCGAGGACGTGTGCGCCTCGTTCCAGGAGGCGGTGGCCGATGTGCTGACGGCCAAGACCGTCAGGGCGGCCACCGATCTCGGGATCGGGACCGTCGTCGTCGCCGGCGGGGTCGCGGCGAACGGCCGGTTGCGGGCCCTGGCCCGGGAACGTTGTGCCGCAGCGGGTCTGGCCCTGCGCATTCCGCGTCCCGGGCTGTGCACCGACAACGGCGCGATGATCGCGGCGGTGGGCGCCCACCTGGTCGCCGCCGGGGCGCGCCCGTCCGGTCCGTTCCTGACGGGCGACCCGGCGATGCCCGTCGCCCGGGTGCTGGCCGACTGACCGTGCGCCCGGCGGGGTCGGGGAGCGGCGCATACTGCTTGCCGAACCACGAGCCCAGGAGGGGACAAGATGGGTAGCTCAGGCCCCGGGATCTTCGAAAACGATGCGGCACAGGGCTTTCTGGTCTCGCTGCAGGCGGCCCGGCCGACCGACGTCGGCGATCTGATCTCCGCTGCACTGCGCAGGGTGGCCCAGGCCGAGCAGCCGCTGGCCATTGCGGACGTGCAGTCGGCGCTGGTGGCGCTGGCCCTTCTGCTGGCCGAATTCGACGGTGACGTGCTGGTCGGGGCGAACGACCCGACTGCGGTCGCGGCCTGGTTCGTCGACCTGGAGATCGAGCTCACCCCGTCCCGCCGGCAGCTGGCCGGGGCTGCCCTCAACCGCATCCTGCTGGCCCAGGACAACGAGTGGGCGACCCGGTGGGCCGGGTCGGAGCAGGGGCAGCAGGCCCGCTCGACGGTCAAGGGTCTGCGGGATCTGCTGGCCGATTCGGCGGTCCAGGAGTAGGTCGCCCGGTGGCCCGGAGAATAAACCGACCCCCGGGTTGAGACCTGGCACTCTCGTGGCTAGAGTGCTAGTTGCACGGTGCAGCGACGGCCCGGCTCCCGCGACGACGGGCCTGCCATTGCTCCGTCGGCCGACGTGTACCTGCGCCGGTCAGCAGTGCTCCCAGGTTCGTCCGCAGACTCTTTTCAGACCCCAGAAGGGGGAGATCACACCGTGAGCGTGAAGATCCAGCCGCTCGAGGACAAGATCCTCGTCCAGGCCAACGAAGCCGAGACGACGACCGCCTCCGGCATCGTCATCCCCGATACCGCCAAGGAAAAGCCGCAGGAGGGCACCGTCCTCGCTGTCGGACCGGGCCGTATCGATGACAACGGCAACCGGGTTCCGGTCGATGTCGCCGAAGGTGACGTCGTCATCTACTCCAAGTACGGCGGGACCGAGGTCAAGTACTCGGGCCAGGAGTACCTGATCCTGTCGGCACGCGACGTGCTCGCCAAGGTCACCAAGTGACCTCTGGTCGCTGATCCATGCCTGCGCCCCGGCTTCCGCTCATCGCGGGGTCGGGGCGTAGGTGTTTCACCCGTTCATCCCTGGCAACATTCATCTCCCGCACCATCTGACGAAGGACTGGCATAACCATGGCGAAGCAGATCAGCTTCGACTCCGAGGCCCGGTCGGCGCTGCAGCGCGGCGTCGACAAGCTGGCCGACGCGGTCAAGATCACCCTCGGCCCGCGTGGCCGGTATGTGGTGTTGGACAAGAAGTTCGGTGGCCCGACGGTCACCAACGACGGTGTCACCATTGCGCGCGAGATCGACCTGGACGACGCCAACGAGAACCTCGGCGCCCAGTTGGCCAAGACGGCGGCCACGAAGACCAACGACGTCGCCGGCGACGGCACGACGACGGCCACCGTGCTGGCCCAGGCGCTCGTCACCGAGGGCCTGCGCAACGTGGCCGCCGGCGCCGACCCGCTGGCGCTGCGCTCCGGCATCTCCAAGGCGGCCGACAAGGTCATCTCGATCCTCGAGTCCCGCGCCACCCCGGTGGCCGGTGACCGTGCCGCGATCGCCCAGGTGGGCACCATCGCCTCGCGCGACACCCACATCGGCGATCTGCTCGGCGAGGCCATCGACAAGGTCGGCGCCGACGGTGTCGTCACCGTCGAGGAGCACGGTGGCCAGACCATCGAGCTCGAGTACACCGACGGCGTGCAGTTCGACAAGGGTTACATCTCACCGCATTTCGCTACGGATCCGGAAGCCGCCGAGGCCGTTCTGGAGGACGCCGGCGTCCTGCTGGTCCGCGACAAGATCTCGGCCCTGTCGGATCTGCTGCCCCTGCTGGAGAAGGTGCTGGCCGAGTCGAAGCCGCTGTTGATCGTGGCCGAGGACGTCGAGGGCGAGGCCCTGTCCACCCTCGTGGTCAACGCGATCCGCAAGACCTTCAAGGTCGTCGCGGTCAAGTCGCCGTACTTCGGCGACCGCCGCAAGAACTTCATGCAGGACCTCGCCATCGTCACCGGTGCCGAGGTCGTCTCACCGGAGGTCGGGCTCAAGCTCAAGGACGTCGGACTGGAGGTGCTCGGCTCGGTTCGCCGGGTCACCGTCACCAAGGACGGGACGACGATCGTCGACGGCGGCGGCAGCAAGCAGGCCATCGCAGACCGCGTCTCGCAGATCAAGGCCGAGATCGACGCGACGGATTCGGACTGGGACAAGGAGAAACTGCAGGAGCGGCTGGCCAAGCTGGCCGGCGGCGTCGCCGTGATCAAGGTCGGCGCCGCCACCGAGACCGAGGCCAAGGAACGCAAGCACCGCATCGAGGATGCGGTGGCCGCCACCAAGGCAGCGGTCGCCGAGGGCATCATCGCCGGTGGTGGGTCGGCGCTGGTCCACGCATCACTGGAACTGGATGCGCTCGAGGCCGAACTGGGTGGTGACGAGGGCACCGGTGTCGCCATCGTCCGCAAGGCCCTTCGCGCGCCCGCCTTCTGGATCGCGGCCAACGCGGGCCAGGAGGGTTCGGTGGTCGTCAACAAGATCGCCGATCTCCCGGTCGGTCATGGATACGACGCCGCCGGCGACGTCTTCACCGATCTGATCGCTGCCGGCATCATCGATCCGGTGAAGGTCACCAAGTCGGCCGTCGCGAACGCGGCGTCGATCGCTGGCATGGTGCTGACCACGGCCAGCACCGTGACGGACATCCCGGAGCGGGAGACGGCCGCGGCCGGCGGTCACGGCGGCCACGGCCACCAGCACTGATCGGTGAACACCGCCACCTCGGGTGGCACGTCGGAACGGTCGGCGACGACGAAGCGGGCAGTGCCGGAAATCTACGGCGCTGCCCGCTTTCGTCGCTCCCACTACTTTCAGTCACGTCCCTGCGGAATGTCCGGCTTGCGTCACTCGGATGACCCGGCTACCTGCTCGGACGCGGCCCTATTGATGACGTTGCGCGGAGCTCGCAGGTCGAGGCGCCATCATTCGGCTCCGTTCGAGACCTTTTTCAACTATTGGAGTGACGCCGTGAATGCGCGAAGGGGTGACAGGCGGACCCCGCTCGTCTAGCCTTCACCTCATGCCACTGAAGAGTGCAGGGTGCAGGCGTCGGAGTGGGTGTGCCACCACGAGCGCCCTTCCGACTGTGCCGAACGAGTTGATGAGGTACCCCTGCTCACCCGCGGTCACCGCAGCGATGTCGGTCGGTGATCGTGCGCCGGAGTCAGCCGGCCCGGACGGACAGATCCAGCAGCTGCTGACGCTCCCCCTCGGAGAGTCCGCCCCAGATTCCGTAGGGTTCGTGTACCTCCAGCGCGTGCGCCCTGCAGGCGATCAGGGCGGGGCACTCCTGGCAGACGGCCTTCGCAGTGGCTTCGCGCCGACTCCGGGCCGGGCCCCGTTCGCCCTCCGGGTGGAAGAAGAAGGAACTCGCCATCCCACGGCAGGCAGCATGCAGTTGCCAGTCCCACACGTCGGCATTCGGTCCAGGAAGACGCCTGGTATCGGCCATGGTGCTGTCCACCTCCATCGCTCGCCGCCGTCGACGAACGCGTTGAAGGCAAGCTCGCGGTCAGGTGCTGGCAGAGGCCGGAACCCAGCACGATCTGGTCGCATCCGCATTGATATCGACGCTGCTGTGATCATGACCCTAGGCCCTTCGCCCGGGCGCATCAAGAGCCGATCCGGGATCGTCGAAGATCGAATTCACCCCGCCGGAGCGGCTGGAAGCACGGGTCGCGGCGATCCGGTGCGCCGTGCCGGCGGGCGTATTCCCCCGGTTGGGCGTTCGTCCGTGGTGATGAACGGGTGGACCGGAGGCCCCATCAGAGAATCTGCGTGCGCTCCGTGGTCACGATTGAGCATCAACGAGCCCTTGTGACGTACTCAGAGCTACGTCTCAGCTACACTCCGTCAAAGTTCATCATCTTTGTGTCATGGTTTGGCCTCTGAGATCCATTTTGGGGCGAACGGCGGTACTCGAACGGGTGTTACCCGGTCGGGGCTTTGCAAGATGCTGGTTCCAGACATCGATGTTCGACCGGGCGACATCCCCGTCCGGTCGACGACCGCCGGCGACGCATCGCCGGCGAACACGCGGAAAGAGGTTGGCATGACCAGCGTCCTGATTTGCGATGAGCGCCGTAGTGCCCGGGACGGCTTGAACCGGGTGATGGCCTCCGTGCCGTCCGTCCAGTCGATCGACTGCGTCGGTGGTGGCGACGAGCTGCTCGGCCGGTACGGCCGGGAGGCGGCCGATGTGGTGCTGATCGGGACCCAGCGGGCATTGACCAGTGGTATCGAGGCGACCCGCCGGCTGCTGGCGATCCACCCCTCTGCGGTCGTGATCGTCTTCGGCTCACCTGACGACACGGCCTCCATCGCCGCCGCCATCGCGTGTGGCGCCCGTGGATTCCTTCGATGGGACGCGACGCAACCGGAGATCGTGGCCGCGCTGGCCGACACGCTGACCAGCCCGCGGATTCCTTCGCCGCGCGATGCGGTCGACGGTCAGGCGCAGTTGACCGAGCGTGAGCTGCAGGTGCTCCGGGGGATGAGCCAGGGGCAGTCGAACGGTGAGATCGGAAAGGAACTGTTCCTGTCCGAGGACACCATCAAGACCCACGCACGCCGGCTCTTCCGCAAGCTCGGCGCTCGCGACCGGGCGCAGGCCGTGGCAGTGGGCTTCCGCCGCGGACTCGTGGCCTGAAGAGGGATGTCGCCGGCCGGGCGGCGCAGCTAGGATCAACTCGTCCTGCCCGCTGTTCGGGGCGGCCCTGTAACGGACAGGCCTGTCACAACGATGGATCACGTAGAGGATGCACCTGAAGGCGACGGATTCGAATCCGTCGTCGACAGCGCTGTCCGCGGGGATCGCGGCGCTCTGGGAATCCTGCTGGCTCGAATCCATCCACTCGTCGTGCGGTACTGCCGTTCACGGCTGTCCGCCGGTCACAAGTCCCTGTCGACCGCAGACGATGTCGCGCAGGAGGTGTGCATGGCTGTGGTCACAGCTCTGCCCACGTACCGTCGGGACGGCTGGCCCTTCCTGGCCTTCGTCTACGGCATCGCCGCCCACAAGGTGGTGGACGCCCATCGCGCGGCCGGCCGCTCCAGATCCGTTCCGGTGGCAGACATCCCGGAAACCGTGAGTACCGATCTCGGGCCGGAGCAGAACGCAGTCGCGACCAGTGTGGCCGACACCATGGCGACCCTGCTGGCCACCCTCCCGGTGAATCAGCAGGAGATCCTGCGCCTGCGCGTGGCCGTCGGGTTGTCCGCCGACGAGACCGCCGATGCCCTGGGCATGACGGCCGGGGCGGTCCGCGTGGCCCAGCACCGCGCGCTGACCAAGTTGCGCACGATGCTCGAACACGACATCGGCCTGCTCGAGCAGGTGGTCTGATGGGTCGGCACAGTGCGCCGGAGCCGGCAGCCGGCGCTTCCTCGGTGGTCCGGATGACCCCGGCCCGTCTGTCGCGGTCGCGAGGGGCAGCAGCCGATCCGGTACCGGTCGACCTGGCCGCATCGGGTGCCTTCGTCGATGATCTGACGTTGATCACCGCCGACGACCAGCTCCTGGACTGCATCGCTGCCGGCCAGGGTGATGTCTTCACCATGCCGCAGCAGTTCTCGTCGGGGTTCCCGGCCGGTTCGCTGGCCCCGTTGCTCGCCACCTGGCGGTCGGAGATCGTCGATCCGCAGTGGCCTTCGGTACCCACCGCCGAGCAGGTCCGGAAGGCGGTCAGGGCCGATCGCCAACCCGCCGTCAAGCACACCAGGCGCGCACTGAAGCCGATGCTGGGGGTCGCCGTGGCGATCTCGGCGCTGCTGTTCGGCTCAGCGGCGGTGGGGGCCCAGTCGGCCAAGCCGGGCGATGTGCTCTGGCCGTTGACCAGGGTGCTCGACTCCGATCGTTTCGACAACTACGCGGCCAAGGACGCCGCCGGGAATTCGATCGCCACCGCAAAGTTGGCGCTGAGTTCGGGCAACCCCGCCAGCGCGATCGATGCGCTTTCCGAGGCCCGCGGCGAGATGGAGAAGGTGAGTCTGGCCGAGCTGACCCAGGCGAAGACGTCGCTGGAGCTGGACTACCACAACCTGATGACGAGCGCCTCGGTGGCCAGGACGGCGGCCGTCGAGTCCTCCGCCGCAGTTGTCGCAGCGGCGTCGTCGGCCCTGGCGAACGGAAACGGGACGAAACCCGGTACCACCGGTGTCAGCGCCACCCCTCCCGGGTCCCGGGCTCCGGGGAACGGGCCCGGTCCCTCGTCCGGGACCGCCCCTGATCGGTCCAGCAGCACCGGTTCGCCCGCGTCGGCAGACCCCGGCCGGCCGCCGGTCACGGGCTCGGGTTCCACCGCCCCGGTCACCCGTCCGGCGAACCCGACCGATCCGGCACCCACCCCGACCGGCCCGGGCACGTCCGGCCAGAGCGCCCCGTCGAGTCCGACAGCGCCGGCCACGACCGCTCCGGTCACTCCGTATCCCGGCAGTACCGGCCCGGTCACGACAGCTCCGGGTGCAAGCGGTCCGCCCACTGCTGCCAGCACGGATCCGGTGACGACGGCGGCGTCCACCACGTCCGCGCTCCCGACGCCGACCCCCACTCCGCCCGCTCCCACGCCCGCCGGAGCCAATGCCGCCTCGGTCGCACCAGCCGTCGCCAGCCAGTGACGATCGGCTGCCCGGGTTCCTCGCTCAGCAGATCGTGAACGATGTTCCGGGTGCACGACACGCCTTAGACTGGGCGCAAGGATCGCCAGGAAGGCCTTGCATGTCTGACAGTTTCGCTGCCCCCACCGATGACAAGTTCTCCCTCGTCGGCCTGACCTACGACGACGTGCTGCTGTTGCCGGACGCCTCTGACCTGGTGCCGAGCGAAGCCGACACCACCACCCGGCTGACCCGCAACGTGTCGATCAGGATCCCGCTGGTCTCCAGTGCGATGGACACCGTCACCGAATCCCGGATGGCCATCGCGATGGCCCGTCAGGGTGGCATCGGGGTGTTGCACTACAACATGCAGCCGGAGAACCAGGCCACCCAGGTGGAGATCGTCAAGCGATCAGAGGCCGGCATGGTGACGGATCCGATCACCTGCTCGCCCGACGCCACCATCGGCGAGGCCGACGGCATGTGTGCGATGTTCCGCATCTCCGGTGTCCCGGTGACCGATCCCCAGGGACACCTGGTCGGCATCATCACCAACCGTGACATGCGGTTCGAGGTCGACATGGACCGTCCGGTCAGGGAGGTCATGACGCCGATGCCCCTGGTCACCGCGCCGGTCGGATGTACCGCGGAAGTGGCGCTCGGGCTCCTGCGCAAGCACAAGATCGAGAAGCTCCCCCTGGTCGACGGCGACGGCAAGCTCCGTGGCCTGATCACCGTCAAGGACTTCACCAAGACCGAGCAGTACCCCAACGCCACCAAGGACCGTGACGGGCGCCTGCTGGTGGCGGCCGCCGTCAGCGTGGGCGACGAGGCCCACGTCCGCGCCATGGGCCTCGTCGACGCCGGGGTGGACGTGCTGATCGTCGACACCGCGCACGGTCATTCGCGCGCCGTGGCCGACATGGTCGCCCGGCTGAAGAAGGATCTGGTCGGACGGCATGTGGATGTCGTCGGCGGAAACGTGGCGACCAGAGCCGGGGCGCAGTCCCTGATCGACGCCGGCGCGGACGCCGTCAAGGTCGGTGTGGGGCCGGGCTCGATCTGCACCACCCGCATCGTCACCGGCATCGGCGTACCTCAGGTGACTGCGATCCACGAGGCGGCGAAGGCCTGCCGCCCGGCCGGCATCCCGCTGATCGGTGACGGTGGTCTGCAGTTCTCCGGCGACATCGCCAAGGCGATCGCGGTGGGGGCGGACACGGTCATGCTCGGATCGCTGCTGGCCGGCGTCTCGGAATCGCCGGGCGAGCTGATCTTCGTCAACGGCAAGCAGTACAAGACCTACCGCGGGATGGGGTCGTTGGGGGCCATGCAGTCGCGCGGCGAGGTCAAGGCCTACTCCAAGTCGCGCTACGGCCAGGACGACGTTCTCTCGGACGACAAGTTGGTGCCGGAGGGCATCGAGGGCCGGGTGCCCTACCGCGGAAAGCTCTCCGACGTGACCCACCAGCTGATCGGTGGTCTGCGTGCTGCGATGGGCTACACCGGTTCGCGCACCATCTCCCGTCTGCAGGAGGCCAAGCTGGTGCGGATCACCGCCGCCGGTCTCAAGGAGTCGCACCCGCACGACGTCACGATGACCACCGAGGCCCCGAACTACTTCGACCGGTAGTTTCTCCGTGTCACGGTGTTCCGGTGTTCCCCCGCAGGTGTGGTACCCGATGGGTCGTGGAGGACCGTCGACGGTCCCACATGTGCGCCTCCGTGTCACACCGCAGCCGTCCAGTCCTGAAATCCCTACCTGCATCTGGAGAACAACGTGAACGAGACCGTCGAGATCGGCATGGGCCGGACGGCCCGCCGCACCTACGGGCTGGACGACGTCGCCATCGTGCCGTCGCGCCGTACCCGGTCCTCGTCGCAGGTCTCGACGGCCTGGCAGATCGACGCCTACCGGTTCGAGATCCCGCTGCTCACCGCAGCCTGCGACGCGGTGGTCTCGCCGGCCGTCGCGACGGCGGTCGGCAAGCTCGGCGGTCTGGGCGTGATCGACGGCGAGGGTCTCTGGGCCCGGCACGCCGATCCGCAGAAGGTGATCGACGGGATCGTGGCGCTGGGTCCCGACGCAGACGCCACCGAGGTGCTGGCCGAGCTGCAGGCCGCCTACTCCGTCCCCGTCGACGAGGACCTGCTGGCCGAGGCGATCGGCACCCTGCGCAACGGCGGGTCGACGGTGGCGATCCGGCTCTCCCCGCAGAACGCCGCCGCGCTCGCCCCGAAGGCGATCGCCGCCGGCATCGAGATGCTGATCATCCAGGGCACCATCGTCTCCGCCGAGCACGTCCAGGTCGGTGGCGAGGCGCTCAACCTCAAGTCCTTCATCGCCGACCTGGATGTCCCGGTGATCGTCGGAGGGGCGACCAATTATCAGACCGCCACCCACCTGATGCGGACCGGAGCGGCCGGCATCATCATCGGCACCGGCAGCGGTGCCCATGCGACGACCGCCGACGTACTCGGCATCGCGGTCCCGATGGCCACCGCCATCGCCGACGCCGCCGCCGCGAGGCGCTCCTATCTCGACGAGACCGGCGGCCGCTACGTGCATGTCATCGCCGCCGGTGATCTGCACACGAGCGCCGACATCGCCAAGGCGATCGCCTGCGGTGCCGACGCGGTGATGTTGGGCGAGCCGCTGACCGAGGCCGCGGAGGCACCGGCCGGTGGCTGGTTCTGGCCCACTACGGCCGCCCATCCGGTGCTGCCCCGGGGCTTCGCCGGACCGTGCGGTTTCGCCGACGTGTCCCTGGAGCAGCTCCTGCTGGGGCCGGCGGTCAGTGCCGACGGCACCAGCAACCTGTTCGGCGCCCTGCGCCGCGCAATGGCCAAGGCCGGCTACTCCGACCTGAAGGAGTTCCAGAAGGTCGGCCTCACCGTTCGCGGCTGACCCGCCCGGCCCCGCCCCCGCCCCCCCGGCCCCGCCCCCCCGCCCCGCCCCCCCGCCCCGCCCCCGGCCCGCCCCGCGCTGATCAACTTCCACGGCGCTCATGATCGGGTCCATTTCCGTCACTCCAGTCCCAGAACGGCGACGTTCATGAGCGCAGCGGCGGCGGAGCGGGTCGAAGCCGCACCTGGTCGATACGATCTGCTCCGTGGATCAGGTCGTGGTGGCGCTGGATGTGGGCGGAACGTCGATCAAGGCGGCGCTGATCGACGAGCAGGGCGCGGTGCTGATGGCGACCCGGCGGCCGACCGGCGTCGAACTAGGTCCGGCGGCCGTGGTGGCCGGCATCGTCGATCTCGCCGCCGAACTTGCTGCGCACACCGACTTCACCGTCAGGGCGATCGGGCTCTGCGTCCCGGGCACCGTCGACGCGGCCGCCGGGATCGCCCGCTACGCAGCGAATCTCGGCTGGGTCGATGCCCCGCTCGTCGCGCTGATCCAGGACCGGACCGGGTTGCCCGTCGTGCTCGCCCACGATGTGCGGACCGCCGCGCTGGCCGAGGCCCGTTGCGGCGTGGGAGGCGGCACCGGAACGATGTTCTTCCTCGCGATCGGGACGGGGATCGCCGGAGGGCTGGCCACCGACGGCGTCGTCGATGACGGTGCCACCGGCCTGGCCGGCGAGATCGGGCATCTCGTGGTGCGTCCGGGCGGGCCACCGTGCCACTGCGGGAATCACGGGTGCCTCGAGGCCATCGCCTCGGCGTCCCGCATCTCCTCCCGGTACGCCGCACTGACGGCTGCGTCGCCGGTCTCGGCGCGCGAGATCGCCGATCGTGTGGGCACCGGAGAAACTGCAGCGCAAAAGATCTGGAGCGAAGCGGTAGATGCTCTCGCTGATGCGCTGGCCGCGGCCACGGTACTGATGGACCCGGGCCGATTCGTCATCGGGGGTGGGTTGTCGCTGGCCGGTCATCTCCTGACCGATCCACTCGAGATCGCCCTGGCGCAGCGCCTGACCTTCCGTCCGGCGCCGCCGATCTCGCTGAGCGTGCTCGGTGACGAGGCCGGCGTGCTCGGAGCCGCCCTCCGTGCGTGGGACCACCTCGACACCGCAGGGAAACGATGACCGGCCTGCGCCTGACGGGCGGACGCGTGGTGACGCCTGACGGCGTCCTGGAATCCGGCACGGTCGTCGTGGACGGTGGCCGCATCGTGTCGGTCGGGGCCGGGCCGGACCAGGGGGGCGGCGATGTCGTCGTCCAGACCTACGATCTGGCCGGCCTTCTGGTGCTGCCCGGCTTCATCGACCTGCACGTGCACGGCGGCGGGGGAGCGACCTTCGACGAAGGCGCGGCGTCGATCGCGACGGGCCTGGCCACCCACCGGGCCAACGGCACCACCCGTTCCCTGGTCTCACTGGTGACGGCCCCGGCCGGTCAGATGGCGGCCACCATCGCCGTCGCGGCGGCCTACGCGGCGACGGATCCGGGCGTGCTCGGGCTGCACCTGGAGGGCCCCTTCCTCTCGGTGGACCGTCGGGGGGTGCACGATCCCGCGTCGCTGTTGATGCCCGATCCGCTTTTGCTGCAACGCTTTCTCGATGCGGGGGCCGGGTCGGTCAGGGTGGTCACCGTCGCACCCGAGCTCCCCGGCGGCCTCGACCTGGTGCGCCAACTCGTCGCGGACGGCGTTCATGCTGCGGTCGGCCACTCCGATGCCGGCTACGACGTTGCGCTGCAGGCCTTCCGGGTCGGAGCGGACCTCGTCACGCACGCCTTCAACGGAATGCGTCCGCTGCACCACCGGGATCCGGCGATCATCGGTGCGGCGATGGACGCCGGGGTGGTGCTGGAGGCGATCAACGACGGCGTGCACCTACATGACGCGACCGTCCGGTTGCTGCGGTCGATCGCGCCCGGCCGCATCGCGCTGATCACCGACGCCATGGGGGCGACCTGCGCCGCGGACGGCCAGTACCGGCTGGGCGCGTTCGACGTGCAGGTGACGGGCGGCGAGGCGCGTCTGGCGAACGGCACCATCGCGGGATCGACCCTGACCATGGGGGCGGCGGTGAAGCGGGCGGTGCAGCAGGTGGGGATGTCTCTCGTCGAGGCGGCCAGCGCCGCCTCACTGGTGCCGGCCACGTTGTTGGGGGTGGCGGATCGGTTCGGCTCCCTCCGACCCGGCCGAGCCGCCGACCTGGTCGTCACCGACGCCGATCTGAACATCCGCGCCGTCATGATCTCCGGCGAATGGAACGACGACCGCCGCCCCTGACGCCGGGATGCCCGGATACGCGCGGACGTCCTGCACAGTGCGGCCTATAGGCCGCACTGTGCAGGACGTTGCGGGTTGGGGGTGCGGGCCGCTGTCAGTCGATGAAGCGAACTGCTGCCGTCGCGGTGAGCGCCGGCGTCAGGTCGTCGAGCAGTTGCCAGCTTACGCTGCCGGCACCGGCCACCAGTCCGGTGGTTCCGATCTGCAACTCGAGCGTGACCGTCTGCCCCGGCGCCAGCGAGGCGGGTAGCCCGGCGCAGTTGAGCCGGCCGCTCGATGCCACGACGACCGGCGTCTTCCAGGGAACCACCTGGGCGCTCTGGACGAACCGGGGGCAGCCGGCCAGTGATACGGAGGTCCGGGTGGGGTTCGTCAGCGTCGCGGTGTAAGCCAGCGGTCGACCGAGCGCCGCGGTGGCCGGCACCCGCACCGACGCGCTGAGTGATCCCAGGCTCCCAGGTCTGACGACGGTTTCCCATTGGCCGAAGGCAGTGGAGCGCCACGGGCCGAGGTTTGACGGATCGTGCGGATCCGGGGGGATGGCGACGCCCTCGAGCGAGACCCGTGGGCTGTTCCGGCCATCGCCGATGGGAACTGCCAGCCAGACGGGCGTCGCCGCCTTGCCCCGGACCGCGGCCCAGGACACGGTTCCGAACGTCAGGTCGCCCGGTTGGACCAGGAGCGTCGCCGGGAAGAAGGCGGGACCGGCCGGAGACGCGTCGATCGGCAACGGTTCGCCCCTCGCGTCGACCAGGGACCCGACGAAGTAGCCGCGCTGGAGCGCGCAGGCCGACCGACCGGTCGACCGGAGAACGATGGCGGTCGACAGCCATCCGTCATCGCGCGGAACGGTCCGACTCGAGACGACCTGGAAGTCAGCCCCTTGGCACGAACGGGTCCCGGCAGATGCACCCAGCGGCGTCGGCGTGGCGACCGTTGCGACCGGGGTCAGCCTCCCGGTCGACCCTGGCACGGCGGAGGTCCAGGTCGCCGTGGTGGCCGGATCGGTCGTGCGTGCGGGTGTTGAGGTAGCCGGCGTGGTGGACGCCACCGGCCCGGTCGATGCAGCGGGAGGTGGCGCAGTTGCCGGGTCGGTTGCGTGGTGCCGAGTCACCCAGACACCCCCACCGACGAGCAGGGCAACGGCGGCCGCCGCCGCCACCAGCGGCACCATCCGCCGCGGCCGTGTCGTTCCGCCCGCGAACCGCAGGGCGTCACAGAGAGGAAGATCGTCCTCCTCCGGATGCTCGGCATTCCACCGCGCCGCGTAGTCCTGGAGACGATCGTCAATGGGTTCGGTCATCGGAACTCTGTTCCCAACTCGTCATGCAGACGTGCCCGGGCCTGGGAGAGCGTGGCCTTCACGGTGCCGACCGAACAAGTCATCGTGGCCGCGACCTCGGCCACCGGCAGTCCCAGGAAGTAGTAGAGCTCCACGGCAAGTCGTTGTCGTGCAGCCAGGGTGGCAATCGCCCGCTCGAGGTCGATGTCGGCCGGGTGGTCGGCCAGAGCGGCGTCGTCCAGCGGCGACCTCGTCGGGATGGGCAGGCGACGTCGCTGGAGCTTGCGAGCCTGGTCGGCCACGATGGCCAGCAGCCATGACGGAGGAGTGCCTCGCGTCGCGTCGTAGGAGGACCACTTCCGCCAGGCGGCGGCGAGCGATTCCTGGATGACGTCGTCGCGATCTGATGCCCCACTCATCCGCAACGCGAGCCGGCGCATCGCCGGCAGATGGGGCGTCACCCACTCGGTGAAGTCGCCGGCGCCGATCGCACGCTTCACCGGCTTCGCCCCCGTCAGTGTGGTCTCCACACCTTGTCTACCCCGCCCTGATCCGTTTGGTTGAGTGCCTGCTGAGCTCGGGCACCGCGGACGTCCTGCAGAGTGCGGCCTATAGGCCGCACTCTGCAGGACGCTGCGGGTGCCGGGCGCTGCGGGTGCCGGGCCTCGCGGGTGCCGGACGCTACGGGTTCCGGGTACCGGCGCGGCGGTCCCGCTTCGGGCGTCGAAGACCGGCGGAAGTGATGCGGCGTAGGAGTTCCCGGCTGTCGACGGGCACGGCCCCGGCCGAGACGAGCAGATCGTAGCGTTCTTGCGGAACGTCGTAGTGGTCGTGGTCGAAGCCGCGTTCCGGGAGACCCTGCGACGAAGCGAACGAGTGGAGTTCCGCGTAGGACGCGTCACTGACCAGGTGCGCCCACAACCGGCCGTGGGCGGGCCAGCGCGGCGGGTCGATCAGGATGGTCATACCGACCGATTCTGCCCTGCCCCGCTCGCGCGATCGCTCACCAGCCAGGCCGGGAAGGTCCGGCCCCGACGCATCGGCCCTCGGTGTGACAGATCCGACAGCTAAAACGGATCATTGTGTCCCGTTTCACCGGATAGTTCGTGCTTGAAACGGATTAGCAAGCTCCCTTTTTTGACAGGAGACCCCGATGACCAGCACCCAGATCGACCGTTCGTCTCTGATGAAGACGAGCGAGAACCCGCACCACGACCGACGTTGGCTGATCCTGGTCGTCCTGGGCATCGCGCAGTTGATGGTGGTGCTCGACGGCACGGTGGTGAACATCGCCCTGCCCTCCGCCCAGCACGCCCTCGGATTCTCCGACGGCAACCGGCAGTGGATCGTCACCGCGTATTCACTGGCCTTCGGAAGCCTGCTGCTGCTCGGTGGGCGACTCGCAGACCTGTTGGGGCGCAAACGGATGTTCCTGATCGGACTGGTCGGGTTCGCCCTCGCGTCGGCCGTGGGTGGTGCGGCAGACGGGTTCGGCATGCTGGTCACCGCCCGCGCTGTGCAGGGAGCATTCGGTGCCATGTTGGCCCCCGCCGCGCTCTCGCTGCTGACCACCACGTTCACCCACCCCAGGGAACGGGCCAAGGCCTTCGGCGTCTACGGCGCGATCGCCGGCGGCGGCGCGGCCGTCGGACTGCTGCTCGGCGGGGTGCTGACCGAGTACCTGTCGTGGCGCTGGTGCATGTACATCAACCTGATCTTCGCTGCTGCGGCCTTCGTCGGCGGCATGGCGTGGTTGCAGAACCAGCGCGCCGAGCACCGTCCGAAGCTCGACATCCCCGGGCATCGGCACGGTGTCAGCCGGACTGTTCTCCCTGGTCTACGGCTTCTCTCATGCCGAGATCGGCGGCTGGGCCAGTGCCACCACGGTCGGGTTCCTGATCGCCGGGGTCGTGCTGCTCGGTGCCTTCCTGGCCATCCAGACCCGCAGCCCCCACCCGCTGCTGCCGCTCCGCATCCTGACGGACCGGAATCGCGGTGGTTCCTACCTGGCCATCTTCGTGGTGGGCATCGGGATGTTCGGTGTCTTCCTCTTCCTCACCTACTACCTGCAGGCCTCGCTGGGGTACAGCGCCGTGCTGACCGGTGTGTCGTTCCTGCCGATGACGGCCGGCATCATGTTGTCCTCGACCGTCGGCAGCTCCTTCCTGGCCACCAGGGTCGGTCCACGCTGGATCATCGGCTCCGGCATGCTGATCGCCGCGGTCGGGATGGCGTTGCTCACCGAGATCGGGCTGACGTCCGACTTCGCGCTGCACGTACTCCCGGGCACGGTGGTGATGGGCGTCGGAATCGGTCTGGTCTTCTCCAGCGCGATGAGCCTGGCCACCGCGGGGGTACACACCGAGGACGCCGGCGTCACCTCCGCGATGGTGAACACCAGCCAGCAGATCGGCGGATCCATCGGCACTGCGCTGCTCAACACGCTCGCCGCGAGCGCCGTCACCAGCTATCTCGTCAGCCACGCGGCCGAGGGGAAGGGCGCCGCCGCGACCGCCGCGCTGCACGGCTACACCACCGCCTTCTGGTGGGCTGCGGGTATCTTCGCCGCAGGAGGGGTGCTCTGCGCCATCATCCTGCGGCCCGAGGTCCCGGTGATGGATCCGGACGTCGAGATCGTCCACGTGTAGACCTGTGTGGTGGCCGGCAATCCGGTGGTCGGCCGTCCGGTGGTCGGCCGTCCGGTGTGGTCGGCACGGTGGCGACAGGCAAGGAAGCCTCGAGAGGAATGGCGATGAACAGCAGCAGCGCGACTGCCGATCAGGCTCCGGCGAGGGCCGTGCGCAAGGACGTCGCGCGCAACCGCGAGCTGCTGCTGACTGCCGCCGACGAGGTGTTCGCCGAGCGCGGCGCCGACGTCACGCTCGACGAGGTCGCCCGGCAGGCCGGCGTCGGAGTGGCGACGGCCTATCGCCACTTCGACAGCAAGCAGGCGTTGCTCCGAGCCCTGTTCGAGAACCGGATCGAGCAGGTGACCGAGCACATGCGCCGGGCCGAACTGCTCCCGGACCCCCGTCAGGCCCTGGAAACCTTCCTCTACCAGGCCTGCGAACTCCAGGCCAGGGACCGGGGCATGCGCGAGTTGGTGCATGCCAACCACGGGATGCCGGGTGCGACCGCCTTCCGGGAGCGCCTGGAGCCCATCGCGAATCGGATCGTCGAACGGGCCAGGGCGGCCGGCGTGCTCCGGCCGGAGTTCACCGCCGCCGACATCCCGATCCTGCTCGTCACGATCGGTGGCGTCAGCGACTACGCCGGACCGCTGGCTCCCGACCTCTGGCGTCGTTACCTGGACTTCTTGATGGACGGCGTGTTCGCCGAGGACATCCCCCGACGCCGCATCACGGTGCCACCGCTCGCACCGGAGCAGATCGACCTGGCGATGGACCGGTGGCACCGTCCGCGTTCGCGTTCCGCAGGATCGGATACAGTTCTGCCGAGCTGACCGACGACGGTGGCTAGGGTTCCGCTCTGGAGGTTCAGAGGCTGGTCCGAGCGCCACAAGCACTCGCGGTGAGGTTGCCGCGGGCGTCACACCTCCGGGACAAAAGCCCAGGGAGGGACCGGTTCGCACACGCCAGCACCATCCGTGTGCCGACACCGGCCCTACCCGAAAGGCAGCACCGTGACAGCGTCCGCGACACCACCGCCGCCCGTCAACGACCTCGAGGCCCATCCCGTGTTGGTGGTGGACTTCGGTGCCCAGTACGCCCAGTTGATCGCCCGCCGGGTCCGGGAGGCGGCCGTCTACTCCGAGATCGTGCCGTCGTCGATGTCCGCGGCGGACATGCTGGCCAGGTCACCGGCCGCCATCATCCTGTCGGGCGGCCCGTCGAGCGTCTACGCCGAGAACGCACCGGGGCTGGACGTCGACCTCTTCACTTCTGGGGTCCCGATCTTCGGGATCTGCTACGGATTCCAGGTGATGGCCACCGCGCTGGGGGGCCGGGTCGACAAGACCGGACGCCGAGAGTACGGCGCCACCCAGCTGACGGTCACCGACCCCGGATCGTCACTGCTGCAGGGGCTTCCGGAGACGCTCGGGGTCTGGATGAGCCACGGCGACTCGGTGGCCGTTGCGCCGCCTGGGTTCGCCGTCATCGCGTCCACTGCCGACACCCCGATCGCCGCCTTCGAGAACATCGACCGTCGTCTGGCCGGCGTGCAGTACCACCCCGAGGTGCTGCACTCCGAACAGGGCCAGGAGGTGCTGCGCCGGTTCCTGCACCAGGTGGCCGGCATCTCCCCCGACTGGACCGCCACCGAGATCCTCACCGAACAGGTGGAGCTGATCAGGGCCAAGGTCGGATCCGACAAGGTCATCTGCGGGCTCTCCGGCGGCGTCGACTCCGCGGTGGCGGCCGCTCTGGTGCACCGGGCCGTCGGTGATCAGTTGACCTGCGTGTTCGTAGACCACGGACTGCTCCGCAGGGGCGAGCGCGAGCAGGTCGAGAAGGACTACGTCGCAGCCACCGGGATCAAGCTCATCACCATCGATGCCTCCGAGCGATTCCTCGGCGCGCTGGCCGGCGTCTCGGACCCGGAGACGAAACGCAAGATCATCGGCCGCGAGTTCATCCGGGTGTTCGAGCAGGCCGCCGCCCAGGTGTCCGCCGAGGAGGGCGGGGTCAAGTACCTGGTGCAGGGCACCCTCTACCCGGACGTCGTGGAGTCCGGCGGCGGCACCGGAACGGCGACGATCAAGTCCCATCACAATGTCGGTGGCCTGCCGGATGACCTGATGTTCTCGCTGGTCGAGCCCCTGCGGACGCTGTTCAAGGACGAGGTGCGGCTGCTCGGACACGAGCTGGGCCTGCCCGCCGCAATCGTCGGTCGGCACCCGTTCCCAGGCCCCGGACTGGGGATCCGGATCATCGGCGAGGTGACCTTCGATCGCCTGGAGATCCTGCGGGCGGCCGATGCCATCGTCCGCGAGGAGATGACGGCGGCCGGTGTCGACGGCGAGATCTGGCAGTGCCCGGTCGTCCTGTTGGCGGATGTCCGCAGCGTCGGCGTCCAGGGTGACGGCCGTACCTACGGTCATCCGATCGTGCTGCGCCCGGTGTCCAGCGAGGACGCGATGACGGCCGACTGGTCACGGTTGCCCTACGACCTGCTCGCGAAGATCTCCGGACGGATCACCGGCGAGGTGCCGGAGGTCAACCGGGTGGTGCTGGATGTGACGAGCAAGCCGCCGGGGACCATCGAGTGGGAATAGCCGCCGGCCGCGCTGCGCGAGGGTCCGACGGCCGGGGGAGCATCTGGTTGCTGGTCACTCTGGGCGCACTGTCGGCGTTCGGCCCCCTGTGCATGGACATGTACCTGCCGTCCCTGCCGGAGTTGTCGGTCTCGTTGTCCTCGACCGCGGGCGCGGCCCAGCTCTCGCTGTCCGCCTGCATCGTCGGGCTGGGGGTCGGTCAACTGGTGGTCGGGCCGTTCTCGGACCGGCTCGGCCGCCGCGGGCCGTTGCTCGTCGGGCTGACGCTGTTCATCCTGACGTCGGCGCTGTGCGCGGTGACGACGTCGATGACGCTGCTGATCGTGTTGCGGCTACTGCAGGGTGCGGCCGGTGCCGCCGGGATCGTTCTGTGCCGGGCCATTGTCGCGGACCGGTTTGCGGGAAAGGCCGCTGCCTCGTACTTCTCCACCATCGCGGCGATCAACGGGCTGGCCCCGATCATGGCGCCGGTGTTCGGCGCCCAGATCCTGCGGGTCGGTACCTGGCGGACGGTGTTCTGGGTGCTGACCGCCGTCGGCGTCGTCCTGGTGGTGCTGACCCTGCTGTTCGTCCGTGAGTCGCTCCCGCCCGAGAAGCGTTCCTCCGCAGGCATTTCCGGGACCGCCCGGGTCTTCGGGCAATTGTTGGCGGACCGGGCGTTCCTCGGTTACGTCATCGCCGGGGCGATGGTGTCGGCGGCGATGTTCGGGTACATCTCGGCCTCGCCGTTCCTGCTGCAGGACGGGTTCCACCTCTCGCCCCAGGTGTTCTCGTTCTGCTTCGCCGCCAACGCCTTCGGCATCGTCGCGATGAGCACGCTGAGCCGATACCTGTTGCTACGTCACAGCTCCGTGGCCCTGCTGAAATGGGGGGTGGGGCAGTGCCTGTTCGGGACGGCCATGCTCACGACGGTGTTGCTGTCCGGGATGGGGCTGGCCCCGATCCTGGTGTCGCTGTTCGTCATGGTGTCCTCGGCCGGATTCGCCCTGCCGCACTCCTCGGTGCTGGCCATGGATCTGCACCGGAACATCGCCGGGGCGGCGTCGGCCCTGTTCGGGGCCTTCCAGTTCGCCCTCGGTGCGGTGACCTCCCGGCTGGTGGGGTTCGGCGACCGGACCGCCGGAACCGCCCTGGCCTTCACCGCCCTCGGCGCAGCTCTGATCGCGGTCGCCGCGCTGTGGATGGCCGTGCGTTCCACCTCCCGGGCCGGTGTCGTCCGGACGAGAGCATCAGCCTGACCTGGTAGCGCTCGTCGCACCGTCGGATGCTCGTAGCACCGTCGGCGCGCTCGTCTGACGCTCGAGCGTCATACGAGGTGGTCGGGAGTCATACGAGCCGGCGCTTCAGACCCGTGAGCGCCCAGAGCGCCCGTGCGCGAACGCAAATGGCCCGGACGCCCTCGTGTCCGGACCATTTGCGAGACTGGATCCCCCAGCCTGGTGGTGCCGTCGAAGGGAATCGAACCCTTCGCATCGCCCGTGCTCGACTGCCGCGCCACAAGGGCGCCGTCTGCCGATGGAAACCACCTACGCATCCAGGGCCGGCGTCCCATCTTAACAGCTGGATGAAGGCCGTCATTCCCACGGCTCAGGGGCGACGACGGCCGGGAAGGGCGGTGGCCAGCAACCCGAGGCCGATCAGCGCGACGACCCCGGCAACGATCCACTTCGCCCCGGCGTCGAACAACCACCAGGGGTTCCCGGTCAGGCCCACCGATGCCACCACGAGGAAGAACACGGACATCGCCACGCCGATGACGTTCACCCCGCGGCGGGCCGGAGCAGTGGTGTCAGGCACCCGTGATCACCTCCGCCACACCGGCGCTGACCTCGACCGTGACGTTCAACGTGCCGGATTTGTCGGCGCCGGGGCCGCCCGTGTTGGTGGCTTCCGCCCTGACGCCATCGTCCGGCCGGCCGAGGCAGTCCACGTGGCCGACGTGCGCAGTGCACGTCGCGTTGACGTTCATGCTCTTCGGCACGATGACGACGGCGTGGCCGCCGTTGAGATCGACGGTCACCGTCTTGTCGGCGCCCCGGGAAATCCTGATCTTGGACAGGTCCACCGTGAGCTGCCCGGCGTTGGCCGAGTACTGCGTGCTCTGTGGCAAGGACGTCGGCGTCACCGTGCTCACCCCGTAGCCGTTCGTTCCGCTGATGCCAGTCACGGCCAGGGCCATCGTGACCAGGGACAGGAAGATTCCTGGCCCGATCAGCGAGTACCCCCGACCCCGCAGGGCGGAGACCAGCAGGCCCAGAGCCAGGACGCCCAGGGCGAGGCCCGACACCTGGGCCCAGGTCAGGGCCCACCAGCCGGCGAAGACGCCGGTGGTCGTTACTGCGCCGACCAACAGTGTTGCGCCGAGCGCCACCCTTGCGATCGTTCCGCCGCGTCCGGACACCTCGGTCGACGGCGGGGCGAGCGGCGTCGGTTCGGGGAGATCCCAGGCGAACGGAGCGACCCCCAACGGGTCCCAGGCGGGCGGGGTGGTGCGCGCGAAGGAGCCGCCGTGCTGGTCGTCGAACGGATCGCGGGCGCTGTCCCGAGCCGGAGCGGGCGTCGACGGCTTCGTCAGGTCGACAGCATCGGCCGGTCTGGAGGGCGAGCCCTCGACCCTGGTGGAGGCCACCGGCTCATCCCAGAAAGCCGGTTGCTCGAACGGCGACCTGCCACCGGTGGGGGCACCCCAACCCTGCCCGCCGGCCCAGGCGCCGCGACCGCGGGGTCCGTATCCGGAAGCACCCCAGCGGGCGGCGCGGCCGGCTCGTCTGGCCTGCTCGCCGGCGAACCTGGCCTGTTCGGCCCACTGTTGTGCCTGCTCGGTGGCGCGGCGGACCCGCTCGTCCGTGCGCCGGGTCCAGTCGTTCTGATGGTCGATGCCACGGTCTGCCGGCCACTGGTAGCCCTGTTTCCAGTCACGGTGACGCAGCCGCCCGCGCTTGCGCATGATTGTCAGGACGATAGCGCCGCCGATGGCCAGGGGCAGGAACGGCAGACCCCAGGAGAACGTGGAGAAGGTGGCGATGACGGCGACCGCCCCCAGCCCGACGGCCAGCGCGGGTGGAACCGAGGAACGGCCCCGTCCCAGCAGCGCCTCGGCGGCCGAGACCTCGTCACCGTCGGCCGGCAGCAGCAGCCACCCGAGGACGTACAGCAACCCGCCGAACCCGCCGAAGATCGTCAGGATGACGAAGGCGACCCGGATCAGGACGGGGTCGACGCCGAAGGCCCGACCGAGACCGCCCGCCACTCCGGCGATCTTGCGGTCGCCGGTCGAACGCCGCGGCCGCCGGATCCATCGGTCGTTGCGCGAACGAAGGTTGTCGGGCTCCTGGGTGTCGGCCGCGCCGGTGCCGTGATTCCACTGATCGGTCATGTGGGCAACTCTGCCGTTGGTGCGGCCGGCGCACCATCGGGGATCACCCTGGTTTCCCGCGCTCAGGGTCATCCCCCATACCCGCTGGCGGCCGGACGTGTGACCCTGAAGTAGTGAGCTTCCAGAACCCCGCCCGCCGGCCGGTCCCGGCCACGGGCGCGGCCCACGACGACGGCTCGGCCGAGAGCGGGGGCGTGACCGAGAGCGGGGGCGTGACCGAGAGCGACCGCGTGACCGGGCCGCCGATGGATCGTGGCCCGTCAGATCTGTCGAGCCCGTCGGGTCCGTCAGACGTGTCAGGTCCGGGGGACCCGGCAGGCCCGGGGGATCCGGCAGATGTGACAGGTCCGGCGGGTGACGCCGTTCCTGCAGATCGAGCGCAGTCGGTCGCCGAACCCGGCCCGTGGAGCGCGGGCCGGCGCGCCTTCGAGGACGACGTCGAACTGACTCCGGACGGAATCCCGCGACTGATGCGGCGTCGCGACGGTTCGATCGTCGGCGGGGTGGCTGCCGGCCTGGCGGACCACCTGCGCGTCCCCGTGTTGGCCGTCCGGATCGCCTTCGCACTGATGGCGGTGTTCGCCGGGGCCGGCGTGCTGGCCTACGCGCTGCTGTGGATCTTCGTTCCGCCCCGACCGGAAACCGGGCAGGGGCAACTGTCCGGGCAGGGGACGGTGGAGCGCCGTCAGGCGGTCGGCGTTGCGGCGCTGGGGGTCGCGCTGATGATCGTCGCCACCGCGCTCGGGCTGGGTCAGGTGCTGGGCTGGGTGCTCGGGCCGCTCGGCCTGGCGGCGCTGGGCGGTGCGTTCATCTGGCGGGAGGCGGACGAGGCCCGTCGCGCCCGCTGGCGCAAGACGGCTGCCGGCATCGTCGGCCCCAGCCGGGGAACGGTCTGGCGGGTCGCCGGCGGCGCAGCGCTGGTGATCGGCGGTCTCTCGGTCTTCGCACTGGGCCAGCTCGACTTCACCGCTGTCCGGTCCGCGTTGATCGCCGTGTTGCTGACCCTCGTCGGGGTCGCTGTCATCACCGTGCCCTGGTGGGTGCGGCTGGTGCGCGATCTCGCCAACGAACGTCAGGGCCGCATGAGGGAGCGCGAGCGGGCCGAGATCGCCGCGCACCTGCACGATTCAGTGCTGCAGACGCTGAACATGATCAAGAACAAGGCCGAGGATCCGCGCGAGGTGCTCCGGTTGGCCCGGCGTCAGGAGCGGGAGCTGCGGACCTGGCTGTACGGCCCGGCCGGATATGCCTCTCCGCACGGCGAGAGTGCGCCCCCTGAAGGAACTTTCGCCGTGACCCTGGCCGAGGCGGCCGGGGACGTCGAGGACACCTACGCGGTGGCCGTGGCGCCCGTCGTGGTCGGTGACACGGTGATGGACCAACACCTGGTTGCCCTGCTGGCCGCTGCCCGGGAGGCAATGGTCAATGCGGCCAGCCACTCCGGGGCGCCGGAGGTCAGCGTCTACGCCGAGATCGAGAACGGAACGGCCTCCGTCTTCGTCCGGGATCGGGGCTGCGGGTTCGACGTGTCGGCGATCGGTCCCGACCGGAGGGGTCTGGCCGAGTCGATCCGGGGGAGGATGGAGCGGCACGGTGGCAGGGCCGTCGTGCGCTCGACACCAGGGGAGGGCACCGAAGTGGAGCTGCAGATGCCGATCGCAGTCAGGTCCGCGCCCGGGCCCGGGTCGGGTGTGTCCGGGTCGGGTGTGTCGGGGTCGGGCGTGTCCGTGTCGGCCGGGGAGGACTCGGTATGACGGGCCCCGTCACGGTGTTCCTCGTCGATGACCACGAACTCTTCCGGACCGGGGTGAAGGCCGAACTCGGTGGTCTGGGCGACGACCGGATCCGGGTGGTGGGCGAGGCCGGGTCGGTGGGCGAGGCTGTCGTGCGGATCACCTCGGATCCGCCGGACGTGGTCCTGCTGGACGTGCACATGCCCGACGGCGGTGGGCGGGCCGTGCTCGAACAGGTCCATCGCAAGCTGCCGCAGGTCGTGTTCCTGGCGCTGTCCGTCTCCGATGCCGCCGAGGATGTGATCAACGTGATCAGGGCCGGCGCCCGCGGCTACGTCACCAAGACGATCTCCGGTCGGGACCTGGCCGACGCCGTGGTCCGGGTCGCGGGCGGGGATGCGGTCTTCTCGCCGCGACTGGCCGGGTTCGTGCTGGACGCGTTCTCCGACCGTCCGGGGGGGGCGCCGGTCTCCGATCCCGAACTGGACATGCTCTCGCCGCGCGAGCGGGAGGTGCTCAAGTTGTTGGCCCGTGGCTACGCCTACAAGGAGATCGCGTCGCAGTTGTTCATCTCGGTGAAGACCGTGGAGACCCACGTCTCGGCCGTCCTCCGCAAGACGCAGAAGTCCAACCGCTACGAACTGAGCCGCTGGGCCACCGACCGTCGTCTGGTCTGACGACCGCTGCGCGGATCGGCCGGCCCGGCGCGGATCAATGAGCCGGCGAGTGGGTCGGAAGTCCACGAGTTCGCCCACGCGGTCTGCCGGTGAGGACTACCGGCGGCCCAGGCGGCCGCGGCCCATGGACAACAGCATCATGCCGAGGTCCGTCCCGGACGGGCCGAGTTCGCGGAAGCGCTCGAGAATGGCCATCTCCCGGCTGTAGACGATCCGGGGACCGCCGAGCGATTTGCGCGCGGTGCCGATCGCACCCGAGATGGCGGTTCGCCGTTGGATCAGACGCACCAGTTCGGCGTCGATCGCGTCGATCTCCAGACGGAGCACGTCGATGCCCGCCTGATCCTGCGGAACAGGTATCTCGGCGGCGTCCGCCGGGGCGGCGTCAGCGGGGGTCTGGGGTGTGCTGGTCATGATGTCCTCATTCTGCCCCGCCCCCACGGTGTCCCGGCAAGAAAAAACCCCGGGTCCGGTGGGACCTCGGGGCGTCGTCGTGGCGATTGGTTCAGCGGCTGACGGGCACCGGGATCCGGTACCCGAAATACAACTGGCGGTAGGTCATGACAAGAAGTAGACCACATCGACCTCGACGTCGCCCAGTGTCCGGACGCGGATCGTTCCACGGAATGGGAGGACACCTTCGGCTGTTCACCGAGTTCCCGTCGGGGCGCGGCCTTGCACCGACCCGCTCCGAACGCGACGTCAGGCGGCCAGAAGCATGGCCAGCACGGCGGTGTCGGCGTCATCCATCGGATCGATCCCGGCCCGGCCGCGCATGCTGGTGACCGCGCCGGTGTGGTCGGCCTCCGCCCAGCCGGCCCGGTGATCGAGACCGAGGTGCGGCAGCCCGGGTAGGTAGACGCAGCCGGAGGCCACCCCGTCGTACTCCGGTAGCGACGGCTTGGTCTCCGACGGCGGGTGCAGCACCAGCAGCCCGGACGGCTGGGGCTCGCCGAACTGGCCGGGAATCAGGGCATGCTCGCCGATCAGCGGCCCTTCGGCCAGGACGAGTCCGACGGTTCCGGGTTGTGGTTCGTCCGGCAGTTCCTCGCGGACCCGGAACACCGTGGTGACCGGTAGCAGCCCGGGCACGCTGGCCACCCGCACCGCGATCACCAGGAATTTGACCCACTCGAGGGTGTTCTCCGGCCACCGGCCGGACACCACGAATCCGCTGAGCGCACCGGCCGATTCGAAAGCGGAAATCTGCACCGAGCGTGACGATGAATCATTCATGGCCAACCTCCGAATCGCACTTCGAGGTAGTCGCGACGACTGACGTTCACACGTACGGCGTAGCGATGATGTTCATGGTGCGGCCAAAGTGGTCTGGCACACAAGGGGACACGAGTGCCAGATTCGTCGCGTTCCTCACGCTCGGTGATCCGGGACGAGCGCGCGACCCGGAGAGCGGTCCCGGTGTCGGTGGCAGCCGGTAGTTTGAACACCGACATGGATAGCCTGTTCGACCTGCCCGCCGGGTCTGCCCAGCCCCCGACCGCTCCGACGGGTGGGAGTGCCGAGGGGTCGGCAACCGTCGGCCTGACGCCCCAGCAACGACTGGTGGCCCAGGCCCAGAAGCAGGCGGCGGAGTCGCGGCAGCGGGCGGAGAAGGCCAGACACCAGGCCACCGAGGAGTTGCTGGCCGGTCTGAACCCGCAGCAGCGGGCCGCCGTCGAACACCGTGGTGCTCCGTTGCTGGTCGTTGCCGGAGCAGGCTCGGGCAAGACCAGGGTGCTGACCAGGCGGATCGCCTACCTGCTGGCCGCCGGCGGCGCGCATCCGGGCGAGATCCTGGCCATCACCTTCACCAACAAGGCCGCCTCCGAGATGCGCGAGCGGGTCGCGGACATGATCGGTGCGCGGTCCAGGGCGATGTGGGTCTCGACCTTCCACTCGATGTGCGTGCGCATCCTGCGCGCGGAGGCCACCCACATCGGCGTCCGCTCCAGCTTCACGATCTACGACTCGGCCGACTCCCAACGGCTGGTGCAGATGGTCGCCTCCGACCTCAACATCGACACCAAGAAGGTGTCGGCACGGACGCTGGCCGGCGCGATCTCGAACCTGAAGAACGAGTTGATCGATCCGGTGGCGGCCACCGAGCGGGCCGACTCGGATCTCGCCAGGATGGTGGCCGAGCTCTACACCGGCTACCAGGCCCGCCTGCGTACGGCGTCGGCGTTCGACTTCGACGACCTGATCATGGAGACCGTGTCGCTCCTGCAGCGACTGCCCGCGGTGGCCGAGCACTACCGTCGGCGCTTCCGTCATGTACTGGTCGACGAATACCAGGACACCAACCACGCGCAGTACATGCTGGTCCGTGAGTTGGTCGGGGGCGAGATCAAGGAGAAGTGGGACGCCGACGGGGTTCTCGTGCGGGAGCCGGTCTCGCCGATCCCGATGGCCGAGCTGGTCGTGGTCGGTGACGCCGATCAGTCCATCTACGCGTTCCGCGGTGCGTCCATCCGCAACATCACCGAATTCGAGCGGGACTACCCGGATGCCAGGACCATCCTGCTCGAGCAGAACTACCGGTCGACCCAGACGATCCTCTCGGCCGCGAACCAGGTCATCTCCCGCAACACCGAGCGCCGCGCGAAGAATCTGTGGACCGCGCAGGGCGCCGGGCAGCTCATCGTCGGGTACGTCGGCGACAACGAGTACGAGGAAGCCCAGTTCATCGGCAAGGAGATCGATGCGCTGGTCGACGAGTCGCAGGTGCGCTTCGGCGACGTGGCGATCTTCTACCGGACCAACTCGGCCTCCAGAGCGATCGAGGACGTCTTCGTCCGCACCGGGATGCCGTACCGGATCGTCGGCGGGGTCCGGTTCTACGAGCGCCGCGAGATCCGCGACGCACTGGCCTACCTGCGGGCGATCGCCAATCCGGACGACGAGGTCTCCCTCCGCCGGATCCTGAACACCCCCAAGCGTGGGATCGGCGACCGCGCCGAGGCGACCGTCGTGGTGTTCGCCGAGCAGGAACGCATCGCCTTCGCGGACGCTTTGGTCCGCGTCGCCGAGATGCCAATGATGGCAACGCGTTCGGCCAAGTCGGTGATGGCGTTCAACGATCTCATGAGTGGGCTGCGGTCGCTGGTGGCCGGTGGCGCCGAGCCTGCCGAGGTGTTGACCGCGGTCTTGGACCAGACGGGTTATCGGGCCGAACTGGAAGGCTCCGACGATCCGCAGGACTTCTCCCGGGTGGAGAACCTCGACCAGCTGGTGACGGTGCTCCGGGAGAACGCAGAGCTGTTGCTGGGCGGCGGAGGCGCCGTGGTCGTCGGGGATGCCGATGCCCCTGCAGTCGACCCGCCCGCCGCTGGAAACGAGCTGCTGGCCGCGGTTCTCGAGCAGATCTCGCTGGTCGCGGACGCCGACTCCATCCCCGATTCGGCCGACGGCGTCGTCACCCTGATGACACTGCACACCGCCAAGGGCCTGGAATTCCCGGTGGTCTTCATGACGGGACTCGAGGACGGCATCTTTCCGCACCAGCGGGCGTTCTCCGACGATCGCGAGCTGGCCGAGGAGCGGCGACTGGCCTACGTCGGCATCACCAGGGCGCGCGAGCGACTGTATCTGTCGCGCGCCGTCACGAGATCGGCCTGGGGACAGGCCAATTCGTATCCGGCGTCACGGTTCCTGGACGACATCCCCGAAGAGCTCATCGATTGGCGGCGGCTTGCACCGGCGCGCGATCCATATGTGTCCGGCTCGGCCGACTATCGGTCCCCGAACTGGGGGTCGGGTGGATCGAGCAACTATTCCGGCTACGACTCCCGTTCGTCCCGGTCGGCGCCGGTCTCGGCGTCGCGGTTCGGTCAGATCGGCGGAGCCCGCGCGACCCGTCCACCGTTGCAACTCGCTGTGGGGGACAGGGTCAATCACGACAAGTACGGGTTGGGCAAGGTGACGGTGGTGTCGGGCTCCGGTCCCACGGCCACGGCGACCATCGACTTCGGTACGGCCGGCACGATCCGGCTGATGCTGATCGGCGGCGTGCCGATGAGCAAGCTCTGACCGATCAGGAGACGCCGGCCGGTCGGAACTGGATGCTGACCCGCGGCCCGACCGGCCTGGCCGTCTTCGGGATCGCGTGCTCCCAGGTCCGCTGGCACGAACCACCCATCACCACGAGATCTCCGTGACCGATTGGAACCTTCAGTCCGCGGCCGCCCGACCTGGGTCGCAGGTGCAGGGGTCGCTCGGCGCCGACGGACAGGATGGCGACCACCGTGTCGGTGTGCGATCCCCGTCCGATGGTGTCGCCGTGCCAGGCCACGCTGTCCCGCCCGTCGCGGTAGAGGCACAACCCGGCCGTCCGGAACGGTTCGCGCAGTTCTGGTTCGTAGTAGCCGGTCAACGCGTCCCTGGCCATGGCCAGCACGGGATGGGGGAGCGTCTCGTCGTCGGCGTACCAGCTGAGCAGGCGGGGGACGTCGACCTCCCGGTCGTACATCTGCCGTCGTTCGGCCCGCCAGGGCACCGTGTCCAGCAGTGCGTCCAGTACCTCGTCGGAGCCCTGGAGCCAGGCCGGTAGGCGATCGACCCAGGCGCCGTCGGTGAGCTGGGTCCGTTCGACCCGACCGGCCAGCACCGTCAGTTCCGGGTGCTGGCCGACATCGAACATCGACGGTTGGTAGCTGCGGATCATGGTGCACACCCTAGCCCGTCATCGAACAGGTGTACTGGGTAGCTGCTTGAGTCAAGTTGTATTTGGCCATGTCAGAGCCAGTGTGTGCCTACCCGGTCGGTGGTGTCGATTACCCCCGGACCTTTCAGGAGTTGCTGGAGTGGTTCCCGGATGACTCGTCGTGTCTGGCGTATCTGGAGCGTCTGCGGTGGCCCCAGGGGTTTGTGTGTCCGGTGTGCGGGGCGCCCGGCGGTTGGCGTACGGCGAAGGCGAAATGGATGTGCACCAGGTGTGGCCGGCAGACGTCGGTGACCGCCGGCACGATCTTCCACCGGCTCCGGACGCCGCTGTCGACGTGGTTCGCGGCGATCTGGTTCATCACCTCGCAGAAGAACGGGATGTCCGCGCAAGGTCTGCAGCGGGTGCTGGGTTTCGGATCCTACGAAACAGCGTGGGCGTGGCTGCAGAAGCTACGCCGGGCGATGGTCCGCCCCGAGCGGGAGTTGCTCTCCGGTGTGGTGGAGTTAGATGAAGTGTTCATCGGCAACGAGTCTCGCGGCCGCGCAGGCGGCGTGAAGGACCACACCGCGGCGATGATCGCAGTGGAATCGATCCCCGGCCGCAAGCTGGGCAGGGTCCGCATCGAGCTGGCCGAGACAGCCCGATCGGTCAGCATGCTCGGCTTCGCCGACCGCGTCATCGCCAAAGGATCAACGGTCAGAACCGATGGCGCCAACTACCTGAAGAAGCTGACCGCGGCCGGCTACGAGCACGTCGCGTTCGTCGGGACCGACAGCGCCGAGCCCGCCCACATCAACCTCCCCGGCGTCCACATGGTCGCCTCGCTGCTCAAACGCTGGCTGACCGGCACCCTGCATTACGCGGTCTCCCAGGAGCACCTGGCCTACTACCTGGACGAATACACATTCCGGTTCAACCGACGCACCTCGAAGAGTCGCGGGCTTTTGTTCTACCGACTGTTGCAGCAGGCCGTGAACACAGACCCACACCCGCTCGCTGAACTGCGCAATCCTGTTGCAGCAGTGGACGTCCCGTTCTGAACTTTACTCAAGCAGCTACCCAGTACAGGTGTACTGGTGATTCGACGGACCTGACGTTCAGGCGATGCAGAATTCGTGGCCGGCCGGGTCCTGCAGCACGACGCCGACGTGGTCGACACCACCGCCCTCGATCACCCGCAACCGCGTCGCGCCCAGGGCGATGAGTCGATCGGCCTCGCGGAAGACCCGTTCCCGACGTTCGGGCAACGGTACCGACCGTCCGCCGCCGACCTTGATGTCCAGGTGGAGCCGGTTTTTCACCGCCTTCGCCTCTGGGACCTGCTGGAACCAGATGCGGGGTCCGCGGCCGGTCGGATCCACGATCGAGTCCGCGGCGTCCCGATCGGTGGGCAACTCGTGCTCGGGTACGCCGATGCTGCGCCAGTGCTCGTTCCACGTCGGCAGCCCGTTGGGGGTCGGCTCGACGACGTATTGCAGGGCCTCCACCCAGAACGGGACAAGAATGCCGGGCTCGAGGCAGTCGACGGTGATCTGGAACTGTGCGGTCATGCCCGCCATGCTGGCACCTGCCACCGAACGGGGCCACCGCACCGATACCGGAGCGGCCAGAGTTTCGGTGGCCCGGGTGGCTTGCGGCGCGCTCCCTGGCCGGTCATTTTCTGGATCGCTTCGCAGGTGGCGATTACGAAGGTCTCGCTCCCCGTAGTCGGGGGACCGAGACCTTCACTCTCAGCACTGGACGGCACCCGGGCGGGCAGCATGGCCCCATCGCCGGTGTCGGGGGCTGCCGCTACCGTGCGGCGCATGTCCGAACCGTCGTTCATGAGCGCGACCAGGGTCGCCTACGACCTCGTCGCAGCCGACTACGCAGAACTTTTGGACGGCGAGTTGGCGAAGAGCCCGTTCGATCGAGCCATGCTGGGCGCCTTTGCCGAGCTGGTCGAGCCGCACCTCGGTGTCGTCGCCGACATCGGTTGCGGTCCTGGTCGGGTGACGGATCATCTCGATTCGCTCGGGCTGGAGATCTTCGGGATCGACCTGTCGCCGGAGATGGTCGCGGTGGCGCGCCGGGCGTACCCGCGATTGCGGTTCGACGTGGGATCGATGACCGATCTCGCGCTCGCGGACGGCTCGCTCGGCGGGGTCGTCGCCTGGTACTCGATCATCCACACGCCGCCGCAGCTTCTGCCTTCGGTCTTTGCCGGGTTCCACCGGGTGCTGGCTCCCGGCGGCGTGCTGTTGCTGGCCTTCCAGGTCGGGGACGAACCTCGACACCTCTCGCACGCCTACGGCCACGACATCTCTCTGGAGGCCTATCGGCTGCCGCCCGACGGGATCGTCCGGATGCTCACCGCCGCCGGGTTCACCCACGAGGCCCGATTGATCCGAGAACCGGGCGACCGAGAGAAGTCCCAGCAGGCGTTCCTACTGGCTCGCCGCCCGCATGGGGCGACACCGCAGTAGATCTTCGAGCCGCCGTCAAGATCTCCTATGGAGTGCGTCCTACCTCGCGAATCCCCGCAGTCGACCGAGGAGGACTCGAGAGTGTCCACCTTGCAGCAGGAACGAATCGTCGACGACGAGCAACACAAGCTGACCTGGCCACGCTCCCGTTCCGGCTGTGAGACCGGGCCGGGTGCGCGCCGGCCGTCTGCAGCGGCTCTGCATGGACGAAGTGGTCGACTTCTGTCCCACCCGCCCCAAATTCGCAACCTTGAGCCATGCCTGCGACTTTGATCCATGCCGCAGGGGGCCGATCCACGCGGGAGGGGACCCGGGCTGGGCCACCGGGGTCAATCGGGGAGGTAGGAGTCGTAGTTGTGCTGTGCGCTGACCCGGCCGTCGCGGATCGTCAGGAAGATCGCCATCCTGGCCCGGATGCGGGTGCCGGCGGTCGCGCTGGGAAAGTCGACCAGCAACGTTGCGCTCCAGTTCACCTCCATGATGACCTGATCGCCGTCGACCGCCTCGGTGGCGATCTGGAACACCTGATCCCCGACCACTTCCCGGCCCTGCTCGGCGGCCTGGAGAACTTCCGGGAGGTTGCGGCTCGCACCCTGCGGCGACATCGGGTTCGGCCATTCGCGCTGGACGAAGTCGGTCGTCAGGTGGGTCCGGAGGGCGTCGACGGATCCGTTCTCGACCGCCTGCAGGTAGCGACGGGCGACGGCGAGGGTCTCGGCGCGGGTCATCTGCTCACCCTACAAAGACGTGCCGGACCGCTGACTACCTGACCGCGACGGACGCCAGCGCCGGGTGCTCCTTCAACTTCGGCTTGAGCGCCTCCAGGATCGACAGGCCCTGGCCGACGATGCCCGTCACCATCTCCGAAACACCCTCGGCCCCGTTGACGATGGTCAGGTTCGACTGCGCAATGCCCCTGGCTGCCGCCTCCACCAGGGCGGGCAGCACCTCGACGAGGTGGTTCGCGGCGATCAGCTCCTGGTTGCCGCCCTCGAGGGAAGCCGCGCGGGCCGAGTTCGCCTCGGCCTGGGCCTGGGCCAGGACCCGTTCGGCGTAGGCGGCGCCATCGGCCTGGGCGCGAACAGTCGTCGCATCCGCGGTTGCCAACGTGGTGCGGCGGTAGGCCTCCGCATCCGCCGGCCGACGTACTTCGGCCTCCAGCCGCTGGGCGGCCAACTCGGCCTGACGCTGCGCCAGCGCGGTCTGCTGCTCGATGACCTGCTGGGCCGCCTGGGCCTGGGCCAGAGGTCCCGCCTGGGCGGACTGCGCCCTGGCCCGGTCGGTTTCGGCGAGGAAACCGGCGCGCTTGATCTCGGTGTCGCGTTCATATTCGGCTTTCAATGCGGCCGCCTGCTGTTCCCGCTCGGCTGCCTCCTGATCGGCCCGCGCGGCAGCGATACGAGCCTGACTCGCAACGGCCGCCGCATGCGGTGCGGCGAGATTGCTGATGTATCCGGTGGCGTCGGCGATTTCCTGGATCTGCACGGCATCGACCACGATCCCGAGCTTTTCCATCTCGGCGTGGCTGCCGTCCTTCACCTCCTGGGCGACCCGGTCCCGTTCCCGGATCAGCTCCTCCACCGTCAATGCGCCGACGATGGACCTGAGGTGGCCGGCGAAGATGCGGCCGATCAATTCTTCCATCCGACTCTGCTCCGAGAGGAAACGACGGGCGGCATTGGCGATGGAGACGAAGTCGTCACCGACATTGAAAACCGCTACGGCCTGGATGTTGAGACGAATACCCTGATTCGTCACGCAGTCCTCTTTGATCTCGGCCTCCAGCAGAGCCAGCGACAGAATCCGGGCCTTCTGCTTGATCGGAACGACGAAACTTCCGTGACCGGTGACGATCCGGAATTGGGTGTCCTGCGTCTGACGCTTCGATCCGGAGATCAGCAATGCCTCGTTGGGGGCAGGAACATGCCAGAAGAACATGGTGGGATCCCTTCCAGGACCGTCAAAGGTTTGCGGCGACGACTATCGCCGTCCGGGCCGAGGCCATATCGACGACGAGGACAGGTGTGTTCTTGCGGATCGGCCGATCAGAAAGGGCGGCGAAGGCTTCGGACCCTCCGCGCACCGACACAAGAATTTCGCCAAGGCCTCCGGTCGGAATCGGCACCGTCACTCTGCCGATCTTCCCGACGGGGCTCTGCGAGTCGTGTAATCGTGGACTTCCGGACGTGTGCCCCGGAAACGTGTCCCCACTCACCTGCGGCGGTTCTCCTGTCGAAACAACTGTCGAACATCAGGCGCTCGGCCTGAAGTCGAAGTTACGCCGACGCCGTCGCTTGTAAATGGGGCCTCAGGGTAAATCGCTGTCTGCTGGGTCACAGACAGCCGGCGGATCCTCTCCCCTTCGAAAGGGGGCGACCGCCGCAGGCTTCGCCGAGACACCGACAGGCTGCTGCGCTCCTCGCGGGTCGGCTGTCAGTCGTCGGCGCCGGGGCGGCTGTACCAGAGCCACATCAGGCCCAGCAGCGGCAGCAGCACCGGGAAATAGCCGTACCCGCTACCGAATCGCGACCACACGGTGTCGTGGGGGAAGGCACCGCGGTCGATCAGCGAGGCGGTACCGATCACCAGCACGCCGACCAGTTCGGTGCCGCAGGCACCCCAGGCCACAAAACGCGACCAGGATCGGTCGGTGACCAGTCCGATGGCGGCAGCGATGTAGATGATCCCCGAGCACAACGACAGCACGTACGCCAGCGGCGCCGTGTGGAAGGTGGTGGACAACTGGACGATGCCACGGGCGGTCGCTGCCAGCGCGAAGATCGAGTAGAGGGCGATCAGGATGCGCCGTGGCCCGGTGGGCGGCGGTTCGGCCCCGCCCGGAACGGTCCCATTGGGAACGGGACCCTCGACAACGCCCCCGCCGGTCGGTCCGGCGTCGAAATCAGCGGCACTCGGCTCAGCCAAGGTCGGACCGCCAGATCTGCAGGAGGCGCAGCGTCATCACCCCGGCGACGACCGCCGTGAAACCCAGGGTGATCGAGCCCCATCTCGTGCGCTCGATCCGGGCCAGGTAGAAGCCGAGCGGCAGCGGAAGCAGGATGCCGACTGCATAGGCCAGGAAGGTGACCGGTTCGGTCAGGTGCGTCCCGCTCAACCGGACCACCGCCACCACCGTCTGGACCAGCAGGGCCAGCTCCACCACGATCGCGGCGATCATCAGCGCGGTGTCGGTCGCCCGGTCGCGAGCGGCCTGGATGCCGCACCACGCGCCGAGCAGCAGACCCACGCCCACCAGGCTGTACGCCAGGGCATCGATCACGGCGTCATCTCCTCGCGTCGGGACCTTCGGGACGGGCAGGCGGTGCCGGGCCCCGGTGGGTCGAGAACTGCTCGACACACTATGGACCGCGACCAGCGACGGTAACCGATTCCGGCCGCTCCGCGTTGCTACGGTCATCACCGTGAATGGTGCCCAGCCCGAGAAGACAATCCCGCCTGCGATCAGGCCGGCCGGGTCCGACGGATCGAGTGCACCCTGATGTCCCTCGCGCAGACCGCCCCCGCCGTCGCCCGTTCGCTGCGACGGGGCCCGGCGGTCGGACATGCCCTCGTGCTGATCGCCGGCGCCGCCCTGGTCGGGATCGGCGGCGTCCTCGGGGTGGCCCGTGCCTACGACCGGTCGGTGCTCGGGGTGGCCTCCGGTGCGGTCTGGACGGTGCTGCTGCCAGGGGTGCTCGCGCTGCTGCTCGCCGGGTGGAGACCGGCGCTGTCCCTGGCTGTATCGGCCGGAGCGGGAATGGTCGCGGTGGCCAGGATCCTGTCCGATCTCGACCTGCTGACCAGTGCGAACACCACGATCCGGCCGGAGTTGTTCTACGAGCTCACCGATCGGGCCCAACCCTTCAGCTCAGCACCCGGAGCGTCGGTGGTGGTGGTCGGCGACGTCGTCATGCTGGCGGCCGGGGTCCTGGCCGCCCGCCGGCTGGGCAACGGCCTGGCGTTCCGCTCCGCACCGATCTTCGATGCCGGACCGATCGAGCCGGAGGCCGACGGTTCGGGCGCAGAATTGCTCGCCGACGCGCTGGAGTCGGCAGATTCGGTCCGGGCCGCCGACTTCGACCAGTTCGACGGCACCGGGGGTGCCCCGCAGCGCAACAAATGGCTGATCTTCGCCGGTTTCGTCGGCGTGCTCGGCATCCTGATCGCCTCGCTCGGGTTGCCCTACGAGGGCGGCTACCTGGCGAATCGCTACCTTCCCCCCGAGATCGGCCTGCTGGGCATCGCGGCCGCCCTCGCGGCGGCGCTGGTCGGCACGGTGGCGGTGTTGGCCGGTGCTGTGCTCCCGCGTCAGGTCGCGTTCGCCTTGCTCGGTGGGGTCGCCATCGGGGCGGCCGTCCCGTTCCTGACGGCGGTGGCCGTGCGCGCCACGAGCGCTCCCGTCCGGCTCAACCCCACCGTCGGTCTCGGACTGCTGAGTGCAGTGGTGCTCGCCGCCGCAGGCCTGCTGGCCAGGCCACGGCCGGTGCAGGATGACGACGACGAGCCATCTCCCCGGTCCCTGCGGACACTCGACATCGTCGGAGCGCTGCTGACGCTCCTGGTCGCCGCCGCCGGTTTCGCGGCCTGGCGCTCGCCCCAGCTGAGCTTCAACGGTGGCGTCGTCCCGACACCGGTGTCCAGGGGCGACCTCTCCGCACCGCAGGCCGCACCGTTCCTGGTGGCCGCGGTCATCCCCTTGATCGGCGGACTTCTGTGGCTGGTACCCGTCCTGCGCCGGTCCGGGCGCGCGATCGCCTCGGTCGGCTGGGTGGGGATGATCTTCGCGGTGACCCAGTCGCTCTACATCCTCGGGCAGTTGGTGAACAGTGCCTCCGTTCCCAACGCGGGGTTCGCGGCACCGAGATGGACTGCTGGGCCAGGCCTCTGGCTCGGAGTGGTCGGTATCGCCCTGGGTGTTGCAGTACTCGCGGTGTCCTCCGCAGCCAGTCGACAGGCAGTGGATTCCTCGGCTGTCGTGGTCGACGACGACACCCTGGCCACGGCCCGTGCCAGGGGCGCTTGGGTGGCCAGCGCGATGACGGTGGTGACCGTTCTCGCGTTGGTGCTGCCGGTCTACCGGAGCATCCAGTCGACGTCCGCCACCGCGCTGGTCGGGTACCAGGTCAACTCCTGGGGAGTGCTCGCGCTCGCAGCGGGGGTCATCGCCGCAGGCTGGATGGCCGCCCGCGCGACGTCGGTGTCCGGGGCGATCGCGTTCGCCCTGGCGGGCGCTGCGCTGATGGCCGTCCGACTGGTCATCCCTGCGTCCGTCCGGGCCCAGGACGGTTTCGGCGTGCAGGCAGGTCTGGTCGCCGGCTATGTCGCGGTCGCCGTCTTCGTCCTCGGCGCCGCTGCTCTGGCCCTGCTGACCCTGAGGATCAGGATGATCGATCCGGCCGCCGTCGCCCGGCGCGGCCGCATCCAACCGTCCGGCAAGAAATCCGCGCCGCCGAAGCCAGGTGGCCGGCCGGCCGCCGGTCGACAACGCCGGTAGTCCGCCCCGGCCGAGCGGCGGTGGCCGAGAACATGCGGCTCAGATCACTCGTGGGATAGCTCACCAGGGTTGATGTGCTTCCACAAAGTCCCGGCCAGTAGGGTCACGTGGCAGTCCACGACGCGCCCGGGTTGATACCGGTCCACGCGCCGGACCCCAGCGCCCCGCTGCACAACAGCAATCACCCACGACTTCAAGATGTGGGATTCCAGGTCGAGGATTTCGGGAGCACACGTGGATCTGTACGAGTACCAGGCGAAGGAACTCTTCGCGAAGCACGGCGTCCCCGGCACGCTGGGGGAGACGGCCACCACCGTCGAAGAAGCGGTGGCGATCGCCGAGAAGTACGGGAAGGCCGTCATGGTCAAGTCCCAGGTCAAGGTCGGCGGCCGCGGCAAGGCCGGTGGCGTGAAGTTCTCGCCCGACGCGGCCGCCGCGCGCAAGAACGCCGAGGCGATCCTGGGTCTGGACATCAAGGGCCACATCACCCGGACGGTGCTGGTCACCGAGGCCGCCGACATCGCCGAGGAGTATTACGTCTCCTTCCTGCTCGACCGGTCCAACCGCACCTACCTGGCGATGGCCAGCAAGGACGGCGGCATGGAGATCGAGGAACTCGCGGTGGAGCGGCCGGAAGCCCTCGCACGGATCGCCGTCGATGCGTTGGTCGGTGTCGACGCAGCGAAGGCGCACGAGATCGCAGTGGCCGGAAGGTTCCCGGCCGAGGTGGTCGACCAGGTCGAGAGCGTGCTGATCAAGCTGTGGGACGTCTTCGTGAAGGAAGACGCCACGCTGGTCGAGGTCAACCCGTTGGTGAAGACCCCGGAGGGCGTCGTGCTGGCGCTCGACGGCAAGGTGTCACTGGACGACAACGCATCGTTCCGTCACCCCGAACACGAGGCCTTCGTCGACAACGCAGCGGAGAACCCGCTCGAGGTCGCGGCCAAGGAGAAGAACCTCAACTACGTCAAGCTCGACGGCGAGGTCGGCATCATCGGCAACGGCGCCGGACTGGTCATGTCCACGCTCGACGTCGTGGCCTACGCGGGGGAGAAGCACGGCGGTGTCAAGCCGGCCAACTTCCTGGACATCGGAGGCGGGGCAAGTGCCGCCGTGATGGCCAACGGACTCGAGATCATCCTGGGTGACCCGGATGTGCGCGCCGTGTTCGTCAACGTCTTCGGTGGCATCACCGCCTGCGACGCGGTCGCGAACGGCATCGTGCAGGCGCTGGAGATCCTCGGTGACGAAGCCAACAAGCCGCTCGTCGTGCGTCTGGACGGCAACAACGTCGAGGAGGGCCGCCGCATCCTGGCCGCCGCCGCCCACCCGCTCGTCACGCTGGCCGACACCATGGACGAAGGAGCCGACAAAGCAGCAGAACTCGCTTACGCGGCTTCGAAATAAGGGACTGGACAACTCATGTCGATTTATCTGAACGCCGATTCCAAGGTCATCGTCCAGGGCATCACCGGCGGTGAGGGCACCAAGCACACTGCACTGATGCTGAAGGCCGGCACCAAGGTCGTCGGTGGCGTGAACGCTCGCAAGGCTGGAACCACCGTCAGCCACGGCGATGTCACGCTGCCCGTCTTCGGGACCGTCGTCGAGGCCGTCGAGAAGACCGGCGCGACAGTGTCGATCATCTTCGTGCCGCCGCCGCACGCCAAGGCCGCCGTCATCGAGGCCATCGACGCCGGTATCGCACTCCTCGTCGTGATCACAGAGGGCATCCCGGTGCAGGACTCGGCCGAGTTCTGGGCCTACGCGATCAGCAAAGGCAGCAAGACCCGGATCATCGGCCCGAACTGCCCGGGAATCATCACCCCGGGTGAGTCGCTGGTCGGTATCACGCCGGCCAACATCACCAAGAAGGGCCCGGTCGGCCTGGTGTCGAAGTCGGGCACCCTGACGTACCAGATGATGTACGAGCTCCGGGATCTCGGGTTCTCCACCGCGATCGGCATCGGCGGCGACCCGGTCATCGGGACCACCCACATCGACGCCCTCGCGGCGTTCGAGGCGGACCCCGAGACCAAGGCCATCGTGATGATCGGCGAGATCGGCGGTGACGCCGAAGAGCGCGCCGCGGCCTTCATCAAGGACAACGTGACCAAGCCGGTGATCGGCTACGTGGCCGGTTTCACCGCACCCGAGGGCAAGACCATGGGTCACGCGGGCGCCATCGTGTCCGGCTCGGCGGGGACTGCGCAAGCCAAGAAGGAGGCCCTGGAGGCCGTCGGCGTCAAGGTCGGCAAGACGCCGTCCGAGGCCGCCCGCCTGTTGCGCGAGGCACTGGCCGGATAGCTCGACCGGGGTGGGCGGGACCGAATGATTCGAATGGAAGCCGGGAACTCCCCAGGGAGATTCCCGGCTTCCGTCGTTTCGGCGGGTCGCGAGACAGAAATCCGGCGAAAAGCGTGAATACGGACAATTCATTCATCGTTCGCAGATCTGCCGGGAGTGGAATGCAGGTCGGAGACCTGGGATAGGTTCGAGCAGCGTCCGCGGACATTCGCCGTCCGGACGACGCGGGTGTCGCAGTGCGGGCGGAATCGGACGGAAATCGGGATCGACGGGCGATCCCGGGGTGATAACCGGAACGAAGAGGTGGAGCGAGATGAGCAATCCATATGGACCGCCGGGCAGCGGCCAGCAGGGACCGGGCCAGCCGGCACCGGGTCAGCAGGGACCGGGTCAGTACGGCCCGTCGGGCGGGCCCTCGTGGGGTGCGCCCCAGAGCGGATCCCCCTACGGCGCACCCGCGCCGTCCCCCTACGGCCAGCCTCCGGCGCAGTCCGCGCAGGGTGGGCCGGGGCAGGGTGGGCTCGCGCAGAGTGGGCCCGGTCCGAGTGGGCCGGCGCAGGGCGGGCTCGCGCAGGGTGGGCCCGGGCAGTGGGGTGGCCCGCCGCCCCAGGCGAAGACCCCGCCTGATGTGGGCAGAATTCTTCCCCTGGTGGTGCTCGGCCTAGGGGTCCTCGCCTTCATCTGTGGCTTCCTGCAATTCTCCGGCTACAGCAGTCCCGGTAGCCCGTCGATCAGCATCACGGTGTTCGGAGGCGGGCCGGCCTACCTGCCGATCCTGATGCTGCTGGCCGGGTTCCTGGCCTACGCGCCCTCGCTCCCCGGTGGACGCGAATACCTCCTCCCGACCGCCCTGCTGTCGCTGGCCGGGCTGCTCGGTGCCATCGGTGCGATCTCGACCAGCGGCGTGTTGAACAAGTTCGCATCGGCCGGCGGTGTCTCGGACAGCACATCCACCGGGATCGGCATGATCCTTCTGCTCGTCGTCGCCGTCCTCCAGGCTGCGGCGGCCGGTTACGCCTGGTTCCTGAGCACCGGAGCATCCCGATCCGTCAGGACACCGTCTGCGGGGTCGTTCGGTCCCGCCGATCCCGGCTCGCCCAGCGCCCCGGCGCGTCCGGCCGCACCGCCGGCCCCGGCCGGGTTCGGTGGATACGGGACCGGCGGATACGGACCCTCCTCGGGCGGTGGCCCCGGCCAGACCCCGGACGCCCCGGCCTACAGCGGTTACGGCAGCGGTGCCTACCCACCTCCGGCCGGTCAGGGCTCTACCGGATACAGCCCGAATCCGTACCCGCCCTCCTCCCCGGATCCCCAGGTCCCCGGCGCGGCCGGACCGACCCCGGGGCAGACCGGTCCCGGCACGGGCCAGCACGGACGTGATGACGGTCCGCCACCGGACGTCACCCAGCAGGTGCGCTTCTGATCGCGGGGCGCCACGGACAGGTGGACCGGTAGCGGGGCGGGTGCGGTTTCGGGCGATCATTCGCGCGAACCTCACCCGCCCTTGGTCGTCCTCGCTCCGCAGGGTGACCACGGCGCCACCCGGATGCCGAACGGTGGAGACGGCGACCGTACGCAGAGTTGGACTATCCGTAGCCGAAACGGCGTGGCAGACCTGAAATGACGTCTCGAACGTGTGAGGGTTGGCGGCATGTTCCTCACCGACGTCGACGCGGATGAGGCCGGGAGCAGCCTGGACGAGGATCCCCGGTCTTCGACGGTGGCCGTGGTGGTTGCCACCGCGCTGAAGACAACACTGGCTGCGATGGCCGGATTCGTCCTGACCAGCGGGCTCGGCCTGCTGATCTGGGCGGTGACGCCGAGTTCCGGAAGTGGCCCTCTGCCCCTGCTGCGCGCCGGGATCTCCGCGTTCGCGGCCGCCAACGGCATGACCCTGAAAATCGGACGTTCCGGGCTCACCCTGCCACCGCTCATGCTGACGCTGGTGGTCGTCGCTCTCCTGACGACGGTGGTCGGACGAGGCCGGCTCGTCGCCCGTGGACGCGATCAGGAAGGTGCAGCTGTTGCGACGTCGGCCCTGTCGTGGGCGGTCGTGGTGACCGGAATCGGCGCGGAATTCGGTGGCGGGACCGTCTCGGCGGCCCAGTGGTGGCGGCCGGCGATGATGGCTCTGATCGTGGTGGGGGTCGCAACCCTGATCCGCAGCGACGGTTGGCGGTCGTTCCTGCTGGACCGCGTGCCGATGTGGGTTCCGGTCGCGGTCAGATGCGGCGCGGCGGCGGTGGTCGCCCTGCTCGGTGGGGGAGCGGTCACCCTCGTCATCGGGCTGATCCGGACCTTCGGCCATTCCGTCACCGTCCAGACCCTGGCCGCGCCCGGTGCGGCCGGTGGCCTCGGCATGGCACTGCTGGGCATCGCCTACCTGCCGAACGCCGTCGTCGCGGCGACCGGCTACTCCACCGGCGTCGGGTTCACCATCGGCAGCGGTACCTACACGCCGTTCGGGTCCTCGCCGGTCGAGTTGCCGGCCGTCTCCCTGCTGACCGCGGCCCCGGACGGGCATGCCTTCGCCAGGCCCACGCTGCTGCTCCTGGTCTTCCCGGTGCTGGCTGCGGCATTGATCGGACGGGGGGTGGTACGCCGACTGGACACCCGCCGGGACCGGCTGTTCGCGGCCGGCGGAGCGGCCCTGTTCGCTGCCGTTCTGTCAGCCGTCGTCGCCGAGGTCGCCGCCGGCGGCGTGACCGGCGGTGAGTGGTCGAACACCGGGGTGCCGCCGGTGCTGTTCGGATTGGTGGTCCTCGCGGGGTTCGGCGTCATCAGCGCGGCAGTGGTCGTGCTGGCCAAGGTGCCGGCGCGAGAGGTCGTCACCCTCGTCGACGCCGACATGGATGCAGCCGACGGGGCCGACGCATCGACCGATGTCGCCGTCGACGACGAGGCCGTCGATGACACTGCAGTGGACGAGGTCACAGTGGACGAGGTCACAGTGGACGAGGTCACAGTCAACGATGTCGCAGTGGATGACGCCGTAGACGAGGAGGCCGTCGTCCAGGCCGATACGGATGATGTTGTCGTGGACGAGACGGTCGACGAGGAGGATGTCGCCGGGGACAATGCCGACGACGAGGTCGATCCGACCCCGCCGGTTCAAGGGCCGTTGGAAGATCCTGGATCACTCGAGACCGAGGTTTTGTCCGACGAAGCGGTCGACGAGCGGGTGCCGACTGCAGTGGAGGCCGATCCGTTCGTGCCCTCGGGCATCCCGACGCCTCGGGAGGAAGACGTAGTGGCCGGCGAATTGGTCGATGCGGAAGATCCTGACGCCACACTGGCGGCGGGCCTGTCCCGTCGAGCCGCCCCCCGCCGCACCGGCTGAGCGGCCCGGAGCGCAAGGACCTGCCTGTCGATCCGTCCGCTGACAGTGCGTGCATGTTCCACTTGCACCATGACACAACCTCCACCGGCGGCGCCTGGATTCCAACCCCCGACCCGCGCCGAGTGGCTCAGCCGCACCGGGATCGCCTTGATCATCATCGGTTTCCTCGGGCCCGTCATCGCGGCCTCGGTTGCCGCCAACTCCTCCAATACCGGTCCCGCGATCTTCGTGAGCATCGCGGGCATCATTGCCGGGCCCATCCTGCTGGGCGGCATCGTACTGTGCGGGATGGCCACCATGATGAGGCCGGAGCCGAGGAATCCCACAGATCAGCGAGCGTCCCGGGCCTAGCAAGGTCGAGCCGCAGCGTCCTGCGAAGTGAGCGCGATAGCGCTCACTTCGCAGGACGCTACGGCTCCGGCGGGCGTGCTCTACCCTTGGCGTGGCCGACCCGCCGACGACGTGAAAGATTTCAGGTGCAATCCGAGACCGCCCCAGTGCCACAGCCTCAACGATTCGAGCCGAATCCGGACGGGCTCCGGGTGGTGGTACTCATCTCGGGCGGCGGCTCCAACCTGGCCGCCCTGTTGGCCAAGGAGCAACCCGAGCAGTTCGGCGTGCAGATCGTCGCGGTCGGTGCCGATCGGCACAGCGCCGGCGGGCTGCAACATGCGCGTGACGCCGGTGTGCCGGTGTTCGTCGAACGCATCAGCGATCATCCGGACCGCGCGGCCTGGGATCGCGCGCTGACCGAGACCACGGCCGCATTCCGACCCGATCTCGTGGTCTCGGCCGGATTCCTCAAACTCGTGGGCCCGCTTTTCCTGGCGCGTTTCCCCGGTCGCTACATCAATACCCACAACGCGCTGCTCCCTGCCTTCCCGGGGATGCACGGGCCCGCCGACGCACTTGCCTACGGCGTCAAGATCGCCGGTGCCACGCTGTTCGTCGTCGACGCCGGTGTCGATACCGGGCCGATCCTTGCGCAGACGTCGGTCCCGGTGCTGGACGAGGACACCGAGGAAACGCTCACCGAACGCATCAAGGTGGCGGAGCGGACACAGCTCGTCGAACAGGTATCTCTGATGGCCCGACACGGCTGGACCATCAACGGCAGAAGGGTCGTCACCAAGTGACTCAGTCATCCACGCAGGTCACCGCATCGGCGGAGGGGCGTCGCCGGATCGGCCGGGCCCTGTTGTCGGTGTCGGACAAGGCGGGCCTGCTCGAGCTGGCCACGGCGCTGGTCGACGCCGGTGTCGCCCTGGTCTCGACCGGCGGATCGGCGAAGATGCTGGCCGACGCCGGTGTCCCGGTCAGCAAGGTCGAGGAGGTCACCGGTTTCCCTGAATGCCTGGACGGACGGGTCAAGACCCTGCACCCGAAGATCCACGGCGGTCTGCTCGCCGACACCCGCAAACAGAGCCACCTCGACCAACTGCAGGAACTCGGGATCGAGACCTTCGAGCTGGTCGTCGTGAACCTCTACCCGTTCAGGGCGACCGTTGCCGCCGGGTCTTCCGTCGACGAGTGCATCGAGCAGATCGACATCGGCGGCCCGGCCATGATTCGCGCCTCCGCGAAGAACCACCCCAGCGTCACGACGGTGGTGGAACCCGGCGACTACCCGGCGGTCATCGAGGCGCTGACCTCCGGTGGATTCACCCTTGAACAGCGACAGGCGTTCGCGGCCAAGGCTTTTGCGCATACAGCGTCCTACGACGTCGCGGTCGCGACCTGGATGAATGCGGTCGTCGCGCCCGACCGGGACGGATGGCCGCGCTGGACCGGATCGACCTGGGAACGCCAGTCGGTGCTGCGCTACGGCGAGAACCCCCACCAGAAGGCGGCTCTCTATCGACACTGGCGTTCGGGCCTGGCCGGCGCGCAGCAGCTGCACGGCAAGGAGATGAGCTACAACAACTACGTCGACGTTGACGCCGCCTGGCGCAGCGCAAACGATTTCGCCGACCCGGCGGTGGCGATCATCAAACACGCCAACCCTTGTGGGATCGCGGTGATGACGGGCGGCGACGACGAGTCGATCGCTGCGGCGCACGTGAAGGCCCTGGCCTGCGACCCGGTCTCGGCGTTCGGGGGTGTGATCGCGGTCAACCGCCGGGTGACGGCGACCCTGGCCGAGCAGATCGCCGAGGTCTTCACCGAGGTATTGCTGGCCCCTGGCTTCGACGAGGCGGCCCTGGCCATCCTGACCAGGAAGAAGAACATCCGTCTGCTGGTGATGCCGGCCGATGTCGACACCGAGCCGATCGAGCTCCGGGGCATCTCCGGCGGGGTGCTGGCGCAGACCAGGGATGCCGTCGACGCGCCCGGCGACGATCCGGCCAACTGGACCTTGGCGGCCGGCACTGCGGTGGATGCAGCGACCCTCGCCGACCTCGACTTCGCCTGGCGCGCCTGCCGTGCCGTGAAGTCCAACGCCATCCTGCTGGCGTCCGACGGGGCTTCCGTCGGCATCGGCATGGGGCAGGTCAACCGGGTGGATTCGTGCCGCCTCGCGGTCGAGCGGGCCGGTGAGCGGGCCGCCGGTTCGGTGGCGGCCTCCGACGCTTTCTTCCCGTTCGCCGATGGGCCGCAGATCCTGTTCGATGCGGGTGTCAGAGCGATCGTCCAGCCGGGCGGCTCCGTCCGCGATCCCGAGACGGTGGCGGCAGCGGAGGCGGCCGGAGTGACGATGTATTTCACCGGTACCCGGCACTTCTTCCACTGATGACTTTCATGCTGGACGAGAACAACTACGTCGGTGAGGATTTCGTCGAGGTCGACCTGTCGGACCAGGAAATCACCGGAGTGGATTTCACGGAGTGCGATTTCTCCGGCGCAGTGCTGGCCGGCTGCCTGACGTCCAGGACGACGTTCACCCGCTGCACATTCGTCGGGGCCGAGTTGTACTCGACGAAGCACTCGGCCAGTTCTTTCGTGGGATGCGAGTTCGAGCGCACCTCGTGGGCCGATGCGGTGCTGACCGGGTGCCGTCTGCTGGGCAGCACCTTCACCTCGTGCCGCCTGACCGGTATCCGTTTCACCGAATGCGACCTGACTCTCGCGTCCTTCGCCGGCGAGAAACTCGCTGGAGCCGACCTTTCGGGTCTACGGATGCGCGAGATCAACTTGACCGGCAGTGATCTGCACGGTTGCGATCTACGCGGGGCAGATCTGGCCGGCGCACGGACGACCAGGGCGAACCTGAGCGGCGCCGATCTGCGCGGGGCCGTGATCGACGCGGCGACCTGGGTCGGGGCGACGCTGACCGGGGCCACCATCGATGTCGATCAGGCTGTTCTGTACGCCGCGTCGCACGGCCTGACTCTGGCCGGCGCGGACCGCTAGCCGGTCACCCGAGGGGTGCCGGGTGCCGCCCGGGCCGTGGCAGGATGAGGTACGTGACTGCGACGATCCTGGACGGTAGAGCCACCCTGACCGCGGTGAAGACCGAGCTCCGGGCCCGGGTGGCCGCATTGGCCGCCCGCGGTGTCGTCCCCGGGCTCGGCACCGTGCTGGTCGGCGACGACCCGGCGAGCCACTGGTACGTGGGCGCCAAGCACAAGGACTGCGCCGAGATCGGCATCAACAGCATCGCCAGGGAGTTGCCCTCCGGCAGTTCGCTGACCGACGTGCTGGCCGTCGTCGACGAGCTCAACGCCGATCCGACCTGCACCGCCTTCCTGGTGCAGCAGCCGACCGGTCTCGACGAGTTCGCCATCCTCTCGCGGGTGGATCCCACCAAGGACGTCGATGGGCTGCACCCCTACAACCTCGGTTCCCTGGTGCTGGGGCAACCCGGCCCGTTGCCCTGCACGCCGATGGGCGTCATCGAGTTGCTCCGCCGGTATGACGTTCCGATCGCCGGCGCCCACGCGGTGATCGTCGGCCGCGGTCTCACGGTCGGCCGGCCCCTGGGGCTGCTGCTGACCAGGCGCAGCGAGAACGCCACCGTCACCCTGTGCCACACCGGCACCCGTGATCTGGCCGGCCTCGTCCGTCAGGCGGACATCGTCATCGCCGCGGCCGGCGTGCCCGGTCTGATCACCGCCGACATGGTCAAGCCCGGCGCCGCCGTGCTCGATGTCGGCGTCAGCCGCGTCGACGGCAGGATCGCCGGGGACGTCGCCGCCGAGGTGGCGTCGGTCGCCGGTTTCATCGCCCCCAATCCGGGCGGGGTCGGCCCCATGACGCGGGCCATGCTGTTGGTCAACGTGGTCACGGCGGCCGAGCGTCTGGCCGGCGACGAGTGAAGAGCCGGGCCACTGCGGGGCGCGGGAGTGGTTGATATCCGGCTGATCAGAGCCGCACCGGTGGTGGTCGTCGTCCTGATCGGCGCCATCGGTCTGCTGTACATCGCCTCCGGCCATTGGCGCAGGGGCGCGGCCATCCTCGCGGCCGCGGCCGGAGTGGGCGCCCTCTCGCGACTACTGCTGCCGGAGCGGTGGATCGGGCCGTTGGCGGTGCGCGGCCGGACCTTCGACGTCGTCTTCCTGGGTGCGCTCGCGCTGCTCCTCACGCTCGCCACGACCGTCGGCTACTGAGGCGGATCCGCGCACAGCGAAACAGGTTCAGAACAACGGGAGCGCCGACGTCAGCGCGGCCGGAAGATCGGCGGGCGGGAGATCGCCGGCGGGTAGATCGCGTCCGGCGGCCAGGGCGATGAAGCGGGCCACCGCCATGGTGGAGGCGGCCGCGAGGGCCTCGACCGGCTGAGCAGCTTTCTCCGTCAGTAGCTCGCGCATCACCAGTGCGACGCGGCGAGAGGCGGTGGGCAGCACGGTCGGCGGATGGTGCGCGGGAAGGGAAGCGGCAAGGTCGCCGGCGTGGACCACGAGTTCGATCAATCGCGTGTCCAGGAAATCCGACAACAGCATCGGTCCCCGCTGGGTACTCACCACCCGGTCGAAAGCCCCCAGCCGGCCCAGGTGCTCCTGGGCCTCGGCGTTGGCCTCGTCGAGTCGTGCCAACAGCTCCGGCCCGGCGGAAGCACTGATCTGTCTGGCGATCTCGGAGATCTGGCCGGCCGTAGCGGCATATCCCGACAGGTAGGCCGAGATGGTCGACGGTCCAGCCCGGAAGCACGCTGTCGACCGACAGGTCCTCCGGGGTGAGGCCGTCGAGCCAGACGCGCAACGCCTGGAACTGGGTCGCGTAGACCATGTCCGACAACATCGCAGCCACCTGCCCTCTCGCTCGTCGGCCCGCGGCGTCGCCCTGCCGCAGGCGAACGGGACCGACGTCCTCATCATGGTCGAGAACCTTCGGCCGTTGTGGGAGGACCTACCGGACGGCGTGCGACGCGCCGTTGCCTAGCGACCGTGCGGGAGCCGGCCGGTGGGAATGACGCCGAGTCGGCCGGACTGGTAGTCCTCGAACGCTTGGATCAGCTCGTCGCGGGTGTTCATCACGAACGGCCCGTACATGGCCACCGGTTCCCTGATCGGGCGTCCGCCGAGGATCAGCAGTTCGACGCCCCCGCTGTGCCGGACGTCCTGGCGGTCGTACGCGGTCACCGTCAGGCTGTCGCCGTGTCCGAGTACGGCCAGTTGGCCGTCCCGAAGTGGCCTGCGATCCGGCCCGACTCCGGCCCGCCCGCCGAGGTTGTAGACCAGGGCGTTGTAGTCGGGCCGCCAGGGCAGGGTGATGCGGGCACCGGGCTGCACAGTGGCATGGATCAGCGTGATCGGCGTGTGGGTCGATCCCGGTCCGGTATGCCCGTCCATCTCGCCCGCGATCAGCCGTAGCAGGGCGCTGCCGTCCGCGGTGGTCAGCAGGGCGACCCTGGACGACGAGATGTCCTGGTAGGAGGGCGCAGCGAATTTCGAATCGGCGGGCAGGTTCACCCACAGCTGGAATCCGTGGAAGAGACCTCCGGAGGCCACCAACGCCTCCGGAGGGGTCTCGATGTGCAGGATGCCGGCACCGGCCGTCATCCACTGGGTGTCGCCTCCCCCGATCAAGCCGCCTCCGCCGTTCGAGTCAGAATGCTCCATCTGGCCGTCGATCATGTAGGTGACGGTCTCGAAGCCGCGATGCGGGTGCCAGGGCGTTCCCTTGGGCTCGCCGGGGGCGTATTCCACTTCGCCCATCTGGTCCATGTGCAGGAAGGGGTCGAGCTGGGCGATATCAACGCCCGCAAAAGCGCGTCGCACCGGGAAGCCCTCTCCCTCATAGCCTTTCGGCGCGGTGGTCACCGAGAGGACGGGCCTCGGGGTGGTCGTGGACGGGTCCGGCTGCGATACCCGGGGCAGGGTCAGCAGATCGGTGACGGTGCTCGCGGGCATCAGATCCTCCAGTGGTCGGCTCGACCAATGGTAGACCGATTTTCCATGCGCGTGCATGGGCTTGGTTCAAAGAGGCTGGTCGGGATCGCGCAGCCTGCGAAAGACTGCGGCCAGGACGCTGGCTTCCTGGTCGGTGAGCCGCTGCGCGAACTCCCGGTCGACGCCGGCCATGTGCACCTTGGCAGCGGACCGGAGAGCGGCGCGCCCGGCCCGGGAGAGCTTGACGATGACGCCGCGTCCGTCCTGGGGGTCGGGTCTGCGTTCGACCAGACCGGCCACCTCCAGGCGCTCGACCTTGCGGGACAGGCCGGGCTGGGAGATCAGCAGGCGATCCAACAGGTCTCGGTGCCGCAGGGCCCCGCCGGCCTCGGACAGCTGGACCAGCACGTCGTAGGTGCCCAGCGGAATCTGGCCCGCCGCGTCGAGGTCGTCCGCGAGCTTCTTGAGGATCTGTGCGTGCGCGTGCAGGAAACCCACCCAGGCGTCCATCCGATCCGCCTCGATCCTCAACGGACCGCTCATCAGCACCTCCTCACCCTGACCACCCGTGCACCCTTGGAGACCATTCCTACCACCGGGGACGGGCAGATGGGTGGTGGGCGCTCGTGGTCGGCGAGCCGGGATCCGCCGTCCAGCGGATCAGGGGTGTGCGCCGCGATCGCCTGATCCGCTGGACCTGCCTGCAGGCCGGCCCACCGGTCGGCGGTACCGTCTTGCGGCAGGTGCGAACCGGCGTGACGGGTTCTAGCAGTACGCTCATACTGGATAGAATCGACGCGCGACGCGAACAGTCGGCGTCGGGGTGCGAACAGGGCACCCGACGAGCACGACGGGCCGGCGGCGAACGTCCGGTGGTCCTATCAGGAGAGGCGTTTATTCAATGGCGAAGATCAAGGTGACCGGCAAGGTCGTCGAGCTGGACGGCGACGAGATGACGCGGATCATCTGGCAGTTCATCAAGGACAAGCTGATCCTGCCGTACCTCGATGTCGATCTCGAGTACTACGACCTGTCGATCGAGAACCGCGATGCGACGGACGACCAGGTGACGATCGATGCTGCCAACGCGATCAAGCAGTACGGCGTCGGGGTGAAATGCGCGACGATCACGCCGGACGAGGCGCGGGTCGAGGAGTTCGGGCTGAAGCAGATGTGGCGTTCGCCCAACGGCACCATCCGCAACATCCTCGGCGGCGTGATCTTCCGCGAGCCGATCATCATCTCCAACATCCCGCGGCTCGTCCCGGGCTGGACCAAGCCGATCATCGTCGGCCGTCATGCGTACGGAGATCAGTACCGCGCCACCGACTTCCGCTTCCCCGGCCCGGGCACCCTGAAGGTCGTGTTCACCCCGAACGACGGCTCCGACGTGATCGAGCGCGAGGTCTTCCAGGCGCCCAGTGCCGGTATCTCGCTGTCGATGTACAACCTCGACGACTCGATCCGTGACTTCGCCCGGGCCTCGCTGAACTACGGGCTGGCCCGCAACTATCCGGTGTACCTGTCCACGAAGAACACCATCCTGAAGGTCTACGACGGCCGTTTCAAGGACATCTTCCAGGAGATCTTCGATGCCGAGTTCGCCGAGAAGTTCGCCGCTGCGGGGATCACCTACGAACACCGCCTGATCGATGACATGGTCGCGGCATCGCTCAAGTGGGAGGGCGGCTACGTCTGGGCCTGCAAGAACTACGACGGTGACGTGCAGTCCGACACGGTGGCCCAGGGTTTCGGCTCGCTGGGCCTGATGACCTCGGTGCTGTTCACCCCGGACGGCGACGTCGTCGAGGCGGAGGCCGCTCACGGCACGGTGACCAGGCACTACCGGCAGCACCAGGCCGGCAAGCCCACGTCGACGAACCCGATCGCCTCGATCTACGCCTGGACCGGTGGGCTCAAGCACCGCGGCAAGCTCGATGGCACCCCCGAGGTCACCGCGTTCGCCGAGACCCTCGAGGACGTGATCATCAAGACCGTCGAGAGCGGCAAGATGACCAAGGATCTCGCCGGGCTGATCAGCCGTGACCAGGCCTGGCTGACCACCGAGGACTTCCTCGCCGCGCTGGACGAGAACCTCGCGGCCCGCCTCGCCTCCTGACGGGCAGCACCTGATGGGGGCCGGGCTCGACTGAACCCGGCCCCCCCGCGCTTATCAACTTCGCCCGCGCTCATGAAGTGGTCGACTTTTGTCCCACCAGCCCCAAAGCCGCGACGTTGATGAGCGCCGGCGAAGTTGATAAGCGCGTGGGGGGGCGGGGGGGGGCGTCGGGGGGGCGGCGGGCTTCGGTTGCGGAGGCTGGGTCAGGCGGAGGCAGGGGAGGTGCGGAGTTCCCGCCGGAGGATCTTGCCAGCCGAGGATTTCGGGATGACGGGGATGAACTCCACCCGGCGCACCTTCTTGTGCGGGGCGACGCGCTCGGCGACGTAGGCCATCACCTCGTCGGCGGTCAACTCCACACCCGCCTGGAGCACGACGAACGCCTTCGGGATCTCCTCGTGGTCGTCGTCCAGCACGCCGATGACCGCGGCGTCGGCGATCTTCGGATGGGTCAGCAGCACCGCCTCCAGTTCGGCCGGCGGCACCTGGTAGCCCTTGTACTTGATGAGCTCCTTGACCCGGTCGACGATGCTGACGTAACCCTCGGACGTCACCGTCGCGACGTCGCCGGTGTGCAGGAAGCCGTCGGCATCCAGGGTCTCGGCGGTCGCCTCCGGGTTGGCCAGGTACCCGACCATCACGTTCGGCCCCTTGCACCACAGCTCCCCGGGCGCGCTGACGCCGGAGGCCGGGAGGTCGATCTCCTCGCCGGTGGCCGGGTCCATGATCTTGCACTCCATGTTCGGCAGCGTGATACCGACGGTGCCCAGCGGGATGTCGTCGCGATTCTCCGGGATGGTGTGGCTGACCGGGGACATCTCGCTCATCCCGTAGCCCTGGCGGACGATGCATCCCAGGCGTGCGGCGACTGCGCTGCCCAGTGCCTGGTCCAACGGCGCCGCACCGGAGAAGATGATCCGGATCGAGGACGTGTCGTACTGGTCGACCATCGGGTACTTGGCCAGCGCCACCGCGATCGGCGGGGCGATGTAGAGGTACGTGGCCTTCAGTTCGGCGATGATCCGGAGGAACTCCGCGAGATCGAACCTCGGCATGGTGATGATCGGCGCCTTGTGGTGCAGCGCGCCGTTCATCAGCACGTTCATCCCGTAGATGTGGAAGAAGGGCAGGACGGCCAGGACGCGATCGTCGTGGCTCACGCCGATGATCGGGCCGCCCTGGGCGATGTTCGCCACCAGGTTCCGGTGCGTCAGCATGACGCCCTTGGCGCGACCACTCGTCCCCGACGAGTACGGCAGCACGGCCAGATGGGTGGCCGGGTCGAGGTCGAGTTCCGGCGGCGAGGCCCCGGTGATCAGCAACGAACGCAGGCTGGTCCGCCCGGGCAGCACGTCGGCGGACCCGTCGATCAGGATCACGTTCTCGGCGGGCATCCCCACGGCTGCGGCGGCCGCGTCGGCCTGCGGCAGGAACATGGACAGGGTGAACAGGTGCGTGGCCTTCGAGTCGGACAGCTGGCTCTCGATCTCGTGCGCCGTGTAGAGCGTATTGATCGTGGTAGCCGTTCCCCCGGACCTCATGATGCCGTGGAACACGGTGACGAAGGCCGGGATGTTCGGGCACAGGATCCCTGAAACCTCTCCGATGCCAGGGCCTCTCGCCGTCAGGCCACCGGCCAGGGCCAGGATCTGACCGGTCAGCTGACGGTAGGTGGTGATCGCTCCCGTCGCGCCGTCGATCAATGCCGGCTCGTCCTCGACGCCGGCGATGTCGCCGAACAGGTAGTCGAACAGCAGGGTGCGGGGGATTTCGACGTCAGGAAAGGGACTGCCGAAACTCATGGGTGACCTCCGAAGGGCTTCATCGACCTGACGGTCCTGCGTGCGGCAGGGCTCACGACGTACACACCCCGTACTGCGGTGCACCGCCGAGAATACTTGAACCGGTCTCGTCCGCATCCGACGTCGGTCCCGTCGTCAGTGGGATCGGCACGGGCGGGCCGGTTGCGACCGGCGCGAGGACGGAACTTTCGGCCTGCATGCGTGCCAGGGCCCGAGCGGCGACTCGGCGGGAATCCATGCGCAGCAGAGGAAATGGATCCGGACGTTGACACCGGTCGGTAGCTGCCTCTACGTTCGACGACAGGTCACGAGTTCCGACGCAATGCCCTGGCACAGTCGGACGGCAACCCTCCAGTCGCGGCGGGGTGCTCCAGGTGAGGACCGGGCGATGCCGAGCAGGCATCGCAAGCGCGGCCCTCGAACCCGAGGGCCGGTGGTCGGTCCGATCGGTGAGGTGTCTCGTGGGAACTCGGATCGTGGGCACTCGGATCGCCGGAACTGGTGCGGCGGTGACGTGTAGTCGTTGGCAGCGTCGTCATGTCGATCTCTCGAGGGTGTCGAGCTCGCTCTGTTGTTGCTGAACCATCCGGCAACCAGACCTGAACCACCCTCCCGCAAGGACAGCGTCCATGACCCTCACCGCAGAACCCGCCACGTCCGAAACCGTCACCACACGCGGCGTTCCGGCCGAAATGGCCCGCCCCGTCTCCGACGTCGGGGGTGAACTCACCCTGGAGAATCTCCCCGGCCGCGACCTCGACGAGGCCGAGCTGCTGCAGCTGGCCGGCTCCATCGCCGCCGATCCCGGCCGATGGCGCAGACACGTCGCCTTCTCCGACGACAAGCGCCACTACGTCAGTCTCCACCGCGACATGCACGTCGACGTCTGGGTGCTGTGCTGGACCCCGCAGAACGACACGGGCTGGCACGATCACGATGTGTCCTCCGGCGCGGTGGCCGTCACGCAGGGCCGTCTGACCGAGCACAACCTGGCCATCGACACCCCGTCGCTGCAGACCGACATCGGCGCCGGCACGGTCTTCAGCTTCGGGCCCGACCACATCCACCGGTTGACCGGATCGGATGCCGGCACCGTATCGATCCACACGTACTCACCGCCGCTGTGGCGGATGGGCCAGTACGCGGTGGTGGACGGGATGTTGCGGCGACGGTCCATGTCCTACGCGGACGAACTGCGCCCGCTGGACGACATGGCCTGAGGAGCGTCGGTGGAACGCGTCCGAGGGGCACCCGTCTCGGGCGCACCGGCCGCGCCGGGACCAACGTAGGATCGGGACCCGTGGGATCGCCGTTACCCGGGACCGGGCCGCTCGTTCGTCCCTGCGCGCTCTGATGGGCGTCCTGCTCGAGGAGATCGCGCTCGTCGCACTGTTCATCGTCATCGGCGGCTGCTTCAACGCCGCCGAGATCTCGATGATCTCGCTGCGCGAGAGCCAGGTGCGCCAGTTGGCCGCCAATCACGGCGCCAGGGGCCGCCGGCTGGAGCGGCTGGTCTCGGATCCCAACCGTTTCCTCGCGGCGGTGCAGATCGGGGTAACGGTGGCGACGATGCTGTCGTCCGCCTTCGGCGCCGCGACGGTCTCCGAACGCGTCGCCAGGTGGTTGGTCGACATCGGGTTCGATCCGGGCGCCTCGACGCCGGTCGCCCTGATCGGCGTCACCCTGATCATCTCCTTCTTCTCGCTGGTGCTGGGCGAGCTCACGCCCAAACGCCTTGCCCTGCAACGACGTGAGGCGATCGCGCTGTCCGCATCCGCGCCCCTGTCGGTGTTGGCGCGGCTGTTCCGGCCGGCCGTCTGGCTCCTCGGCCGGTCCACCGACGTGATGGTGCGGTTGCTCGGCGGCGACCCGAAGGCCTCCGGTGACGAGATCACCGCCGAGGAACTGCAGTCGTTGGTGGCCGCGCACGAGTCGTTGACCTCGGTGGAGCGCCGGATGATCGCGGACGTCTTCGACGCGGAGGACACCCACGTCCGTCAGGTGATGGTGCCGCGCCCGGAGGTCGACTTCCTGCCCGCCTCGCTGACCATCTCCCGGGCGGCCCGGCTGGCGCTGGCCCACCCGCACTCACGTTTCCCGGTGATCGGCCGCGACGCCGACGAGGTGGTGGGCGTCGTGCACATCCGCGAGTTGCTGGTCCCGACGCATCCACTGGGCCGGGCCGCCACCGTCGCCGACATCGCCACGCCCGTCGCGGTGGTACCGGGCACCAAGGGGGTGCTGGACGCGCTGCACGAGATGCGCAGCGCCGGCCAGCATCTGGCCGTCGTGGTCGACGAGTACGGCGGGACCGACGGCATCGTCACGATCGAGGACCTGGTCGAGGAGATCGTCGGGGAGATGACCTCGGCGGTCAACGGGAACGGCTCCGCGCCGGTCCTGCCCGCCGCGAAGGCCGGTGAGGTCGACGGCCTGCTGAACCTGGACGACTTCCGCGAGGCGACCGGGCTGGATCTGCCTCCCGGGCCGTACAGCACGGCCGCCGGCTACCTGATGTCCAGGCTCGGGAGGTTGCCACAGGAGGGTGATGCAGTCCTCGCGGGGGGCCGGACCCTGACGGTGGCGACGATGGACGCCCGGCGCATCGCCCGGATCACCGTGGGTACCGCGACCGCTCTGCCGCGGCCGACCGATGCGATGGCGCACCCGGTGGCCTGACGACCTCCTCCGGCAGTGAAAGGATCGTCCCCATGGCTTCTTCCACTCCTTCTCCCGAGTCCCCTGCAGCGGTCAAGGCACGCCCACGGGTGCTGTCCGGCATCCAGCCGACCGCTGATTCCTTCCACGTCGGCAACTACCTGGGGGCACTGAAGCAGTGGGTGGCCATGCAGGACACCCACGAGACCTTTTACTCCGTCGTGGATCTGCATGCGATCACGGTCGAGCAGGACCCGGGGCAGCTGCGGCAGCGGACCCGTATCGCGGCCGCCCAGCTGCTCGCGCTGGGCATCGACCCGGAGCGTTCGACCCTGTTCGTCCAGTCCCAGGTCCCCGCCCACACGCAGCTGTCCTGGGTCCTCGAGTGCCTGACCGGGTTCGGCGAGGCCGGCCGGATGACGCAGTTCAAGGACAAGTCCGGCAGGGGCGGGGCCGATCACACCAGCGTCGGATTGTTCACCTATCCGATCCTGCAGGCCGCCGACATCCTGGCCTACCAGGCCGACGCCGTGCCGGTCGGCGAGGACCAGCGCCAGCACCTGGAGCTGACGCGAAACCTGGCGCAGCGATTCAACTCCCGGTTCGGCCGGACGTTGACGGTGCCGGAGCCGTACATCCTGAAGGCCACCGCCAAGATCTACGACCTCAGCCAGCCCACCGCCAAGATGAGCAAGTCCTCGCCCGGCGGGTCCCTGGATCTGCTCGCCGACGTCAAGGCGTCGGTGAAGAAGATCAAGTCCGCGGTCACCGACACCGAACGCGAGATCCGCTACGACGAGCAGGCGAAGCCGGGCGTCAGCAATCTGCTGTCGCTGCTCTCGGTTTTCACCGGTACGCCCATCGCGGAGCTCGAGGTGGGTTACCAGGGCAAGGGCTACGGCGATCTGAAGGGTGACTTCGCGACCGTCTGGGCCGACTTCGTGACGCCCCTGCAGGCGTCGGTGGCCGGGTATCTCGCCGATCCGGCCGCGTTGGACCGGATCCTGACCCTCGGTGCCGCGCGCGCGACCGAGGTCGCGTCGGCGACGGTCGCGGAGGTCTACGAGAAGGTCGGCTTCCTGTCCTGAGGGTCGTTGATCATCGGGGTGACGGTTGAAGGCAGGTCCGGACGGGCACAGGCTCTTCGAATCCGCGGTTCGCCAGACGGGCCGGCAGGCTGGTGTGGAGAACCGTTCCCGGAACTCACCTCGGTACGCCCGCCGACCTGGGAGGCAGTCTTGGCCACCGCAGTTGATCTTCGCAAGCAGGAAACGGGCACCGGAAAACAGGCGTCCCGGCCCGGGAAGCAGCAGCGCAGCGGCAGTCTGTCTCCGATCCAGCGACTCGTGCTGCTGGTCAAGGTGCTCCTGCGCCGACCTGGCGTGAAGCACCTGACCAGGGCGGCCGGCCGGTTCCTCGAGCGGCTCGGTCCGCAGTTCGCGGGCGCGATCACGTACTTCTCCTTCCTGGCACTCGTCCCGATCCTGATGGTGTCGTTCTCGATCGCCGGATTCGTCCTCGACTCCCGTCCTGACCTGCTGCAGCAACTCCAGGCCAAGGTGGCCGCCCAGGTACCGGGGGGTCTGTCCGCGACGATCTCCCAGGCGATCGACCATGCCGTGCAGTCCAGATACTCGGTGTTGAGCATCGGCCTGGTCATCGCGCTGTACTCCGGGATCGGCTGGATCGGCAATGTCCGCGCGGCCGTGCAGGCGCAGTGGCGCCGGGACTTCGACGACGACCAGGAGATCGCCGGCGAGAGCCTGGGCAAGAACCTGCTGCGGAACCTGGGGATGCTCGTCGGCCTCGGCCTCGCGCTGGTGCTCTCGATCGCGCTGTCCTCGGTCGGCAACTCGCTGGCGGGCGTGATCCTGGGTGCTCTGGGACTGAGCAACATCGGGTGGCTCCACCCGCTGGTCGTCGTGGTGTCCCTGGTACTGGCGATCGTCGCCGACGTGCTGATCTTCCTCTGGGTCTACTCGGTGCTCCCGCCCAAGGACATGAAAGCCCCCAGGCCCGCGCTGCTCAAGGGTGCGATCGCGGCCGCGGTCATCTTCGAGGTGCTGAAATTTCTGCTGACCAACGTGCTGGCCGGTCTGGTGGCCGGTGGGGCGTCGGCCGCCGTCTTCGGCCCGATCATCGGCCTGCTCGCCTTCTTCAACCTGGCCGCGACCCTGGTGCTGTTCGTCGCCGCCTGGATCGCCACCAGCGACGGCATGGCGGCGGTCACCGAACCGGAGCCTGAACCGGTGCCGGAGCCCGCGGTGGTCGTGCACGAGGTCGTCTCCACCCCGAAGGTGGCAGGTCTGCTCGGCGTCGGGGCGATCCTCGGCTTCGGATGGTCGCTCAGCCGCCGGCGCCGTTGACCATCCAACTGCTGCCCGCGGCGTCGTCGTTCGCCGGGGTGGCCATCGCATCTGATCAGGATCATCTGGTCTACGCCGCCGCCGATCTCCAGGCGGCGGTGGTGCAGTTCGAGGCCGTCACCGGGATCCGGCCGGCCGAGGGAGGGCGTCATCCCGGCCGAGGTACCCGCAACTATCTGGTGGGTCTAGGGCCGAGCAGCTATCTCGAGATCATCGGACCGGACCTGGAACATCCGATTCCGGACGGGGCCGGAATGCCGTTCGGAATCGACCGGCTCGACGGTGCGCTCTTGCTGACCTGGGCCGTGCATCCGCCCGACATCATCGTTGCGGCAAGGTCTTCAGCAGAACACGGCGCCGCTCTCGGGGACCCGTTGTGGATGAATCGGCAGACACCGACCGGCCGGCAACTGACGTGGCGGATCGCGTCCGCGATACCCCTGCCGTTCTCCGGCGTCACGCCGTTCCTGATCGATTGGGCCTACTCCGTGCATCCGGCGGCGGACCCGGATCTACCCGCGGCCCGACTCGTGAGCCTGACCGCCACGCATCCTGATCCGGCCGGGGCACTCGAGGTGCTGGAGGCCCTTGGCCTCGCGCTGCCGGTGACCGCCGGCCCGGTGGGGCTGACGGCCATCCTGGAAACCCCTCGCGGCTTCGTCGCCCTCCATCGAGCGGATACTCGAGTCGGGCAAACGGGACGAAAATCGCCCATAGGTATCCGCTCGACGCGGCGCGCGATGCAGGGAAGAGCGCTCAGATCCGGCGGAACATCAGGGCGCGCTTGACCTCCTGGATCGCCTTCGTCACCTGGATGCCACGGGGGCAGGCGTCGGTGCAGTTGAAGGTGGTCCGGCAGCGCCAGACGCCCTCGGCGTCGGACAGGATCTCCAGACGCTCCTGCGAGGCCTGGTCGCGGGAGTCGAAGATGAACCGGTGCGCCGCCACGATCGCGGCCGGGCCCACGTAGGCGTCCTCTGACCAGTACACCGGGCACGAGGTGGTGCAGCACGCGCACAGGATGCACTTGGTGGTGTCGTCGAACCGGTCCCGATCGGACTGGGACTGGATCCACTCCCGGCTCGGCTCGTTCCCGTGCGTGATCATGAACGGCTTGACCGCACGGAACGCCTCGAAGAACGGCTCCATGTCGACGATCAGGTCCTTCTCCAGCGGGAGGCCCTTGATCGGCTCGATGGTCACCTCGGCGTTCTTCGCGGTGACGATGTCCTTGACCAACACCTTGCACCCCAGCCGGTTTCGGCCGTTGATGCGCATGGCGTCCGAACCGCAGATGCCGTGCGCACACGACCGGCGGAAGGTCAGTGATCCGTCGATGTACCACTTGATGTAGTGCAGCAGGTTGAGGATCCGGTCGGTCGGCAGCGCCGGAACCCGGTACGACTCCTTGTGCGGGGCGTCGTCCAGTTCCGGGTTGTACCGCTGGATGTGCACCGTGACCATGATCGCGCCCTCGGGCACGGGTGGCAACGGTCCGGGATGGCCGGCCTCGGGGGCGAGGCCGACATCTCCGACGGTGACAGTCATCAGTACTTACGCTCCATGGGCTGGTAACGGGTCATCACGACGGGCTTGTAGTCGAGACGGATGTCGGTCCCTTCGAGGCCCTCGTCCGGCGAGGGCATCTTGTACGCCATCGTGTGCCGCATCCAGTTGGTGTCGTCGCGGGTGGGGTAGTCCTCGCGCGCGTGGCCGCCACGGGACTCCTTGCGGTTCAGCGCACCGACCACCATCACCTCGGCCAGATCCAGCAGGAAGCCCAGCTCGACGGCCTCGAGGAGGTCGGTGTTGTAGCGCTTGCCCTTGTCGTGCACCGAGACCTGCTTGAAGCGCTCCTTGAGTCCCATCACGTCGGTCAGCGCCGTCTTGAGGGTCTGCTCGGTGCGGTACACGGCGGCATTGGCGTCCATGGTGGCCTGCAGGGCGATCCGGAGGTCGGCGACCCGCTCGAAACCGGCGGAGGCCAGCAGGTTGCCGACCATCCCCTCGACGTAGGCCGCCGGGGAAGCGTGCTCCTCGGTCGCGTCGTGCACGAATTCGGTCGAGTTCGCGTACGCCGCGGCGGCAATGCCGGCCCGCTTGCCGAAGACGTTGATGTCCAGCAGCGAGTTGGTGCCCAGCCGGTTCGAGCCGTGCACCGAGACGCAGGCGCACTCACCGGCCGCGTACATACCCGGGACGACGTGGGTGTTGTCGCGCAACACTTCTCCGTGCACGTTGGTCGGAATCCCGCCCATCGCGTAGTGCGCGGTGGGGAACACCGGTACCGGTTCGGTGACCGGGTCGACGCCCAGGTAGGTGCGGGCGAACTCGGTGATGTCCGGGAGCTTGGTCTCGAGCACCTCGGCGCCCAGGTGGGTGCAGTCCAGGAGCACGTAGTCCTTGGCCGGACCGGCGCCCCGCCCTTCCAGCACCTCCATCACCATCGAGCGCGCGACGATGTCCCGGGGCGCGAGATCCTTGATGGTGGGCGCATAACGCTCCATGAATCGCTCGCCGGAGGCGTTCCGCAGGATGGCTCCCTCACCGCGTGCACCCTCGGTCAGCAGGATGCCCAGCCCCGCCAGCCCGGTCGGGTGGAACTGGTAGAACTCCATGTCCTCGAGCGGAAGTCCCTTGCGCAGCACGACTCCCATGCCGTCACCGGTGAGGGTGTGCGCGTTCGACGTGGTCTTGAAGACCTTGCCGGCGCCGCCGGTGGCGAACACCACGGCCTTGGCGTGGAAGACGTGGATCTCGCCGGTGGCCAGTTCGTAGGCGACGGCACCGGTACACACCTGCCCGTCCGGGGTGTCGGTCAGCATGACGTCCAGGACGTAGAACTCGTTGAAGAACTCCACACCCTGCTTGACGCAGTTCTGGTAGAGCGTCTGCAGGATCATGTGGCCGGTGCGGTCAGCGGCGTAGCAGGCCCGACGGACGGCGGCCTCGCCGTGGTTGCGGGTGTGCCCGCCGAAGCGCCGCTGGTCGATCCGGCCTTCCGGGGTCCGGTTGAACGGCAGCCCCATCTTCTCCAGGTCCAGCACCGCGTCGATGGCTTCCTTGCACATGATCTCGGCGGCATCCTGGTCGACCAGGTAGTCGCCGCCCTTGACCGTGTCGAAGGTGTGCCACTCCCAGTTGTCGTCCTCGACGTTGGCGAGCGCGGCACACATGCCGCCCTGCGCCGCACCGGTGTGCGAACGGGTGGGGTAGAGCTTGGTCAGGACCGCGGTCCTGGCCTTCTGGGTCGATTCGATGGCGGCGCGCATGCCGGCGCCGCCGGCACCGACGATGACCACGTCATAGCGATGGAATTGCATGGCAATGCTCCCTGTCAGCCGGTCATGGTCGGGTCGAAGGTGAAGATCACGAAGGTGCCGACCCCGAGCGTCAGGATGACGGACGCGGTCAGCAGGATCGTCAGGACGAAGCGGGTGCCGTCCTTGCGCGAGTAGTCGTTGATGATGGTGCGGAGCCCGTTGGCCCCGTGCAGTTCGGCGAGCCAGAGCATGGTGAGGTCCCAGAGCTGCCAGAACGGTGACGCCCAGCGGCCGGCGACGAAGCCCCAGTTGATCCGGTGCACTCCGCCGTCCAGCACGTTCATGATCATCAGGTGCCCGAGGACGAGCACCACCAGCACGATGCCGGAGAGCCGCATGAACATCCAGGAGTACATCTCGAAATTGGAGCGGCGGCCGGCGACGCGCTTCTTCGGAGCACGCGGCGCCTCGATGCCACGGGTGGCGGGCGGATCGTAGGCGGCGGTCATGAGGCGTGTCCGAACGTCTTCTCCACGGTGTACTGCAGCATGAAGTAGACGGTCGGGATCATCACGACGATCCAGGTCCCGACGACGATCCACAGCATCTTGCGCTGGTACCGGGGTCCGCGGGCCCAGAAGTCCACCAGCATGATCCGGATGCCGTTGAGCGAGTGGTAGAGCACCGCACCGACCAGGCCCGCCTCGAGCAGGTTGACGAACGGGTTCTTGTAGGTCTCGATCACCTTGTCGTAGGACTCGGGGGAGACCCGTACGAGCGCGGTATCCAGCACGTGCGCGAACAGGAAGAAGAAGGTCAGGACGCCGGTGATGCGGTGGGCGACCCAGGACCACATCCCCTCGGCTCCCCGGTAGAAGGAGCCGCGGCGGGGCTTGGGGATACTGCTGCCTCCAGGCCGGAGGGCGGTGGATGAGGACATGTGGTTGTTGTGACCTCCGGGTAGGCCCGCCGTCGACGGCAGTGTCGGATGGGAGATGAACGTGCGAAGGCCAGGAGCGCAAGCACTGACCGCCTGACCGATGCTAACCCCGGCTTCACGGCACCAGCCACCGGGCGCGATGTGACCCTCTTGACACACCGCGTTCATCCGCGGACAACCCGGCACCGTTTCACTCGTGTCCAGGACACGTTCGGACAGCCCGGAAAGGGGCCGTCCGGATGATCTTGCTGCAGGGCCACGTCGTGTGATGCCGGTGGGACGCAGTATTTCCGGCCGTGAACCCTTTTGGAGCACGATTCGGTCACGGACGTGCTCGCGGGGTCGCGGCTGCGCACGGTCACCGGTAGCGTCCCTCGCTTGGGCCCGTCGGCGTTGACGCCTTATTGCATAGCCTGTCCCCGCCCGGGGACGGGCAGGACACCAAAAGGGAGAACACGTGCTTCGCGCTCGTCACCTCACACTGATCGCCGGGGTCGCTGCGGCCGCCCTCGTGCTGAGTGCCTGTAGTTCCACCAGCTCGACCACCGCCGCGCCGTCCTCCAGCGCCGCGCCGTCCTCCAGCGCCGCGACCTCCGGGCCGGCCACCTCGGCCGCGGCCCCCGCTGCCGACCTGTTCCCGGCGATGACCGGTGATCCCACCACCGTCAAGCTGGGCATGGCCTACGACGGGCCGAAGGGTGACCGGTCCTTCACCGACTCCGCCGCCCGCGGTGTCACCGCCGCCACCGGCAAGGGCGTCAAGCTCGTCGCCGAACTCGCCGCGACGGTGGGCGAGGCGGACCAGAAGAAGGTCGACCGCCTGAGCCAGCTGGTGGATCAGGGTGCCAACACCATCATCGCCGTCGGCTTCGACTACGCGACCGCGATGGGCACGGTGGCCAAGGCCAATCCGAAGGTCCACTTCGCCATCGTCGACGACAACTCCCTGGCCAAGGTGGCGAACGTCGCCTCGCTGACCTTCGCCGCAGAGCAGAGCTCGTTCCTGGTCGGTGTCGCCGCCGCCCTGAAGTCCAAGAGCGCCCACGTCGGCTTCATCGGGGGCGTCAACACCCCGCTCATCCAGACCTTCCAGGCCGGGTTCGACGCCGGTGCGAAGGCGGGCAAGGCCAGCATCAAGATCGACGACAAGTACATCACCGAGCCGCCGGACTTCAGCGGCTTCAACGCTCCCGACAAGGGCGAGACCATCGCCAAGGGCATGTACGGCGGCGGCGCCGACGTCGTCTACTCGGCCGCGGGCGGTAGCGGCAACGGCGTGTTCAAGGCGGCCCTGGCCGGCGGAAAGCTCGCCATCGGGGTCGACTCGGACCAGTACCTGCTGACGACGGCCAGTGCCGGGCAGGCCACCATCATGACCTCGGCGGTCAAGAACGTCGACGTCGCGGTCTACAACATGATCGCCTCGGTCGCCGCAGGCAAGCCGCTGGCCGGCGTGCAGGTCTACGACCTGAAGAACGGTGGCGTCGGGTACTCCACCTCCGGTGGTGCGATCGACGACATCAAGGCTCAGCTCGAGGACTACAAGGCCAAGATCATCGCCGGCACCATCACCGTTCCGACGACGCTCAAGTAGGTCTCGCCGCACGAAGTTCCACTTCGGTGCACCAGTCCCACAGGGTCCGGTGACGTCGCTGTCACAGCGGCGTCACCGGGCCCTGATCCGTTCGGCGATCATGTTCTATTCTCGGGCCACCCTCGCGCCCGGGCGAGCGGGTCCTGGCCGGTCCGGCGGAGCACACCGCGGCAACGCACAACGCAGGCAGGAGCACGAGTGAGCACAGCGACCGACCTGGTGGAGACGGTGCGGACACCGGCTGTCCGGCTGACCGGGATCACCAAGCGGTACCCGGGTGTCGTCGCCAACTCCGATATCAATCTGAGCGTCCGCCGGGCGAGCGTGCACGCGCTGGTCGGGGAGAACGGTGCGGGCAAGTCGACCCTGATGAAGACGCTCTTCGGGTTGCACCAGCCGGACGAGGGCACCATCGAGGTCGACGGCCGGGTCTGCTCGTTCCACTCACCGGCCGACGCCATCTCGGCCGGGATCGGCATGGTCCACCAGCACTTCATGCTGGCCGACAACCTGACCGTGTGGGAGAACGTCGTGCTCGGCTCCGAGCCGGTCTCCGGTGGCCGCCTGGACGGGGCCAGGGCGCGCGCCGACATCAGCGAGATCGGGCGCCGGTACGGGCTCTACGTCGACCCGAAGGCCCTCGTCGAGGAACTCGGGGTCGGCGCGCGGCAACGGGTGGAGATCATCAAGGTGCTCTACCGCGGCGCGAAGATCCTGATCCTGGACGAGCCGACCGCCGTGCTCGTACCGCAGGAGGTCGACGAGCTGTTCGGCAACCTGGCCGGGCTCAAGGCCGAGGGCCTCACCATCATCTTCATCTCCCACAAGCTCGACGAGGTGCGCGCCATCGCCGACGAGATCACCGTGATCCGCCGTGGTACCACCGTCGGAACCGCCGATCCCCGGTCGGTCACCAACCGCCAGCTGGCCGAGATGATGGTCGGGTCGGCGCTGCCGGTGCCAGAGCTCCGCGAGTCGACCGTCACCGATCAGGTGATGCTCCGGCTGGCCGGCGTCCGGGTGACCAGCGCCGAGGGTCGCGACGTGCTGACCGACATCGACCTGACGATCCACGCCGGGGAGGTGCTCGGTATCGCCGGCGTCGAGGGCAACGGCCAGGCCGAGCTGGTGGACGCGATCATGGGGATCACGCCCATCGCGGAGGGCACGGTCTCGCTGGACAGCATCGACATCACCGCCCTGTCCACCCTCAAACGGCGCGAGGCGGGGATCGGTTTCATCTCCGAGGACCGGCACCGACAGGGCCTGACCCTGCTCGCCTCCCTGTGGGAGAACCGGGCGCTCGGTTTCCAGACCAGACGGCCGGTGGCCAAGGGGATCTTCCTGGACCGCGCCGCCACCAAGGCCGACACCCGTCGCATCGTGCAGGAGTTCGACGTCCGGACGCCGGGCATCGACGTGCTGGCGGCCGCGCTCTCGGGCGGTAACCAGCAGAAGCTCATCGTCGGCCGCGAGATGAGCGGGAATCCGGTGCTGCTGATCGCCTCCCACCCCACCCGCGGCGTCGACGTCGGGGCCCAGGCCGCCATCTGGGAGCAGCTCCGCAAGGCCAGGGCCGCCGGCCTCGCCGTCCTTCTCATCTCCGCCGATCTGGAGGAACTCATCGGTATGTCGGACACCCTCACCGTCATCCTGCGCGGCCGGCTCGTCGGCAGGTTCGAGCCGAGAGACGTGACACCGGAGATCCTCGGGATCGCCATGACCGGCGGCCACGAGGCCGACCCGACCGAAACCCCGGAGGCCTGAGGTGGCCATCTCCGGGAGGAAGATCGCGCTCGGGGCTGCCGGTCCGCTCGGAGCGTTGGTCGTCGCGGTGATCATCTCGGCGGTCATCCTGTTGCTCACCGGGCACCACCCGCTGGACGCCTTCAGTGCCATGGGTGACGCCTTCGGGAAGTCCCGGGTGCTGATCGGCACCGTCAACCTGGCGGCGTCGTACTACCTGGCGGCGGTCGCGGTCGCGATCGGCTTCAAGATGAATCTGCTGAACATCGGCGTCGACGGTCAGTACCGGCTCGCGGCGATGATGGCGGCGTCGCTGGCCGGGGCCAGTTTCATGAACTCGCTCCCCTCGGTCGTGCGCATCGTCCTGACGATCGCCGCCGCCATGGTCGTCGGTGCGTTCTGGGCCGGGATCGCGGTGTGGCTCAGGGTGAGTCGCGGGGTCAGCGAGGTGATCAGCACCATCATGCTGAACGCCATCGCGACGGCGGTGGTGGCCTACCTGCTGAGCCCGGGCCGGCTCGCGGTACAGGCGGGCAACAACATCGGCACGGCGGTCATCCCGCCCGCCGGTCTGGTCCCGACCATCGCGGTCTCCGGCTCGATCACTCCGATCTACACCCTGACGCTGCTGGCCGTGGTGGTCGGCATCCTGTACGCATTCCTGTTGAACCGCACCATCTTCGGCTTCTCGATCAAGGCCACGGGGATGAACCCGGCGGCCGCGATCGCGAGCGGGATCAGCGCCAAGAAGATGGCCGTCTCGGCGATGCTGATCTCCGGCGCCGTCGCCGGGCTGGTCGGGATCCCCGAGTTGCTCAACGGCCCGGCGGCCCAGTACTCGATCAACTTCCCGGCCGGGCTGGGATTCACCGGCATCGCGATCGCGCTGCTGGGTCGCAACCACCCGGTCGGCATCGTCTTCGCCGCGCTGCTCTGGTCCGCACTGGACAGCTCGGCCAACGCCCTGCAGGGCGTCGGCGTCCCGAACCAACTGGTCACCATCATGCAGGGCACCATCCTGCTGTCCGTCGTGATCGCGTACGAGATCGTCCGGCGGTACGGGGTGGTGCTGGAGCAACGAGAGGTCGCCCGGGCCCTGGCCACGGCGCAGAAGCAGGCGGTGGCAGCATGACGGTGGAGGACGCTCCCATCACGCGCCCGGTGGTCGGGGCCAGGAGCCGAACCATCACCCCGGCGATCCGGCTCGGTCTGGTCTTCGCCGGTCTGCTGGTGATCTCGCTGGTGCGCACCGTCACCGGCGCGACGAACCTCGACTCGGTCGGCGCCATCCAGTCGGCCATCATCGCAGCCGTACCCATTGCGATGGCCGGTCTTTCGGGTCTGTGGTCCGAACGCGCCGGGGTGGTCAACATCGGCCTCGAGGGCATGATGATCCTCGGCACCTTCGGAGCCGGCTGGGCCGGATATCAGTGGGGGCCGTGGGCCGGTGTCGGGTTCGGCGTCATCTGCGGAGTGTTGGGCGGCCTGCTGCTCGGGTTGGCCGCGATCACCTTCGGGGTGGACCACATCATCGCCGGTGTCGCCATCTCCATCGTCGCGCCGGGCCTGACGTTGTTCCTCTCGCAGCTGCTGTTCGCCAACGCACCGGGTGGCGGTGATCAGCAGTCCCCGCCGGTCGGCGACGTCTTCAAGATCACCGTTCCCGGCCTGTCCGACTGGCTGAACACGTTGCAGGGCAAGGGCTGGTTCCTGGTCTCCGATCTGGCCGGCCTGCTCGGGGGGTCGTTGACGCAACTCTCGATCCTGACCGTACTGGCCGCTCTGCTGATCGCCGGATCGGGATTCATCCTGTGGCGCACCAGGTTCGGGCTGCGCCTCCGGTCCGTGGGCGAGGCCCCGTACGCAGCGGAGTCGCTGGGCGTCAACGTGGTGCGCTACAAGTACTACGGCGTCATGATCTCCGGCGCGATGTCCGGCTTCGCCGGTGCGTTCCTGGTGATCGGGCAGAACTACATCAACGGTCAGACCGCCGGCCGCGGCTTCATCGGTCTCGCATCGCTGATCTTCGGCAACTGGCGTCCGGGTGGGATGGCCGCCGGCGCCCTGCTCTTCGGCTACACCGACGGGGTCCGGCTGTTCGACACCGACGGCACCGCCATGCGCGCGTTCCTGCTGCTGGTGACGGTGGCGCTGGTGCTGGTCGCCGTCCTGCAGTTCCGGCGGGGTCAGCGCGCGGTCAGCGCGGTCGCGCTGCTCATCGCGGCGCTGTCGCTGCTGTGGTTCCTGACCACCACCTCGCTCCCCGGCCAACTGGTCACGGCCGCGCCCTACGCGATCACCCTGCTGGTGATGGGGCTTGCCTCCCAACGGCTCCGGCCACCGAAAGCAGACGGCCTCACCTACCGGAAAGGCGGCGCGTGATGTCCGCCGATTTCGACTGGGAGGCGTTGCGCGCGTTGGCCGTCGAGGCGGCCCACCTGGCCTACTGCCCGTACTCGGGGTTGCAGGTCGGGGTGGCGGCCGTGGTCGACGACGGACGGATCATCACCGGGTGCAACGTCGAGAACGCCTCCTACGGGCTCGGTCTGTGCGCGGAGTGCTCGTTGGTCGGCCAACTACGGCTGACCGGCGGTGGCCGTCTGGTCGCGCTGGCCTGCCGGTCCGGCGCGGGTGACCTGCTGATGCCCTGCGGCCGTTGCCGTCAGGTGATCTACGAGTTCGGCGGCCCGGAGTTGTTGGTGGACACGCCCTCCGGCATCCAGCCGATGTCCTGGGTGCTCCCGGATGCGTTCGGACCGGAGCACCTACCGGCGTGACGTCTCTGGGTGCGGTTGCTCTTTTCGACGGCGTCTCCGACGTCGGCGTCCGGTCCCTGTCCTGGTCCGGCGACAGGATCGTCGGGGTCGGTGAACCTTCCGGCCGGGCCGAGTTCTCCGTCATTCCCGGCCTGGTCGACACGCACGTCCACCTCCTGGGTTACGCCGGCGGCCGCGCCAACGCGAAGGGCTTCGACACCTTCACCTGGCCACTGGTGACGATTCGCGAGGAACAAACCCTGCACGCCACGGCCAATGCGCAGCGCGCGATGCGGATGGGCGTCACGACGCTGCGCGATCTCGGGGCAGATGAGTCCCAGGCGGCCATGTCCCGCGTCTTCGACGCCGGGATCCTGCCCGGACCCAGGCTTCTGGCCTCCGGACCGGTCGGGATGAGCGCCGGGCACCTGGATCTGTTCACGCCGCGCGCGGTCGCCGACCGCCCGCCGGTCGCCGACTCGCCCGATGCCTGCCGGGCGCTGGTGAGACGGTGGGCTCGTGCCGGCCTGACCGGGATCAAGACCTACACCAGCGGCGGCGTGCTCTCGATGGGCGACAAGGTGTCCTGGCGCAACCACACCCGCGCCGAGATCGCCGCGACGGTCGACGAGGCCCACGCCCTTGGCATGCTGGTCGCTTGTCACACCCACTCGGAGGAAGGCATCCAGATCGCCCTCGACGAGGGCATGGACTCGATCGAGCACGGCACCGGCATGACGTCCGCGCAGGCTCTGGTGCTGGCCGAGCGGGGTATCCCGGTGGCGCCCACCCTGCTGATCAACGACATGATCGCCCGGGCCGAGGTCCCGGTTTCCGCGGAGGCGCAATCCATTGCCGCGGCGCTGGTCTCGGCGCGCGACGAGTTGCTCCGCGCGGCCGCGGACGCCGGCGTCCGGTTCGTCCTCGGCACGGATGCCAACGGCTACTTCCTGGAGTTCGGCGATCAGTGGCGCGAGTTGGTCCGGATGGTCGAGGTGCTCGGCTACTCGCCGGCCCGGGCTCTGCAGGCGGCCACCTCGGACGCCGCCGCCGCCGTGGGGTTGGGTGGTTCGGTCGGGCGGATCGCGGACGGCTTCGGCGCGGACTTTCTCGTCATGCGGGGACGTCCGTGGGAGGACGTGTCACTCCTGTCGGCCGACAACATCGTCGCGGTCGTCTGCCGTGGGCAGGTCGTGGCCGGGGTCCTGCCGGGCTGATCGCCGGGCCATCAGCGACGACTTCGACCTGGAGTTGGGGTGAGACAAGACCCCGACACGCTGGGCCGGTGGGTCTCCGATCGCCGTCATTTGTCGTCGACGGCGGTGAGATCCGCCTGTCTGATCCAGTGGCCGGGCGTCATCCGGTCATCGTGGCGCCGGTGGCGGTCAGCGCGAAGGCCGGGGCCGACCAGTAGTCGGCGAGTGGCCGGACCTCGACGTCCTGAAATCCGGCGGCCTGGAATTCTTCCCGCCATTTCTCCGCGGGCTGCTCCCAGTTGGTCCTGGCCTCGTCGGCCGAGAGTTGACCGAGCAGCACCGGCATCAGGAACCCCTGCGCCACCAGGTCTGTGGTGTCGTCGTACTCGCTCAGACCGCGTTCGTACCGGGTGGCCAGGTCGCGGAGGTGCTTCTTGCTCCCGGGCCTCTCGTCGGCCACGTCGAAATCGACGACGAGCAACCGATCCACGCGCGGGGCCAACGCCCGCAACGCCACCAGCCGTTCCGTCGGCTCGATCGATTGGAGCGCGAAGGTCGACTGGGCCAGGTGCCAGCGCTGCGCGGGCGGGGCGGTCTTGAGGAAGTCCGTCAGGCCCATCTGCCAACCGGTGATCTTCAGCGGCAGCCCGGCCGCCTGGACGGCGCCGACGCAGTGCTCGAGCAGATCCGCACCGGGCTCGACGAGTTCGACGGCTGATGGTGCCGCATCCCCGGCCATCTGCAGCGCCGGGACGAGCGCGTGGCCGTTGCCGCAGCCGACGTCCAGCAGCGCGGCCGCGCCGGGGTAGGCCGAGGCCAGGACCGCGCTGGTCCGGCGGTAGAGGTCCACGTTGCCGCCGCCGGCGATGAACGCCTCGAACGCGGCCGGTCGGTCGTAGACGTCGTGGCGGTGGGAGGTCCGGAGGTAGGTCGACAGGGCGATTCCCAGTAGCGACCCGGAGTCGGCCGCCTTGTCGGCGTACTCCTGCGCCTCCTCGAGGTCGCCGGCGGCCGCAGCGGTCAGGCTCCTGACGTCCAGGTCGATGACCCTGTCGTCAACGGGTTGCTCGGTCACGTCTGTCCTTCGCCGTCGGTGTGCGTGGGGTGATGCTGGGTACGCGCTGGTGGTGCTGGGAAACTGGGCCGGTTGCTGTCGTCCGCACTGATCACACGCGAGGATATTTCAGATGACCCGGAACGAGTCGGCATCACCCCCCGACATTGCCGTCGACCTGGCGATCACCAACGTCACCGCTCTCCTGCACGACGAAGCGGGCGCGGTCCGGTTCCTACCCGGTGCAACGATTCTCGTCCGCGACGGGTTGATCGTCTCGGCTTCGGCGGACCGATTCACCGGGTCCTCGACGCAGCAGATCGACGGCCGGGGCCAGGTCGCGATGCCGGGTCTGATCAACTGCCACTCGCACTCGCCGATGGTGATGTTCCGCGGGGCTGCGGAGGACGTCAGCTCCTCGGACTGGTTCAACAAGAAGATCTGGCCGATGGAGGTCAACCTCACCGAATCCGATGTCACGCTGGGCACCCGGCTGGCCTGTGCGGAGATGATCGCCAGTGGCACGACCACCTTCGCCGACCACTACTTCATGATGGACGCGATCGCCGATGTGGTCGCCGAGACCGGCCTGCGGGCGAACCTCGGCTGGACCTTCTTCTCGTCGGAGGGTGCGGCGGGCTTCGATCGTGGTCTGGCGTTCGCGTTGGAGCGCAACGGGTCTGCCGCGGGCCGGATCACCACCTCGCTGGCCCCGCACGCCGACTACACGGTGAACGACGACGACCTCCGACGGACTGCCGCCGCCGGTCTCGAGCACGACCTGCTGGTCCACATCCACGCCGCCGAGAGTCGCATCCAGACCAGACAGACCCGCGCGCTCCGGGGCATCAGCCCGATCCAGGTGCTCGAGGAGACCGGCATCCTCGCCGGCCGGACGTTGATCGCCCACGGGAAGGGCATCGTTCCGGAGGATCTGCCGCTGCTGGCCGCGGCACGGGGTCGGGTCGGGGTGGGCAGCGCGCCCAAGGGCTATCTGAAGGTGGGGGAGGAGACCACGCCCATCCGCGGTCTGGTGTCGGCCGGAGTGGCGGTGGGGCTGGCGACCGACGGGGCCGCGTCGAACAACACCCTGGACGTCTGGGAGTCGATGATGATGACGTCGCTCGTGCAGAAGTACGTGGAGCAGGACGAACTGTGGATGACGGCGCGTCAGGTGCTCGGCATCGCCACGCTCGGCAGTGCAGCGGCGATCGGACTGGCCGGGGTGGTCGGCTCGCTGGCTCCCGGGCACCAGGCCGACATCATCCTGATCGACCTCTCCGGCCCGCACACCCGGCCCGTCCACGACCTCGCGGCCACCCTGGTCTACAGCGCGAGGTCCGCCGACATCTCCACCTCGATCGTCGCGGGCACGGTGTTGATGGCCGACCGCTCGCTGCTGACGGTGGACGTGCCCGCGGTGATGCGGGAACTCGACCCGAGGCTGGCCGAACTGACCGACATCAGCCACGGCAAGTCAATCCAGGGCTATGGATTCTGAACGTTCTGAACGTTCTGAACGTTCTGACCGGATTACGGATCCTGGACCGGGAGGGTCAGTAGAAAGGCATTGACCAGTTCGATCGCCTCGTCGGCCAGTCGGTCCATCAGGGTGGCACCCAGTGCGGCGGTGGCCGGTCTCGGGTCACCGAAAACCCCTGAGCGGGAGAGCTTGTCGAGTCCGGTGAGGACGGCGGGAAAGGTGGGCGGATACACCGGGTACTCGGCCACCGCCAACTCCATCCGCACGTCCTCCGGTCGCAGATGCAGCACGAGAGAGGTCTCGAATTCCTCCGCATGGTAGAGGCCGAGCCCGGCGGGCGCGGTGGTGCACAGTTCGGCGGCGATCTCGGCCATGCCCGGGTAGTTCACCACGAGCACGCCTATTCCGAGCTGCTCGCTGATCTCGCGGGCGGCCTGGCGCAGCGGTGCCTGGTTGCCGAAATCGCCGTTGACGACGACGAATCCGCGGGCACCCTGCGCGGCCAGGGCTGCGGCGATGTCCTTCGCGATGGCGCGCACCGTGTCGAAGGAGAGCGTGATGGTCCCGGGAAAGGCTGCGTTGTCGGAGGTCTGGCCGTAGTTGATCGGCGGCAGCAGGATCCCGCCGACCTCGTCCGCGATGCGGCGGGCCAGCCCGTCGGCCATGATCGTGTCGGTCGCCAGTGGGAGGTGCGGTCCGTGTTGCTCCAGCGCACCGAACGGCAGGATGGGGATCGCACCCGCCGCGAGTTGCGCGCCGAAGTCGGGGGAGCTGGATCTGGCCGCTTCGTGAGATGTCATCCGGTGCCCGCGCTCAAGGCGGCAGCGATGGCGACCCGGGACATGGCTGCGAAGCACTCCTCGCGCTCCTTCGCCGTCATCGACTCCTGACGGCCCAGATGGTCGGTGACGGTCAGGAGCGTCAGTGCCTCGGCTCCTTCGGCGGCGGCGACCGCGTAGAGGGCGGCCGCCTCCATCTCGATCGCCAGGGTCCCGTGCGCCACCAGTGCCTCGGTGGTCTCGGTGCGGCTGAAATAGAAGTGATCGGCCGAGAAGACCGGCCCCACCCGCATCTGCAGGTCGGCGTTCTTCGCGGCGGCGACTGCGGCGACCAGCAGCTCGAAGGACGGCGCGTGGCTCATCGTCACGCCGGGGATGCGGGCCGAGGCCATCGCCGAATCGGTGTGGGCCGCAGAGGCGGCGATCACGTCACCGAGCCGGATGTTCTCCTGCATTCCTCCGGCGGTACCGACCCGGATGATCCGCCGGACCCCGAAGAACCGGTACAGCTCGGTTGCGTAGATGGTGATCGACGGGCTGCCCATCCCGGAGGCCATCACCGAGACCGGCTGCCCGTCAACGGTTCCCGTGAAGCCGAGGATCCCGCGCACGTCGTTGACCAGTCGTGGTGCGTCGAAGAGCGTCTCGGCGATCAGCCTCGCGCGCCTCGGGTCGCCCGGCATCAGCACCGCCGTCGCGAAATCGCCCGGAGCTGCGTCGATGTGCGGGGTGGCCATGGGTTGTCCTCCGGTGTGCGTGGGTCCGGTACGGGTGACCGGCTCGCCGGCGGTCCACCGATCGAGCTGCGGTCTGACGGCCCTTGGTGTCCGGCCCTGTGGTGGTGGTGGGTCCAGGCTATCGACCCGGGCCCGGCGGTCAGCTCGCGCACCGGGGAATCGCCGGCCGACGCTCCGAGGTCAGGCTGCACGAACCTGGAAGTGGCGCGTCCGGGCGGCCCCGACCGCCTTCGCCGATACTGGACCTTCCGCGCGGGGCGCACCCGTCGTCGATGATCTACGAGGAGTTGCATGCCTGTGTTCGCCGCCGTCGATGTGATCGCCGCCAAGCGTGATCGCCACGTCCTGACCGATGAGCAGATCGACTGGACCATCGCCGGCTACACGGCGGGCGACATCGCCGAGGAGCAGATGTCCGCGTTGCTGATGGCGATCCTGTTGAACGGGATGACGGCCAGCGAGATCGCCCGCTGGACGGCGGCGATGATCGGATCCGGGATTCGGCTGGATCTATCCGGCGTCGGCCGGCCCACCGTCGACAAGCACTCGACCGGCGGTGTGGGGGACAAGATCTCGCTACCGCTGGCGCCCCTGGTTGCCGCGTGCGGCGCGGCCGTTCCCCAGCTGTCCGGCCGCGGGTTGGGTCACACCGGAGGCACGCTGGACAAGATGGAGTCCATCAGCGGCTGGAATGCGTTGCTCTCGCCCGAGCAGATGATCCGGCAGCTCACCCAGGTCGGAGCGGTGATCTGCGCAGCCTCGGCCGACCTCGCCCCGGCCGACCGCAAGCTCTACGCCCTGCGTGACGTCACCGCGACGGTCGAGTCGATTCCGATGATCGCCGCGTCCATCATGAGCAAGAAGATCGCCGAGGGCACAGACGCGTTGGTGCTCGACGTCAAGGTCGGGTCCGGTGCGTTCATGAAGTCACCGGTGCAGGCCGCGGAGTTGGCCCGGACGATGGTGGAACTCGGTGCAGCGCATGGTGTCCGGGCCTCTGCCCTGCTGACCGATATGTCCACGCCGCTGGGGGTGGCGGTCGGCAACGCCATGGAGGTGGCCGAGTCGCTGCAGGTGCTGGCCGGTGGAGGCCCTCCCGATGTCGTCGAGCTGACTCTCGCGCTGGCCCGCGAGATGGTGTCGCTGGCCGGGATGGACGTGGACCCCGCAGCGGTGTTGGCCTCGGGCGCCGCGATGGACTCCTGGCGGGCCATGGTCGCGGCGCAGGGCGGCGACCCGGATTCCCCGCTGCCGGTGCCACGCGAGCGACACGTCGTGACGGCATCCACGTCGGGAGTGGTGTCCTCGTTGGATGCCTTCGCCGTCGGCACCGCGTCGTGGCGGCTCGGAGCCGGTCGGGCTCGCAAGGAGGATCCGGTGCAGGCCGCGGCCGGTATCCTGTGCCTGGTCAAGCCGGGTGACGAGGTGATCCTGGGTCAACCGTTGTTCGAACTGCACACCGATACCCCGGAGCGGTTCGAGCCTGCCCTCGCCGATCTGGCCGGGGCCCTGGAGATCGCGCCCGCCGACACCCGGGTCGAACGACGTCCCCTGATCATCGATGTGGTGCGCTGACGGGTTGATCTGGATCTGCCGCCCGGTCGATCTCCGTCGCCGCGGCGCGGCGCGGCGCCGTCATTCCATCCGGCCACCAGTCCAGGCTCCGCAGGAAGGTGGTCGGTGGTCGGTGGTCGGTGGTCGGTGGTCGGTCGGAGGCGCCGACCCGGGCTCCGGCGTCACGTGCCCGTACCTGTGTCTGTGTTGGTGTCTGTGTCTGGGACCGACCCGTCGAGCGGGTGCCGGTCCGGCCTCCCGGACGACGTCGCCCTACCTGGTCGCGCTTCGCAGATAGGTGCGGACCGACAACGGGACGAAGACCGCCAGCAGGATGACGATCCAGACGAGCGTGTAGGTGATCGGGTGCTGGATGGCCCAGGCGTCGGAGATCTTCAGGCTCGGCGACGTGTTGCCGAACAGGTTGCGGATGGCTTGCGTGATGGTGGAGACCGGGTTCCAGTCGGCGAAGACCCGGAGCACCGTGGGGAAACCGTTGGTCGGCACGAACGTATTGGCGATGAACGTCAACGGGAAGATCACGATGAAGCTGGCGTTGTTGAACACCTCCGGCGTGCGGACGAGCAGGCCGAGGGTCGCCATCACCCAGGAGATCGAGAATGCGAAGAGCAGCAGCAGCAGAAACGCACCGAGCGCCTCGAAGAACGAGGTGTGGATCCGCCAGCCGACGATGAATCCGGTGACGGCCATGACGAAGACCGACACCATGTTGAGTCCGATGTCGGCGACCGTCCGGCCGACGAGCACTGCCGAGCGGGCCATCGGAAGCGATCGGAATCGATCGATCAGGCCTTTCTGCAGATCCTGGGCAAGTGAGGATCCTGTCGTCGTGCTACCGAAGAAGACGGTCTGGGCGAAGATGCCGGGCAGCAGGAATTCGGGATAGCTGATCCCGCCGGTGGAAATCGCGCTACCGAATACGTAGCGGAAGAGCAGCACGAACATGATCGGCGACAGGGTGGCGAACACGATCAGATCGGGTACCCGTTTGAGCTTGATCAGATTTCTCTTGGTGATGGTCACGGCGTCGGAAACCCCGTGCGCGAGTGTGGTCACTTGGCCTGCTGCCTCTCGTTGTCGACGGAAGATTCCACGGCCGGTCCGGATCCGTGCCCGGTCAGCGTCAGGAAGACGTCGTCCAGGTCCGGCCGCCGCAGGCCGACATCGGTCAGTTCGATGCCACTGCCCCGCCACAGGTCCAAGGCCGCAGCGAGATCGTCAGCTCCCCTGCCGACCGGCACGCTGACGGTGCGGGCCTGCTCGTCGACACTGGCCGGTTCGACGGCCAGCGGGACGAGCAGCTCGGCCAGTGCGGCAAGATCACGGCTTCGCATGGCGACGAATTCCAGGCGCTGCCCGCCCACCTGTGCCTCCAACTCGTCGCCGGTGCCGCGCGCGATCACCCTGCCGTGGTCGATGACCACCATCTGATCGGCCAGCCGGTCGGCCTCCTCCAGGTACTGGGTGGTCAGCAGGATCGTCGTCCCGTCGCTGACCAGGTCGGCGATGAAATCCCACATGCCCTGTCGACTGCGGGGGTCCAGGCCCGTGGTCGGCTCGTCGAGGAACAGGACGCGCGGACGCGCGATCAGCGAGGCGGCGACGTCCAAGCGGCGTCGCATGCCACCCGAGTACGTCTTCGCCGGACGCTTCGCGGCATCGCTCAGACCGAACCGCTCCAGCAGGTCGACGGCCCGGACCCGTGACTCCCTCTTGCCGAGATGGTAGAGCCGGCCGACCATCTCGAGGTTCTCGAAGCCGGTGAGGTACTCGTCGACGGCCGCGTACTGTCCCGTCAGCCCGATGATGGCACGGACCGCGTCGGCCTGCTCCGCGACGTCGAGACCGGCCACGACGGCTCGGCCGGCGTCGGATTTGATCAGGGTCGACAGAATCCGCACGACCGTGGTCTTGCCGGCACCGTTGGGGCCCAGCAGGCCCAGAACGGTACCTTCGGCGACGTCGAGGTCCACGCCGGCCAGGGCCGTGGTCTCGCCGAATCGTTTGGTGAGTCCTTCGATGGTGATGAGGTCGGCCATACCAAGAGACTGTAAAGGAGAGGTCCGACAGTCCCTCCGATTTCTGGCCCGCACCCGGTGGACCACGCCGTCTTGTCATGCGGGGTTGGTCTGCCCGTTCCCCGGGCGATCCGCGGCACCGGGTAACGTCTGTGGATGCTCAACGAGAACACCGCAGGTCCCATCACCGAGACGATCAGAATCGCGCCTAAAGTGCTGCTGCACGACCATCTGGACGGTGGCCTACGACCCGTCACGCTGATCGAGTTGGCCGAGCAGACCGGGTACGGCGAACTCCCCACCACCGACCCGGCCGACCTGGCCCGCTGGTTCTCCGAATCCGCCTACTCCGGCTCGCTCGAGCGCTACCTGGAGACGTTCTCGCACACGGTCGGCGTCATGCAGACGCGGGAGGCGCTGATCCGGGTGGCCTCGGAATGCGTCCAGGACCTGGCGGCCGATGGCGTCGTCTACGCGGAAGTCCGCTTCGCTCCGGAGTTGCACACCGAGAAGGGGCTGGATCTCGACGAGGTGGTCCAGGCCGTGCTCGACGGTTTCTCGGCCGGCATGCTGGCCGCCGTCGGGTCCGGACATCGAATTCGGGTACGCGCGCTGCTGACCGCCATGCGGCATGCGGCGCGGTCCCGGGAGATCGCCGATCTCGCGGTGAAGTACCGCGACCAGGAGGTGGCCGGGTTCGACATCGCCGGCGCCGAGGCCGGGTTCCCGCCCACCCGTCATCTCGATGCGTTCGAATATCTCCAGCGGGAGAATGCCCACTTCACCATTCATGCGGGAGAGGCCTTCGGGTTGCCGTCGATCTGGGAGGCGTTGCAGTGGTGCGGGGCCGACAGATTGGGACACGGCGTTCGTATCATCGACGACATCTCCCTGGCCTTCGACGGCACGGCACAACTCGGCCGTCTTGCGGCCTACGTGCGCGACAAGAGAATTCCGCTGGAAATGGCCCCGACGTCCAATGTCCAGACCGGTGCGGCCGAATCGATCGCCAGGCACCCGATCGGATTGCTGAAGGATCTGGGTTTCCGGGTCACCGTCAACACCGACAACCGGCTGATGAGCGGCTGCACCATGACCAGCGAGATGGCTGGTCTCGTCGAGGCTTTCGACTACACGTGGGCCGATCTGCGCTGGTTCACCGTCAACGCCATGAAATCCGCGTTCCTGCCCTTCGACGAGCGGCTGGCGATCATCGAGAACGTCATCAAACCCGGCTATGCCGCACTGACCGACTGACGCCCGCCCGCCTGGCCTCCCCTCTCCCGCCTGGCCCCCCTTTTGGCGTGGATCAACTTCCCGGGCATGGATGAAAGTGAGGACTTCTGTCACTCTGGTCCCAAATCCGCGAAGTTGATCCATGCAGCGGCCGGCGGCGCAGAAGGGGGCGTCCGGGGACAAGTTGTGCACATACCCCCCAATCCATCCACATTCGGAGCCGAGGCGGCGACAACGGGGTTTGCGGCACCGACGATCAGGTCATGACCCGCCTCCGAGATGCGCAGATCCTCGCCGAACTGTTCGACCGATTCGGCGAAGTGGTCGACCAGCGCGATGCCGATGCGCTCGGCGTGCCCCGGGCACTTCTGCGGCGCGGCACCGACCAGGGTCTCCTGATCCGGGTGGCCAAGTCAGCCTTCGTCCTCCGGAGCCGAGCTGCGGGCCTGACGGAATGGGACGCCTTTCGCCTGCGGGCCATCGGATTCGGGATGTGCAGCGGTTCGAACGTGCACCTCACCGGGTGGGCTGCCGCTGCCGTCCTCGGGGTCCCGGTGGTGCACTCCCCACCGCGGCTGCCGACGGCGCTACGACCGGGTGACGCCCACCGGGCGCCCGATCGGACGCCCTACGGCCGCACTCGCTGGGGCCATCTGCCACCTCGTCATCGGACCACGCGGTTCCGCGTCCCGACGGCGGATGCTGCTTACGCGGCCATCGACATCGCTCGACACAACGGCGCAATCGCCGGCCTGGTTGCCGCAGACTTCGTGCTGCACAGTGGAACTCACCGTGAAGTGCTGGCCCAACTGACCAAGGACATGATCAACTATCCGGGTATCGAGACGGCCAGGTGGGTGGTGGAGTTCGCGGACCCGCGGGTGGAGAGTCCCTTGGAGACGTTGGGCCGGTTGGTGTTTCTGACCAATCGCCGGGAGGTCCCGTTGTCCAACGTCTGGATCCGCGTGGGTGCGCGCCGCTACCGCGTCGACCATCTGCTGCCGGAGACCGGCGTGATCGTCGAAGCCGACGGTGCGGTCAAGTACAACAATCGTCCGGATGCCGACCAGATCGTGACGGACGAGAAGAACCGAGAGCGGGACCTTCGCTCCGCTGGGTTCGAGATAGTCCGCTACAACTGGGATCTGGCCGTGCGGCGTCCCAGGGAGCTACTCCGGAGGGTGGACATGGCGGAGCGTCTGCGGCGAGGTGGACCGGTGCCCGACTGCTGGTCGTTGACCACGCCGGCGGAATCCGCGGATCAGCGCACCGGCTTCCGGATCCGGTCCGACTCCTCGGTGCGGCCAGGACCGCCTGCATGGATCAACATGGACGATTTGGGACGGGTGTGACAGGAGTCGTCACTTTCGTCCATGCCTTCGAAGTTGATCCACGCAGGACAGGGGGCCGCGCAGGATCGTGAGAGCCCCGTGAGGTCAGACCTCGGACTCGCCGTCCCATTCGAGAGTCGAAGCGAAGCGGTCGACCAGGATGTTCCACGCCGCTACCTCGTCGTCGAACGGTGGAGCCGGCGGCATCCGGTCGGCGTCGGGCTTGACGATCGCGCTGATCAGGCTTGACAGCGGGGTGGCCGAGGACAGTGCGTCGGAGGTCTCCTCGTCCTTGCGAGCCACTGCCGCGTCGGTCAGCAACTCGACCGCGAGTTCCAACTGCCTGCGGTCCACCGACCCAGGTCCGGTCATCAGATTGTCGCCGAGACCATCCAGCTCGTAGGTGTTCTCGGGTCCGGCCACCACGACGGCGTCGCCACCGTCGATCGCCTCCCGGATCTCCGGCCACACAGCCAATGACGCGAGTTTGTGGTCTGCACCGGCATCGGTCAGATAGTTCTCCAGTTTCTCGTCGGAGGAGAAGATCTGGATCCTGTTCGCCTTCGACAGGAAGACGGGCTGGTCCTCGAGGTAGCAGCGCATCGTCCAGCCGCTGCGTCCAGCGACGGTGATCTCGACGCAGTCGATACCGATCTCGTCCCAGAACTCCAGCTCGGGGTCGCGCTCGCCCTCTTCGAGTTCGGCGACCTCGTCCTCGTCCGGGTCCTGCACCACGACCGCATTGACGGCGACGGCCTCGGCCTCTGCGGCTTCGAGGGTGGACGCGTCGACCTCGGGAGTCTTGACCAGGCCGTCGAGGGCCTCGATCACCTCGTCCCAGCGCTTGGAGACGACGGCTCCAATTCCGTCCCAGAGCTTCTCGCCGCGGCGGCCGGCGAAGGCCGTCTCGCCCATGGACAGGACGGCGAAACCGTCGGCGTCGGCCAGCACGTCGTCGATCACCGGCAGATCGCAGACATCGGCCAGCGAGTGCAGGATCGCCACGGTGTCGGCCAGCTCGGCGAGCGTCCAGATGTCCGGCGTCTCGGCGACGAGCTCCGGCACCCCGACGATGTCGAAGCGGTGGTCGTCGTCCGGCATGAGCTCGTCGGTCATCGCCTCGGAGACGGCCTCCCACTCCGGGTGATCGGTGAGGTCGTGCTCGTCGGTGCCGCGGATGAAGGCGGCCAGGTGCGCCGGGGTCGGGAACACGTACAGATCGTCTCCGTGGCCGAGGAAGGCCTCCCACTCCTCGCCGTCCTCGCGCCAGCGGGGCGCCCACAGCGTCAGGCCGTTGCCGGCCGTCAGACCGAGCTGGATGGGGATGATTTCCGCGGCCACTTCTTTGGTCCTTTCAAGAACTGAGGTCGAACGGCGGCACCGGGGGCTGACCGCCGCGCCAGCCTATCGGTCCTCCTGTAAAACCCTGCACGGATCAGATCGGCAGGCTGCGGTCGCTCGTGACCCGTGCTGCATGGATCAACTTCGCCGATTTGGGACGGGAGGGACAGGAGTCGTCACTTTCATCCATGCCTGGGAAGTTGATCCATGCCAACCCCGGCCGAGCCCAGCCGCAACCAGGCCCGGGGCGGGCTACAGGGCGCGGACAGCGGCTTCCAGGACGTCGAGGCCCTCGGAGAGGAGGTCCTCGCCGATCACCAGCGGGGGGAGCAGACGGATGACGTTGCCGTAGGTGCCGCAGGTCAGGATGATGACGCCCTGCGCGTGGCACGCCTTGGCCACCTTCGCGGCGGCCGCCGGGTCGGGTTCCAGCGATCCGGCCACGGTGAACTCCAGCGCGATCATGCCGCCGCGTCCCCGCACCTCGCCGATCCGTCCGGTGGAAGCGGCCAGCGCCTTCATCCGCGGCATCACCAGGGCCTCGATCCGCCGGGCCGCGCCGTTCAGGTCCAGCTCCTCCATCGTCCGGATCGCGGCCAGTGCGGCTGCGCAGGCGATCGGATTGCCGCCGTAGGTGCCGCCGAGGCCACCCGGGTGCACCGCGTCCATGATCTCGGCGCGACCGGTGACGGCGGCCAGCGGCAGGCCACCGGCGATGCCCTTGGCCGTGGTGATCAGGTCGGGGACGACCCCCTCGTGATCGCAGGCGAACCAGGTCCCGGTCCGGCAGAAGCCCGACTGGATCTCGTCGGCGATGAACACCACTCCGTTGGCGGTGCACCACTCCGACAGCGCCGGCAGGAAACCGTCGGCCGGCACGATGAAGCCGCCTTCGCCCTGGACCGGCTCGATCAGCACGGCGGCGACGTCGTCGGCACCGATCTGCTTCTCGATCATCGAGATCGCACGCGCGGCAGCATCTTTGCCCGTCATGCCCTCGACATCCCGGAACGGGTAGGACATCGGCATCCGGTAGACCTCACCCGCGAAGGGCCCGAACCCTTTCTTGTAGGGCATGGCCTTGGCGGTCAGCGCCATCGTCAGGTTGGTCCGGCCGTGGTAGGCGTGGTCGAAGGCCACCACGGCGGTCCGGCCGGTGGCCACCCGTGCGATCTTGACGGCGTTCTCCACCGCTTCGGAGCCGGAGTTGAACAGTGCCGAACGCTTGGCGTGACGGCCCGGGGTCAGTGCGTTCAATTTCTCGGCGACCGCGACGTAGCCCTCGTAGGGCGTCACCATGAAGCAGGTGTGGGTGAAGTGCTCGACCGCGTTGCGGACCGCTTCCACCACCAGCGGGGCAGCATTGCCGACGGAGGTCACCGCGATGCCGGAGCCGAGGTCGATCAGCGAGTTGCCGTCGATGTCGACGATGACGCCGCCGCCGGCCTCTGCGGTGTAGACCGGTACCGTCGAGGCGATGCCGGCGGCTACCGCAGCCTGCCGGCGGGCATGCAGCGCAAGGGATTTCGGGCCCGGGATGGCCGTCAGGAGCCGTCGTTCCTGGGCGATGTCGGTACGGAACGCCGCTTCGATGCTTGCTGTGCTCATTTTCTGCTGACCTCTTACTCTGCCGAGCCGATGGCGGACATGACGTGCTTGATGCGGGTGTAGTCCTCGAGTCCGTACATCGAGAGATCCTTGCCGTACCCGGAGTGCCCGAAGCCGCCGTGCGGCATCTCGGCGACCAGCGGGATGTGGGTGTTGATCCAGACGCACCCGAAGTTCAGGGCGGCCGACATCCGCATGGCCCGGCCGTGGTCGGCGGTCCAGACCGATGACGCCAGGCCGTATTTCGTGCCGTTGGCGTACCGAAGAGCTTCTCGCTCGTCGGAGAATTTCTGCACCGTGATGACGGGCCCGAAGATCTCGTTCTGCACGGCCTCGTCCTGCTGGCGCAGTCCCGAGACCACGGTCGGTGAGTAGAAGTAGCCGTTCCCGTATCCGGCACCGACCGGCTTCGACCCGCCGGCCTGCACCGAGGCGTGATCCGGCAGGCGGTCGATGAAGCCGCCGACGTGGGCCAGCTGGCCTGCGTTGTTGATGGGTCCGTAGAGGGCATCGACGTTCGAGGGTGGTCCGGTGACGGTCCCGCGCGCCTGCTCGGCCAGCGCCGCGACGAAGTCGTCGTGCACGCCGGGGGCCACCATCACCCTGGTGGCGGCGGTGCAGTCCTGGCCGCCGTTGAAGTAGCCGGCGATGGCGATCGCCTCGGCCGCGGCTGCGACATCCGCGTCGTCGAAAACGATGACGGGGGCCTTGCCGCCCAGTTCCAGGTGGACCCGCTTGACGTCGGAGGCGGCGGCTTGCGCGACCTGGATCCCCGCCCGGATGCTGCCCGTGATGGCGACCATCGCCGGGGTCGGGTGCGAGACGAGGGCCGAGCCGGTCGTGCGGTCGCCCGTCACCACGTTCAGCACGCCGGCCGGCAGGAACTCCGCCGCCAACTCCGCGAGCAGCAGGGTGGACGCCGGCGTCGTGTCGGAGGGTTTGAGCACGATCGTGTTGCCGGCGGCCAGTGCGGGGCCGATCTTCCAGATGGCCATCATCAGCGGATAGTTCCAGGGAGTGACCTGACCGACGACGCCGATCGGCTCCCGCCGGATGAACGAGGTGTGCCCGGCCATGTACTCGCCGGCCGAACGGCCCTCCAGGATCCGGGCGGCGCCGGCGAAGAAACGCAGCTGGTCGACGGCAGGCGGCAGTTCCTCGGACGCGGTCAGCCCCAACGGCTTCCCGGTGTTCTCGCTCTCCACGCCCACGAACTCCTCGGCGCGGGCCTCGAGCGCGTCGGCGATCCTGAGCAGGGCTCGCTGACGGTCCGACGGGGTGCTGCGGCCCCAGCCCTCGAACGCGGTGGAGGCTGCCGCGTAGGCCGCATCCAGATCTGCCGCGCCCGAGAGCGGGGCGGTGGCGTAGGCCTGACCGGTCGAGGGATTGATCACCTCGCTCGTTGCACCGGTTGCCGCATCGGTGAACTCGCCATTGATGAAGTTGCGCAGCACGCGCAGTTCAGAGCTCATGTTCTCCCTCTCTAGTGCCGCGTGAGGCAGGTTCGTTCACGGTCACGCGGCGATGACCACTCCAGCATTCCCTGTCCGCCGGGCTGCGTGCCAGTGGGGTCGGGACAAGCCGGGGAAGAAAGGGATTTCCGCCCGCTGCCGATTGCCGTCATGATGGGGTCAGGACGAGAGCGAACGACCTGCGCGATCGGCGCCCGGGCATGACCAGCAAGGAGGCAGCCATGGCAGAGGCAGCGAAGAACAAGAAGGCGCCGGTGACGCCGGCGGTCACCGAGGAGGCGGCGGAAGCGGTGCCGCCCGTCGAGGAACAAGCGCCCGTCACCGTCAGCGTGAAGTCGGCGTTCGCCGCCGCGCTCGAGCGCAAGAAGCAGGCCGGCCAGGCCCGCAGCGCGCACCTGGACGGACACGGTGGGGTCGGCGGGGCGACATCCAGCCACAAGGCGACCCGGACGTTCCGTCGGAAGTCCGGTAGCGCATGACGCACCCGTGGTCGGCCTCTCCCGGGTGAACGCAGGGTCGATCGGGTCCGGACATCCGGTGGTGAACCGCTCATCGCCTACCGAAGGTGACAATGCGCCGGAACCCTCGCGAGCAGGAATGCACTCCCAGGAACCGCCGCGGCCGGTAGTTCGGTATGCGAAACTGGTAGCCGTTCGGCAGAGTTCTTCGACCATTACCCGGGGGTATGTGTGGCGCTGTTCTGTGCGCCGACCAAGCGCCGTCGTCTCGGAATGTCAGCGAGATGAGGCAGGTCGATTGGGGTTCGGCCACCGACCGCGGCCACGTTCGTGCGGTCAACGAAGACGCGTTGTTGACCGCGCCGCCGGTGTTCCTGGTGGCCGACGGGATGGGCGGCTACGCGGCCGGGGCCACGGCCAGCGCGATCGTCGTCCAGGAGTTCGCGGCACCTGCTGACACGTCGTCGGTGACGGCCGAATGGGTGATGGATTCCTTCCGTCGGTCACAGGACCGGATCAGAGGTGCCGCCGCGGGCGGCACGACCGTCGCCGGATTCGCCGCGGTCGAGCAGAACGGCCTGCCCTACTGGTTGATCTTCAACATCGGCGACTCCCGGGTCTACCGCTGTTCGGCCGGGACCGTCTCGCAGATCAGCGTCGACCACTCGGTGGTGCAGGAATTGATCGAGCTCGGTGACGTCTCGCCGGAGAAGGCCAGATTCCACCCGCAGCGTCACATCATCACCAGGGCGGTCGGATCGCCGGACGGGCCGCGGCCCGACTTCTGGTTGCTCCCCGCCACCGGGGGGGACCGCCTGATGATCTGCTCGGACGGGGTCACCAGCGAGTTGGACGCCGACCAGATCGCCGAGCTGACCTCGGCAGTGGACACCTGCCCGCAGCAGGTGGCCCAGTCGCTGGTCGCGTCGGCCCTGAGCGCCGGCGGGAGGGACAACGTGACCGTGGTCGTGGTGGATGTGGTGGCCGTGGATCCCGACGTGAGTGCGGGCGAATCACCGGTCGTCCGCAGGCCGGCGACACCAGACGACCGCACGTTGCCGCGCCTGCCGGAAATCGCCCTGGTCGGCGGCGGTGACGCCTCATGACCGGGCTCGTGACCGGCTCGTACGAATACCAGCCGGGCTCGGCTCACCTGGCCGTCTCCTCCAGATGTGGCGTGCTCACCTCCGACGGCGTACTCGCGGCGCGGCTCTGGCCGTTGGTCGTCAGGGGGACCGCACTGTCGGGTCTGCTGGAGGAAGCCCTGCGGGACGGCTTGGCGCAGCTGCCGGATCTGGTCATGTTCGAACTCGACGCCGGGGCGCTGCGCGTGATCGTCCGGGGCAAGATCACCGTGCGGGTGCGATCGGTCGCCGGCGACGGGGCAGAGTTCGACGGTCAGTCCGTCCGGACGTGGAACGAGCAGGTCTTCGAGCATCCGTTGTCCCTCGGCGCGGGGGAGGAGGTCGGTTCCGCTCTGCCGCTGCATTCCGGTGCCGTCCTCGCGGCGGGTTTCCGGTGGACGGCTGATGGAACGACTGCGGACGCCACCCCGTCGGAGCACGGTGGGGACAAGAGGACGAACGCCTTGTCGGTCGGTGGCGTGAGCAAGCACGCCACTGCAGTGCCGGGCCCGACGTCGGTCAACGATCCCAGCCCGGCCGATCCCAGCCCGGCCGATCCCAGCCCCGCTCATCCCAGCCCGGTTGCCTCCGCGCAGACCCCGGTGCCGGAGTCGCCGTCGACGCGGTCGGGGCTTCCGGACACCAGGATGGAGCCGATCGACGACTCGTTCGAGCACCTCTTCGAGTCGACGGTGATGCGGAGCGTGGAGGACGCCGCGGTCCGCACGCCGCCGGAGGAACTGCTGATGCTCCCGGCGGCTCCGGCGACGACGTCCGGGACGCCCGCGGGCGCGGTCGAGAAGGCCGCCGCCGCGTTCGACCCGGCCTCCGCCGGTTCCGATCCGGTCTCCGCCGTGCCGGATCTGCAGAACCGGCCGGGCGACCACGACGGATCCACCATCATGGCGGGCGAACTCGCCGTGCTGCGCGGCTCCACCGGGGATCCGATCCCGGTCACCTCCACCACCCCCACCACCGGTACCCCCACCACGGGCACCCCCACCACCTCCGCGCGCCAGGGCGCCCCCGCCCCGGCGGATCGCTGGCTCCTGCTGCAGTTCTCGACCGGCCAGAGCGTGGAGGTCGATCGCAGCGTCGTGATCGGCCGCCGCCCGCAGGTCGATCGGGTGTCGGGCACCGACATCCCCCATCTGGTGACCGTGCCCAGCCCGCAGCAGGACATCTCTCGATCGCACGTGGCCGTTCGTCCCACGGCCACCGGCTGCGTGGCAGTGGACCTGGGTTCGACCAACGGGAGCGTGATTCGTCGGGCCGCCGGCGGGAGTGCGGTGCTGGCCCAGGGTGGCATCCTGGACCTGCAACCCGGCGACACGATCGATCTCGGCGACGGTGTCACCGCCACCCTGAGGGCTCCGTCGTGACGAAGCTGCCGACCGCGCCGCCGGAGATCCCGGGTCTGACGATCGTCCGTCCCCTCGGAGGCGGGGGATTCGCCGACGTCTACCTGTACGAGCAGAGGGCCCTCGGCCGAAATGTGGCAGTGAAGGTGCTGCGCGCCAACGCATCCACCGACGAGGTGCAGCGCCAGTTCACGGCCGAGAGCCGTCTGATGGCAGCTCTGTCCGACCACATCAACATCGTGACCATCCACGACGCGGCGATCGCCCCCGACGGACGCCCCTATCTGGTGATGGCCTACTGCCCCGGGCTGAATCTGGCGGACCGCTACAAGACCCAGCAGATCGCCGTGGCCGAGGTGCTGTCGATCGGGGTGCAACTGGCCGGTGCAGTCGAAACCGCCCACCGCCAGGGCATTCTGCACCGCGACATCAAACCGGCCAACGTCCTGACGGCGGCGGGTGGCCGTCCGGCCCTCACCGATTTCGGCATCTCGGTCGCCATGGGGGTGCTGCACGAGGAGGAATCCGTCGGGCTCTCCATTCCCTGGTCCCCTCCGGAGATGCTCAGCGGCACCCCGACCGGCGATCATCGAGCCGACGTCTATTCCCTGACGGCAACGCTTTTCACTCTCCTCGCCCGCCGCTCGCCCTACGAGCTCCCGGGCCGGTCGAATGATCAGGTCGACCTGATCACGCGGATCCAGCGCACCGCTCTGACCCCGACCGGGCGCCCCGATGTCCCGCAGAGCGTCGAAGTGGTGCTGGCGACCGGGTTGGCCAAGGACCCCGCACGCAGATATCAGAGTGCACTCGAGTTGGCCAGGGCCCTGCAGCGGCTCGAATCCGAGATCGGCGGTGCCATCACGCCGGTCGACATCTCTGCCGAGGACCCGGTGGCGGCGCGGGCCGAGATCGCACCCGAGAACGATGGCCGGACGCGGATCCGCCCGCTGGTGATCGAAGCACAGGGGGTGATCCAGGCACCCGGCGTGATCCAGGCACCCGGCGTGATCCAGCAGGTGATCGGGGCACATCAGTCGACGACCTCGCCGTCCGGGTCGTCGATCGACCGCACCCAGATGCGGGGAACCACGGGCCCGACGATGGGCTCCGGCCAGGCGGCTGCCACCGACCACCAGGGCGCTCCCGAGCACACCCGGATGCGCGGCATCGCGCCCCACCCCGGCTATCTCGGCCAGGTCCCCTCTCTGCACCCCCGGCCACCGGCCGACACCCAGGCGCGCCCGCAGCCGCCGGCGATCCCGGCGGCGGTCCCGCAGTCGGCCGCGAAGCGATCCCGGCTTCCGTTGATGATCGGTGTGGGCGCCGCCGTGGTCCTGATCGCGGTGATCGGCCTGGTGGTCGGGACGCGCGGCAGTGCTCCGGCGGCCGCTCCGGTCGCGGCCCCGACCACCCGGCCGACCTCCCCGGCTCTGGTTCAGGTCAACCCGGCGCCGACGCCGATGGATCTGACCGGCGCGAGATCAGGGAGCGACGTCGTCTTCACCTGGAAGAATCCCAGCCCGCTGACCGGGGATCGGTACCAGTGGCGCCGGACCGACCAGGATGCGGCGCAGTCCGTTTCCTGGTCCGACAGCTCCGGGACCACGGCGACCGTCGCCGGGGTTTCCCGCGCCTGCATCGAGGTGGTCGTCATCCGGGCCGACTCCAGCCTGTCGAGCCCGGCGCAGGCCTGCGGGCCGAAGGCCTGACATGGGGATCCAGGTGGAATTCTGCGGCGAGTGGTTCACACCCGACCCTGCCTGCCTCTTCGAGATCGGCCGCGACGGCAATCTGCAGGTGGACGGCAACCCCTATCTGCACCGGCGGTTCCTCACCCTGGAATGCATCGACGGCATGTGGTGGTTGGCCAACGTCGGAAGCCAGTTGTCGGCCACGGTGTCCGACGTCACGGGAGCGCTGCAGGCCTGGCTGGCCCCGGGTGCGCGACTGCCGATGGTGTTCGGCGACACCTCGGTGCTGTTCACCGCCGGTCCGACCACCTACGAGATGGCGATCGTCAACGACGAAGCGGCCTTCGCGATGTCCGAGGTCGGCCGGGCCGAGAGTGGTGAGACCACCATCGGGCCGGTCACTCTCACCCCGTCGCAGAAGCAGCTCATCCTGGCCCTCGCCGAACCGCTGCTGAGGAGGGAGGGGACCAGCGTCAGTTCCATCCCGTCGTCCAAGGAGGCAGCGGCGCGACTGGGCTGGGAGCAGACCAGGTTCAACCGCAAGCTCGACAACGTGTGCGACAAGCTCGACCGCCGGGGGGTACGAGGTCTGCGCGGTGGGGTCGGCCAACTGGCGGTGAACCGGAGGGCCCGGCTGGTCGAGCACGCCGTCGCGACCCGCCTGGTGGTCGCCGGGGACCTCGTGCTGCTGGACCCGGTCGAATGACGACCACGACCCGCCCCCGCGTTTCACCGTCCGGGCGAAGACCCACGCATACCTGTGTTCTCGACCGGATCCTGGAGGATCGATGATCATCTTTCCGAGGCGGTGGTCCCGTGCCCAGCGCGGGATCGCGGCCGGGTTGGTCGGAACCCTGGTCGCCGCGACGGTGGCCGCTTTCGCCCTCGACTCGCCCGGTTACGCCCAGACGGACGTCGATCTCTCGACCAGCACGGTGTGGACCACCAACAACACCGACGGGGTCGTCGGCCGGGTCAACCTGCAGGTCGAGCAACTGAACTCGTCCTTCAAATCGGACCCGAACTTCGATGTCCTGCAGGGGCACGGACGGATCTACACGGTCGACCGTTCCGGGAATCTGCTCAAGACGGTCAACGACGCCACGGTGACGACGGGCGCGGCCCTCGGTCTGCCGAAAGGCGCAGGCGTCGGGTACGGCGGCGGCGTGCTGAGCATCGTCGATCCGGCCACCGGCAAGCTGTGGGCCGGAACTGCCGACGCCCTGGCCGGTCTGGACCCCGCGGTCACCCCCCCGCTGCTGGTGACCGCGGCCCACGCCGTCACGACCGTCTCCCTGACCGGAACTCCTTTCACCGTCGCGGCCGGATCGAACAAGCTGTGGTCGTTGGCCTTCGGGACAGATGGTGTGCTCGCGGGCGGGTCGACCGACAAGACCGGAAGAGTGGTTCCGCCCCCTCCCACGACCCTGCCCGGTGCGGCGCTGAGTGCGACACCGCCGGGTGCCGCGCTGAGTGCGACACCGCCCGGTGTCGCCGGGTCCCTCTCGATCACGGCCGTCGGCGACGTCCCCGTGGTACTCGATGCCGGCGCCGGACAACTGCTGATCGGCACGCACCGCATCGCGGTGGCCGACGCCGCCGACGCGGTTCTCCAGCAACCGGGCCCCGCCGCCGACGCCGTACTGGTGGAGACGAAATCGGCACTGCTGCAATATCCTCTCAACGGTGACGCGCCGAAGACGTTGTACAGCAACGGGAACGGTCAGGCGGTGGCCCCGGTGCTGCTGGACGGCTGCGTCTGGGCGGCCTGGAACGGACCTTCGACGGTGGAGGCGCTGGCCTGCGACGGCAATACCGCCCGGAGCGTCACGCTGCCCGGAACCGGTGCGCGGGACCCGGTTTTCCGGGTCAACGACCACGCCATCGTCCTGAACGACCGCATCTCCGGGACCATCTGGGCGCTGGACAAGAACATGACGGTCACCGTCATCGACAACTGGGACCAGGTCAAGCCGGAGGATCAGAGCCAGAAGGCGACCAACTCCGACGGCAGCAAGACCCAGTCGAGCGAGATCGCCGCCTCCCGGGCCGACTGCACCAAACAGGGCCCCGCCAGGTCGACGGCCGCCGATGCCAAGTTCGAGGTCAGGGCCGGTCGATCGACGGTGCTGCCCATCCTCGACGACGTCACCGCGGGGGACTGCGCCGCGGTGATCGTCGCCGGTGTCTCGGCGCTGCCGGCCGCCGCCGGCTCGGTCGACATCGTGAACGCCGGACAGGCCGTCCAGGTCACGGTCCCCCCGGGAGCCTCCGGCCCGCTGCCCACCCTGACGTACACGATCGACGACGGCATCAACCCGGCGGTGCAGGCGAGCCTGTCGATCTCGGTGGCACCCGCGTCGCAGGTCGGCGACGTCAAGAAGCAGCGCGACTCCTCGACCGTGGTCGAGATCAACGGCTCCATCGGCTACGACGTGCTGCCCGACTACTACTCCACGACGGGCGACGATCTGTACCTGACGGGCGCCACCGCCACCACGGCGGGTGACTCGGTCGACTACGCACCCGGCGGCCGGATCACCTTCCACGACAAGGGATCCTCCGGTACGGGCAATCACGAGGTCTTGTTCACCATCACCGACGGCCGGGTGGTCAGATCCGGCAAGCTCACCGTCGACGTCAAGCCGGACGGCAGCGCGCAGCCCATCGCCTCGGCCGTGGTGGCCCGGTCGTTGCCCGGTGTACCGGTGACGGTCAAACCCCTGAGCAGCGTGCTCTCGCCGGGCCTGGACCCCCTCCAGTTGACGGCGGTGTCCATCAAGGGGGCCGCCGGCGGCGCCACGGCGAGCCTGTCCTCCGCCGACGACAGCGTGGTGCTGCAGTCGGCGACGGCCGGCACCTACTACTTCACCTACAAGGTGGTGGCCGGGCAGGGCAGGTCGACCGGCGTGCTGCGGTTCGACGTCACGGCTCCGCCGGCCCGGCCGGGCCCACCGTTGGCCACCGCTGACGTGGTCTACCTGCCGGAGGGCGACTCGGTGAGGGTCGACCCGACGGCCAACGACGTCGACCCGAACGACGCCGGACTGGCCCTTGCGCAGGTGGGTCCGGACAGCACCGGCACCCTCACCGTGACGACCACGCGGATGCAGACGCTGCAGATCGCGGCCAGGGGGATCCTCTCGGGCACCGCCGTGATGTCCTACGTCGTCTCCAACGGAATCGGCAGCGCCACCGGCCAGATCCGGGTGATACCGGTACCGGCCCTGCAGGATCCGCCGACGCCGACCGCCGGTCCGATCTCCCTGACGGTGCGGGCCGGTGATGCGCTCACCCTGCCGATGGCGCGCTTCGCCACCGATCCGCGGGGGGAGTCGTTGACTCCGTCGATCGTGTCCAGCGCGGCCGCCGTTCCCGGCGTGCTCTTCTCGAACGCCACCGAGATCCGCTACCTGGCGCCGGTCACCCCTCCGAGTGCCCCGGTCAAGTTCAGCTACAGCGTGCGCAACACCAGCGGCCAGACGTCGGCGGCGGCCACGGTCACCCTGACGATCACGCCCCGTGACCCGTCGGGCGACTCCGCCCCGAACACGCCGACCACCGTGATCGGCAGGGTGCTGGCCGGTCGGTCGACGACCGTCGAGCTGCCGCTGGACGGGATCGACCCCGATGGTGACTGGGTCGACGCGACCAAGGTCAACGGCACCGCCCGGGGGCTGGGAACCGCGACGGTGACCGGGTTGTCGTCGTTGACCTACAACGCGCTGGCCAAACCCGGGGTGGACACCATCACCTATACCGTGTCCGACCCGTACGGCAAGCAGACCACCGGCACGGTGACGATGATCGTGGTCGCCACACCGAATGTGGTCCAACCGCCGGTGGCCCCGAACCTGGTCGCGTCGGTGCGGCCCGGCAAGGCCGTCGCCGTACGGCCGCTCGAATCCGGTGTCACCGGCGAGAACGTCAGGCTGGCCACGCCGGCCGTCGACCAGGTGGCCGGCTGGCAGGCGGTCGGAGACGGTGATGCCCTGGTGATCGGTGCCGCCGGGAAGTCAAGTGGCGTCGCGGCTTTCACCTATCACGTGATCGATGACCGGGGGCTGACGGCGAGCGGTGTGATCACCGTGACCATCTCCCCGACGGCGCCGTTGGTCCCGCCGGTCGCCCAGGACGTGATCGTGACCAGCGCGATGGTCAAGGACAAGCTCAACGCCACCGTCGATGTCGGCGGTTCGATCCAGAACAACACCGGGAAGGCGAACGAGCTCACCGTGGCGGCCACCGCCGGCGGACCGGCGGTGACGATCGCCCCGCACGCCTTCCGGATTCCGCTCACGGCCAACCGGCAGGTGTTGGCCTACACCGCGACGGATACCCAGGCGCAGGTCGCGACGGCCTTCATCGTGGTGCCGGCCAAGTCCGCGCTGGTGCTGCTGCCCCCACCGCCGCCCACGCCGCAGCAGAAGACGCCACCGCCGGACCAGCCCCCCGTTCCCCGGCAGTCGGTGCCGACCATCACGGTGGCGGCCGGCGCCACCGCGAATGGCCGGATCGCTGACTACGTCGACGTTCCGGCGGGCCGGACCGCGCAGATCCCGGCCGGTTCCGCGTTGTCGGCCACCCAGGGGACGGGCCGTCGACTCGACGCCGGAACGTTCAGCTACACGGCCGACAAGAACGGCAACGGTCCCGACGTCCTGACGGTCAGGGCGTCCGACGGTTCCTCGGCCGCGGTGGCCGTGAGTGTTCCGATCTCCATCATCCCGACCACCCCGGTGCTGAACGGCACCACCCTGGACGTCGAGGTCGGCACCTCGGGAACGATCAACCTGGCCAGCCTGGTGAGCCCGGCCAACTACCCGGACATGGGTGCGCTGAAGTTCATGGCCACCAGCGCCGTCAGTGGTTTCACCGCATTCCGCAACGGCACGACGCTGACCGTCGCCGTCTCCAACTCGGTGAAGAAGGGGTCGTCCGCGCAGGTGCCGATCAGCGTCACCGACACCAGGGGCGCCACGGTCACCGCAGCCGTCACGGTGACTGCGACGGGCACCACCAAACCGCTGCCCACCGTCGGCGACCAGAGCCAGGTGGGCCGCCCCGGGGTGGCCACCAGTTTCCCGGTGCTCAACGGCAGCTCCGACCCCTACGGCACCGGGCTCACCCTTCTTCCTGCACCGAAGGTGTTGCAGGGCAGAGGCTCTGCCACCATCAGTGGTTCGAATGTGCTGATCACCCCGGCCGCCGGGCAGATCGGGAACGTCGTCGTCCAGTTCACCGTCGCCGATGGCACCAAGGATCCGTCCCGTCAGGTGTCCGGGCAGCTCACCCTCACGGTCAAGGACAAGCCGCACGCCCCCGGGCAGCCGACCCCGGTACCCAACTCGGCCACCGCCAGTTCGGTCACCCTCACGTGGGACTGGCAGCCCAGTTGGGCCAACGGCGGAACGATCACACCGTTCGTCGTCAGTGCTCCGGGCATCCCGGACACCACCTGCCAGAACAGCAACTGCCAGATCGGCAACCTCACGCCCGGCCGCAGCTACGCGTTCACCGTCAGCGTCTCGAACGAGGACGGCACCAGCAGATCGACGCCCTCGGCACCGATCACGCCGGACGCCAGCCCGCCGGCCCCGGCTGCTCCGTCGGTCACGCTCACCGCGGACCGACAGCTGACCGTCAGCTGGTCCATCGGCAAGGACGACCGGTCCTACAGCCCGATCTCGACGGCCACTCTGACCGAGGTGGTCAACGGGGTTGACGGCACGGCCGGCCGGGTCGCGGTGTCCGGGCCGGGCCGGCAGGCCTTCGACGGCCTTGACATCACCGCCACCTACTCCTTCTACCTCACCGTCACCAACAGCAAGGGCACCGTCCGATCGCAGGCCAGTTCGCCACAGCACCCGAACACCACACCCGGCCCGCCGACCGGGGTGAAGCTGGCCTTCGACCCCGACCCCCGGGCGGTGACCGTGTCCTGGGCCCCACCGGCGGGTAGTGCCCAGCGCCCCGCCCCAGTGGGCTACACCGTGACCTACGCCTCGAACGGCTCGACGATGACGGTCAGCGCGTCCGGCGACGCCACCTCGGTCGCGATTCCCGGACCCGTCGACGGCTCGACCTACACGGTGGACAAGATCGTGGCCACCAACAAGTACGGCAACGGCGATCCGTCCGGGGGGTCAGGGAACACGGTGACCCCGTTCACCCGGCCGACGGCGGTGACCGGGGTCGGTGCGACCGCCACCGGCGCCGACAGTTCGGTCAGACTCGACAACGTGCAGGGCGGGCGGTCCAGTGGCCGCCAGGGCGCCGATTCCTACTCCACCGACGGCAACAGCTGGAGGGGATTCAACCCCGGCGACGTGGTGACGACCGATTCCAACGGATCTCCGCTGGCCAACGGCACCCAGTACACGTTCCGGGTGCGGGTCTGCTACCCGCCGGAGGACCCCTACTCGAATGCGCAACTGTGCGGGGATCCCGGCAGCGGCCAGGCCACCCCGTACGGGCCGGTCGGTACGCCGGCCAACGTCCGGCAGACCGACCAGAGCTCCACCCAGATCCGCTTCAACTGGAGTCCACCGGCCGACAACGGTCGTGGGCCCATCACCACGAGCTACAGCGTCGACGGCGGACCGATGACCGTGTTCGGGCAGGGGGATGCCACCGTGGTGGTCGGGGCCTGGACCTGCGGCACCAGCCACACCATCTCGGTGCAGGCGTCCGATTCGGCCGGGCATTCCGGCCCGGCGTCCGGCACGGTGACCGGCTCCACCTCCGGGTGCCCGCCGCCCGGGGCCCCGACGAATCTTCGTCAGACCGACAACAGCCAGACGCAGATCCGGTTCAACTGGAGCCCGCCGGGCGACAACGGCAAATCACCGATCACCACGCAGTACAGCGTGGACGGCGGCGGGTACACCGACTACGGGCCGGGCGACGCCACTGTCGTGGTCGGGAACTGGGGATGCGCTACGTCCCACACCATCTCGGTGCACGCCACCGATAGCACCGGCCAGGTCGGACCGGCGGCCAGTGTGTCGGGATCCACCCAGGCCTGTCCGCCACCGCCGCCTGTGACGAGCATCCAGGCCTACGTGTACGGAGACGCCAACAACCACAACGGCGGTGGTCCCGGGTCGCAGACCTGCGTCAGCCAGAACACCCACGTCTGCAAATACATCGGTGTCTATCTCAACAACTTCCCGGCCAACTCCCGGCAGCCGTGCACTTTCCAAACGGGACACAACGCGACCATCACGACGGATGGGGCCGGAAATGCCGACGGCAGACCCGGTTGGTACAGCGGATATCAGAGCGCCACTGTGACCTGTGGCGCCTATTCGAGCACGGTGACCTGGTGAATACGGAGATGGTGGAGAGATGACGATGACCCCGGAACACGCGCAGTGGTTCGCCGAGACGTTTTCCAAGCTCGTCGGCAACGTCGGGCAGGTGGTGCTCGGCAAACCCCGGACGATCGGGCTCGCCTTCACCTGCCTGCTGTCCGAAGGACACATGCTGCTGGAGGACTTTCCCGGCACCGGGAAGACGTCCCTGGCCCGCGCTCTGGCCGCGACGGTGCAGGGCACGACCAACCGCATCCAGTTCACGCCCGACCTGCTGCCCAGCGACGTCACCGGGGTGACGATCTACGACCAGCAGAGCGGCCACTTCCAATTCCACCAGGGGCCGATCTTCGCGTCCATCGTGCTGGCGGACGAGATCAACCGGGCCTCTCCGAAAACCCAGTCGGCGCTGCTCGAGGTGATGGAGGAATCGAAGATCACCGTCGACGGGGTCACCCACGAGGTGGGCAACCCGTTCATGGTGATCGCCACCCAGAATCCCATCGAGCAGGCCGGTACCTACCGACTGCCGGAGGCGCAGCTGGACCGGTTCCTGATGAAGGCGTCGCTGGGCTATCCCGACCACGCCTCGACCGTCCAGATCCTCGGCGCCGCCGGCACGAGGAGCCACCAGAAGGTCGTCACGCCGATGATCACCAGCGCCGCTGTGGTGGACATGATCGAGTTGGCCTCGACCGTCTACGTCGACCCCTCCGTCCTGGAGTACGTCAGTCATCTCGCCGAGGCGACCAGGACGGCGGCGGAGACCACCCTCGGGGTCTCGGTGCGTGGTTGCCTGGCGCTGGTCAGGGCGGCCAGGACCTGGTCGGCCGCGAACGGGCGGCATTTCGTCACCCCCGACGACATCAAGACGCTCGCCGAACCCGTACTGGCGCACCGGATCCTGTTGGACCCGGAAGCCGAGTTCGCCGGCATGACGGTGCCGGGCGTGCTGGCCAGGGTCCTCACCGACATCGCACCGCCGCAGTACCGGGCCGCGGGATGACGGCCGTGCGGGCTCCGGGTCTGCGCGTGCTCACACCGATCGGTTGGACGGCCGCGCTGGCCGCGATCGTCCTCTACGGCGTGTCCCGGTGGACCGGCTGGCAGGAGCTGGCGGTGGCCGCCGTCGGCCTGGCCGCCGCGGTGCTGATGGCCGCCGTCTTCATCGTCGGTCGCTCGAAATACGTGGTGCAGCTTGATCTCCGGACGCAGCGTGTGGTCGTCGGCGAGCCGGCGAACGGGCGGATGCTGGTCACGAATGCCGCCGGCTCCCGTCTGCTGCCGGTGCGGATGGAGCTGCCGGTCGGGTCGGCCGTCGCCTCCATCGGGGTCCCGGGTCTGGGCCGGGGTGTCACGCACGAGGAACTGTTCGTCATCCCGACCGCCCGTCGTGCGGTGATCGCGGTCGGCCCGGCCAGATCGGTCCGCGGCGACGCCTTCGGTCTGTTCCGCCGCACCGTGCGGTGGACCGAACCGGAGGTGCTCTACGTGCACCCGAGGACGGTGCCCCTGCAGGGCACCAGTCCTGGATTCATCCAGGACCTCGAAGGCCAAGCCACCAAGGAACTCTCGAACAACGACGTGTCGTTCCACGCGCTGAGGGGCTACGTGCCCGGCGATGATCGCCGCTACGTCCACTGGAAGACGACCGCCCGGACGGGCACCTTGATGGTGCACCAGTTCGAGGAGACGAAGCGTTCGCACCTGGCCATCGCGTTGTCCACCAGGACGTCGGACTACGCCGGCGACCAGGAGTTCGAGATCGCGGTGGCCTCCGGTGCGTCGCTCGGCGTGCAGGCCTACCGGGAAGAACGTGCCACATCGGTCGTCTCGGGTGCGGGGGTGCTGCGTGCGAGTACCGCGCGGGGCCTGCTCGATGCCATCTCCGGCGTCGAGCTGTCCCCGGCCGCCGAAGGGGTCACCGCGGTGGCCCGCAATGCCGCAGCGGCCGTACCCGATGTCTCGGTCGCGATCATCCTGTGCGGCAGCGGGTCGTCATCGGGCGAGATCCGCTCGGCCGGAATGGCATTCCCCACCGGTGTGCGAGTGGTGGTGGTCCGGGTGGTGCTGAACTCCGCGATCTCGATCCGCCGGATCGGATCCCTGCCCGTCGTCACCGTCGGCGCCCTGGACGACCTGGCGCGGGCCCTCCGCGCGGTCAGGGCCTGAGAAATGGTGCACCGATGAGTTCACAGGCGGCGAACGCCGGTCGTACCGGTGCGCGCCAGGTCCGGACCGCCCAGGAGTCGGGGCCGCCCCGGCGCGCGCTCGCACTGGGGGGCTCGCTCGGTATCGCGGTCCTGATCACCGCGGCCGCACTCGCCTTCGGACCCGCGTACGGCGGTGACCGCTGGTTGATCGCCGCCGCGGGCGGGGCGGTCCTTGGCGCACTGATCTCCTGGGGCGCAGCCGCTCTCCGCCTGCACTGGGCGCTCTCGATCCTGGCTGCCGCCGTCGCCTATCTGCTCTTCGGGGCCGCACTGGCGACCCCCCAGGTCGCGGCCCTCGGTGTGCTGCCCACCCTGGAATCCGTCCGACTGCTGGCGCTCGGGGTGGTCACCTCCTGGCAGCAGGTGCTGACGGTCGCCGTACCGGTCGGGTCCTCCGGGGCGCTGCTCGTCCCGGTGTACCTGTCGTCGATGGTCTTGGCGCTGGCCGGCGCAGCCGTCGTCAGCCGGACCGTTCGCCCGCTGTTCGCACTGGTGGCGCCGGTCGCGATGCTGGTGGTGGCGGCCCTGTTCGGCACCACGGACCCACATCTGCCGCTGGTCTCCGGTGGGGCGGTGGCCCTCGGAGGCCTGCTGTGGGCGTCCCTGGTCGGTACCCGTGGTCGGCGCGGTCACCGGAATGTGGGCTTCGACGCACGCCGTCCGGTCTCCGGAGTCCTGGTACTGCTGGCGACCGTCGGCGCTGCGGTGTTCCTCGGTCCGCAGGTGGCTCCCGGTGTGCCGAGGCTCGCCCTGCGAACGTCGGTGAACCCGCCGTTCGACCCGCAGACGTACCCGAGTCCGCTGTCCGGCTTCCGGAACTTCGTCGCCTCCGACGCCGCGAAGCAGGTCAGGCTGTTCACCGTCACCGGGCTACCGGACAGTACCCACATCCGGTTGGCCGCCCTGGATTCCTACGACGGCGTCAACTTCAGCGTGACCACCGATACCGGGACCTACACCAGGGTCGGCGACGAGGTCGCCGAGTCCGCCGCCGGCGTCAGCGTCTCCGGTCGGGTGAGCATCGATGCCTACCAGGGCGTCTACGTGCCCGGCGCCGGCTATCTGACCGGCATCACCTTCGGCGGGTCCAGAGCGGCCCGGCTGACGGACGACTTCCGTTATGCCACCTCCAGTGCGGTCGGGATCGAGACGGCCGGTCTGCAGCCGGGCGACTCGTTCGGCTTCCAGGCCGTCGTCCCGGGGCAGCCGGCCGACACCGTGCTGGCGTCGGCCGTCGTCGACACCGGAACGGGCCTGCCGGTGCCGACCGCGATCCCGGATGCGGCCCGGACCGCGGCGACGAAGTACGCCGATGCCGTCAACGGCGCCTACGCCAAGGCGGACGCGATGACCAAGGGCCTCAAGGCGGCCGGACATCTGAGCCACGGCTCGGCCGCGGAGGCACTTCCGTCGGCCTCTGGCCACGGGTTGGACCGGCTGACGAAGCTGCTGACCGACCCACAGGAGGTCGGTGACCAGGAACAGTTCGCTCCCGCTCTGTCGATGATGCTGTGGTCCCAGGGCATCCCGAACCGGGTGGTGATGGGTTTCAACACCGGGAAGCACGCGGGTGGGCCGGTCACGGTCACCGGTGGCGACGTCACCGCCTGGGTCGAGGTTCCGTTCCTCGGGCAGGGATGGGTCGCGTTCGACCCCACCCCGGATCAGACGTCCAAGGCGCCCCAGCCGACCCCGAAACAGCAGTCCGCACCGAAACCACAGGTCGTCCAGCCGCCGCCCCCGCCGCCTCCGCCGGCGCAGGCGAAGACCTCCGACGTCACGGCGGGCAAGTCGAGTGACAAGGCCCCCGACGTCCCGAAGAAGGACGACGGCCCCGTCGCCTCCGCCGCCGCCGGCCCCTGGTGGCCGATCGGACTCGGTGTCGGTGGGTTCGTCCTGCTGGTGATGGCGGCCGTCGGCACCGTCCTGCTGCTCAAGGCGCGTCGCCGGGCGAGACGCCGGAACGCGGCGACCGGTCCGCTGCGGATCGCCGGCGGATGGAACCAGGTCCTGGACGCCGCAGTGGATCTCGGCTTTCCGGTGACCATCGGCCGGACCCGGGTGGAGACCGGTGCCGACCTGGACCGTCGATTCGGCAGCGGGACGGTGCTGCTGGCGCGGCGTGCAGACGCCCGCGTGTTCGGGCCGGAGGACACCGGGCTGGATGACGCCGAGAGATTCTGGGCCGACGTCGATGCCGCGCTGCTGGGTCTGCACGCCGATCAGGGCCGCTGGCACCGGTTCCGGGCGCGCCTGTCGATTGCATCCCTGCGGCGCCGGGACCTCTCGCTGTGAAACTGCGATTCAGCCTGCTCCGGCCGGGTGGCGAATTGGTCGACCTGCACGCGACCCTGGACGCCACGGTCACCGTCGGCGACCTGGCCGGCGCGCTGGATCGGTGTGACCCGACCAGGGGCGACCGGCCGCCGGTGCCGATGTCGCCGGGCTCCTCGATGACCGTCAGGATCCATCCCGGCGGTCGGGCGGGTCAGTCGACGCTGCTGGCACCGGGCCTGCCCCTGGCCGTGAGCGGTATCCGCTCCGGTTGCGTGCTCTCGGTCGGTGCGCTGACGGCGCAGTGGCAGTCTCCCGGCGGGCCGGGCGGTGTCGCCGCCGCGACCCTCACCGTGCTGACCGGTCCGGACGCCGGCCGGACGTTCGCCCTGCGGGAGGGCACCTGCTTCCTCGGCCGCGATCCGTCCTGCGAGATCAGGCTCTCTGATCCACTGGTCTCCAAGAAGCACGCCAGGATCACCATCGGCGAGAACGCCGAGATCGTCGACCTGGGATCGGCGAACGGCCTGGTGATCGGTGGCTCGCCGGTGCCCAGAGCTGTGCTGCGGCCGCAGGACCGGGTGATCGTCGGCGAGACGTCGATCGGCATCACCGTGCATCGGACCCCAGCCGCGGCGCTGGCCGCCACCGCGGACGTTGACTTCAACCGGTCGCCCCGGGTGGATCCCACCTACGCGGGCATCCGGTTCGATGCGCCGGAGGCGCCGGAGCCGCCTCGGCGCTCGCGCCTGCCGGTTCTGGCCCTGATCGCTCCGCTGCTGATGGGGGTGGTGCTCTACGCCTTCACCAGGAGCGTGCTCTCGGTGGTCTTCGTCGGGTTGTCCCCGGTCCTGATGATCGGCACGTACCTGGACGAGAAGCTGCAGAACCGGAGGAACGTCCGGGAGTCGACGGCTGCATTCCTCGAGTCCCTCCGGGTGATCAGACTCGAACTGGCGCAGGCATTGTCCCTCGAGCAGGTCGGCCGGCTGGCCGAGTCACCCTCCACCGCCGAGGCTCTGGACGCCATCCATCGACAGACCCCACTGCTGTGGACCAGACGGGGCGAGCACCAGCGCTTCCTGACCGGTCGGCTGGGCACCGGGACGATGCCCAGTCGGCACAGCGTGGAGTTGCCGTCCCGGGCGCACGCCAGGGCCGAACACTGGCATTTGCTGACCCAGTTGCGATCCGATGCCTCTGCGGTGCAGTCGGTTCCGGTGGTCGTCGACCTGCGGGCCTGCGGGGCGGTCGGTATCGCCGGCCCCCGAGCGGCTGCGGTCGGGGTGGCCCGTGGGCTGGTCGCCCAGTTCGTCGCTTTGCACTCACCGGCGGACCTGGCTGTCGCGGCCATCGCGTCGAGTGACAGCGGTCGTGATTGGGAATGGCTGAAGTGGCTCCCGCACAACGGTTCTCCGCATTCACCGCTCCCTGGCCTGCATCTGGCCGACGAGGCCGGAGCCGGTACCCGCCTGCTCGCCGAGATCGAGGAGCTGATCTCGGACCGACGTCAGGAGACCAGAGCTCCAGGTGCGCTGGTGCTGCCCGCATTGCTGGTGATCGTCGAGGACGACGCCCCGGTGGAGAGGTACCGGTTGATCGGCATCGCCGAGAACGGTCCGGCCGTCGGTGTCTACGTGCTGGCCGTCGCCTCCGCGCAGGAACGGTTGCCTGCCGTCTGCCGCACCTACCTCACGGTCGACCCCGGTACCGGAGAGGTGGCGGCCGGGTTCGTGACCTCGGCGCTGGGAGTGTCCCCGGTCCTCTGCGAGACGGTCGACGGGCCGGCGGCGATGTCGGCGGCCAGGGCGCTCGCGCCGATCGCCGATGCCGGGGCCGGCGTCGCAGACGACTCCGACCTGCCCAGGGCCATCTCCTTCCTGACCCTGATCGGACCTGAGCTCGCGGAGGACCCCGGTGCGGTCCTGGAACGCTGGCGCGAATCCGAATCGGTGATACCGCGCGGGTCGGCGGTCCCGGTCAGGCGCCGGACGACCAGCCTCCGGGCGATCGTCGGGCAGGCGGCCGGCGAACCGTTGACGCTGGATCTGCGCAGTCAGGGCCCGCACGCCCTGGTCGGCGGCACCACCGGTGCCGGCAAGAGCGAGTTCCTGCAGTCCTGGGTCCTGGGGATGGCCGCCGGCTATTCGCCGGACACGCTGACGTTCCTGTTCGTCGACTACAAGGGCGGTGCGGCCTTCGCCGACTGCGTCCAACTACCGCACACCGTCGGGCTGGTGACCGACCTCTCGCCGCACCTGGTGCGGCGTGCGCTGGCCTCGCTCAACGCCGAACTGCGCCACCGCGAGCACATCCTGAACGCGAAGAAGGCCAAGGACCTGCTCGAACTGCAGCGTCGTGGAGATCCGGACGCCCCGCCGAGCCTGGTCATCGTCGTCGACGAGTTCGCCGCCCTCGTGCAGGAGGTGCCCGAGTTCGTCGACGGCGTCGTCAACGTGGCCCAGCGGGGCAGATCCCTCGGGCTGCACCTCATCCTGGCCACCCAGCGCCCGGCCGGCGTCATCAAGGACAACCTGCGGGCGAACACCAATCTCCGGATCGCCCTGCGGATGGCGGACGAGAACGACTCCACGGACGTGCTGGGCGTACCGCTGGCCGGCAGCTTCTCACCGGACATCCCCGGGCGTGGCGCGGCCAAGACCGGGCCGGGCCGGATCGCCGGCTTCCAGACGGGCTACGCCGGGGGGTGGTCGGGTCGGGCCGCCCCCCGCGCGCAGTTGGAACTGGGCGAGCTGGCCTTCGGACCCGGTCGGGCCTGGGAGGAGCCGCAGGTCGACAATGGCCCGGCCGACGCCGATCTCGGACCGTCCGACATCGTCCGGCTGGTCACCTCGATCTCCATCGCCGCCGACCGGGCCGAGATCCCGGTGCCCCGCAAACCCTGGCTGCCGGACCTGGCCGCCACCTACGATCTGCAGTTCCTCGGGCAGCGGCGCGATCGCGAACTGGCCGTCGGCGTCGTGGACGATCCGGACTCCCAGCAGCAGCGGACGACCTACTTCCACCCGGACGTCGACGGGAACATGGCGATCTACGGCACCGGTGGTTCCGGCAAGTCGACCCTGCTGCGGACCGTCGCGCTGGCCGCCGGGATCACCCCCCGCTCGGGTCCCTGCCATGTGTACGGCATGGACTTCGGATCGTCGGGCCTGCGCATGCTGGAGTCGCTCCCGCACGTCGGGGACGTCATCTCCGGCGACGACGACGAGCGACTGGGCCGGCTGATCCGATGGCTCAAGTCGGTCGTCGACGAACGGGCCGTCCGTTATGCCGCGGTGCGGGCCGGGACGATCACCGAATACCGGGACATCACCGGACAGCAGGCCGAGCCCAGGATTCTGCTGCTGGTCGACGGCATCGCCAACTTCCGTCAGCAGTACGAAAGCCACGTGTCGAACTCGCTTTTCACCGTGTTCACCCAGATCGCGGCGGACGGACGGCCCGCCGGCGTTCATGTGGTGATGTCCGCCGACCGGGCCGCGGCGGTCCCCAGTTCGCTGCGGGCGGCCATCCAGCGGACCGCGGTCCTGCGGCTGTCCGACGACAACGACTACAGCTTTCTCGGGGTGCCGTCCGATGCCCTGGACGGGAACTCCCCGCCCGGACGGGGGGTGCTCGACGGCCTCGACCTGCAGGTCGCCGTGCTCGGCGGCAGCGCGAACCTCGCCGTGCAGTCGAAGGCGGTGGACGACCTCGGGCGCACCCTCCGGGCCCGCGGAATGCTCGAGGCGCCACCGATCGGCCGGCTGCCCACCAGGGTGCTGCTCCCGGACCTGCCGCCGGGCACTCGTGGCGTCCCGCTGGGAATTGCGGGAAACACCCTGGCGCCCATCGAGTTCGATCCGGAAGGCTACTGGGTGCTGGCCGGTCCTCCCGGGTCTGGCACGCCGGAGGTGCTGGTCGGGTTGGCGGCCGCGGTGGCCCGTGAGCGGCCACTGCTGCCCAGAGTTCTCGTCTCGGGCCGGAAGTCGGCCATCGAGTCGACCGGATTCTGGACCCACATCCTCCGCGGGGGTGAAGATGTCGAACGCTGGCAGCGTCGGGTCGCCGACGAGGGCGCCGAGATCGTGCTGTTCATCGAAGACGCGGGTGGCCTGACGTCCGGACCGCTCGAGGAACCGGTGCTCGCCCTGGCCCAGGCCATCGGCCGCAACGGGGGAGGGGTCATCGCAGAATCCGAAACCGGTAGTTGGAACCAGTACAGCGATCTGCTCAAGATGCTGAAGGGGCAGCGGAAGGGCTTCCTGGTCCAGCCAGACCAGGGCGACGGGGATGCGCTGCTGCGGACCGATCTGCCGCGTGGGCAGCGGAAGGACTTCGCCACCTGCGGCGGCGCCTTCGTGCTCAACGGGAGCGCCACCAAGGTGCAGTTCGTCGAAGCGTCCTGACCGGCCCCACCGTCACCGCAGGGTCACCTGTTCCGACACGATCGGGTGTCCGGCGCGGTCCAGGGGTCGATGGGTAGTCCTGCCCATTGCGGGGTGGGAGAAGTTGAAATAGCTTTCTGGTATGCCCAACGGGGGCGAAAAAGAAATGAGCTCTTGAAAGGAGCAGTCATCATGGCACTAGTTGGAATGGACGTCGATGTCGTCAAGGGGATCGGCCGCGATCTGAGCACGCAGGCGACGCAGCTGAACACCACGATCGCCGCCATCAACGGACTGCTGGGCAAGGCCAAGGACAGCTGGAAGGGCAAGGACTCCGACCACTTCGAGCAGCTGTGGACCGGGCAGTACCAGGGCCAGCTGAAGAAGATCCAGCAGGAGATCGACCAGCTCAGCAAGTCCGCGACCAAGAATGCGAACGAGCAGGAGCAGACCTCCAACTCGTACTGATCATTTCGTCTCCGGCGATTCCCTCTCCGGTGATTTCCTGTGCGGCATACGACAACACGAAAGGACGGTGGTGACGGTGGCATTCATTGGAATGGACGTGCAGGTGGTACGGCAGGTCGGTCGAGATCTCGAGACGCAGGCCCTGACGCTGCGGGGGATCGTCACCACCGTCGACAGGATCGACGGCAAGGCCCGTCAGTCCTGGCGCGGATCGGACTGCGACCGGTTCCACCAGCAGTGGAGCGGGCAGTACCGGGCGATCCTGAACAGTCTCGCCCGTGAGGTCGAGGACCTGGGCAGGAAGGCTTCGAGCAACGCCGACGACCAGGACACCACCAGCAACTCCTACGCGGACGGTGGGTCCGGTCAGGGGTTCGCAGGTGCCCATGCCTCCGGGAGTGTCGATGTCGGCGGCGGTGCCGCCGGCGGCAGCGGTTTCGGCGGCAGTGGTGTCGGCGGCGGTGGTGCCGGGGGCAGTAGTAGCGGGAGCTACGGCGACGGGGGCAGTGGTGTCGGCGGCCGTGGCGCCGGGGGTAGCAGTAGCGGCTCGAACTACGTCGAGGCGTCCAGCAGCGGAAGTGCCGGCCCATCGAGCTACCACGGCGAGGCCGGTGCGGGGGCACAGGCCGGCGCGGATGCGTCGGGCTCGCACGACGGGAACACCTACCAGGGCAGCGCGGAGGCGAGCGCGCGGGCGGGGGCCTGGGCCTCCGGTGGCGCTGCGGTCGGCGGCGCGCTGCTGGGAGCCAGTGTCAGCGGTAGCGCGTTCGCCGGCGCATCCGCGGGTGTCGACGCCTCAGGTCAGATCGGTCCGGACGGCGCCTCGGGGGAGGCCAACGCGAGTGCCTTCGTCGGCGCGAAAGCCGATGCAGACGGCCGGATCTCCCTCGGTCCGGTGGGGATGTCGGGCCACGCCGAGGCCATGGCCGGCGCCGCGGCGGACGGCTCCGTCAGTGGAACCATCAGCGCGACCCAGGTGTCCGGAGCGTTCAACGGTGACGTCTTCGCGGGCGCCAGGGCCTCGGCCAGCGACACCATCACGGTCCTGGGCGTCAACTCCACCGAGACTGCCTCGGTGGAAGCCGGTATCGGTGCGCACGCCTCGGGCGACGCCGCCATCGGTTACGACGAGGTCCACGTCGGCTTCGACGTCGGGGCCTGCCTCGGGCTCGGCGCGGATGTCGGGTACGACGCCAGCTTCAGTCCGAAGCAGATGGTCGACTCGGTGACCGGAACAGTGGGCGGACTCGTCAGCGGTGGCGGCAGTGTCGTCAAGGGCATCGTGTCGTGGTTCGGCTAGAACCGTCCCCGCCGTGCCTGGCGGCCACCCGGACCCCGGGTCACCCGGATGCCGAAACCCGGCCACCTACACCAATGAGAGGTCAGCGAAGATGAGCGAGAGCATCCGATTTCCCAGTGAAGAGTTTCCGTCCTGGCCGGTGATCGCACTGGCCCTGCCGGAGCACTGGTCAGGAGTCCAGGTCGCCTCCACCCTGATGGCGGCCCGTCGTGCCGTCCCCGAGGGACAGTTCATGTCCAACGTCATCGTCCGGGCGCAGCGGGTCGGCGGCGACGTGGATCTCGAGGCCGCGGCCAAGGTGGTGGACGACGGGGTCGCCCAGCTCGAGGAGGTCGAGCACATCGGGCGTTGGCTGATCGAGACCGACGGCCGCCAGGCCTACGCCCGGGAGTTCGCCTACCGGAACCCACAGGTGGGCACCGTCGGGCAGGCCTGGCGCATCTTCGTGGTGGAACACGACGGGGTCGTCGATCTCGTCGAGTTGGTCGGAACCGTGTCGGCAGCGCGTACCGGTGACCTGGCCGAGGTCAGGGCCATCATGGATTCGGTCGAGATCTGCGACGCCGTGCCGGCCGGCCGGATCTGACGTGACCGCGATCGTCGGCCTTCCGTGCCGATCCGGTTCCAACCCGGGACCGGGAAGCGGACCGGGACGGGGACGGGGACGGCAGATGTTCCAGCAGTTCAGCTTCCACCGGTCGGTCGCCCGGAGCCGGCCGGCGGTGGCCTGATCGCATGGGCCCGATCTGTGCCGGTTGCGGCTCGGCGGTTGCGGCCGGCGCTCTGTTCTGCGCCCGCTGCGGAAGGCCGGCCCCGACGCGGCAGTCCGCTCCGTCGGTGCCCCCCCTTCCGTTGATCGGGACGGTGGGTGCTGACCCGCGTCGAGCACCCGATGCACTGCAGTTCCTCGATCGTGCGTCCCCGCCCGAGCCGGGTGGTCCGGAGCTGAATGGTCCGGAGAGGGTTCACCGGCCCAGACGTGCCCTGGGGATCGATCTGCTACCGGCGGTGTTGCTCGGCGCGGTGGCACTGTGGGGTTGGCGCTCACCGGTCACTGCCTGGGGGCACCTCCCGACGATCTTCGTCGTCATCCTCGGCGCGTTGGTCGTCCTGCATCTCCTGGTCCGCGCCGTGCTCCGGGGGCGCCGTGCCGGTCTCGGGCGGCGATCGAGCATCGGACCGATGGCGCCGGTGATCGGGTCGCCGCCGGTATTCGAACCGCTGCCGTTGATCGAATCGCCGCCGGTGCTCGGGCCGGCGGGGTTGCCGGCGTCCGCTGCGGCGGGGCCGGTCCCGCCCGTCATCACGGTGGTCCCGGGAATGCCGCCGAAGGCCGGCGCACCGGCGGAATGGCAGGAACGCACACAGGTCCCGTCGCTGCGAGCGCTGCAGCACCCGGCCGGTCCGCCCGACGAGCCGGCGCTGGGGTGGGCGGTCGTGCTGGACGACGGACGCACCCTGCCGCTGGACCGGCCCGCAGTCTTCGGCCGTGATCCGGCTGCGTTGCCCGGCGAGCACGGCATGGCACTGCGGTCCATCGCCGACCAGACGCGCACCGTGTCGAAGACCCATGTCAAACTCGAGCCGGGGGCCGACTCCGTGCTCGTCACCGACCGGCACTCCACGAATGGTGTGGTCGTCATCACCGCGGGGGTGGCGACGAGATGCCGGGCCGGGGAACCGATGGTGGCCACCCAGGGTTCGGTGGTCAGATTCGGAGACCGGGAGATGCAGGTGCGGCGGCAATGACCTACGCGTTGTTCGGCCGGGTCGCAGTGCTCGGCGACGGATGGGCCGCAGAGCCGCCCGGTACGGCTCAGCCGGCGTTCGACCCGGACGGCCGGCCGGTGCCCGAAGCAGATGACGGTCCTGAAACGACACCGCTGATGCTGAAGGGGATGTCGGCCGGGATTCTGCAATCACCGCAGGTCGCGGGTCGGGTGACCTTCGACGGGGTCGGCTGGGAGGGGTCGGCGACCCTGACCGCGGGTCGGCTGCTGCTGTCGGCCAGGTCCACGCCGCACGGACGGTGGGTCGGCCAGGTCAGATACCGCTGGATCAGCGACGTCGCGGTGCGACCGCGGGCGGGGCGTCGCGACAACGGCGGTGTTCGTGTCCTCTTCCTCGATCCTCTGTCGCCGACCGGATTCGAGGGTCGGCACTACGTCGACCTGTTCACCGCCCGCAAGATCCCGCCGGGCGCTTTCGCCTGGGACCTCCTGCAGCACATCGTCGTCGATCGTCATCGCTGGATACCGGCGGGTGCGGTCACCGACCACCTGATGGTGCAGGAGCTGTTGGAACGGGGACCGAAACCATTGAATGTGTCGGCCTGGTACGGGATTCCGGTGCCGTCGGTCCCGCCCGTGTCCGTCCCGTCGGTGTCCGTCCCGCCGGTGCCGGTCCCGCCGGTGTCCGTCCCGCCGGGGTTCGAATCGCCGGGGTTCGAAGCGCACGTGTCCGCCGCCGACCGGCCCGCCCCCGTCGTCCCGGACATGGCCCGGGCCGCCGACCAGGCAGCCCCACCGCGGCCGGTGGCCCCGACGCCGGGGCCGGATACCGCCATGATCGTGGTGGTTCCCGGCGTCGGCCGCCACTCCGCCGAGACACCCTCCGCCCCAGCACCTTCCACCCCAGCACCGGCCACAGCCACACCGGTCCCGGTCAGGTCGCTCACGGCGCAACGCCCGACCGGAGTGGGAAGTCACCGGGTGGACCTGGACACCGGCGAGGCGGTCGTCATCGATTCCGCCACCCTTTTCGGCCGCGATCCGGCCGCGGACGACGGTGAGGACGTTGCCCTGCACGCAGTCCGGGATGCCACGCTCTCGTTCTCCAAGACCCATCTGCTGCTGACTCCCTCGGCGGCCGGGATCTCGGTGACGGATCGGTATTCCACCAACGGGGTGCTCGTGGCCGGAAACGGACCCCCGAGGCCCTGCGTCCCGGGTGTCCCGGCGCTGCTCGACCTGCCGGCCACCCTGCAGATCGGAACCCGCACGATGACCGTCAGCGCGACCCGGTAGCCGCGCAGGGCGGATGGTAGGGCTCGTCAGGGAGGTAGATCTTCCACTGCACCGGCGTGATCGGCGCACCGACCTCACCGCAGATCTGCTGCGTGGCGGTGTCCGGTGACGAGGCCCACAGCGACACACGATCGTTGATGCTGCCACCGGCGATCCGCCGGCCGTCTGGGCTGAAGTCGGCGACCCAGGCCTCGTCGCCTGCCGCCGTCAGCTGGGCCCAGACCGAGGGCACGGCCGGATCGGTGATGTCCCAGACCCAGACGGACTTGTCCAGCGAAGCGGCGACCAGTTTGGTGCCGTCCGGACTGAATTCGACGTCATTGACCTGATTGGTCGGGCCGGCCAGCGACTCTCCCATCTTGACGGGCTTCTTCGGATCCGAGATGTTCCAGATCTGGATGGTCCGGTCGGCGCCCGATGCGGCCAGCAGTTTGCCGTCCTTGGAGAAGGACACACCGAGGGCGTAGTTGCTGAAGCCGGTCAGGGTGGCGGCGAGCCGTGATCGGGCGGTATCGCTGATGTCCCACAGCCGTACCGTGTCGTCGATGACGGCAGCGGCCAGGTATTTCTCGTCCGGGCTGAAGGCCACTCCGAAGATCTGGTTCGGCTCCGCGATGGGCGCGGTGGTCAGCCGGGCGTGCGCCGGTTCCGTGGTGTCCCAGAGATAGATCAGGTCGCCGTTCCCGGCGCCGGCCAGGAGGTGCCCCGACGCGGAGAACATCACTGACTGCAGTTGCTGGCCCGGCTGCGTCAGGCTCGTGCCGATCCGGGTCGGGGGGCTTGCGGCCATGTTCCAGAGCTGGACCGGCCCGCTGAGCAGCCCGACGGCCAGCGTGTCGGTGGCCGTCGCGAAGGCCGCTCCGCCACTGAACCCCTCCTTTCCGGGGGCGGCGCCGGCAACTTTCTCCAATCGCGGGTGGGTGAGGTCCGTGACGTCGAAAAGACTGGCGCCGCTGCTGATCTCGTTGGTCCCGGCGATTACGTGCGTAGAGTCCGCGGACCAGTTGACGGCGTACACGCTGCCACCGAGCCCGGTCAGGCTCGGTCCGGGAACCGTCCAGATCCGGACACCGCCGTCGGTCGACGCGGTCACCAGGTGGTCGGTACCGCCCACGAATTGCACGCCCGTGACGAGCGACGGGTGCTTCACCGCCAGCACCGGGCGGTAGTCGACAGTGGAGAACACCGTGGCAGAGGAGTCCGAGCTGCCCGCCGCGAGCATCGTGCCGTCGGCGCTGAAGGTGAGCGCATTGATCCAACTGGTGTATGGCGTCATGGTGATGGGGACCGGGACCGGCTTCGCGGCGCCGGCCACCCGATAGATGGCCAGCAGACCCGAATGTGGGCCTACCGCCAGCGTGCGGCTGTCCGGTGAGAAGGTGGTCACGTTGACCTTGCTGCCGCCCGGCGATGCGAAGGTGGCCGGTGAGCGGTCCGTGAGCGGATCGGCCCCGATGGTCGGGGAGGTCCACATCGACAGGACGGTCCCGCCGGTGGCGAGAACGTGGGTCCCGTCCGGGGAGTAGCTCACCGTGGTGGCGGGGGTCGAATGGTCCGGCATGCTCGTGGTGCCCCGGCGGGTGAGCACGCCGTTCGTCAGTGTGAAGACGGCCAACCCGACCTTCGTCCCCGCCGCGATCAGGGTGTGACCGTCCGGCGAGAGGGCGATGCTGTTGACCCCGGTCGCGGAAACTCCATCCGCGGCGGTGCCGACGAAGGCCGGGAAGGTATGCGGGACACCGGGATGAGCCGGGTCGCCGACGTCCCAGGTGGTGATCGTGCCATCACTGCTGCCACTGATCAGGTACCTGCCGTCCGAGGTGAAAGCGGCCGAGAACTGCTGCACGATCCTGGTCGGGACGGCGACCCCGAGGGTGGTCGGTCGCCGGGGATCGGCTGTTCCGTAGAGATGGACGGTGCCGTCGGAATCGTCCGAGACCGCGAGGGTCTTCCGCGCGGCGCTCACCACGGCGAAGGTCGGGCCGTCATGGCCACTGATCCGCGTCGGGACGTTCGATGCGGTGGAATCCAGCAGGGCCGATCGTGCTTCCACCGTCGGCGAGGTCCGGTAGGCCACTTGGGCCAACTGGGCCGCCACGTTCGGATCGACGGCCCGCAGGTCGTGCGCGTTGACCGCCAGTTGACGGGCGAGCGCTCGGGAGCTGGCCGTCTGGGCCGCCGTCCGGCCGCCCTGGGCATCGGAACGTGCGCTGGCGGCGACGACTGCGAAACCGGAGGCCAGCAGCATCAGCACGACGGCTGCTGCGACCAGCGTCCGGAGGGTGCGGACCTGGCGACGCCGCCTCTCGCGGCCGGCGATCTCACCCTTGCGGCTGGCCTCCAGGAACGCCCGTTCGCGGCCGTCGAGGTCGGTGCTGCGCCCCGACTCCTCCAGCCACTCGGTCACGGCACCGAGGGGCCCGCCGCGCAGCAGGGCGGACTCGTCGTGGCCACCGTCCTCCCACACGGCGGCCCGGGCGCGCAGGTTGCGCAGGTTCCGCAGCCCCGAACGATCCGCGCCGACCCAGTCGTGCAACCTCGGCCATGCGGTCAGCAGGGCTTCGTGGCTGATGCCCAGGGTGTCGCGATCCGCGGTGATCAGCCGTTCGTCGATGAACTGGGCCAACACGGCGAAAGCGCCGGGATCGTCCACGAAGGTCGGGCGACGGGTGACCACGGAGTTCTCGTCCATGTTCACCATGCGCAGGATCAAGCGCCGGGCGGTGTCCTGGTCGCCGGTCGAGAGGTGGCCCCAAACCCGTTCGGCCGACTGCTGGACTGCGCCGGAGATGCCACCGGTCGCCACGTAGTCGGCCACCGTCAGGCGGCCCTTCTGCGCGCGCAGGCAGACCTCGCGCAGGACGTGCGAGAGCAACGGCAGTGTGCCGGCCTCGGGGACGGACGTCGTCATCCCCCGCGGGGCCAGTTCCCGGATCAGCGTCTGGACGAGTTCCGGTTCCACGGCCAGACCGGCTCGTCCGGTCGGGCCGAGGATGGCTGATCTGAGCTGTTCCCGGTCCAGGCCGCCGACGACCACCTGGCGGTGCTGGAGCGCCTCCACCAGCAGCGGAATGCGGGTCGCCGCCGAGTAGAAGTCCGCCCGCAGGCCGAGGACCACGGCGGCGGAGTCCTGGGCGGCGAAGGCGGCGAGCCGCTCGAGGAACCGGCTGCGTTCCTCGTCGGATTCGACGACGGTGAAGATCTCCTCGAGCTGGTCGACGATCAGCAGGCCCCGTGCCGCCGCGGCGTCGGTCACCCGGTCCAACTCCGCATTCGGGTCGGTGCCCGGCGTGATCAGGACGCCGTCGGCATCCCCACGGGCCGCCAGCAGTCCGGCCCGCAACAACGAGGACTTACCGGCTCCGGACGGGCCGACGACGACGATCAGGCCGCCGTCGGCCACCTCGGTGAGCAGCCGGTCCGTCAGATCCTGCCGGCCGAAGAACCACTCCGCATCCTCCCTCCGGTAGCTGAGCAGGCCGCGATAGGGCACCGTGTCCGGTCCCCGCCGCACGGCGGGCGAGCGGCGCAGGGCGCTGGCCGCATCCATCCAGCGTTCCAGCTCGACGGGATCGGTGACCCCGACCGTGGTCAGGATCCGCCGGAGCAGTGCAGACTGGGCCACCGTCGGGAGGTGTCGCCCGGACAGGTACCCGCCGATGGTCGCTAGCGGTGTGTCGACCGCCCCGGCGAGGTCGCGGACCGACAGCCCGCTGCGCTCGCGGAGCCGGGACAGTTCGGCCGCGAACTGGTCACGGGTATCCAGTGGCGGTGAGTGGCGTGAGGTGCTCGTCATCTGCCGTCCTCGGGGAATGGAGGTGGGGCGCACTCCACGGCCGGTGGCGGTGGGCCGGAACGGCGGCTGCGGGAGAGGCGGTCCGGACGTCCTCGACGTGTGCATCGGCCCACCGTCCTGAGCTGCGGTGACGGTCGAATGCCGTTCGGTGTCGTTCGGAGTTCCCGCGCGGGCTTTGCGGACCGGCCCATTTCCGTTGTGATCATGATGTCCGTTCGAGGGGTTCGCCTGCTCGGCACCACGGCCGAGGGACGATGGTGACGGACGAGGGGCTGCTTCGGCAGGCAGATCACGACGGCGGGACGCACTGCGTCCCGCCGCGTAGGCCGATCCGATGATCCAGCTCAGTGTGGGTCAGAGCACGACCACGCTGCGCAGGACTTCACCCTTGTGCATCTTCTCGAAGGCCGCCTCGATGTCGGTCAGGGCGATCTCCTCCGACACGAACTTGTCCAGCGGCAGCCGGCCCTGCAGGTACAGATCGGTCAGCATCGGGAAGTCGCGGGAGGGCAGGCAGTCGCCGTACCACGAGGACTTGAGCGCGCCGCCACGCCCGAAGACGTCGATCAGCGGGATCTCCAGTTGGAAGGTCGGGTTCGGCACGCCGACGAGTACGACGGTGCCGGCCAGGTCACGTCCGTAGAACGCCTGCTTCCAGGTCTCCGGTCGTCCGACGGCGTCGATCACGACATCCGCGCCGAAGCCGCCGGTCAGCGCCTGGATCTGCTCCACGACATCGCCGGACGAGGCCAGGATGGTGTGGGTCGCCCCGAAATCCTTGGCCCACTCGAGCTTTCGCTGGTCCATGTCGATGGCGATGATCCGGCTCGCTCCGGCCAGACGTGCCCCGGCGATCGCCGCGTCGCCGACACCGCCGCAGCCGATCACGGCCACGCTGTCGCCGCGGGTGACGTTCCCGGTGTTGATGGCGGCGCCGAGTCCGGCCATCACGCCACAGCCGAGCAGACCGGCCACCGTGGCCGGGGCGGCCGGGTCGACCTTGGTGCACTGGCCGGCGGCCACCAGGGTCTTCTCGATGAAGGCACCGATCCCCAGCGCCGGCGACAGTTCGGTGCCGTCCTCCAGCGTCATCTTCTGCCGGGCGTTGTGGGTGTTGAAGCAGTACCACGGACGACCGCGCAGGCAGGCCCGGCACTGTCCGCAGACGGCCCGCCAGTTCAGGATGACGAAGTCGCCGGGCGCCACCTCGGTGACGCCGTCGCCGACCGCCTCGACGATGCCGGCCGCCTCGTGTCCCAGCAGGTAGGGGTAGTCGTCGCCGATGCCGCCGACCTTGTAGTGCAGGTCGGTGTGGCAGACGCCGCAGGCCTGGATCTTGACGACGGCCTCGCCGGGGCCCGGATCGGGAACCAGCACGGTGACCAACTCGACCGGAGCGTCCTTCGCCCGCGAGATGACGCCCTGGACCTTCTGCACCATTGCCTGTTCCTCCTGCTGATTGCCGCGACCGCACCGTCCGCGGACACTTCGTCGATCACGGCCCGACGGTCGTGTTCCTTGCTCCGCAGGGTATCCAAGGTCTCTCCGGAGGGCCGACACCGGCTGCAGTGCTCGGCACGGCCGTGACTCCGGCCGGTCGGTCTCCGGCCGACCGCACCGAGCGGCGGATGGTGGGCGGGGAGTTTGGCCCCGGAACCGCCCCTGGCCCGCCCCTGGTCTGACCCCGGTCCACCGTGCAGCGGTGAGAGAAGCGGCGAGGAGCCTGGACCAGAACACCCCCGCTGCCGCCGAATGTGACCCACGCGGGCACCACCCACCACCGTTGGGTCCGTACCCAACTGTCAGCCGCCGAACACACCGTGCGCTCTAGACTTCGGGGATGCCCTCAAATTCCCCGACATGGGCAGGCCCCCCGCCGGACCAGATCACCGCCTGGAACCTGATCCAGGCCGGTCACCTGATCGGCCGGCGTTTCCATCGCGAGTTCTCTCGTCTCGGGTTGACCCCCACTCAGTTCGGCGTCCTGCTGCAACTGCAGCTGCACCCGGACATGAGCAACAACCAGATCGCCAGATCCGTTCTGGTCACCCCACAATCGATGAGCGAACTGCTCGAATCGCTCGAATCACTCGGCCATGTCGAACGCGACCTACCGGCGGGGCGCGGGCACCGGATCGCGATCCGGCTGACCGACGCCGGTCGCGAGCGTCTGCACCAGTGTTCGGCCGCAGTCGCCCGGGTCGAGGAATCCCTCGGACTCTCCGGACAGGGCCGAGAACAGCTCAACGAGCTACTCGCGAGCGTCCTGGCCACCGGACCCTGAGCCCGAACTCGGAGGTGGCGACGCCCAGTGCCGGGCATGCGCAGGCGGGGCTGCTTCCGACGCGCAGAACGTAGGCAGGGGTCAGCGGGTGACGGCGACCTTGGTCATCTCGTCGCGGGAGTGCAGCTTGATCCGTTCCCGCTCGACCGGTTCGCCGAGCGAGCGTTCGTGGGCGTCCAGTCGATCCCAGCCCTGGAAGTCGGTCACCGGCAGCGACTTGGACGCCAGCAGGGCGAGGACCGCCTCCCGGTCACGGACCGGCGCCCTGACCAGCTCCGGAGCGTCGGCCAGCAGGTTGGCCACCGTCTCGGCGGCGTCGGACTTCGTGTGCCCGATCAGGCCGACGGGGCCGCGCTTGACCCAGCCGGTGGCGTAGATGCCGGACAACCGCTGGCCGTCGAGGTCCAGCACCCGGCCCTCCCGGTTCGGCAGCACGAAGTTGCGGGTGTCGAACGGCAGATCCTCGATCGCCTCCGAGCGATAGCCGACCGCGCGGTACACGGCCTGCACGTTCCAGGTGGTGAACTCGCCGGTGCCGCGGACGTCGCCGTCGCCGGTCAGCTCCTGGTGCTCGGTGCGGAGCCCGACGACCTTGCCGTCCTCGCCGATCACCTCGAGCGGGTTCTCCAGGAAGTGGATGTGGATGCGGCGCTGGAAGTTCTCGTCGGCGTCGCGGATCGCCCATTCGGACAACACGTCGACGACCATGCGCAACGACTTGGACCTGCTCAGGGCCTCCTGCGAGCCGGCGTCGAATTCCATCCCCTCCGGCTGCACGAGCACCTGCAGGTTGGGTGAGTGGTCCAGCTCGCGGAGCTCCACCGGGGTGAACTTCGCCTGCGCGGGTCCGCGTCGGGCGAACATGTGCACGTCGGTGACGGCCGAGTTCTTCAGAGCAGCGTGCACGTGCTCGGGGATGTCGGTGTAGAGCAGCTCGTCGGCCGTCCTGGCGAGCATCCGCGCCACGTCGAGACCGACGTTGCCGACCCCGATGACGGCCACCGAGTGCGCCCCGGAGAGGTCCCACGTCTTCTCGCGGTCCGGGTGCGAGTCGTAGAAGGCGACGAAGTCGGCGGCCCCGTAGGAGCGTTCGAGGTCCATACCCGGCAGGTCCATCGGCCGGTCGCGCTCGGCGCCGGTGGCGAAGATGATCGCGTCGTAGAACTCGCGCATCTCGTCGACCTTGAGATCGACGCCGACGTGCACGTTGCCGATGAAGGAGATCCGATCGGACTCCATCACCCGGTGCAGGGCGACGATGATCTGCTTGATGCGCGGGTGATCCGGCGCCACCCCGTACCGGATCAGACCGTAGGGTGTCGGAAGTCGGTCGTAGATGTCGACCGTCACGTCGGGGTCGTTCTTGGTGAGGATGTCGGCGGCATAGATGCCGGCCGGACCGGCGCCGACGACGGCGACACGCAGTGGCAACGACACGGGCAGACTCACAGCACTCTCCTCAAGACGGTCAACCACTCCAGATTACGGCAGGTGGGCGCACGTCAGGGGGCCCTGCATTGCATGGTGAGTAATCTCGCAGGCCCTGCTGACCACGCAATCCGTCAGGACGGCCGGGGTTGCGCGGAGTCGGATCGACGAGCGCTCAGTACCCGCCGGCACCGCCCAGGGACAGCGCCCCGGTGGGGTGCCAGACGGTCTTGGTCTCCAGGAACGCGCGTAGCCGGGCGGTGCCGGGGGCTCTGGTGAAGTCCGAGGCCGATGGGGCGAAAACGCGCTTGACGGTGCCGGCGGCCTCCCGCTCCAGCGCGGTCCGCAGTTCGCCTTCGGTGCCCGTCAGGTCCAGCGCATCGACGTCGCCGTGCGCGGCGAGCGACGGTGCGATCTCGGCCGGGTCGCCGGTCAGGATGTTGACCACCCCGCCCGGCAGGTCCGAGGTCGCGAGCACCTCGGCCAGAGCGAGCGCCGCCAGCGGGCGATGCCGGGAGGCGATGACCACCACGGTGTTGCCGGAGGTGATGATCGGGGCGATCACGCTGACCAGTCCCAGCAGCGAGTCCTGTTGCGGCGCAACCGCAACCACGACCCCGGTGGGCTCCGGAGTGGAGAACGAGAAGAACGGCCCGGCCACGGGATTCGCGCCGCCGAAAACTGCGGCCAGCTTGTCGGTCCAGCCCGCGTAGTGCACCAGGCGGTCGACGCCGGCGTCGACGGACGCTGCGGCGTCGTGCTCGCCGGCGGACGTCAGCAGGTCGACGAACTGTGCCCGTCGACCCTCCAGCATCTCGGCGATCCGGTAGATGACCTGGCCCCGGTTGTAGGCGGTGGCGCCCGACCAGCCGCCGAACGCCTTGCGGGCGGCCGAGACTGCGTCGCGACCGTCCTTGCGCGAGGCGCGGGCGGCGTTGGCCAGGAAGCGTCCGCGGGGATCGGTGACCTGATAGGTCCGGCCGGATTCCGAACGCGGGAACGCCCCGCCGACGAACAGCTTGTAGGTCTTGGCCACGGCCAGCCGTTCCGCCCCCGGTGGCGGGTGCTCGTCCGGCATCAGAGGCCCCCCTCGTCGTCGGTGTCCAGGTAGGCGGCGAGCCCGGATCGTCCGCCCTCGCGCCCGAACCCGGATTCCTTGTAGCCGCCGAATGCGGCCGTCGGGTCGAACCGGTTGAAGGTGTTGGCCCACACCACCCCGGCGCGCAGCGCGGACGCCATCCCCAGGATGCGCGAGCCCTTCTCGGTCCACACGCCGGCCGACAATCCGTACGGCGTGTTGTTCGCCTTCGCGACGGCCTCGTCCGGCGTCCGGAACGTGAGCACCGACAGCACCGGGCCGAAGATCTCTTCCCTGGCGATCCGCATCGACTGCGCCACGTTGGTGAAAACCGTTGGGGGGAAGAAGTAACCGCGATCGGGAACCGGGCTGGGTGAGGTCCACCGGATCGCGCCCTCGTCGTCCCCGGTGGCGGCCAGCGCCGTCACCCTGGCCAGCTGCTCCGCGGAGTTGATGGCCCCGATGTCGGTGTTCTTGTCCATCGGATCTCCGAGCCGCAGCGTCGAGATCCGTTCCTGCAGTTTGGCGATCACCTCTTCGGCCACGGACTCCTGCACCAGCAGGCGGGATCCGGCGCAGCAGACATGACCCTGGTTGAAGAAGATCCCGTTGACGATGCCCTCGACGGCCTGGTCGATCGGCGCGTCGTCGAACACGATGTTGGCCGCCTTGCCGCCCAGTTCCAGGGTCAGCCGCCGGCCGGTCCCGGCCAGCGAGCGCTGGATCTGCTTGCCGACGTCGGTGGACCCGGTGAACGCGACCTTGTCGATGCCGGGATGGTTCACCAGGGCGCGACCGATGTCGCCGGCACCGGGCAGGATGTTCACCACGCCCGGCGGGAGGTCGGCGTCGGCCAGGATCTCGGCCAGCACCAGGATCGACAGCGGCGTGGTCTCGGCGGGTTTGATCACGACGGTGTTGCCCGCCGCCAGCGCCGGCGCGATCTTCCAGGCGGCCATCAGCAGTGGGAAGTTCCAGGGGATGACCTGCCCGACGACGCCGAGTGGCCGGGGCGACGGCCCGAACCCGGCGTGCTGCAACTTGTCCGCCCAGCCGGCGTGGTAGAAGAAGTGCGCTGCCGCAGTAGGGACGTCGGCGTCACGGGATTCCTTGATCGGCTTGCCGTTGTCCAGGGTCTCGAGCACCGCGAGTTCTCTGGCTCGTTCGGCGATGCCGCGCGCGATCCGGAACAGGTACTTGCCACGTTCGGCCCCGGAGATCCGGGACCAGCTGCCCTCGAACGCCTTTCGGGCCTGACCGACGGCGTCGTCCACGTCCGGCCCCGAGGCCGTGGAGACCACCGACAGGGGCTCGGCGGTCGCCGGATTCAGCGTCGTGAGGTCCGCACCGCGCCCGTCGACGAACTTTCCCCCGACGAACATCTGGTAGCGGTCGCGGACCCGGCCGATGGCGGCGGATTCCGGGGCCGGTGCGTATTCCCAGTCGGAGGCGGCCCGGCGGCCGGGAGCGTGCGGGTCGAGCGACATCTAGTCCACCGTCACGTAGTCGGGGCCGCTGTAGTGGCCCTGCATCTGGGTGCGTCGCTGCATCAGCAGGTCGTTCAGCAGCGACGACGCGCCGAACCGGAACAGGTACGGATCGAGCCAGGCCGCACCGGCCACCTCGCGGACCGCGACCAGGTAGCGCAGGGCGTCCTTCGTGGTGCGGATCCCGCCCGCGGGTTTGACGGCGATGCGGTCGCCGGTGAGGCCGTACCAGTCGTGGACCGCCTGCAGCATGACGTGGATGACCGGCAGGGTCGCCGCCGGCGCGATCTTGCCCGTCGAGGTCTTGATGAAGTCGCCACCGGCGAGCATCGCCAGCCACGACGCACGACGGACGTTGTCGTAGGTGGCCAGTTCACCGGTTTCCAGGATCACCTTCAGCCGGGTCGATCCGCACTCGGCCCGCACGGCCCGGATCTCGTCGAAGACCTTGCCGTAGTTCCCGGCCAGGAAGGCGCCACGATCGATCACCATGTCGACCTCGGTGGCGCCGCTGTCGATGGCCAGCCGGGTGTCTGCCAGTTTCACGGCCAGACTGGACCGGCCGGAGGGGAACGCGGTCGCGACAGAGGCGATGCCGACTCCGGAGCCGGACAGTGCGGACGCCGCAACCGCGACCATGTCGGGGTAGACGCAGACGGCGGCGACGGCCGGGACACAGGGGCTCTCCGGATCGGGGCGACGGGCCTTCGCCGCGAGGCTTCGGACCTTGCCGGGGGTGTCCGAGCCCTCCAGCGTCGTCAGGTCGACCATCGAGATGGCCAGATCGATCGCCCGGAGCTTGGACGCCGCTTTGATCGACCTGGTGGCCAGACCGGCGGCTCGCGACTCGACCCCGACCGAGTCGACACCAGGGAGGCCGTGCAGGAACCGGCGCAAGGACGACTCGTCCGGAACGGCATCGGCCGGCCCGTCGGATCGACCGCGTGCGGCAAGGGTCGGGAGGGCGGTCACCCGGCCGATCCTAGGGTGTGGCCCGACGGCCCGCTCCCGAATGTCCCACGATCAGGATGGCAGCCGGCGGAGGCTCACCCGGATCAACGGTTTCCGACGCGCAGCCGGGTTCTGCTCGGCGAACGCACCGGGAGCGCCCCGGAGGCGACCGGTTACCGTTCGGGGCGACCGATTCCCGAGGTGCCCAGAAGGCGAGAGACGTCCATGCCCGCTCCGCACGAGATTCCCGCTGGTCTGGACCTGGTGGTCGTCGACCACCCGCTGGCCGCCGCGCGTTTGTCCACGATGCGCGACGCGCGCACCGACAACGCCGCCTTCCGTGCCGCACTGCGCGACCTGACGCTGATGCTGATCTACGAGGCCAGCCGCACGCTGGCCACCGAGAAGGTGCCGATCCACACCCCGGTCGCGCGGACGTCGGCGACCAGGTTGTCGCACCCGCCGCTGCTGGTGCCGGTACTGCGCGCCGGGCTCGGGATGGCCGAACAGGCCCACGCGCTGATCCCGGAGGCGCAGATGGGTTTCGTCGGTCTGGCCCGCGACGAGGACACACTGCAGCCGATGCCGTACATGGTCTCGCTTCCGGAATCGTTGGCCGGACGGCCCGTCTACGTCCTCGACCCGATGCTGGCCACCGGCGGTTCGATGGTGCACACCATCGAGCTGCTGAAGGCCCGCGGGGCCACCGATGTCACCGCGATCTGCGCCCTGTCGGCTCCGGAAGGACTTCGGATGCTGGCCGAGTCCGGTCTCGGCGTCCGCGTCGTCACGGCATCGGTCGACGAGCGGCTGAACGACTCCGGCTACATCGTCCCCGGTCTCGGTGACGCCGGCGATCGGCAGTTCGGGGCGGTCTGAACCCGGCCCCGGACACAGCGGGCGAACAGCGGACGTCCTGCAAAGTGCGGCCGATAGGCCGCACTTTGCAGGACGCTGCCGGCGGTGGCGGTCGGGGGGTGATGGTGTCAGGCGGTGCGGGGCTCGAAATGCACCGGGATGGTCAGCGGGTAGGTCCTGGGGGAGTGATCCGGACGCAGTTGGTAGGCCACACCCGGGGCCCGGCCCCCGGAGGACAGCGACGTCGTGCGGGTGGTCCGCGCCCTGACGATCTTGCGGGCCAGCACGGAGCCGGCCCCGTCGGTATGGCAGATCTCGGCCAACAGCACCCGTGAGTGGCTCCAGAGCAACAGCGCGATCGTCAGGATCAGCGGGCTCGTCTCCACGTGGTTGCCGGTGATCAGCGCGGCCACCACGCCGGCCCCGATCACCGGAATCGAGATCCGGACGACCCGGGAGAGCCAGGTGGCCAACTGCGAACTGGTGGCCCGTGCGTAGATGCTCAGCCCGATCAGCAGCAACGGGATGACCAACGACTGGTTGTGCGCAGCGAGGAACCGGCCGACCTCGGCGAAGCCGAGCATCAGGCCCGTCGGCGCCGTCCCGCTCTCGGCGTGGACGAACAGAGCACACAGCGCAGCGGTGAGAAGCAGGTACAGAGGTAGTCTTTCGACGCGAATCGCGTTCCGCCGCAGCGGGAGTCGGGCCTGCCGCCGGACCCGGGCGGCTCTCGGTGACCTCGGCCCGGCCTCGGTCCCCGACTCCACGGACAGATCGGGGTACAGGGCGAGCATCTCGTCGACGTCCTGGTAGATTTTCACGCCGGGCAGGTTGTCGGCCAACGTCATCAGCAGGTCGCCGGACAGGGCATCCGGGGCGACCCAGAGGGCGATGACCCGGCCGGCCTGGGAACGCCATCCCCTCGACCCGGCCAGCGTCTGACCCTCCAGCGCGACGACGGCCACCAGGAGGTCGGCCGGTGCGTACTGGCCCCGCAGGACCGAGAGCGTCCGGAACGTGTAGATGCCGCACCGGCAACTCTCGACCGGTGCCCTGTGTGCCGGTCGATGCCGACATCGGGCGATGCAGACGCCGCCGCGCCAGGAGTCGTCGACCGCGGTGACGGGCAGCAGATGGCCGTCGTCACTCACCCGGAACGTCCGAAGTCCGTGGACGTCGAACTGCAGGTCGGTCACCGCGAAGGCGCGGGTTCGGGTTGTCGGGCCGGCGTCGACGGCGTCGGCGCCGGTGTGGCCGGCAGGACCGGGCGCGACGGCATGATCTCCACCCGCTTGGGGTCGGCTCCGATATCACCCACGACGTGTCCTCCCGATCGGTTCAGGTATCCATCAAAGCCAATCGTAGGCCCCGCGGGTCCGAGTTGGGTGTTGGATCGGGCAGGCCGCTACAGCCCGTCGGCGACCAGTGCGGTCGCCTCCAGCCAGGCGTCGCGTGCCGACGACGAGAGCGCCTCGATGTCGATCGGGCCGCCGGAGACCAGGGACGGGTCGAACGGGACTCGGACCACCCCTCTGGTCAGCCGGCCGAAGTGGTCCCCGAGGCGCGCGGCCAGCGCCGGATCCGGCCGCGTACTCGGGGCGGCCAGGATCGTGACCGCAGCCGAGACCTTGTCGCCGAAGCCCTTCTCGCTGAGTGCATCTGCCACCCAGGCGGCCGACTGGCCGGTGTCCTCACGGATCGTGGAGACGATGACGACCTGGTCGGCGGCAGCGATCGCGGCGTCCCAGTTCGACGCACGCATGTTGTTGCCGGTGTCGACCACGATCACCCGGTAGAACCGGCTCAGGCTGCGGTGCAACGCATTGAAGGCAGTCGCATCGACCGATGCGGCCGACGCGGCGTCCTCGTCACTGGCCAGCACGTCGAACTGCGCGTTCCCCTGACTGCGGACGAAATTGTCCAGATCGCCGACCCGCGCCGATCGGGCGTCTTCGAACCGGTCCAGTTCCCGCAGCAGGTCCACCGCGGTGTTGGAGTGCCGGCCCTGCGTGGCCCGCCACCCCATGGTCCCGCGGGTCTCGTTGTTGTCCCAGGCCAGCGTGTACCCACCGCGGTGGATCCCGAACGTCGCCGCCAGCAGCAGGGTGGTCGTCGTCTTGCTGGCGCCACCCTTCGGATTGATCACCACCACCGTCCTGGGGCCGGTCAGGCTGCGCTGCACCGCTGCGATCGCCCTGCGCTGCACCACTTCGCCGCCGCCGGGGCGCAAGGTGATCAACCCACCGGACAGGCGTCGCACGGCGGCCCGCCAGCCCAACTGGGCCGGCCCGTCCGGGGGCGTGGGGCGGGTGGCCAACAGGTCGTCGAGCGTCGGGGAAGGGTGTGACGTTTCGCCACCAGGATCGGCGAACGCCGTCCAGGGCGCGCCGGCCGTGGTGGCCTTCGGGGGCGACAACGGGGCCGGAGCCGAGAGCGCCGGAACCGAAGGGGCGGGCGCCGACCCAGCCGGAGCGCAAAGGTGCGGCGCAGACAGGGTCGGAGCCGGTGCGGCCGGCGACGGCGACGACGAGGTTCCGGTCGCGGGCAACAGCGGGAACGACGGCTCCGATGGTGCCGGGCCCGGAGGTGTCGGGTGGGTCAGGAGCGCGGGGGTGGGGATGACAGCCGGCGGCGTAGTCCCGGGAGGCGCAGTGATCTCGGCTGGATGTGCCGGGTTCGGGACCGGAATGACGGGCGGCGCGTGGCGCCTCTGGGCGTCGGCTGCGGGACCCGCCGTCGACGCCGGCTGCTCCGTCTCGGTCTCGGTGTCCGCGGCGTGCCGGCGGGCCGCCCTGGTCAACGGCGGTGCCCAGTTCTCGGTGGCGGCGCCGTTGCTGGATCCAGCGTTGCCCTCGACCAGAGGGCCATTGATCCGAGCGGGTTGCTCGGCTTCTGTCGCCGGGGTCGAGGGAGCAGGCGGTCGCGGTGCATCAGCGGCCTCGTCGACAGCAACATGGCCGACAGCAACATGGCCGACAGCAACATGGCCGACAGCAACGTCGCCGACAGCTGAATCGCCGACAGCGGCCCCGCCGCCCGCGGTCTCGCCGACATCGACGATGCCGCCCGCGGCCTGTTCGGGTGCGATCCTGTCGAAGGTCTGCGTGACGGCCAGACCGTGCGGATCGTCATTCAGACCGAGGTCCGGCGGATCGCCCGGGCCCGCCGGATCGGGGGCAGTCGTGCTGCGCGCGACGGGCAGGTCGAACGGGTCCGACCGGTCCACCGGCGTCACCGGAAGAGGCGGCATGGCCGGAAAGGGCGCCACCGCGGGCAACGGAGCGAGGACCGGAAGCGGGGACAGTTCGGGCGAGAACGTCGTCGGGGATGCGGATCCGGGCTCCGGGGGCGCCGGTGCGATGCTGACGTCGCCGGACGAGACATGGTCTCGCGGACTCGGCACCGGGGACGGGTAGGAACCGGCGGTCGCGGGTGTCGCCTGCCCGTCGGGGTGCACGTGGAGCCAGTACTCCGACGGTGCTCCGATGGTGTCGACGGCATGGGTGAGGATGGGTGCACCCGCCTGCTGCGCGTACGGAACGGTCAGCGCGATGCAGGCGTCGTGGATGGTCGGGTACCTACCCCGGGTGACGGCGTGCCCGTTCACCGTGCCCTCTTCGTGGCTGTAGGTCAGGATCTCGATCGGAACGACGACGTCGTTTCCCGTCATGATGTTCTCCCTTGGCGGCCGGTTCGACCGGGCCGGCGGCAACTCCTCGGCGGGCCGGCGAAGGCTCCGCGCGCGTACGACGGGTCGGGTGGGCCCGGAAGGAGCGCCGGGCCGACGTGGCCCGAACTCCGGTTGACATGTAAGTGCCGATCGGTACTCATCCGGAAGATCGTAGGCCGAGCACCCGCCACGCCGAAAAACGTGAGTGACGCGTCCCCCATTCGGACGGTGCGTGACCGGCGCCTTCCCGAATGGCCCAGTTCGGTTGGCGGAACGGGTCGGTGGCCGACCACCCGGTCACGGCTGGAAGAGCTGTCGCACCTCGTGGCGAAGACGGTCCATGGCGATGCCTGCACTGGCTCTGGCGGCCGGCAGGTCGTCCGACGAGCCGACCGGTGTGACGATCTCCAGGTAGCACTTCAGTTTCGGCTCGGTACCCGAGGGGCGGACCACGACCCTGGTGCGGGCCGTCGCCAGCCGGATCCCGTCCGTCAGGGGCAGCAGATCGGTTGCCGTCAGGACTTTCTCGCCGAGCAGGGTGGTCGGCAGGTCCTCCCGCAACGAGGCCATCCAGACGGCGATCTGCGTCAGGTCCGCCACCCGGAGCGACACCGCGTGGGTGGTGTGCAGCCCATGCCTGACGGCCAGCTCGTCGAGGACGTCCAGGACCGTCCGGCCGTGTTGTTTCAGCGTCGCGGCCAGATCGCAGGCCAGGACGGCCGCGGAGATGCCGTCCTTGTCCCGCACTGCCTCCGGGTCGACCGCGAGCCCGAGTGCTTCTTCGTAGCCGAAGATCAGACCGGTCCCCCGGCCGTCCCCGGCACGGACGATCCACTTGAAGCCGGTCAGTGTCTCGTCGTACCGCGCCCCGCGGGCCGCCGCGATCCGGCCGAGCAGTTGCGAGGACACGATGGTGGTGGCCACCAGGGGGTCCGGATGGGTGATGCGGTCGACCCTGGACAGGATGGTGTCACCCAGTAGGGCCCCGCTCTCGTCGCCACTGAGCATCCGCCACCGCCCGTCACGGCCTTTCACTCCGATGCTGCAACGGTCGGCATCCGGGTCGGTCGCGATGGCCAGATCGGCGTCGACCTCGGCGGCCAGCGCCAGCAGTTGATCGGTGGCCCCCGGTTCTTCCGGGTTCGGAGAGGTGACCGTCGGGAAGTCCGGGTCCGGCAGAGCCTGGGCGGGTACCAGGTGGACATCGGTAAAACCTGCCAGATCCATTGCCCTGAGGAGAGTTTCGCCGCCGACGCCGTGCAGCGGGGTGGCCGCGATCCGGAGCTCCTTCGCCGTCCCCGGTGCGAGCGTGGCCACCCGGGCGGTGTACCGCTCCAGCAGGTCGGTCGGCCAGCGGAGCGGGACCCCGGAATCATCGATCGATCTGGCCGGCCCGGCGGCGGCGATGGCCGCCTCGATGGCGCTGTCGGCCGGCCCGACCAACTGTGTCCCGCCGCGCAGGTAGACCTTCAGTCCGTTGTCCTGCGGCGGATTGTGCGACGCGGTGACCTGCAGTCCGGCGACCGCGCCCAGGCGGCGGACGGCGAAGGCGGTGACGGGTGTCGGTAGTGCTCCGGGTGCCAGCAGCACCTGGAACCCCCTGGCCGCCAGCACCTTGGCCGCATCCAGGGCGAACTCCGCGGACCGATGACGCGCGTCGTGGCCGACGACGACGATGTTCGGTGCGCCGTCAGGACCCGACGTCCCATCGGTGGAGACCAGGTAGGCGGCGATCCCGGCGGCCGCCCGCCGGACGACGGCCAGGTTCATCCCGGCCGGACCGGCCCGCAGGGGTCCGCGCAGGCCGGCGGTGCCGAAGGCCAGCGGAGCGCTCATCCGGTCGGTCAGATCGGCGAGGTCGGCGGCGGATCCATTCCTCGCGCCGGCCAGGAGGGTCTGCAGTTCGGCGGCATCGGCGGGATCGGGGTCGTCGGCGACCCACTGCATCGCCGCGTCGCGGAGGCCGGGCCCGAGGCCGTCGACGGTCGACCGTCCCGGCGCGCTCATGCCCGGGTGAGGATGTCGGCCAGCAGGCGGCCCATCCGGCCCGCGGCGGCCCGACCCTCGGCGAGCACCTCCAGGTGATCCAGTGGCTCGCCCGTCATGCCGGCCGCCAGGTTGGTGACCAGGGAGAGCCCGAACACTTCGACGCCGGCCTCCCTGGCGGCGATCGCCTCGAGCACCGTCGACATGCCGACCAGGTCGGCACCCAGGGTGCGCAGCATCCTGATCTCGGCCGGGGTCTCGAAGTGGGGGCCGGGCAGCTGCGCGTAGACGCCCTCCTCCAGGGTCGGGTCGATCTCGGTGGCCAGGGTCCGCAGGCGGGGCGAGTACAGGTCGGTCAGGTCGACGAAGTTCGGGCCGACGATGGGGGAGACACCGGTCAGGTTGAGGTGATCGGAGATGAGAACGGGCTGGCCGGGCCGCATCCCCTGACGGAGCCCGCCGGCGGCATTGGTCAGCACGATCAGTTTCGCCCCGGCCGCGGCGGCCGTCCGCACGCCGTGGGCCAGCGCAGCGACGCCCCGGCCCTCGTAGTAGTGGGTCCGGCCGAGGAAGACCAAGGCGCGCTTGCCGCCGATCGGGACGGATCGGACGGCTCCGCCGTGTCCTTGGACGACCGGCGGCAGGAACCCGGGCAGGTCGGCCATCTGCACCTCTGCGGTCGCCTCGCCCAGCGCATCGGCCGCGGGCGCCCAACCGGAACCCATCACCAGGGCCACGTCGTGATGCAGTACCCCCGTCGCCCTGGCCAGCGCGGAAGCGGCCTGCTCTGCGGTGGCCCGGTGCTCGGTCGAGTCGTCAGGTGACATGGCGTGGAGCCTAGTGGCGTGGCGAGGAGGCCGGTGGCGTGGCGAGGAGGCCGGTGGCGTCGCGATGCGGCCGGGTCGGGCTTCAGAACCCGCGACCGGCCGAGGCGTTTCCGGTCGACCAACCGGTCGACCAACCCGCAGCAACCGGTCCGGGGAGCCCCAGGATGGGCGTGCCGTTCTCCAGATGGGCGATCGTCCGGACCCCGAGATACCCTGCGACGGCGGCGATCACGGCCACGACGAGCGCAACCGCGGCAAGGGTCGATTTCCGACGGGCCGTGCGGACCGGGGCGTGCACCGGGAGGGCCCGGAGCGATCCGGAGTCCGCACCCGCCCACGGTGGGGGTGGTAGCGCGGCGGGCGGTCCGGTCCAGACCGGCGGCGGTGGGAGCGACGGTTGCGGACGGCTGACCGGGGGACGGCCGTTCGCGGTGACAGCCGGAGCCGCCGCCGGATGGGACGCCGGTTTCCAGGCCTGGGTGACCAGGCTTCCGTTGTCGGCGGCGATGCGCAGCATCGCCTGGTGGGCGAGCCCGACGGACATCCTCGTCGCGGGATCCTTCACCAGCAGGCCCCGGATCACCCCGGCGAGCCGGCCGGAGTCCGGGTGCGCCGGCACAGGATCCTGGACGACCGAGGTCAGCGTCGCGAGCGGTGTGCCCTTGTCGAACGGGGGCACACCCTGCACACAGGCGAACAGCATCGCCCCGAGGCCCCAGGCGTCGGACTGGGCATTCGCCGGTCGTCCGGACGCAACCTCCGGCGAGATGTACGCGGGTGAGCCCAGCAGGAGCCCGGTGGCGGTGATGGTGTGCTCGCCGGCACTCCGGGCGATGCCGAAGTCCGTCAGCTTGATCCGGCCGTCGTCGCAGATCAGAACGTTGCCGGGCTTCACATCGCGGTGCGTGATACCGGCGGCGTGGGCCGCGAGCAGACCGGTCGAGACGGACAGTCCGATGGTGGCGGCCTCGTTGTCCGTCATCGCGCCGTCGGTGCTGATGATCTGCGCCAGCGACCGCGCGGAGAGCAGTTCCATCACGATCGCCGGTCCGTGCGGCAGGCTCAACATGTCGAAGATGGTGACGACGTGCGGATCGGAGACGGAGGCGACCGCACGGGCCTCCCGCATGGTGCGCTGCACGATCTGGTCCACCTCGGAGGTCGGCATCCCGCGGGGGAAATCGACCTCCTTGATCGCGACGGCCCGGTTCAGCAACTCGTCGTGCGCGGCCCAGACCCGCCCCATCGCGCCCTGGCCGACCACCCGCTCGAGTCTGTAGCGCCCACCCAGCACACGCTGGGTCTGCTCCTCGTCGTCCGGCACCGTGCCAGCGTAGAGCGTGACGGCCGACCCGGGGCGGGCTACCGGGTCCCGGCGACAACCCGGGGCCCATCAAGATTCCGTCAAGAGTTCGGGCGGCCCGTCAAGGCCGTGTCAGGAACGATCACCGTGCTGCAGGGCGAACCTACCGTCGTGAGCTGTGGGGCCGACCGGACCTGCAGGTGTCGAAAAGATGGGTGAGCGAAACGATGACCATCGTTGCCGCCGTGTTGGCGATTCTGTTGCTGGGCTATCTGGTGGTCGCCCTGATCAAGCCGGAGAAGTTCTGATGAGCCCGTGGGTCTCCGCTGCGCTGGAGATCGCCCTCGTGGTGATCGTGCTGGCCATCGTCCATGTGCCCCTCGGCGACTACATGGCCAAGATCTACACGTCCAAGAACGACCTGAAGATCGAGACGGGTTTCTACCGCGTCCTCCGGATCGACAGCAAGGCCGACCAGCGCTGGTACACCTACCTGATCTCGCTGCTGGCGTTCAGCGTCCTCTCGATCGCACTGCTGTGGGGGCTGCTGGCCGCCCAGGCGCACCTGCCGTTCGACTTCGGACGGCCGGGAATGCCGAAGGCCCAGAGCTTCAACACCGCGGTCAGCTTCGTCACCAACACCAACTGGCAGTCCTACTCCGGTGAGACCGCTCTCGGCTACACGGTGCAGGCCATCGGCCTGACGGTGCAGAACTTCCTGTCCGCCAGCGTCGGCATGGTCGTCGTCGCCGCCCTCATCCGTGGTCTGATCCGCCGCCACACCGACCGGCTCGGCAACTTCTGGGTCGACCTGACCAGGACCACCGTACGGCTGATGCTCCCGGTGTCGATCGTCATCGCCCTGGTGATGGTGGCCGGCGGCGTGATCCAGAACCTCAACGCCCCGGTGGATCTCACCACGCTGGCCGGCGGCACGCAGACCCTGCCGGGCGGTCTGGTGGCCTCGCAGGAGGTCATCAAGCAGTTCGGCACCAACGGCGGCGGCTACTTCAACGCCAACTCCGGGCACCCCTTCGAGAACCCGACCCAGTGGACCAACCTGCTGGCCATCGTGCTGATGCTGTCCATCCCGTTCTCGTTGCCGCGCACCTTCGGCCGGATGGTCGGCAGCATCAAGCAGGGCGTCGCCATCCTGATCACCATGGGGATCCTGTGGGCCACCTCGCTGGTCCTGACCCTGATCTCCGAGGAGAAGCACGCGGGTGTGGCCCTGCAGGCCGCCGGCGCCGCGATGGAGGGCAAGGAGGTCCGGTTCGGGATACCGGTCACCTCGCTGTTCGAGATATCGACGACCCTCACGTCCACAGGCGCGGTGACCTCAACCCATTCCTCGTTCACCGGACTCGGCGGCGGCGTGCTGCTGCTGAACATGTTGCTCGGCGAGATCGCACCGGGTGGAACAGGTTCCGGACTCTACGGCATGTTGGTCCTGGCCATGGTCGGCGTCTTCATCGCCGGGTTGATGGTCGGCCGCACCCCGACCTACCTCGGCAAGCGGATCGGCGGCGAGCAGATGAAGTACGTGGCAGGCTACATCCTGGCCACGCCGGCCCTGGTGCTGCTCGGCACCGGGATCGCACTGCTGGTGCCGTCGGCCAAGGCCGCCGTGCTCAACTCGGGGCCCCACAGCCTGACCGAGATCACCTATGCGTTCGGGTCGGCCGCCAACAACAACGGCTCGGCCTTCGCCGGTCTCGGTGCCAACAACAACTTCTACAACATCGCACTGGGCGTCGTGATGTTCCTCGGTCGGTTCGTCCCGATGGCCCTGGTGCTCGCGTTGGCCGGATCCCTGGGTAGACAGGGCGTCCGACCTGACGATTCGGGCACGCTACCCACCCACAAGCTCCAGTTCATCACGATCCTGCTCGGGGTCGTCGTCCTGGTCGCCGCACTGACCTATCTCCCGGCGCTTGCGCTGGGCCCGATTGCCGAGGGATTGTCATGACCGCCCCTACCCTGAACAAAGTCGAGACACCGCTCCCCGAAACCGGGGAGCAGCGCAAGATCGGCGCCGGCGTCTTCCGGCCCAAGAGCCTCGTCGCCGCACTGCCGAATGCCTTGAAAGCCCTTGACCCGCGGGTGATGTGGCACAACCCGGTGATGTTCGTGGTGGAGGTCGGCGCCGCACTGACCACCGTTCTCTGCTTCACCGCCTTCAGTGGGTTCAGCGTCTGGATCGCCGTCTGGCTCTGGCTGACGGTCATCTTCGCGAACCTCGCCGATTCGGTCGCCGAAGGCCGTGGCCGGGCGCAGGCCGCCTCCCTGCGGGCCGGCCGGGACACCGCCGTCGCCCGCAAGCTGGATTCCTCCGGAGTGGAGACCAAGGTCGCCGCCGCCGAACTCCGCAAGGGCGACCTGGTGGTCTGCGAAGCCGGTGACACCATCCCCGGTGACGGCGAGATCATCGACGGTGTGGCAAGTGTCGACGAGGCCGCCATCACCGGTGAGTCCGCGCCGGTGGTGCGCGAGTCCGGTGGCGACCGCTCCTCGGTCACCGGCGGCACCAGGGTGCTGTCCGACCGGATCGTCGTCAGGATCACGGCTGATCCCGGAAAGTCGTTCGTGGACAGGATGATCGCCCTGGTCGAGGGCAGCGTCCGGTCCAAGACCCCGAACGAGATCGCGCTGAACATCCTGCTGGCCAGCCTCACCATCGTCTTCCTGCTGGTGATCATGGCGCTGCAGCCGATGGCGACCTTCTCCGGTTCCACCCAGTCGATCGTCGTGCTCGTCTCGCTGCTCGTCTGCCTGATCCCGACCACCATCGGCGCGCTCGTCTCGGCGATCGGCGTGGCCGGCATGGACCGGCTGGTGCAGCGCAATGTGCTGGCCATGAGCGGCCGCGCCGTCGAGGCGGCCGGAGACGTGTCCACCCTGCTGCTGGACAAGACCGGAACGATCACCTTCGGCAACCGCCAGGCTTCCGAACTGGTGACGGCGCCCGGCGTCGACATCACCGATCTCGCCTCGGCTGCCCTGAAGTCGTCGATGGCCGACGAGACCCCGGAGGGTCGCTCGCTGGTCGAGCTCTGCGAGGAGCGTTACGGCGTCAAGGCTCCCTCCGACGCCAAGGCCGAGTTCATCGAGTTCTCCGCCCGGACCAGGATGAGCGGTGTCGACCTGACGATTCCCACCGGGATCCAGCGGATCCGCAAGGGCGCTGCCACTGCGGTCACCGCGTGGGTCGGCGAGAACGGCGGCAAGGTCGGCGGCGAGGTGAACGCCGCGGTGGGGGAGATCTCGTCGTCCGGCGGCACCCCGTTGTTGGTCGCCGAGGTCTTCGAGCCGGCTTCTGGTGGCGCGGTCACGGCCGCCAGGGTGCTCGGTGTCGTCCACCTCAAGGACGTCGTGAAACCCGGTATCGCCGAACGGTTCGCGGAGTTGCGCAAGATGGGCATCCGGACCGTGATGATCACCGGCGACACCGAGCTGACGGCAAAGTCCATCGCCGCCGAGGCGGGTGTCGACGACTACCTCGCGGAGGCGACGCCGGAGGACAAGCTGGCGTACATCCGCAGGGAGCAGACCGGCGGCCGGATCGTGGCGATGACCGGTGACGGCACCAACGACGCCCCGGCGCTGGCCCAGGCCGATGTGGGTGTCGCAATGAACTCGGGTACCACCGCGGCCAAGGAGGCCGGCAACATGGTGGACCTCGACTCCAGCCCCACCAAGCTGATCGACATCGTGGAGATCGGCAAGCAGTTGCTGATCACCCGCGGCGCGCTGACGACGTTCTCGCTGGCCAACGACGTCGCGAAGTACTTCGCGATCCTGCCGGCCATGTTCACCGGGGTGTTTCCCGGCCTGGAGAAGTTGAACATCATGAAGCTGCACAGCCCGTCCTCGGCCGTGCTGTCCGCTGTGATCTTCAATGCCCTGGTGATCGTGGCGCTGATCCCGCTCGCCATGCGGGGCGTCAGGTACACGCCGTCGTCGGCAGCGAAGCTGTTGTCCCGCAACCTGTGGATCTACGGCCTGGGCGGACTGATCGTTCCGTTCGTCGGTATCAAACTGGTCGACCTCGTCATCTCACTCATCCCCGGAATTGGCTGATCCTCATGTCGACTCGAACTCTCCCCGCCTCCGCTGGTCCCGATCCGGAGGCGGGCGACACGGCCGCCTCGGCGGCAGCCCTCCAGCCACCCTCGGTCGGCACGGTGGTCTCGATCGCCGGTCGCCAGCTGCTGGTCGGACTACGTTTCCTGATCGCGATGACGATCATCCTGGGCATCGCCTATCCGCTGCTGGTCCTCGGTCTGGGCAAGGTGGTCTCGTCGTCGAACGCCAACGGGTCGTTGGTCACCGTCAACGGGAAGACGGTGGGCTCCAGCCTGATCGGCCAGAGCTTCACCGACGACAAATGGTTCCAGGGCCGTCCGTCGGCCGCCGGCAAGGGCTACGACCCGACCTCCTCGGGAGGCACCAACCTCAGTGCCGACTCGCAGGCGCTGCTCAAGGCCGTGAACGACGCCAGGGCCGCGATCGCCAAGTCCGACGGAGTCCCGGCGTCCCAGGTGCCGCCGGACGCGGTGACCTCGTCCGGCTCCGGTCTCGACCCCGACATCAGCGAGGCCTATGCGCTGATCCAGGTCGATCGGGTCGCCAAGGCTCGTGGCCTGGACGCCGCCAAGGTGCACGATCTGGTGGAATCGAACGTGACCACCCCCGTCCTCGGATTCATCGGGACGAGAATGGTCAATGTGCTGCAGTTGAACATCGCGGTGCAGAACCTGTCGGCCGGCTGAGAGGCGACGACGTCCTGCACAACGGGGGTGATGGCGATCGTTGTGCAGGACGTAGCGGGGAATCGACCCACAGAAGGCAGGATTGAACGGTGACCGACGTCAGCAGCACCCCCAAGGTGTCCTCTGGCGCCGGTAAACGCCCGGCCACCGGGCGACTCCGGGTGTACCTCGGGGCCGCGCCCGGCGTCGGCAAGACCGTGGCGATGCTCGGCGAGGCCAAGCGCCGGTTCGAGCGCGGTACCGACGTGGTGATCGGCGTCGTCGAGGACCACGGCCGCGAGCACACCCGGGAGTGCGTCGAGGGACTCCCGGTGATACCCCGCCGGGTCTCCGAACACCGCGGCGTCCAGTTGTCCGAGATGGACCTCGACGCCATCCTGGCCCGTCATCCCGCCGTGGTACTGGTCGACGAACTCGCCCACACCAACGCCCCCGGCTCCCGGAACGCCAAGCGCTGGCAGGACGTCCAGGCGCTCCTGGCGGCCGGCATCAACGTCGTCACCACCGTCAACATCCAGCATCTGGAATCCCTGAACGACGTGGTCGCCGGCATCACCGGCGTGGTGCAGGCCGAGACGGTGCCCGACGACGTGGTGCGTGCCGCGGACCAGATCGAACTGGTCGACATGAGCCCCCAGTCGCTGCGCCGCCGGATGGCCCACGGGCACATCTATCCGGCCGGCACCATCGACACCGCGCTGGGCAACTACTTCCGCGAGGGCAACCTCACCGCGCTGCGCGAGCTGGCGCTGCTGTGGGTGGCGGACCGGGTGGACGAGGGCCTGGAGCGGTATCGACGCGAACACGGCATCACCGGGACCTGGGCGGCCAGGGAGCGCATCGTGGTGGCGCTGACCGGAGGCGCCGAGGGACCGCTGCTGTTGCGGCGCGGGGCCCGGATCGCCGGTCGGGTGTCCGGTCGGGACCTGGTCGCCGTGCACATCGTCAGATCCGACGGCTCGATGGGGGCTCCGTCGGCCGAGATCCAGAGCCAGCGCCTGTTGGTGGAGAGTCTCGGGGGGAGCTTCCAGCTGATCGTCGGCGACGACATCGCAGCTGCTGTACTGGATTTCGCCCGTGGCATCAACGGAACCCAGATCGTGGTCGGTGCCTCGCGGCACGGGCGCATGACGCAGCTGGTGCGGCCGAGTACCTCGATGGCGATCGTGCGCGACTCCGGCGACATCGACGTGCACGTGGTGACCCATCAGCACGTCTCGAGCCGCCGGCTGGCCCCGCGGCGTCAGCGGACCTCGCGCAGTCGGTGGGCCTGGGCGGCCTCCGTCGGGGTACCGATCGTGCTGGCGGTCGTCATGCTGCTGGCGCGCGACGGGCTAAACCTGCCGACCGTCCTGCTGATCTTCCTGCTCGGCGTCCAGACGACGGCGCTGATCGGGGGTGTGCTGCCGGCGGCCGTCACCGCCATCATCGCGAGTGTCCTGGCCAACCTGCTGTTCACTCCGCCGTACGGGTCGCTGACGATCGCCGAGCCCCAGAATGCTTTCGCGCTGGTGGTTTTCATCGTCGTGGGGGTGACGGTGGCCTCCATCGTCGATCGCAGTCGCACCGCCGCCGGGCAGGCCGCGCGCGGGCAGGCCGAGGCGCAACTGCTGGCCGCCGTGGCCACCACCCTCGCGCTGCCGGGCGATCCGCTGACGGCCGTCCTCGAGCAGGCCAGGGTCGGCTTCGGGATGACCAGGGCGGTCCTGCTCAAGACCGCCGGCGGCCCCCAGAACACCGGGGGCCGCGAGGTGATCGCGGAGGTGGGCGATCATCTGCCGGACGGGACCAACCCGATCGGTACGGCCGACGTGGTGGTCACCGCCGGTGATGAGGAGCAGTGGTCGCTGGCCCTGTTCGGTCATCCGCTGGACGCCGCCGACCAGCAGTTGGTCGAGGTGGTGGCGGCCCAGGCCGTCCTGGCCCTCGAGCGCAACGAGCTGGAGGCCGAGGCCGGCCAGGCCGAGCGGCTCAGGCAGTCGGACGTCGTGCGGACCGCCATCCTGGCCGCGGTCTCGCACGATCTGCGGACCCCGCTGGCGACCATCAAGGCGTCCATGTCGAGCCTGCGGGACAGCACGGTGAAGTGGTCGGACCAGGATCAGGCCGAGTTGCTCGCGGCGACCGACGAGGCGGCCGACCAGTTGGACGGGCTGCTCGCCAACCTGCTGGACCTCAGCCGGCTGCAGACCGGCGTGCTCGTCCCCGTGCGCCGGCCGGTCTCGCTCGACGAGGTGGTCTACCGCGCACTGATCGGGCTGCCGACCGCGCGGCTGGAGATCGACATCAACGACGACCTCCCGCTGATCGACACCGATCGCGGGCTGCTCGAGCGGGTGGTGGCCAACATCGTCTCCAATGCGATCGGCCACTCGCCGCCGGAGAATCTGGTGCGGATCTTCGCCGGCGAGGTGCCGGGGGACCGTGGGGGCGCCGGGCGACTGATGCAGGTCCGGGTGGTCGACCACGGCCCCGGGGTGGCCGAGTCCGATCGCGAGGCGATGTTCGCGCCGTTCCAGCGGCTGGGCGACGCACCGGCCGGGTCGGGTATCGGGCTGGGGCTGGCGGTCGCGCGCGGCCTGGCGCAGGCCGTCGACGCCTCGATCGAGGTCGACGACACTCCGGGCGGCGGCCTGACCATGATCATCACGGTGCCGATCGCCGAACGCGGGACGGATACCGAGCCGTGGGGGGACGAATGAGTCGGGTGCTGGTGGTGGACGGATGAGTCGGGTACTGGTGGTGGACGACGACCTCGCGTTGGCCCGGGCGCTCGGCATCAATCTGCGGGCGCACGGCTACGAGGTGACGGTGGTCCACGACGGGAAGGCGGCGTTGGACCGGGTCGCGCACGTGCATCCGAACGTGGTCATCCTCGATCTCGGCCTTCCCGACATCGACGGTGTCGAGGTGCTGCAGGGCATTCGCGGATGGTCCTCGATCCCGGTGATCGTGCTGTCGGCCCGCTCCACCTCCGCCGAGAAGGTGGAGGCACTGGACGCCGGCGCCGATGACTACGTCACCAAACCGTTCGGCATGGCGGAGCTGCTGGCGCGGGTTCGCGCCGCCGTCCGCCGTGGCACACCGGGAACGGGGGAGGTCGTCGAGCCCGTGGTGACGGCCGACTTCACCGTCGACCTCGATGCCCACCGGGTCCTGCGAGGCGGTGAGCCCGTGCGTCTGACCCCCACCGAGTGGTCGATGCTGGAGATCCTGGTGCGGCATTCGGGAAAGCTGGTGCCGGGCAAGCAGTTGCTGGTCGAGGTCTGGGGCCCGGCCTACGAGACCGAGACCCACTACCTCCGGGTCTACATGGCTCAGCTGCGTCGCAAACTGGAGCCGGACCCCGCCAGGCCCCGCTACCTCATCACCGAGCCCGGAGTGGGGTACCGCTTCCAGGGCTGACCCGGGCTGACTCCCCGTGGTGACCCGCGGTGATTGCTCCGGCTGACTCTCGCGGCGGGGGTGGGGCACTGGTACGACGGGCCGGGTCTCGTCTGCCCGCCGGGCCGCGGGCCCCGCTGGCTGGTATGACGGGCCGGGTCTCGTCTGCCCGTCGGGCGGCTGGTAGGACGCTCGAGCGTCATACCGCCAGGTTCACGGTCATACCAGCCGGCGGGCGCGGGGCACTGGTATGACGGGCCGGGTCTCGTCTGCCCGCCGCCCCGCTGGCCCCGCTGGCTGGTATGACGGGCCGGGTCTCGTCTGCCCGTCGGGCGGCTGGTAGGACGCTTGAGCGTCATACCGCCAGGTTCACGGTCATACCAGCCGGGGGCGCGGGGCACTGGTAGGACGGGCCGGGTCTCGTCTGCCCGCCGCCCCGCTGGCTGGTATGACGGGCCGGGTCTCGTCTGCCCGTCGGGCGGCTGGTAGGACGCTTGAGCGTCATACCGCCAGGTTCACGGTCATACCGCCAGGTTCACGGTCATACCAGCCGGGGGCGCTGTCGTACCAGAGCGCCGGGGCGAGGTCTCAGACGACGAGTTCGGCCGAGGTGATGACGTCGGCGTAGTGGCCGGCCAGCGCAGCCAGGAACGCCGCGTGGACATCCGCTGCTGCCACCGTCCGGCCGCGGAACGTGAGATCCGGGGCGGCACAGGCGTCGGCGACCACCGTCACCGAGAGTCCGGAGTCCACTGCGGCGCGGACGGTGGCATCGATGCAGACACTGGTCATCATGCCCATGACGACCAGTTCGTCGATACCACCCTCCTTCAGCTTCTCCGACAGGTTGGTCTCGAGGAACGCGTTGGGGTGCGTCTTGACGATGATCGTCTCGTGCTCCAGCGGCGTGACCGCCGAATGGATCTCGACGCCCGTGGTGCCGGGTCGCATGTAGCCGGCCTCGGGGTCGTCCCAGACGTGCTGGACGTGGATCACCGGCTGGTTGTCCTGTCGGAATCGTTGCAACACAGTCCCTGCCACCTGCGCGGCGGCCTCGGGGCCGACGAGCGGGGATCCACCGCCGGGGAAGTAGTCGTTCTGGATGTCGATGATCAGCAACGCCTTGGTCACGCTGTTCTCCCACTCGGGTCCGGTGTCGGCCACGGTGCCGCTCCTGATTCCGACCCTATCCCTGGCGCGGGTCGCGGGTCGCTGGCGCGGGTCGCGGGTCGCGGGTCGCGAGAAGCTGCGGGGATGTCGGAGCAGCCGGTGCCTCAGCCGCGCACAGCAGCGTCGACGGCGTGATGCTCGGCCAGGTCCCGGAGGTACCCGGCCAGCAGGTGCGGCGTCTCGACCTGCGGAACGTGGCCGGTACCGGGCATCGACTCGAACTGCGCACCCGGGATGGCGGCCGCGAAGGCCCGGCCGTAGTCGGGGTCGACGATCCGGTCGCTCTCGCCCCACAGCACCAGCGTGGGAACCGTGACCGCGATGAGCCTTTCGGCGAGGGTCGGGTCGCTCATCGAGGGTGCACCGCCGTACACGGCCAGGGCTGCACGGTTACCCGCCATGATCGCCATCTGCGCCTCCGAGGCCGGCGGCAACCGGAACACCGAGGGGTCGTGATAGCTCAGCTCGGCCACTTCGGTCAGGGTCAGCGAGAAGAAATCGGCGACAGGGTGGCCGGGGACCTCGATGCCGACGGCGTCCACCAGCACGACGGAGGCGATGCGGTTCGATGGCAGCAGGGCCATCTCCGCTGCGATCCAACCGCCGATCGAGTTGCCCACGACGATGACGTCGTGCAGGTCCATCGCCTCGAGCAGCCCGACGTAGAGGACTGCGAGGTCATGGATCGTGCTGAACTCCGCCGGTCGGCCGGTCCCGCCGAATCCGGGATGGGTCGGAGTGATGACCCGCACCGGCCGTTCGGTGGCCAACAGATCGGCGAACGCGGTCACCGACTGCGGACCTGCGCCGCCGTGCAGCATCAGGACGATGCGACCCCGTCCGCGGTCCGTCGTCAGCACCTCGACGTCTGTGCCGTTGATCGGGAGGGTGCACGCGTCGGAACGGGTCGGGTTGCTCATGGTGGTCACCATATATCATCATCCTGATATAAATAAGCTGACTGAGGATCAGTCCTCACGCCATGCAACGACCCGGGCAGATGCAACGACCGGCTCAGACCCGTTCCTGCGCAGCCACCCGTTGGCGGCAGAGCACCAGGTAGCCGAAGAACCCGATCGCGAGCGACAACACGATGCCCAGGTTGGACGAGGCCCACGAGCCGGTGCGGCCGCCCAACCCGAACGGCCCCAACAGGTATCCCTGCCACGACAGCCAGTTCACCTGGTTGACCACCAGTCCGAATCCGCCGAACGACCCCACCAGCATGAGGAGCACCGCGGCCCAGTTGACCGCGCCGTAACGGCCGCGGCTGGTGTAGAGGTCGTCATCGACGTAGTCGCTGCGGCGCAACAACAGGTCGGCCAGGAAGATGCCGGTCCAGGCCGCGATCGGCACACCGAGGGTGATCAGGAAACCGAAGAAGGAACCGAAGAAGTTGCCGGGGGCGACCCAGACGAGATAGATGGTGCCCAGCACCATGATCACGCCGTCGATCAGCACGGCCGAGTAGCGGGCGATCCTGAGCCCGAGACTCAACAGCGCCAGGCCGGAGGAATAGATGTCCAGCACCGCGCCCCCGATCTGGCCGAGCAACGCCACGAGGATGAACGGAATCAGGTACCAGGTCGGGAGAATGGTGCCAAGGCCGCCGATCTGGCTGGCGCCGACGGCGGTCGCCAGCGCCGGGCTGGAGCCGGTCAGCAGCAGACCGAACAGGATCAGGAAGACCGGCCCGATGGCCCCGCCCAGGGTGGTCCACCCGATGACGCGGGAACCCCTGACGGTCGTGGGAAGGTAGCGGCTGTAGTCGGCGCCGGTGTTGGTCCAGCTCAGGCCGAAGAGGGTGAAGCCGATGACCAGCGCACCGATGAACGCCGAGATCCCCCCAGTGGGAAGCCTTCTCAGGACGGTCACGTCGATGTGCTTGAACGTCAGGACGAGATAGCCGATCGTCAGGACGATCATCACCAGGGTGATGTACTTCTGGAATCTCATCACGGTGTCGAAGCCCAGGAACCCGGCGGTACCGATCACCGTGGCGACGACGACGAAGGCGATCACCCTGGTCAGGACCCCATCGCTCCACCCCAGTCGCAGGAAGACCGTGTCCACCGCGAAGATGCACAGCACCACCGTCACCGTCTCGAATCCGACCAGGAGCAGATAGCTGACCAGGGTCGGGAGCTTGTTGCCGAGGAAGCCGAAGGCGGCGCGGGACAGCACCATGGTCGGGGCCGATCCCCGCTTGCCGGCGAGCGAGGTGAAGCCGACGAGCAGGTACGACAGGACGATGCCGATGACGCCGGCGATCAGGGCCTGCCAGAACGAGACGTTGGCGAACAGGAGATACACGGCGTACCCCATGCCGAGCACGCCGATGTTGGCGCCACACCATGGCCAGAAGAGGTCGGACGCCTGACCCTTTCGCTCCACCGGAGCGATGACGTTGATGCCGTTCCGTTCGATCGTGGGGGTGATCGCCGGCAATTCCGGTAGATCGGGTTGACGGTCGGGTCTTGCAGTGGTGGTCATCTCGGAGGCCTTTCCAGCGCGGCGGCGAACGGTCGACGTGAGAGCCCGGACCATTCGCCGACGACAGTGACGGCTAGGTCCGCGCGAATCGATCCACTGCAGACAGCGCCGCAGGATCGGGAGACACCGGGACGCAGGACGCCGGCTCACCCGATGCACGAACACCGGGCCCGCCGCCCTGCCGGCGATGTCGTCCCGCGAACAGCGCAGCCGTGGCCACGATTCGGCCGCTCGCCACGGCCACTCCGATCGCCACGACTCCTCCGACTGTGCGTGCTCGAGCCGGGTGGGCTCCGATGGAAATGGGGTGGTCCGAGGTTAGAGCCAGCGTCGCGGGTAGGTCAAAGATCAGCCGGATCACGCCCGCTCGGGTACTGACAGCCACCTGTGGGTCTGCCATGATGTGCCTCACCGGGGACACCCACCGGGGACACCCACCGGCATCACCGGGCAACAACCACCGGGCGGTCATCGTCCGGCACCGGGCGCGACGAGCAGAATCGGGGAGACCAGAATGCTGTACCTGGACGGGATCGTCGGCCTCGCGCTTCTCGCGCTCTGGGTGTTCTGCCTGGTCGACGTGATCGGGACGCCCACCGATGCGGTCCGCAACCTGCCGAAGTTGCTGTGGCTCGTCGTGATCATCTTCCTGTCCTGGATCGGCTGCCTGCTCTGGTTCTTCTTCGGGCGCCCCCAGGTGGGTCGGCAGGCCACCACCGGCTTCTACGAGGGCGCCCAGTCCAAGGGTTTTCCCGAGTACGAGCGGCTGGGCCGCTCCACCGCCGGCGACAGTGCCGCCGATGCGGAGTTCCTCCGGCAGTGTCGGGAACGCGCGGAGTTGCAGCGGGTCCGCTACCAGCAGAGCCGTCGGGACGACCCGGAGCAGAACTAGGGCGCGCTACGGTCACTGCGCGTCGTAGGCAGCCAGGAGCTGATCCGCCGCCGCCGCGGCCGAGAGCCGGCCGTCGCCGACGGACGCGGTGATCGTGTCCCGGATCGCCGAGATGCCGGCGGACCGGCGGAGCCGCTGGTCCAGTTCGTCACGCACCAGGGCCCACGTTAGGTCGATCTGCTGGGCGGCACGTTTCGCGGCCAGCCCGACGGACCCGAGGTCGTCTCGGTGCGCCGAGACGGCGACCCAGAGCTCCGGTAGACCGGCACCGGTCATCCCCGAGCAGGTGAGCACCGGTGGAACCCAGCCGTCCCGGCCCCGGACCAGCCGCACCGCTCCGCCCAGCTCGCGCGCCGTCGCCCCGGCCTCGATCAGGTGCTCACCGTCGGACTTGTTGACCGCGATGACGTCGGCCAGCTCGATGACGCCCTTCTTGATGCCCTGCAACTGATCTCCGGTGCGGCTCAGGGTCAGCAGCAGGAAGGTGTCCACCATCGCGGCGACCGTGGTCTCGGACTGGCCGACGCCGACGGTCTCCACGATCACCACGTCGAAACCGGCGGCCTCCAGCACGGTGATGGCCTGGGCGGTGGCCCGGGCGACCCCGCCGAGCGTGCCGGCGTTCGGGGAGGGCCTGATGTAGGCGTTCGGCTCGCCGGAAAGGCGCGGCATCCTGGTCTTGTCACCGAGTACGGAGCCGCCGGTGCGTGAGCTGGAGGGATCGACCGCCAGGACCCCGACCCGATGCCCGGCGGCGGTCAGCGTGCAGCCGAGCGATTCGATCAGCGTCGACTTGCCGGCTCCGGGCGCGCCCGAGATCCCGACCCGTACCGCTCCGCCCGCATGCGGCGACAACAGCGCGTAGAGCTTCCTCGCGGCCACCCGATGATCGGTCCTGGTCGATTCCATCAGGGTGATCGCGCGCGACATGGCGGCTCGGCCCCGAACGGTCCCCGGGTCGTCCAGGATGGCCGTCGCCAGGGCTTCCGGATCCGGCCCGGACACGGAGGTCAACGGTGTGTCATCTCGCCGGGGTCAGGGCGGCGGACAATCTGGCGAGCAGGTCCAGCGCCGACTCGGCGATGACGGTGCCGGGACCGAAGACGGCGACCGCACCGGAGGCCATCAGCTCCGGGATGTCATCGGGTGGCACCACTCCGCCCACGACGATCAGGATGTCCGGACGTCCGGCCGCGGCCAGCGCCGCACGCAGCAGCGGCACCAGCGTCAGGTGGCCACCGGCCAGCGAGGACACCCCGACGACGTGCACGTCGGCGTCGACCGCCTGGGCCGCCACCTCTTCCGGTGTGGAGAACAGGGGCCCGACGTCGACGTCGAAGCCCAGGTCGGCGAACGCGGTGACGATCACCTTCTGCCCGCGGTCGTGTCCGTCCTGACCCATTTTGGCCACCAGGATGCGCGGGCGACGGCCCTGCTCGACCTCGAAACGAGCGCTCGCCGCCAGCACGGCGTCGATGCTCGCCCGCCCGGCGCCGGCGGTGGATGCCTCGGCCCGGTACACCCCGGAAATGGTACGGATGACCGCGGAGTGACGCCCGTAGACCTCTTCCAGTGCGTCGGAGATCTCGCCGACCGTCGCCCTCGCCCTGGCCGCCCGGACGGCGAGTTCCAGCAGGTTGCCGGACAGGTCGGCGCCCTGCCGGTAGGGAACGGCGGCCGCCGTCGTCAACGCGGCGAGGGCATCGGCCACCGCCTGGGGATCGCGCTCCGCCCGCAGCCTGAGCAGGCGGGCGATCTGTGCTTCGCGCACCGTGTGGTTGTCGACCTTGAGCACGTTGAGCGGCTCGTCGGTGGACGGCGGGTAGGTGTTCACCCCGATGACGGCCTGCGCGCCCGTGTCGATGCGGGCCTGGGTGCGGGCGGCCGCCTCCTCGATGCGCATCTTCGGCAGTCCGGCCTCGATGGCCTTGGCCATGCCACCGGCGGCCTCGACCTCCTGGATCCGGGCCCACGCCAGTTCGGCCAGATCGTGGGTCAGCCGCTCCACGTAGTACGACCCTCCCCAGGGGTCGATGATGCCGGTGGTGCCTGATTCCTGCTGGAGCACCAGCTGGGTGTTCCGGGCGATGCGGGCCGAAAAATCGGTCGGCAGCGCGATCGCTTCGTCCAGGGCGTTGGTGTGCAGCGACTGGGTGTGGCCCTGGGTGGCGGCCATCGCCTCGATGCAGGTGCGCGCCACGTTGTTGAAGGGATCCTGGGCCGTGAGCGACCACCCGGAGGTCTGGCAGTGGGTCCGCAGCGAGGTCGACTTCGGATTCGTGGCATCGAGTTCGGTGACCAGGCGGCACCACAGGGCCCGGGCCGCACGCAGCTTGGCGACCTCCATGAAGAAGTTCATGCCGGTACCGAAGAAGAAGCTCAGCCGCGGGGCGAACGCATCGATGTCGAGCCCGGCCGCCTTCCCGGTGCGCAGATATTCCAGTCCGTCCGCGAGGGTGTACGCCAGTTCGAGATCGGCGGTCGCACCTGCCTCCTGGATGTGATAACCGGAGATCGAGATCGAATTGAACTTCGGCATCTTCGCCGCGGTGTAGGTGAAGATGTCGGAGATGACCCGCATCGACGGTTCCGGCGGATAGATGTAGGTGTTGCGGACCATGAATTCTTTGAGGATGTCGTTCTGGATGGTGCCCGCCAACTGCTCGGGCGCGACGCCCTGCTCCTCCGCGGCCACGATGTACAGGGCCAGGATCGGCAGCACCGCACCGTTCATCGTCATCGAGACGCTGATCTCCGCCAGCGGGATGCCGTCGAACAGCTGCCGCATGTCCAGGATGGAATCGATGGCCACACCGGCCATCCCGACGTCACCGGCCACCCGGGGATGATCTGAGTCGTAGCCGCGGTGGGTCGGTAGATCGAAGGCGACCGAGAGACCCTTCTGGCCGGCCGCGAGGTTGCGCCGGTAGAACGCGTTCGACTCGCCCGCGGTGGAGAAGCCGGCGTACTGACGGATCGTCCACGGTTGGGTGGTGTACATGGTCGGGTACGGTCCCCGCAGGAATGGCGGCAGCCCGGGGTAGGTCTCCAGGGCGTCCAGGCCCGCCAGATCCTCCGCCGTGTAAAACTCCTGCACCGCAATGCCTTCGGGCGAGAGCCACGGCTCTGCCCTTGGGGGGCCGGGGATCGGCTCTGGGCCGGGCTCCGCCGATTCCAGGGGAAGGTCGGCGAAGGATTTCGGAATGGTCATCGGTAGGCCCCCTCGTCGGGCAGCTGGGCCCTGGTCCGCTGCAGGAAGGCGACCACGTCGTCGCCGATCGCCAGGCTGTCGTCGACCAGTTGCGCCAGTTCGGGTTTCGGTCGCCCGGCCAGGATCACCCACTGGGCTCCGTTGGTGCGCAGGGCCCAGATGGCGGCGGGGCCGTCGGCGTCGTAGGCCGCGTCCGTACCGGCGAGGCAGACCACCGCCGATCCGTCGTAGCGGCTCAGCATCTCCGCCACCGTGGTGTTCCCGCCCGCCGTCGTCGTGTCGATACCACCGGTGGCCAGGGTGTTGCGGGCGAAGCTCGCGCGAGCGGTGTGCGCGGCCACCTCACCGAGGGTGGCCAGGAAAACCGTTGTTCCGCAGGGATTGTCCCGCATCGATTCGAAGTCGGCGGCCCAGCCGGCCGGCTCCGGATGCTCGAACGGGCGCCGACGGAGCCGGGGTTCCCGCGGCTGCGGGAACTCGCTCACGCCCGTGACGGCCTGCCTGCGGGTACTCAGACGTCGTCGGCGTTCGGCCGCCACGGTGGCCCAACGGCCCGCGACCGAGCCGTCGGCCAGCGCGGCGAGGATCCCGCCGGCGGCTTCGATCCGCTGGAACTCGGCCCATCCGGCCGCGGCCAGTTCGTCGGTCAGCGCCTCGACGGCGTGGGCGCCACCGCCCGGATCGGCCGCGATCGCCACCCCGGCCTCGGACAGCAGGAGTGAGGAGGTGTTGCGGGCCAGTCGGCGTCCGAGGGATTCCGGGATACCGAGGGCGGAGTCGAACGGCAGCACCGTCACGGCAGCGGCCCCACCGACACCGGCAGCGAACGCAGAGATGGTGCCGCGCAACAGATTGGTCCACGGGTCGTACCGGGTGATCATCGGCCAGGAGGTGACGCCGTGCTGCGCCTGGGCCCGGGCGGCCGGGGCGGCGCCGGAGAGCTGCGCGACCCGGCGCCAGAGCGTCCGGGCCGCGCGGAATTTCGCCATCGTGACGAACTGGTCCGCGGTCGCGGCGTAGCGGAACTCCAGCAGTTGCAGGGCCACCTCGAGCGGCATGCCCGCCTCGGTCATGCGGCGGAGGTAGGCCACCCCGACCGCCAGGCTGTAGCCGAGCTCGCCGACCTCGGCGGCGCCGGCGTCATGGGCGACGGTGGCATCGACGACGATGCCGCGGACGCCCAACCGCACGGCGAGATCGGCGATCGCCGTCAGGTCCGTCAGATCCGGGGCAAGATGCGCCAGAGCAGCGGCAAGATCCGTCAGGGCCGGCGCCGGGCCGGTGGTGCCCGGCGCCGGGGCCGTCTGCTCCGGTGCGGAAGCGAACCGGACGGACTGCCCGATCGGGTCGGCACCGAGATTGCAGAACGGATGCGGGCCCTCGCCGCGCGGGAGCAGATCGGCGAGCGCCCAGGCGGCCTGGATCGGCGTCACACCGCCACCGGCCTGCACGATGACCGGGGCGAGGTCCAGATAGACCTCGTCGAGCACCAGGGGCAGGTCCTCCAGGCGAGTCCCGTTGCCGCCCAGCGTGATCCACAGTGACGTGACTCCGTTGGACAGGTCCTCGATCACCGTGGACGCAGCCTTGGTGGCGTCCGGGTCGACCACCCGGCCGCGGATGTCCCAGCCACGGGTGGCCGGCCGGCGGGGGGCCCCACGGGTGAACGGCTCCACCCCGGGGTCTTCGCGGTCGGCTCGGCGGGGGGCCATGGCCGGGATCCGGAGTCCGTCGACCGTCGTTCGGGCCAGCAGTTCCTCCGGGCTGCCCGCGCGTCCGGACCTGGCCAGGACGGCCTGGGCGGCCCGCTCCCAATCGTCGCGCGTGGCCACCGGCGCGCCGGAGAGCCGCAGGTGCGCTTCGTCGAGCTGATCGACCATGGGCTGATAGTAGGAGAAAGGCACCCGGTTGCCACGCATCGGGGCGCCGAACGGTCCCCGGTGCTACCCGGACCGGGTCACGGCAGGTCCCAGGTGTGCACGGGCTCGTTGGAATGCATGCCGATCGAGTAGAGCCGCAACATCTCGGTGAGGGCCCGGTCCCGGGTCATCCCGGTGGCCTCGAGCCGACCCACCGTCTCGCTCTGCCACCACGATCCGTTGCGCCGTAGCTTGCACCGTTCCTCGACGATGCCCAGGTAGCGATCCCGGGTGGTCGCCCCGACGCCCCAGCGTTCGAGCCCCTGCTCGGCCAACGGCAGCAGATGACGCAGGATCAGTTCGTCCCAGCTGACCTCGCCGAAACCGGGCCAGTAGAAGATCGCGTCGATGCCGAGTCTGGCCCCCTCATCGAAGTTCGCCTTGGCCGCGTCGAACGACATCTTCGTCCAGACCGGACGATCTTCCGCGGCCAGCATCCTGACCGCTCCGTAGTAGAAGGCCGCATTGGCCAGCACGTCCACGACGGTCGGTCCGGCCGGCAGCACCCGGTTCTCCACCCGCAGGTGCGGGACGCCGTCGACCACGTCGTAGACCGGGCGGTTCCAGCGGTACACCGTCCCGTTGTGCAGCCGGAGTTCCTGCAGCCGTGGGGCCTGGCCGGCGGCCAGGACCGCCTCCGGCTCTTCGTCAGTGGTCTCGGGCAGCAGCGCCGGGAAGTAACGGACGTTCTCCTCGAACAGATCGAAGATCGAGGTGATCCAGCGCTCGCCGAAGAACACCGGCGGCCGGACGCCCTGGTTGCGCAGCTCGGGGGATCGGGTGTCGGTCGCCTGCAGGAACAGCTCCGTCCTGGTCTCGGCCCAGAGTCTCCTGCCGAACAGGAACGGTGAGTTGGCCCCGAGTGCCAGCTGTGGGCCGGCCAAGGCCTGGGCGGCGTTCCAGGTGGCCGCGAAGTCCTCGGGCGACACCTGCAGGTGCAGCTGCACCGACGTGCAGGCCGACTCGGGGGCGATGGTGTCGGCGAACATCTTCAGACTCTCGACGCCGGTGATGTCGAGCTCGAGGTCCTCTCGGCGTTGCGCGAAGATCGCGTCGCTCAGTGCCGCGTAGCGGGGGTTCGCGCTCATCCAGTCGTGGTGGAAGTGCTCCGGCCGCAGTGTCGGCAGGATCCCGATCGAGATGATCTCCGACCCCGACTGGTTGGCCATCGCCTCTGCGTGGTTCATCGAGTCGCGGAGCATCTTCTCCAGGTCCAGCAACGAGTCGCCGGTCAGCGGTCCGGGCGGGACGTTGAGTTCGATGTTGTACTGGCCCAGTTCGGTCTGGTACGCCGGATCGGCGATGGCGGCCAGCACCCGGGCATTGGCCATGTCCGGCTGCCAGTCCCGGTCGACGAGGTTCAACTCGATCTCCAGCCCGGTGAGCGGTTCGTCGAAGTCGAACTTGTGCTCGGCCAGCATCCTCTCGAAGACATCCAGGCAACGTCGGACCTTCTCGCGGTAGCGCTGACGCTGCTCCCTGGTGAACGAACCGCTGGAGATGTCGTCGCCCATGGTTCCTCCGGTGTGCTGGGTCACCTCGCTGCGCGGCCATCGCCGTCACCCACCCGGCCACGCCCGTCACAGCCAACCACACGGGTAACGTGGCCCGCGTCCCGGCTCGTGCGCCCGATGGCAGGGGCATGGCGGGACCGGGCAGCACAAGTGAACGATCCTCGATGATGGCGGGCAGATGACCTCCTCCGGCGCGATGGCGCAGCTCCAGATCCCGACCGACCTCGGTGCCGGGCGCGGCCCCGAGTGGCTCGACGCCTACCTGGCCGGTGGGTTGGACGGCCTCGTCGCACTGCGCCGGCAGATCCACTCGCACCCCGAACTGGCCCGGAGCGAGTCGGGGACCTCGGAGTTGATCCTGAACGCCCTCGCCACCGCCGGCATCAGCGGGAAGCTGCTGCCCGTGGGGACCGGGGTGGTGGCCGAGATCGGTTCCGGTGAAAGGGTCATCGCGCTGCGGGCCGACATCGACGCCCTGCCACTGCGGGAGGCGTCCGGACTCCCCTTCGCCTCCAGCGTGCCGGGGATCTGCCACGCGTGCGGTCACGACGTGCACACGACGGCGCTGATCGGCGCGGCGCAGGCCCTGGCCCGGGCAGGCGATCTGCCGGGACGGGTCAGGCTGATCTTCCAGCCGGCCGAGGAGGTGATGCCGGGCGGCTCGCACGACGTCATCGTGGCGGGGCTGTTGGAGGGCGTGGAGAAGATCTTCACGATCCACTGCGATCCACGGCTGGAGGTCGGCCGGGTGGGGTTGCGGGCCGGTCTGATCACCTCGACCAGTGACGTCGTGGAGGTACTGCTGACGGGCCCCGGTGGCCACACCGCGCGTCCCCACCTCACCGCCGATCTGATCTACGCCCTCGGCCTGGTGATCACCGGACTGCCCGCGCTGCTCACCCGCCGGATGAACCCGCGGTCGGTCCCGGTGATGGTGTGGGGCAACGTCAGGTCCGGGATCGCCGACAATGCGATCCCCGAATCAGGGTCGTTGCGCGGCACCCTGCGTCTGATGGACCGCGCCGGCTGGGACCTGGCCGAACCGCTGGTCCGGGAACTGGTCGCCGACCTGCTCGCCCCGACCAGGGTCGGCTTCACCGTCAACTACCTGCGCGGGGTCCCTCCGGTGGACAACGACGCGGCCTGCACCGCAGTCCTGGCGGCCGCGGTGGGCGCCGCCGTCGGCGCGGGAGGGGTTGCGGTGGCGGAGCAGTCGACCGGCGCCGAGGACTTCGCGGAGTTCCTGGGCTACGCCCCCGGAGCGCTGGCCAGGCTGGGCGTCTGGGATGGCGTCGGACCGCAGGTCGACCTCCACTCGCCGGGGTTCTGGGCCGACGAGCGGGCCATCGCCGTCGCCGTCCGGCTCTTCGTGCACACCGCACTCGAGTCGCTCTCTCTACCACCGTCAGCACCGGATCGAGCGGTTGGCTAAAGCGGGCAAATCAGACAAAAATGGCCCATAGCCAACCGCTCGACGGGGGTTTGGGGGGCGCGCGGGGCGGGGGGCGGGGGCTCAGGTGCCGTTCGACCGGCAGGGCCGGCGGCGCATCTGGGCGACGTACTCGGTCGGCGCGTCTGCAGCCTCGGCCGCGTCCGCGATGACACCGAGGTAACGCGCGGACGGCACGCCGCCCTCGAACGCCTGCAGGGCGTAGAGCCAGGCCAGCTTGTCGCCCTCCAGGGTCTGCACCATGAGCCGGATCTTGGTGTACAGGCCCAGATCGGCGCCTTCCCACGAGTCCAGGTTGCGTTCGTCCGACGAGGCCATGTCGTACAGCACGACGAACACGCTGGACTCCGGCTCCTCGACGACCATCGCCAGCGCGCCCTCCCAGCCCAGGTCCTCGCCGCCGAACGTCAGCCGCCAACCCGGCAGCCAACCGGTGCCGGCGACGGGGGAGGAGGGGCAGCGCTGCAACATCTGCGCCGGGTCCATGTTGGACCCGTACGCCGCATAGAGAGCCATGTTGCGCAGCCTATCGGCACATCAGCCGTCGGCCGACGCCGCCGGAGGTGGTCGGCATTCGCGGACCGTGTCCGGCGAAAGGGGCCGCGTCAACGCCGGGAGGCGCCTGCGACATGGCAGGATCGGCCGCGTGGCAGACCAGGTGCAGCAGATCACCGTGCAGCGGATCCTCGGCCCGACGAACGCTGCGGCGCAGGGCGACCGGGAACGTCCGGTCACGTTGTGGCGGAACCCGATGCTGATCGAATTCCCCGAGCACACCGCCCCGGTGGCCTCGGTGATCATCCCGGTGCACGGGCAGTGGACGGTGACGCAGGACTGCCTGCAGTCGCTGTCCCGCCTGCACTCGAGCACGCCGTTCGAGGTCGTCGTCGTCGACGACTGCTCGCCGGACGACACGGCTGACGAACTCGCGGCCATCCCGGGCCTGCGTCACGTCCGGACCGGGCGCAACACCGGTTTCGTCGGCGCGTGCAACCTCGGCGCCGAGCACGCCCGCGGCTCGGTCCTGGTCTTCCTGAACAACGACACGCTGGTGCACCATCGTTGGCTGGACGTGCTGGTCGAGACCCTCGACCAGGACCCGACGATCGGGTTGGTGGGCTCGCTGCTGATGTACCCGGACGGGCTGGTCCAGGAGTCGGGCGGCATCATCTTCCAGGACGGCTCCGGCCACAACTTCGGGCGGCGTTGGTGGCCCGAGAACTCGGCCATCCGGGGGACGCGTGAGGTCGACTACTGCTCCGGAGCCTCCATCGCAGTGCGGCGCGCCCTTTTCGAGGAGCTGGGTGGTTTCGACATCCGTTACGCACCAGCGTATTACGAAGATGTCGACCTCTGCTTCGGAATCCGCAGTCTCGGCTACCGGGTCGTCGTGCAGCCGGAGTCGGTGCTCACCCATCTCGAGGGCGTCAGCAACGGCAGGGACGACACCGGGGGTCTGAAGAGGTTCCAGCGGGTCAACCGTGCCGCCTTCCTGCGGAAGTGGCGGAAGGAACTGGTGGTCAACGGCCCGAACGACGGTCCGGCGTCGGTGTGGAACGGCCGCCATCGCCGCCCCAGGGGGATGGTGCTGATCTACGAGTCCGACGTGCCGACCCCCGATCAGGATGCGGGGTCCCGGCGGCTCAAGGCGATCATCGACGAATTGCGCGGCCTCGGTTTTGCGGTCTACCTCGCTCCGGCGAAGCGGCGCGGCCTCCAGCCCTACACGCGCGATCTGGAGCGTGAGGGCGTGACGGTCCTGACCACCCTGGAGGAGCAGCACGGGTTCCTGATCGAGGCCGGTCCGGCGATCAGCACGATCATCCTCAGCCGTCCGCAGGTGGCCGGCGCGGTGATGGAGCAGGTGCTGCAGTACGCGCCGGATGCGCTGACCATCTACGACTCGGTCGACCTGCACGGCCGGAGGCTGCTGGCCCAGTCGGAGATCGAGAACGACCCGAGACTGCGCCGGATGGCCGGCTACATCTGGGAACTCGAGCGGACGGCGATGAAGATCACCGACATCACGCTCGTCGTGTCGCCGGTGGAGAAGGAATATCTCGCCGGCCGTGAACCGGGGGTCCAGGTCGAGCTTCTCTCCCTGGTCCACCAGGCGGTGGTGACCGATCCGCGACCGACCGGCCGACGGGACATCGTCATGGTCGGCAACTACAACCACCCGCCCAACATCGATGGTGCGCAATGGATGTCGCGTGAGGTGATGCCGCTGATCAGGAAGGTCGTCCCCGACGCCACGCTGAATCTCGTCGGGTCCAACCTCGGTCCGGCCGTGGCCGCGCTGGCCGGTCCAGGGGTCGAGGTGGTCGGCTGGGTCAAGGACCTCGCGCCGGTCTACGCCGCGGCGCGGGTCGTGGTGGCGCCGCTGCGTTTCGGCGCGGGAGTCAAGGGCAAGGTGGCCGAGGCGGTGGAGCACGGGTTGCCCATCGTCGGGACCTCGGTGGCGTTCGAGGGCATGCCGGTGATCGCCGGAACGGACGTGGCCGTGGGTGACACTCCAGAAGCCTTCGCCGCCGCAGTGATCAAGCTCCTGCAGGACGACGACCAGTGGGTCAGCATGGCGGCCAGCGGACAACGGCGCATCCTGGAGGCGTTCTCCCCGAAGCAGGCCCGGACCGTGCTGGAGCGGATCCTGAACGACGTCCCGGGATGGACCAGGGCCGGCTGACGGTCGGCACCGGCCGGAAACAGGGTCGGGCGGCCGAGCACCATCGGGCCGCTAGACCAGGCGTCGGTACCGTTCCCGCCGCTTGGTGCCGGCCGGGAGCAGACGTTCCACGCCCCGGCGATAGACGCTGAGCGTCCGGTAGAGGCGGGACCCCACGATCTCCCCGAGCTGCTCCTCCTGCTCCCTCAGCTGCTGCTCCAGCTCGCCGACCCGCTGCTGCAGTGGATCCACGTCGGCGGCCCTTCGCCGTAGATCCGACGTCTCCGCCAGGGCTGCGTCGGACTCCGCGACCCGCTGCTCGACCACCTCTTCGAGCGAGCGGACATCCGAGGGGTCCGCCCAACGATCGTGCAGAACCCCCAGGTAGTGGCGCATGTGGTTCAGCGAGGACAGTGCACTGGATTCGGCGATGCAGGCGGCGAGCAGCTCCTCCCGCGCGATCTTCAACTCGAGCTCGGCCCCGTCCAGTTCGTCCTGCAGGTCGCTGCTCTCCGGGACGGCCTCGCTCGTTTCCTCCACCGGATTGCCGTCGGGCATCGTCCCACCCCGCTTCCCGTGCCTCCGGACCGAGCCCGGGCGTCACCTGACGTTGAAAGACTGACACTAGGCCATCGCCGGCCGTCACATGGTGTGCGGCGCGGGGCGGGACGCAGTGCGGATCGGTGTCGGGGTCAGGCCTTCTCAGCGATCAGCACCAGGGGGGTGCCGTTCCCCAGGTAGCCGAAGGCGGAACTCCAGTGCACCAGCGCGTACGCATCGGCGAACCCCGCCACCCGGCAACGGTCCATCAGATCCCAGCCGAGCTGATGACGCCACGGACCGGTGGCCTGCTCGCCCTCGGCGAGACTGATCGTCGTCTGGGCCCAGGCGTGGAACGGGATGGACAGGACGAGACGTCCGCCTGGCGCGAGGGTTTCGACGACGTCACGCAGCGTCGCGTTCAGGTCGACGACGCTCGGCAGCAGGTCGATCGAGAAGATGCCGACCGTCGGCGGCCGGTCGCGGTCCTCCTCCGGCTGCGTGGCGACCCGCAGGCCAGGGTGCTGTCCGGCCACCCCCGAGGCCCAGGCTCCGAACGCTCCCGGGTTCCCGTCGATCCGGATCGTGCGGTCGATCCCCTGGACGGAGAGCGCCAGCGCCCGGAACTGCTCGGCCAGGAACCTCTGGCGGGCCGACATCGAGCACGTGGGACAGACCAGGCGCTCCCAGAAGTTCGGGGTGATCCCGTCGGAGGACTCGAGATCGACGTGGAGCAGACTGCCGTGGCCGCAGACCCGGCACCAGGCCGGCAGGACCCACGAGGAAAGGTCCCTGGCGCTGAGCGCCAGCTGCTTCTCGAACGCGATCTTCGGTGCCGATCGCCCGTGGAGCTGGGTGAACTCGGCCAGCGATCGCACCACCTCGACGAAATCGGCACCACCGGGGAGATCCAGGGGCCCGATCTCCGGACGGCTGTTCGCCGTCGGCAACGCAGTGCCAGTCATAGCACCGAGGGTAGGGCATCGCCGGGTCACCCGAGCAGGGATCCGCGCGTCGGTCCGGTCGGTCACAGCCGCTGCTACCGTGGCCTTTCCGCGGATGGATTCCGTGGGTGGGCGGCGGTGGCCGCGTGCTGGATCGAGAAGGGAGATCGATGTGAACAACCGCTACGCGGCCGAGATCGATCTGTCGAACGTCCACAACACCCACTCCATGCTCGTGTTGATGGTGGGCGAGGGCAAGCGCGTGCTGGAACTCGGTGCGTCCTCGGGCTACATGACCAGGGTCCTGCAGCAACGTGGCTGCCGGGTCACCGCCATCGAGTACGACCCGCAGGCCGGTGCCGAACTGGCGCTGGTCGCGGACGACACGATCATCGGCGACCTGAACGACCTCTCGCTGCTCGGCGGGATCTCCGGACGATACGACGTGGTGCTCGCCGGAGACGTCTTCGAGCATCTGATCCGGCCGCTGGACGTGCTGCGAGCCGCGGTCGAACTGCTGGAACCGGGCGGTGCTGTCGTGCTGTCGGTGCCCAACGTCGCTCATGCCGATCTCCGGCTGAGCCTGCTGCAGGGCCGTTTCGACTACCAGGAGACCGGCGTCCTGGACGAGACCCATCTGCGCTGGTTCACCCATCGGACCCTGGTCGACATGCTGACCGCCGCGGGTCTGGTGGTGGTCGAACTCCAGCGCAGCATCGTGCGGGTGTTCGAGAGCGAGATGTCGGTCCCCCGGGACTCCGTCGGCACCTCGGTGCTGTCGGCCGTGATGCGGGTGCCCGAATCCGAGACCTACCAGTTCGTGCTCACCGCGATGCGCGATGACGGGACGACCGAGATGCGCGACCGGGTGCTGGCCGCCGCGCCGCTGCCGGAGCCGGACTTCGCCGCCATCGCGGCGTCGGAGGGCAGGCTTTCGGGGCGGCGTCCGACGGATCAGACGATGGCAGGCGCGGTGGAGTTCGCCCAGCAGGAAGCCGTGGCGCTGCAACAGCAGTTGCATGCCGAGCAGGAGCGTGTGGCGGCGGCGGAAGCAGTGAGCCGGACGTCGGGGTCGGACGGGCAGAGCCTGGGGACCGGGCTCCGGAACATGGTCCTGCGTCGACGAGGCCGGAAAGAGGAGGGCCGATGACTCGGATCGTGATCATGGGCGGCGGCCCGGCGGGTTACGAGGCCGCACTGGTGGCAGCGCAGTACGGCGCGGAGGTCACGTTGGTCGAGACCGACGGCCCCGGCGGTGGTTGCGTGCTCTACGACTGCGTGCCCAGCAAGACGTTCATCGCCTCGGCCGGTGCGCGGACCTCCGTCCGGGACGCCGATGAACTGGGTGTCATCGTCCCGCCGCAGAAGGTCGAGGTGGACGTCGACGTGGTGCACGGCCGGGTCAAGTCCCTGGCGCTGGCGCAGTCGGCCGACATCGGCTCGAAGTTGCTGTCCGAAGGCGTGACGGTACTGGCCGGCCGCGCGGAACTGGCCGACTCGGCCCCTGGTCTGGCGGCCCACCGCGTCGAGGTGATCGGGAACGACGGCACGGCCGCGGCGCTCGAGGCGGACGTGGTGCTGATTGCGACCGGTGCCTCGCCGCGACTCCTGGAATCCGCTCTGCCGGACGGGGAACGGATCCTCACCTGGCGGCAGCTGTACTCGTTGCCGGCGTTCCCGGATCATCTGATCGTGATCGGCTCGGGGGTCACGGGTGCCGAGTTCGCGTCGGCCTACAACGAGATCGGGGTCAAGGTCACCCTGGTCTCCAGTCGCGACCGCGTGCTGCCCAGCGAGGACGCCGACGCGGCCGCGGTGATCGAGGAGGTCTTCACCGCCCACGGCGGGGTGCTCGCCCGGCGGGCCAGGGCCGAATCGGTGGTCAACGACGGCGAGCAGGTGATCGTCACCCTGACCGACGGGCGGCAGGTGCGCGGTTCGCACGCGCTGATGACGGTCGGGTCGGTGCCCAACACGTACGGGATCGGGCTGGACAAGGTCGGGATCGAACTTCCGGCCAGCGGCTTCATCCCGGTGGACCGGGTGTCGCGCACCTCGGTCGCGGGCATCTACGCCGCCGGCGACTGCACGGGTGTGCTGATGCTGGCCTCGGTGGCCGCGATGCAGGGCCGGATCGCGATGTGGCACGCCCTCGGCGAGGGAGTGCCTTCGCTGCGCCTGCGCACGGTGGCCGCCAACGTCTTCACCCACCCGGAGATCGCCACCGTCGGCATCTCGCAGGCCGAGGTCGACGCCGGCAAGGTGCCGGCCCGGACCCTGATGATGCCGCTGTCGACCAATCCGCGGGCGAAGATGACCGGGATGAAGAACGGCTTCATCAAACTGGTCATCCGGCCGGCGACCGGCATCGTCATCGGCGGCGTCGTGGTCGCGCCGTCGGCCTCGGAACTGATCCTGCCGATTGCGCTGGCTGTCCAGAACGGGCTCACCGCCAAGGATCTCGCCTACACGCTCAGCGTCTACCCGTCGTTGTCCGGTTCGATCACCGAGATCGGCCGCCGTCTCATGCACTACGACGGCGATCTCGGCTGAGCCCGGCGCCCCTTCGGCCTCGGGCGAGATCGACGCCCGCACACAGGGGCGGGACGCGACCCCTCGGTGCGTCCCGCCCCTGGTGCTGGGTCTACGTTGACGTCGGCCCGATCAGAAGGCAGCGGTGCCGATCGGCGTGCCCAGACCGGTGGGGCCGTCCCAGCCGGTCCCCGACGTGCACCAGATCGTCGTCGGGCAGGTGCCGTTGGAACCCGACTTCACGTCGTTGAGCGAACCGGTGTGGGCCCAGGTGTACGACGCCGGATAGCCGGAAGTGTTGCCCGACAGGGTGTACACCGAAGCGATGATCGGCGACGACGCGCTGGTGCCGCCGAACACCAACCAGCCCGAAGAGCCCTGGTAGGCCGTGGAGTCGTAGACCGCGACGCCGGTGTTGGGGTCGGCGACCGCCGAGACGTCGGCATTGGCCTTGCCCGAGCACTGGGTGGCCGAGGTCTGCCAGCTGGGCTTGGCGTTCAACGTCGAGCAGCCACTGCCGGCGCCGCTCCAGGCCGTTTCGGACCAGCCCCTGGCGGTGGAGGATTTCGTCAGACTCGTGCCGCCGACGGCGACCACCGTCGGGTAGGAGGCGGGTGACTCGATGCCGTAGCCGCCGTCGCCGGTGGACGCCGTGATCGCGATCCCCGGGTGGTCGTAGGCCGAACTCGCGGACGAGTCGGATCCGCCGTAGGAGTTGCTGATCGCCGAGACACCCTGGGTGGCTGCGTAGTTCACGCCTGCGGCGAGGTTGGCGAAGGACGCGGTCTTGGCCTCCACCAACAGGATCCTGCAGTCCGGGCAGGCCGCCGAGACCATGTCCAGGTCCAGGCTGATCTCCTGCGCCCAGCCTGCGTTGGTGCTGGGGACGGCCCCGCCGGTCTGCCCGACCTTGCGGAAGCAGCCGTTCGCGGTGGTGCAGGCCGACAACCCGTAGGTCCGGCGGTACACGCCGAGGTCCGCCTCGGCGGTCGGGTCGTTGTAGGCGTCCACGATGGCGACGGTCCGCCCGCCGCTGGAGGACGACGCGAGGGAGTAGGCGGATCGGATGTCGGCGGGTCCATAGCCGCTGGGAGTGGCGTTGGCCACCGGTTTTCCGTTGGCATCGACCTGGACGAGTGCCTCGCAGGCGGCGTTCCCGGCCGAGGCCTTCGCGCAGACCCGATCGGCGTGGTGATGGGCCCTGGCGGCCGGTGCTGATGCCGCGGAGGCAATCCCGAACGGACCGACCAACAGACCGGCGACGATGGCTGCGGCAACGACGAAGATGGTGCGTCTCATCTGTACTCCTGGCTCTTCGTGAGAACTCCGGACGCCGGTAGTTTGCACGAATAAGGATCAGATGTGAAGCACCTGTGGAAAGGAAATCCTGTTGCAGAAGAGTGATTTCTGGCCCTTTACGGTGGAACAACGCTGTTTCCGGCGCAGATTCCTCCGAATGTCGACAAACCTCTGGAATCGGACATCACCGCCGACGCAGGATTCCCACACCTCGCGTCGGGGTTCGGAACCACGAAGAGCGGGACGTACCGAAGTACGTCCCGCCCTTGTTCCGCCCTTGTTCCGCCGTGCGCAGGGGCCGGTGCGCTGGTGCGCCGGTCAGCCCTCGGCGTCGACCCAGTCGAAGGTCTTCGTGACGGCCTTCTTCCAGGAGGCGTAGGCCTTCGCCCGTGCGCCTTCCTCCATGTTGGGCTCCCAGCGCTTGTCCTCGGCCCAGTTCGTGCGGATGTCCTCCTCGGAGGCCCAGAAGCCGACTGCCAGGCCCGCGGCGTAGGCGGCTCCCAGTGCGGTGGTCTCGGCCACCACCGGCCGGATCACCGGGACCCCCAGGATGTCCGCCTGGAACTGCATCAACGTCTCGTTGACGACCATGCCGCCGTCGACCTTCAGCGCCGTCAGGTCGACACCGGAGTCGGCGTTCATCGCGTCGAGGACCTCCTTCGACTGGAACGCGGTGGCCTCCAGGACCGCACGGGCGATGTGACCCTTGTTGACGTAGCGGGTCAGACCGACGATCGCGCCGCGGGCGTCGGAGCGCCAGTACGGGGCGAACAGACCCGAGAAGGCGGGCACGAAGTAGCAGCCGCCGTTGTCGTCGACGGTCTTGGCGAGGTCCTCGATCTGCGGGGCCTCGGTGATCAGGCCGAGGTTGTCCCTGACCCACTGGACCAGTGATCCCGAGACGGCGATGGAGCCCTCGAGGGCGTAGATGGTCGGCTGGTCACCGATCTTGTAGCAGACGGTGGTCAGCAGGCCGTTCTTCGACGGGACCTTCTCGGTGCCGGTGTTGATCAGCATGAAATTGCCGGTGCCGTAGGTGTTCTTGGCTTCGCCGACCGACAGGCAGGCCTGTCCGAAGGTGGCGGCCTGCTGGTCGCCGAGAATCCCGGCGATCGGGACGCCGGCCAGCACGCCGCGCGGCCGGACCTCCCCGTAGACCTCGGAGGACGACCTGATCTCCGGCAGCATGGACAACGGGATCTTCATGTCCTCGGCGATGGTGGCGTCCCAGGTCAGCGTGTCGAGGTCCATCAGCAGGGTCCGCGAGGCGTTGGTGGGATCGGTGATGTGCAGCCCGCCGTCGATCCCGCCAGTCATGTTCCAGACGGTCCAGGTGTCCATGTTGCCGAAGACGAGATCGCCGGCTTCGGCCTTTTCCCTTGCGCCCTCGACGTTGTCGAGGATCCAGCGGACCTTGGGGCCCGAGAAGTAGGTGGCCAGCGGCAGACCCACCTTGTCCTTGTAGCGGTCGGCGCCGCCGCCCAGCGCGCCCAGCTGCTGGCAGATGGCGTCGGTCCTGGTGTCCTGCCAGACGATGGCGTTGTAGACCGGGACACCGGTGTGCCGGTCCCAGACCATGGCGGTCTCGCGTTGGTTGGTGATACCGATCGACACGATGTCGGCAGCCTGCAGGTCGGCCTTGGCCAGCGCGCCGGCCGTCACGGCCCGGATGTTGTCCCAGATCTCGATCGGGTTGTGCTCCACCCAACCGGCCTTCGGGAAGATCTGCTCGTGCTCCTTCTGGTCGACGGCCACGACCCGGCCCTCGTGGTTGAAGATCATGCACCTGGTGGAGGTGGTGCCCTGGTCGATCGCTGCTACGAACTGCTCGCTCATGTGCGGAAAGTCCTTTCTTCACTACGTCATTGGAATGAACATCGGGGTGATGCAGCTGCGGGTCAGCCGGCCTTGACCGCCTTGATCAGGTTGGTGGCGTCGGTGGCCTTGAACACCAGGGTCGCCAGCACGGCGCCGACGATGGGTGCGACGACCGGGATCCAGGCGTAGCTCCAGTCGGACGAGCCCTTCCCCTTGATCGGTAGGACTGCGTGCGCGATGCGGGGGCCGAGGTCACGGGCAGGATTGATGGCGTAGCCGGTCGGTCCGCCGAGCGAGGCACCGACTGCGATGACCACCAGCGCGACCGCCAGTGGACCGACCTGCGTCGGAGTGCCACCGGCGATCAGGATCCAGAAGATCAGCACGAAGGTGGCGATGATCTCGGTGAGGATGTTCCAGACCGGTGTCCGCATGGCCGGACCGGTCGAGAAGACGCCCAGTTTCTTGCCCGGATCCGGTTCGGCATCGAAATGTTCGCGGAAGGCGACCCAGCACAGCACCGCTCCCAGGAATGCGCCCAGCAGTTCGGCACCGAAGTAGGCGAATGCCTGTTCGGCCGAGATGTTGCCCATGATCCACTGCGACACCGTGACGGCCGGATTGAGATGCGCGCCGGTCGGGAATGCGACGTACACACCGACGTAGACCCCGAGACCCCAACCGAAGGTGATCAGCAGCCAACCGCCGTTCTCGCCCTTGCTGCCCTTCAGGATGGCGGTGGCCACGACGCCACAGCCGAGCAGGAGAAGCATCATCGTGCCCAGCGTCTCGTACAGGAATATGTGCCCCAAGCTGACAGTGCTCAACTGAAGTCCTCCATTGGACCGGGCCGGCTGCGATGCCGGCGGGGGAAATACGATTGGATCCGGCAATTTCTCGCACCACCCATCGCGGTATCGCCTCCGGGCGGGGCGATACCGTGGAACGGGGCGCGCTAGAAATCGGCCGCCGGTGGCGGCCCCCTGTCAGATTGCCGGTTCATGCACATCGCCGATTCATGCCCGTTACCGATTCATGCCCATTGCCGATTCATGCCGTCACAGTCCCTGCGCCGCTTTGCCCTGACCGACCGCGGAGCCTTCGGTGCCATGGCGCTCGCCGGGGGATTCGGCACCGACCCTGACCTCCGGAGCGCCCATCCGGGCGGCGTCCGCGGTCTGGTCGTCCGGCATCTGCTGGGATTCGATCTCGGCCTTCACCCTGGCCCGGTAGTGCTCGACCTCGTTCAGCACGGCGGCGGCGTCCCAGCCGAGCAGCGGGGCCACCAGGTCGGCGACCTCCTGGGCGGCCGCCGCCCCCCGGTCCCAGGTGTCCACCGAGATCCGCGTGCGGCGGGCCAGGATGTCGTCCAGGTGCAGGGCCCCCTCGTACGACACCGCATAGACGGCCTCGACCTTCAGGTACTTCGGGGCGCTCTCCAGCGGTTCGCCGAGCTCCGGACGGGTGCCGATCAGCGCCACCACCTCACGGATCAGGCTGCCGTAGCGACCCAGGAGATGCTTGACCCGTGGTTCGTCCAGACCGATCTCGGTGGCCAGCTTGTCCATGTTGTTGGCCAGCGCCTGGTAGCCGTCGGCGCCGATCAGCGGAACCTTGGCGGTGATGGACTTCCCGATGCTGCCGGGCAGCTGCTTGACCGCCTCGTCGACGGCGTCCGCGGCCATCACCCGGTAGGTCGTGTACTTGCCGCCGGCCACGATCACCAGACCGGGGACGGGGGAGACCACGGCGTGCTCGCGGGACAGCTTGCTGGTCTGGTCCTCCTCGCCGGCGAGCAACGGACGGAGGCCGGCGTAGACGCCGACGACGTCGTCACGGGTGAGGGGTTTCTCGAGCAGCCGGTTGGCCTGGCCCAGGATGTAGTCGATGTCGCTGCGGCTGGCAGCCGGGTGGGCCAGATCCAGATCCCATGGGGTGTCGGTGGTTCCGATCACCCAGAAGTCGTCGCTCCAGGGACACGGGATGATGAACAGCAGGCTCTTCTCGGTCTCGGTGATCAGCCCGGTGTCCGAGTCGATCCGGTCTCTCGGGACGATCACGTGGACGCCCTTGGAAGCGGTCACCTTGAACTGGCCCTTGCCGCCGACCATCTGCTGGATGTCGTCGGTCCACACCCCTGCCGCGTTGACCGTCGTCTTCGCCCTGACCTCGATGTCCTTGCCGGTCTCCAGATCCTTGACCACCGCGCCGATCACCCGCTGGCCGTCGCGCAGGAACGAGGTGACCCGCGCGCTGGTGACCACCAGCGCGTCGTAGGACGCCGCCGTCCGCGAGATCATCATGGTGTGACGGGCGTCGTCGAGCTGGCCCTCGTAGAACATGATGCCGCCCTTGATGCCGCCGATCTTGCCGCCGCGGAACGACTCCATCGTCCTGCGCTTCGACAGGTGCCTGAGGTGGCTGGGGACCCCCCGGCCGGCCCCCAGCACGTCGTAGACGCCGACGCCGGTACCGACGTAGGCGCGATCCCAGGCGAACCGCTCCAGCGGGTAGATGAACTTCACCGGGTGGGCCAGATGCGGACACAGGGTCTCGAGGATCAGCTTGCGTTCGCGCAGTGCCTCGAAGACCAACGAGAAGTTCAGCTGCTTGAGGTAGCGCAGGCCGCCGTGCACGAGCTTGGAAGATCGGCTCGAGGTGCCCGAGGCGAGATCACGGGCCTCCACCAGCGCCACCTTCAGCCCGCGGCTGGCTGCGTCCAGGGCGGCCCCGGCGCCGACGACGCCGCCGCCGATGACCAGTACGTCGAACTCGGTCTCGGTCATCTGGCGCAGCGCGTCCTGACGGTTGGCCGGGCTCATCGCGGTGGACAGGAAACTCATGTCATCACTCCTTGGTGCGTGTTGAAGCGTTCTTGTCGAGCGGATGGTTCAAGTGTGCGCAGGACCGGAGGCCGTGGCACGGACGGGCGATGCGGGTCCGACGATGATCGGCGCGCTCAGCCGCTGCCGGACCGGAGGGAACCGAACGGTGGGTGCGCCATGGGGCCGCGGAACGCCGGGGGTGCTGCCGGGCCGTCGGTCGCCTGGATCCGGGTCATCGATGATCCTCACTGATCAATCGGGATCGGACTCCTCGCGGACACCGCCGGAGCGGTGCGAGAAGTGCCTCGTTCGCAAGGTATCGGTGCCACCACGGCAAGATCAATCCCGAGCGTTCGGCATTGCCGAACGCTGTATGGTTCGGCCATGCCGAACGGTGTGAAACCGGACGCGTACCCTTTGGTTCGTGTCCGCAACCGTGCAGTCCGTCGAGCGGGCCGCGGCGATGCTGAGGCTGCTGGCCGACGAGGACGAACCCATCGGGCTGGCCCAGATCGCCTCCGCCCTCGGGCTCGCCAAGGGCACCGCCCACGGTCTGCTCCGCACCCTGCAGGACGTCGGTTTCATCGAACAGACCTTCCCCACCGGTCCTTATCGGGTGGCGCCAGAGGTCTTCCGGCTCGGCTGGGCCAGGCTGGATCTGAACGAGCTGAGGGCCAAGGCGCTGAACTGGACCGACGCCCTGGCGGCCCGCACCGGGGAGTCGGCCCGGGTGGCCGCCTTCGCCGACGGCCGGGCCGTGGTGGCACATCACGTGTTCCGCGCCGATGGCAGTGATCAGGTCATCCTGACCGGCACCGGTCTGCCGCTGCACGCCAATGCGCTCGGGAAGGTGCTGCTCGCCTTCGATCCCGGTGCCGCGCGCAGCATCATCGGCAAGGATCTCCCTGGTTACACTTTCCGCACGCTGACCGATCGCGTTGCGCTGCAACGGGATCTGGCCTCGATCCGGGATCTCGGTTGGGCTGCGTCGGTGGACGAGTCGGACGCCGGGGTATCGGGCATCGCGGCGCCGATCCGTGACGGCGGGGGATACGTGGTGGCCACCGTGGGCATCGAGGGTGCGAGCACGCGCATCTGCGACGAGCGTTCGAGGCCCCGCGCGACCCTGGTCTCGCAGGTGGTCAGGGCGGGCCGGTCGATCTCCCGCGAACTCGGGCACGGGCGGGAGTCATGAGCCAGAAGTTCGTGGCGGCACTGGATCAGGGCACCACCTCGAGCCGGTGCATGGTGTTCGATCATCAGGGCACCATGGTGTCGGTCGCCCAGCGCGAACACCGTCAGTACTACCCGCAGCCGGGGTGGGTCGAACACGACGCGGGCGAGATCTGGGCCATCGTCCGTCAGATCGTGCCGCTCGCGCTGGCCGACGCGGGCGTCGAGCCCACCCAGATCGTCGCCCTCGGCATCACCAACCAGCGGGAGACCACGGTGGTCTGGGACCGGACCACCGGGCGGCCCCTTGGCCGCGCGATCGTCTGGCAGGACACCAGGACCATCGACCTGCTGGCCGATATCGCCGTCGCCCAGGACGAGGCCGAGATCACCAGGCGGACCGGGCTTCCGCTCAACGGGTATTTCTCCGGGCCCAAGCTGCGCTGGCTGCTCGACCGCGATCCCGGCCTGCGGGAGAGGGCAGAGCGCGGCGAAGTGCTGTTCGGCACGATGGACTCCTGGATCACCTGGAATCTGACCGGCGGGGTGAACGGCGGCCTGCACGTCACCGATGTCACCAACGCCAGCCGGACCATGTTGATGAACCTGGAGACACTGGACTGGGATCCGGTGCTGCTGGCCGCACTCGGGGTCCCGCGCAGCATGCTGCCGGAGATCCGATCGACGGTCGGCGTGGTCGGCGCGACGACGGCGCCGGTGGCCGGGATTCCCATCGGGGCCATCATCGGCGACCAGCAGTCCTCCCTCTTCGGGCAGACGGCCTTCGACGCCGGCGAAGCCAAATGCACCTTCGGCACCGGAAGCTTCCTGCTGTTGAACACCGGTCCGAAGATCATCAGATCCGGTCACGGGCTGATCACCACGGTGGCGTACCGCATCGGTGACGAACCGGCCAGGTACGCGTTGGAGGGTTCGGTGGCGGTGGCCGGCGGGCTGGTCAAGTGGGTGCGCGACAGCCTCGGTCTGATCCGCAGCGCCGCGGAGATCGAGACGTTGGCCGCCACCGTCCCCGACAACGGCGGTTGCTATGTGGTGCCCGCCTTCTCGGGTCTGTTCGCCCCGCACTGGAACCCTTCGGCGCAGGGCCTGATGGTCGGTCTGACGGCGTTCGTCACCAAGGCGCACATCGCCAGGGCCGTGCTCGAGGCATCGGCCTGGCAGACCCGCGACGTGATGGAGGCGATGAATGCCGACGCCGGCCGGTCGGCGAAGTCGCTGGCCGTCGACGGTGGCATGACCACCGACAACCTGCTCATGCAACTGCTCGCCGATGCGCTCGACATCCCGGTGGTGCGACCGATGATGGCCGAGACGGTGGCGCTCGGGGCCGCGTATGCCGCCGGGCTGGCCGTGGGGTACTGGCCGGACCGCGAGGTGCTGCGGGCGAACTGGCAACGGGCCGCGGAATGGCGGCCACAGGCGAACCCGCAGCGCCGGACGGCCGAATACGCCAGCTGGACCCGGGCGGTGGCACTGGCCGATGTCTGGGGCCATCGGTCCGACAGGCCGGCCCGGCCGGCCCGGCCGGGGCCTGCTGCGCCGCAGCCCGACGGGCCGGAGTCCGTTGCGCCGGGAGGCTCCTAGCGCAATGGTGGACACTTCACCGGGGAATGCCGCCGCGTGAGGGCGGTGGCAGGCGATGATGGAGAAATGGGGGAGGCGTGGCGGTGAGGCGTCGATGGCCCGCACCCGCTCCGCTGGCCCGCGCCGGCCTGATCGTGGCCGCCGGCGTACTGCTGGCCGGCGCCGCCCTGTGGGCGGGGTCGCTCGGTCCCTGGATCGGCCGTCCGCACACCGCCTCCGCGCCGGCTGACCTGCCCTCGATCGCGCCTCCGACGTTCACCCCGCCGCCGGTCAGGAACGTCGACCCGGCGGCCGCAGCGCCGGGTGCCGGATCCTTCGATCCGACCGTGGTGCTCCTCGTCCTGGGCGGCATCCTGCTGGTCGCCGTGGTGCTCATCGCCGTGTCGATGGTCAGGAATCGAACGGCTCCCGCCGCCTCCCGCAAGCGCGCCGTCGAGCCGGCCGACGACGTCCGGCCGACGCCGGTGGCACCCGATCCGGCCAGGGCCTTCGATCCACGGGAGGCAGCCGACTACGTCATCGCCTGCTGGGATCAGCTCGAGCGACAGGCGGCCGCCCGCGGCACGGGGCGACGTCCCGAGCAGACGCCCACCGAATTCATCCAGGCCCTGAGGTCGTTCGGTCCGGTCGACGAACGTGCTGCCGCCGAACTGCTCTCGCTCTACCAGCGGGCCCGGTTCGACCACGTCCGACTGCTACCGGACACCGCGATCAGGGCCAGGGCCGGCGCCGACGCGTTGCTGGCCGCCCTCGGTGCCGGTGCCGTGCAGGGCTACCGGTGAGTTGGCAGGCGCCGACTCGGCCCGGTGATCCGACCCCGCCGCTCCCGGGCCATCCCGCGCCCGTCCAGACCTCCGTTCGGACCCAGCTCGTCATCGCCGCGGCGATCGGTGCGGTGTTCGGCGTCGGCGTCTTCGTCGCCGGGGCGCCGGTGCCACGGGTGGCCGGGTCCGGTCTGGTCGTCGCGGTCGGGTCCTTCGGACTGCTCCGGGCGATGGACCTGGTCAGGATCGAATGGCCGACGGTGCCCAACGGTCGAGCCGTCCGGCTGGCCGGCATCCCGCGCTGGCGGCTCAACGGCTTCGACGCTCTGACCGATTCGCGCCCCGGACTGAGCCACGACCTGCAGGCCCGCCTGCGGGTGCTGGCCACCGCCGTGCTGGCCCGTCACGAGCTGGGGCCGGGTTCGGCCGGCGCCATCGGACTGCTGGGCGCCGGCACCCACGAACTGCTCTTCCCGCCTCCCCGGGTGGGCTCGGAGCCGCCACCGCCGGATCCGACCGCCGCCCAGGTGACGGCGATGATCGACCGGCTGATCACGCTCGGGGACTCCCGCTCGCGGCCAGGTCCTCGGATCGCGAGCACGTCTTCAGCGTCGCAACAATTCGTGGAGAGGGAAGAAAACAGATGACCGCGCCACAGCCACCGACCACCGGGGTCCGGTTCGAGCACCACCTGGCCAAGGTCGAACCGAACGGGGATCCGGTCCCGGCGGCCGGCACCGGGGCGGTCGCCTCGCCGGCCGAGATCGCCCACACCGCCGGGCGTATCGCCGAGGCGGTGGGTACCGCGGTGGTCGGCAACGGCTATCCGCTCCGGTTGGCGCTGGCTGCCATCCTGGCCGGCGGTCACGTGCTCTTCGAGGACAACCCGGGGCTCGGCAAGACGCTGCTCGCGCGCAGCCTGGCCGGGGCGCTGGGCCTGGAGTTCCGCCGGTTGCAGTTCACTCCCGACCTGCTGCCCTCGGACATCACCGGGTCCTACCTCTACCACCCGGGAAGGGCGGAGTTCAATTTCCAGCCCGGCCCGGTGTTCGCCGGCCTGCTGCTGGCGGACGAGATCAACCGGACCCCACCCAAGACGCAGTCCGCCCTGCTCGAGGCCATGCAGGAGGGCCAGGTCAGCGTCGAGGGGAATACGCACCTGCTCCCGGTGCCGTTCCACGTCATCGCCACCGCCAATCAGATCGAGTACGAGGGGACCTACGCGCTGCCCGAGGCCCAACTCGATCGCTTCCTGATCCGTACCAGGCTCGGCTACCCGCCGGCGCAGGCCGAGATCGAGATGCTCCGCCGGCGGATCGCGCGGGCCAGGGGCGACCAACCGGTGCCCGCCGTGACCGACCCGGCGTCGCTCCGTCGCCTGCAGGCCGGGGTGGAGCAGGTCGAGGCCGATGCCGACATCATCGGCTACTGCGTCGATCTGGCCACGGCGAGCCGTCGGCACAGCTCCGTCGAGGCCGGCGTCTCGCCGCGCGGGACCCAGGCCCTGCTGCTGCTGTCCCGTGCCTGGGCCGTGCTCGACGGGCGGGGCTTCGTCCTCCCGGAGGACGTCAAGGCCGTGGCCGTCGCCGGGCTCGGTCACCGGCTCGTGCTGACCTTGCAGGCCAACGCAGAATCGGTGTCCGGGGAGGATGTGGTGCGCCACCTGCTGGCCACCGTGCCGACCCCGCCGACGATGCGCGGCGTCGGTCGTTGAAACGTCGATGACGACGCCCGGAAACCCCCGGGGCTGGCGGCCCACCGCCGCCCTGTACCGGGCCTTCTCGTTCGCCACCACGGCCATCGGCCTCGGCGTCGCGTTCGGGCGCGCGGACGTCGCGGTGCTGGGCATCCCGATCGCTCTGGGACTGGTGCTCGCCCTGTCCGCGGCGCAGCCGGATCGGGAGGTGCTGCCGGCGGCGGTGGCGAGCACGCAGGGCGTCGTGGTCGGCGACCGGCCGATGACGGTGGCCGTCGAGATCGTCGGACTCCAAGGGGTGCAACTGGTCTCGGTCAGCATCCCGGACGCCCTCGGGGACCCGGGGCGGGCCGGGCAGACCGTGCCCGGCGGGGCCGACGGCCTCGTCCTGGCCCGGACCAGAGCGGCGTCATGGGGCACGGTGGTGGTGGCCAGACCGGATCTGCTCGCCGCCGGCCCCGATGCCCTGTTCTGCGCCGGCCCGCTGAGCGGTGACGAGCTCGACGTGATGGTGCCGCCTGGGGTCGAGGCAGTCGGCGGGTTCGAGCTCCCCCCCATACTGGGTGGTTGGGCCGGCGAGCACCGCAGCCGGCGGGCCGGCCAGGGCGGGGACCTGATCGATCTGCGCGAGTTCGTTCCGGGGGATCGGTTGCGCAGCATCCACTGGCGCGCCTATGCGCGTCATCAGAAGCTGTTCGTCCGGCGGACGCAGAGCGACGCCGACACCGAATTCGTCCTGTGCCTTGACACCCGCCACGAGATCCTCCCGCAGATCAGGGATCCGCGGAGTGACTGGCACCGTTTGCGTGTCGCCGCGGCCGAGAACCTGCAGCGTCTCCGCCGCTTTCTCCTCGGGCTGGTCCGGGTGGAGCAGCCGACCGACGGACGCGACCCTACCGCCGTGCGGTCCAGCATCGACCTGATGGTGGCGGCGGCCACCGCCGTGACGGCCACCCAGCTGCACGCCGGGGACCGGGTCGGGATCCTGGATCTGTCCGCGGTCCGCCGACACGTGCGGATGGGCAGCGGATCCCGTCATCTGCAGCGGGTGCGCTACCAGCTCGCCCAGGTCCGGTCCTCGAGGTCCAGATGGATGCCGACGCCGGAACTGTGGGGACTTCCGCCCTCGGCGGTGGTGGTCCTGTTCTCGTCCCTGATCGACGACGTGTCGATGCAGGCGGCCCTGGATGCCGCCGGCCGGGGTCATCAGGTGGTGGTGGTCGACGTGCTGCCCACCCACGACCTTCTGCAGACGGCCCGGACCGACCGGTTCCCGCAGGCGGTCAAGGAGGTCCAGTTGCTGTTGGCCGAGCGCCGGGTCCGGCTGGACCGCCTGCGCGGCGACGGGATTCCGGTCCTGACGTGGGACCGGGGGCAGATTGCCACCGACCTGACCGCGGCCATGAAACTCCGAAGGCATCGTCGATGACCGCGCCCCCGGCCGGTGAGCGAGCACCCGGCGACGACCGGCCGCCGGAGAGCGGATCGCTGCTGCCCGGCGGCGGCGGATGGCTGCGGATCGCGCTGGCCATCGCCTGCGCGCTGACCATGACCACGCTGTTCGTACCCGACCGGGTGGGCGGTACGAACGTGCTGCAGTGGGCGCTCATGGTGGGCCTGACGTTCTGGGTGGTGATGCGGCCGGGCTCGGGCGGCCCGGCGGTGCTGCTGTTCGGCGCGCTGGTGCTGCGGATCGTGGTGGGGAAACCGGAACTCGACGGCCGGCTGATCTCCCTGGTCGTGCTGCTACCCCTGGTGCACCAGTTGTCCGCCCTGGCCGCGGTGGTCCCGCTCGACTCGGCCGTGCGGTGGCGGGCGTTGACGCCCACCCTGCTGAGGTATCTCGGTGCTGTCCTGGTGACCGTCATCGGCCTGCTGATCAGCCATTGGCTCGGCTGGTGGTGACAGCGCCACCACCAGCGGCAGCCGCGGTCAGCCGCGAGCCCGTGGACGCTTCCAGCCGTCCCCCCAGACACTTCCGGCGACGGACGAGATCAGCGGGATCAGCAGGAACCACCACCACTGACTGGTGACCAGGAACAGCACCAGGGCAATGATCGCCGAACTGGCGGCCGCGGCGGCCACCAGCTTCTGCGCCCGGCTGCGGTCGTCGACCACGGCGGGGTGGCGCCGGCCCGGGTCTGTGCGGCCATCGGCCCGTCGGCCTTCGCGATCGACACGGACTGCGTTCCCGGCAGCACCGGATGCGGAGCCGGCAGGTCGGCGAACAGCGCCTGGAGTTCACCCGCGGTGCGGGCGGCGCCGGCCACCGCACTCCTGCTGCCGTACTCGTCGAGGTCGAGGCGGCCGCTGGCCATGTGGTCACCCAGAGCGGTGACCGCCGAGTTGCGTTCGGCATCCCCCACCCGGACGTCGGTGGGAACCCCGCCCGGTGCCGCGGATTCGTCGTTGGTCATGAGCAGACGTTAGTCCGGTGGCCAACCCGTCTCCGCGCGTCGGCCGGGACCCGGTGCGTCACCCGCCGGTCGGACAGACGGGTCCGATGGACGGGTCCTGTCCGCACCGCTGGGTGAGGGACCAGATCTGCGCGCCGCCCGCCGCCCGGTCGGCGGGGCGCCCGAGCATCTTCCGGGCAAAGTCGCGTTGTTGATCGTCGCCGAGGTAGTGCGGGACCGCGATGAAGAACGTGGCGCCGGAGTCCGCGAGTTCGATCCGTCCGGCCCGCATCAATTGCTGCAGCTCCGTCGGGGAAAGTGCGGCCCGGCCCGCCCAGCTGGCCCCGAACAGCCGCAGCAGGGTGCTTTGTCTCGGCCTGAAGCTCGGGATCCCGGTGCCCTGGTTGTTCAGGTCGTAGCCGCCGAGTTGTTTGAACCACATGCCCGCTCTCACCTGCCAGAACTCGGCATACATGTTGCTCGGGTTGGCCATCGGCGCGACCATCGCGATCGAGTGCTCCGGGATGATCTGCCTCATCACCTGACTCGTGAAGAAGGCCGGTGTGCCGATGAGCGGGCCGACCGGCCGCGCGTTGCCGGGCAGCCACGACCCCAGGGTGACCAGGACGAGGGCCCCGCCGACGATGCTCACCCATCGATGTCGCGGCCACGCCCGGAGCAGTTCCTGCACTCCGAGTGCAACGAGGAAGGCCGCGGCGAGGGCGAAGACGCTGGACAGTCTCATCGGCACGATGCTGGCGGTGAGCTCGACGCGGCGCTGGAGACGTGCCAGGACGGAGACCGACACCCCGAACACGTGCAGGTCCAGTTCGGAGACGACGGCGAAGCCGGCCATCAGGACCGCGACCCAGACCGCCAACCGGCGGCGCAGCACGACGACGGTGATGAGGAGGACGGCCAACATCGGCCACCCGATGAACGTGCCGTTCTCCACCGGATCGGGCGAGGGCGAGGACCCGTGGAAGAACAGCGCCACGGTCGGCGTGAACAGGTATCCCACCTGGGCGACATGTTTCGTCCAGTCCTGGACCGCAACATCGATCCGGTAGGTCTTCGAGAACTGCTCCGAGAGGGGATAGGCCAGCAGTACCGCGGCGGTACCGACGGCGACCAGTCCGGCGACCAGCACCCTGGTGACCCGTTGTCGGGTGACGTCCCACCTGCCCGCCGCGAGCAGGATGACGGCCGGCACCAGGCTGATGGCCAGCATCAGCAGGATCTCGGAACTGATGAAGTACTGCACCGCCACGGCGAGCCCGAGCAGCGGAGCGGTCGGCCAGAGCGGACGCTCGGAGCGGACGATCAGATCTTCAAGGCACATCACGATCAGCGGTACGAGAGCCAGGAACGTCAGGTGGGCATGCCCGGCGAGTTGGCCGATCTCGAACGGTGAGAAGCCGTAGACGAGTCCGCCGATCGCGGCCGGCACGGTGTCCACGTGCCGGCGGAGCCACTTGGACGCGGTCCACGCGGCCAGCACCGGGCTGAGCAGCAGCACCACGTTGAAGGAGGTGGCCGCACCGAACAGCAAGGTGACCGGGATCAACGGGATGCCGAGCGCCAGGATGGAGGTGTTCCACACCGCGGACACCCCGAACGGCGCTTGCAGGTAGTCGTTGCGCAGTGGGTTCAGACCGTTGGTGACGGCGTGGGCGGCCCACTGCAGCCAGGAGATGAACAGGCCGGCGTCGCCGCTGCCGGCACCGAGCGACGCTGAATCGAACTGCCAGACCAGGGTCCGCCAGAACAGTGCGGCCAACAGCAGGTAGAGGACGAGCAGGATCGCCCCGATCCGCCAGGACCAGACGCGGCGGCGGGCTCCGGCCAGCGGTCCGGGCGCCACCTGGTGCTCGAGGACGACCTCATCTGCGCCGTCGACCTCGGTGCCGTCGACCTCGGCCCCGTCGACCTCGGTGGTGTCGATCTTCGTCTCCTGTGCTGGTCGGATCCGGGCCGTGCCGGGGGCCCGGTGTCGGGAACGGCCCGGTGTCGGGAACGGTCCGGTGACCCCCGCGATCCGATCGTCGGAACGGCCCCGACCATGGCGCCCGGCGACCGACCTGTCAAGCAGGATGCCCGGGATGTCGTGAGGAGAGCGTTCGGTGCGAGGTGTCAGTGGCGACGCCAGAGGTCGGTGACCGGGATCCCCACGTCGGCGAGCAGCCTGCGGGTGAGCGGAAGCGAGATCCCGATGACGGACGAGTGATCGCCGTCGATGCCCTCGACGAACCATCCCCCGTAGCCGTCGATGGTCAGGCCGCCGGCCACCTGCAGGGGCTCACCGGTGGCCAGGTAGGCGGTGATCTCGTCGGGCGTGGGCGTCCCGAAGCGGATCCCGGTCCGCTCGTGCCCGGACGCACGGGCGGTGATCCGGCCGTCCGTCAGGACCAGGACCGCATGTCCGGTCAGCAGATCACCGGTGCGGCCGGACATCTCGGCCCACTCCCGGCGGGCCTGCGCGTCGTCGGCCGGCTTGCCGCGCAGCCTGCCGTCGAGCAGCAGCATGGAATCGCAGCCGATCACCACGGCGTCGCGATGCTGGGCGGTCACCGCAGCCACCACGGCTTGCGCCTTCGCCGCGGCGAGGGCTGTCACCGTACCGGCCGGCCCGAGGTGGCTGCTCGCCGCCTCGATGGCGGGTTCGTCGACACCGGACACGAAGACGACGGGATCGATCCCGGCGGCCCTCAGCACCGCCAGCCGTGCGGGAGACGCGGAGGCCAGGACGGTGGTCGAGCGCGCTCTGTTCACCTGACGATGCTGCCACGCCCACCTGACGTGCTGCCACGCCTACTCGACGGCCGCCGCCGACGCCCGCCTCGTCCGCACCGCCTACCATCCTGGGGATGACCACCAGCGACCGCGCCGGAGTCCCGGCCCCCGACCGCCGGCCGATGGCGCCGGGGTCGGTCGCGGCGGCGCTGCAGGATCGGGCCCCCTGGGAGATCCGTCATGTGCTGTCCACCGGATCAACGAACGACGATCTCGCGCGGGGCGGCGGCCCGGGTGGAGCAGGCGCATCGGTGGTGCTGGTGACGGAGGAGCAGACCGCGGGAAAGGGGCGGTCGGGTCGGCACTGGGCGTGTCCACCGGGTGCCGGGTTGATGTTCTCGGTCAGGTTGGCGCTCTCGGGGAACTCCGGCATCTCGGAGATCCCGATCGCCCGTCGAGGCTGGATCGGGGCGGCCCTCGGGCTGGCCGTCTGTCACGGGTTCGCCGACGTCGCCGGTGTCCACGCCAGGTTGAAGTGGCCCAACGACGTCCTGGTGGACGGTCACAAGTGCGGTGGGATCCTGGCCGAGATGACCGGGGACGCAGTGATCGTCGGTGCGGGGCTGAATGTCTCGCTGCTGGCCGCGGAACTACCGCGCGCCGACGCGACGTCACTGCTGCTCGCCGGTGCCGGATCCGTCGACCGCAACGTCCTGCTGGCCCGCATCCTGGACGGGTTCTCCCGTCTGCTGTCGGCGTGGCGGCAGGCCGGCGGTGACGTCGACGTGTCGGGCCTGCGCCCGAGGTACCTCGACACCTGCGCGACGATCGGGTCCTCGGTGCGGGTCGAACTGCCCGGCCGGGCCGAGGTGGCCGGCATCGCCGTCGACGTCGACCCGGACGGCGCCGTCGTCGTCCAGGACGTGAACGGTGTGCGCAGCCGTCACACCGCAGGTGACGTCGTCCATCTGCGGCCCGCAGACGCCGGCGGTGTTCGTTAACCTCGACGACGTGGCAGACCAGGGCCGGACGACCCGACCCCCGACCGACGTGGACCGACTGCGGTCGGTGCAGGCGCAGGTGCGGGAGGCCGCGGTCGCGGCCGGCCGGGAGTCCGGCAGTGTGCGGCTGATGCTGGCGACCAAGACGATCGAACCGGACCGGATCCTCGCGCTGATCGCGGCCGGGCAACGCCTGATCGGGGAGAACCGGGTGCAGGAGGTGGTCGCGAAGGCCGCCGCCCTGGCCGGTTCCGGCCACGAGTGCCATCTGATCGGCCACCTGCAGGGCAACAAGATCAACCAGGTGCTCCCGTACGTCACCTGCGTGCAGAGTGTGGATTCCGCTGCGCTCGGGACCCGGCTGAACAGCCGGATAGCATCCCTGGAACGCACTCTGGACGTTCTCGTCCAGGTCAACGTGTCGGGCGAGAGCACGAAATCGGGCGTCGAGCCGGCCGCCGTCCCTGCACTGCTGGCCGAGCTGGCGCCGTTGTCCGCGTTGCGGGTGCGCGGCTACATGACGATCGGGCTCCGCTCGGCGGACCTGGGCGCCGTCCGGGCCGGCTACCGCACGCTCGCCGGACTCCGGGACCGGGCCCTGACCGTCGGGATGCCGGGCGCCGAGCACGCCGTCGAACTGTCGATGGGGATGAGCGGCGACTTCGCGGAGGCGATCGCGGAGGGGGCCACCATCGTGAGAGTGGGCTCTGCGGTCTTCGGCCCCAGGGCACTGGTGAACGGGTAGCGTCATCCCCGTTCGACCTGCCCGACGATCCTTAAGAAGTACGAACCTGGAGGGGCACCCATGGCCTACCCCGACAACCTGCTCTCGCGTGGTGAGAAGGTCGTGCTCCACAAGCATCCGCACTGGAAGGTGCTGATCCTGCCGGCGGTGCTGTTCGTCGTGTTCATCGGCGGCGGATCTGCGCTCGCCGCCGTGCTGCGCCACTGGCAGTACCACTCGATCGCCTGGATCGTCATCGGTGTGATCGCGCTGCTGGGCCTGATCTTCTTCACCGTGGTGCCGCTCATCCGTTGGCGCACCGAGCATTTCGTGATCACCAACTTCCACGTCTTCTTCCGCACCGGCATCCTGCACCGGCGGGAGCACCAGATTCCGCTCGGTCACATCCAGAACATGGAGACGTCGGTGTCCTTCTGGGGCCGGCTCCTGGGTTACGGCTCGCTGATCGTGGAGTCCGCCGCCGACCAGCCGCTGGAATTCGAGAACGTGGCGTCGTTGCCGAAGGTGCAGTCGACGTTGAACCAGCTGATCATGGACGACCGCAATCGCTACCAGATCGGCTCCGACGGCCTACCCGGACCAGGGCCCGGACCGGGCGTGCAGCCGGCACGGTATCCGCCGGCCCCGGGGGTGTGACCCGTCCACGAGCAATAGGTGTCGGCCGGCAGTGGGTGTCAACCGAACGGCGGATCACCTAACGTCACTGCCCATGGAACGAATGACGTCCGGACTTGCCGCGCTGCGTGACCAGATCGCCGCCGGCGGGGCCCAGCGCTACCACGACTCCAACACGGCCAGGGGCAAGTTGTTCGCCCGGGAGCGCGTCGACCACCTCGTCGACGCCGGGAGTTTCCGCGAGGACGGTCAACTCGCCAATGCGTTGGCCGAGGGACTCCCGGCCGACGGGATCGTCACCGGCAGCGCCACGGTGGCCGGTCGGCCCGTCTGCCTGATGGCCAACGACTCCACCGTCAAGGCCGGCTCCTGGGGGGCCCGGACCGTCGAGAAGATCATCAGGATCATCGAGAAGGCCTACAGCACCGGGGTTCCGATGATCTACCTGGTCGACTCGGCGGGCGCGCGCATCACCGATCAGGTCGACCTGTTCCCCGGTCGCAGGGGCGCCGGAAAGATCTTCCACACCCAGGTTCGCGCCTCGGGCTCCATTCCACAGGTGTGCGCCCTCTTCGGCCCGAGCGCCGCCGGCGGGGCCTACATCCCGGCGTTCTGCGACATCGTCGTCATGGTGGCCGGCAATGCCTCGATGTACCTGGGCAGCGACCGGATGGTCGAGATGGTCACCGGCGAGAAGACCACCCTGGAGGAGATGGGCGGTGCGAAGATGCACACCACCGTCTCCGGGGTGGGTCATCTGCTCGTCGACACCGAGGTGCAGGCCCTGGACGCGGTGGCCCGCTATCTGTCGTTCCTGCCCTCCAACCACACCCAGGAGCCACCGGCCGCGGAGCCGGTGGGCCCTGGTGCCGGCGACCTCCGCGCGCTGGTCCCGGAGTTCGAGCGGCAGGCGTTCGACATGCGCCGCTACGCCAGGGCGCTGCTGGATGCCGACTCGATCTTCGAGATCCATCCCGGCTGGGCCCGGGAACTCCTGGTCTGCTTCGGCCGCCTCGACGGCCGGGTGGTCGGCGTGGTGGGCAACAACTCGATGTTCAAGGGCGGCGTGCTGTTCGTCGACTCCGCCGACAAGGCAACCCATTTCATCCAGCTGTGCGATGCCTTCAACGTGCCGCTGATCTTCCTGGCCGACGTGCCGGGATTCATGGTCGGAGCGGCGGTCGAACGGCAGGGGATCATCCGTCACGGTGCGAAGATGATCACCGCGGTGTCCGAGGCGACCATCGCGAAGTTCTGCGTGGTGGTCCGCAAGGCCTACGGCGCCGGGTTGTACGCGATGGCCGGCCCCGGGTTCGATCCCGACGCCACCATCGCGTTGCCGACCGCGAAGATCGCGGTGATGGGCGCGGAGGCCGCCGTCAACGCGGTCTACGCGAACAAGATCGCCGCCATCTCCGACCCGGGGGAGCGTGCGCTCTACGTGGAGGGCCTGCGGGCGGAATACGAGAAGGACATCGACATCGTGCATCTGGCCGGCGAGATGGTCGTCGACGTGATGGTCGAACCGGAGGAACTCCGCGGCGAACTCATCGCCAGGCTGGCCGCCGCCCGGACCAAGGACCGCAGCTTCTCCCGTCGCCGTCACGGGGTGACACCCGTCTGAGGCCCGGCCGTCCGGTGGGCCGGCCCCGTCGTCCACCGCCTCGATCACCGAAGGTCTGAGTACCCCGACTACCAGCGAGGATCACCTTCGGTATGGGCCTTTGTGCAACCCCCGTCCGCGGAGCACCGAGATCGGGTCGATTCGATCACCCCGGGGGCGACCTGACGTGACGCTCATTTGATGTGGTGTGGCCGTAGGGTGAGCCACGTGACCACCGTGCTGCTGGCCGAGGACGACTCGGCCATTTCGGATCCGCTCTCGCGCGCCCTCGAGCGGGAGGGGTACAAGGTGCTGGTCGCTGCCGACGGCAGCGCCGCCCTGTCCGCCGCCCTGTACAACGACATCAACCTGGTCATCCTGGATCTGGGTCTGCCGGGCACCGACGGCCTGGAGATCTGCCGTCGCATCCGCGAGGCCGGACGGGACGTCCTGGTGCTGATGCTGACCGCCCGCACCGACGAGGTGGACTTCATCGTCGGCCTCGACGCCGGTGCCGACGACTACGTCGGGAAGCCGTTCCGGCTGGCCGAACTGCTGGCCAGGGTGCGGGCGCTACTGCGTCGACGCGAGCCGGAGGTGCTCGAACTGGCCGGCGTCCGGATGGAGGCAAGGGCCCGTCGGGTGATCGTGGACGGCACCGAGGTGTCCCTGGCCAACAAGGAGTTCGAACTGTTGCGGGCCCTGATGACCAGAGCCGGCCAGGTCGTCCCGCGGGAGGACATCATCGACGAGGTCTGGCACGACCCGTCGTTGCTGTCGTCCAAGACGCTGGACATGCACATCTCCTGGCTGCGCCGGAAGCTGGCCGGCCCGAGCGGCGCCGTCGACCACCGGATCGCCACCGTCCGTGGCGTCGGATTCCGCTTCGACACGGACTGACCTGCGGTGCGCCGTCGTGTGCTGACGTCGATCCTGCTGGTCATCGCCGCCACCGTGGTCGCGCTCGGCGTGCCCCTGGCGATCGTGTCCTGGCGTCTGGTCGACGACCTGATGCATCAGGAACTGGCCGGTCGCCTCCAGTCCATGGAGGCCTCGATCACCGTGCGGTCAGAGGAGACCTCGCAGATCAACCTGTCCCGGCTGGAGGTGGCGATCCCGGAGGGCGGCCGGTTGGTCGTGCGCGAGAAGGGCCTCGTCGACCGTGCGATCGGCGCCGAACCGAGCCTTGACATGTACTCCGAGACGGTGGCACTGCCCGGCGGCGGTGAACTGGTGCTGTCGGTGCCGATGGACAAGTTGCGGGCCGAGCGGTGGCGGGCGCTGTTGCTCGTCGGAGCGGCGGTGCTGTTGTCCGTGCTGGTCGCGACCACCATCGCGCTCGTGCTGGCCCGACGACTTGCGACGCCGCTCAGCGACGTCGCGCGGCGGGCCGCGCGGCTCGGGTCGGGTGACTTCCGCACGGTGCGCCGGCGCTACGGCATCGCCGAGCTGGACCGCGTGGCCGACGTGCTCGATTCCTCGGCCACCGACATCGCGGCGCTGCTGAGCCGCGAACGGGACCTGGCCGGCGACATCTCCCACCAGTTGCGCACCCGGCTGACCGGGCTGCGGCTCCGGTTGGAGGAGATCGCGCTCAGTCCTGACCCGACGGTCGTGGCCGAGGTGCAGGCCGCGCTCGATCAGACCGACCGGCTGGTGACGGTGGTCGACGACCTGCTCACCAACGCCAGGTCGCAACGGGCGGCCGGTGCGACCGAACTGGATCTATCGGCCGAGTTGGACGATCTGGCCTCGGAGTGGGCGCCGAGAGTGGCCGCCGTCGGCCGGTCGCTGAAGGTCGCCTGTCCGGCTGACCTCTCGGTCCGGGTGACGTCGGTCCGGCTGCGGGAGGCTCTGGGTGCGTTGATCGAGAATGCCGTCCAGCACGGCGCCGGAGTGGTGCGGATCAACGTGCGACCGGGGCCGACGTCGACCGTCATCGAGGTGTCTGACGAGGGAGCCGGTGTCCCGGCGGCGCTGGTCGGGCACATCTTCGAACGGGGCATGTCGACTGCGTCGTCCACCGGCCTCGGCCTGGGCCTGGCCCGCGCGCTGATCGAGGCGGACGGGGGTCGTCTGGAGCTGCGCAGGGCGAGCCCACCGGTGTTCGGCATCTTCCTGGCCGCCGAGAATCGGGCGGATCCGGCGGGGTCCGCCCCGGTGGTGGAGCTGCCGGGAGCCCGTGGTCAGCGGGACTCGTCGACCTCCGCCGACACCGGGACCAGTTCGTCGGGGAAGACCCACCGGCGATAGGACCAATAGCGGAAGGCCATCGCGATCAGCGTGCCGATGATGTTCGCGGAGATGAAGTCCACGACCGTGACGGTCAGCCTGGCGTAGTGGGCGGGATTGATGTCGAAGACGTAGTGCGAGAGCCACAGCGGAACCAGGTTGAGCCCGAGCGCGATGCCGTTGAAGAGGAAGAACAGCATTGCTTCGTGATGACGTTCGCGCCCGCCCCGCCCGTTGAAGGACCACTCGCGGTTGAGGATGTAGCTCAGGATGGTCGAGACCAGCACCGAGATCAGCTTCGAGGTGATGACCTTGCCGTCCAGCACGGTGTGCGAGAGCAGGGTGAAGAGCCCGGTGTCCACGATCCACGAGGTCCCGCCCACCGCAAGGAACTTCGCCAGTTCGCGATGCTTCGGAGGCAGGATCTGCCGGACGCTGTCGATCGGATTCACCGGCCAAGTGTACGGGCCGCGGTGTGTTGTCCGTGCTGGTCAGACTGCCCGCTCGCCCGGCAGGATCTTACGCTCGGCTAACAGGGTGGGAGATGGTCGGCCGTGTCGACCGGCTACCCGGTCGCCGAGACGGTGGTCGTCACGGTGTTGGAGAGGGACCCGAGAGGATCGGTCGACGGTGGCCAGACGTAGGTCAACGCCGCATTGTCGCTGATGACCGTGCCGTCCGGGACGTCCGCGTCGACCGTCACCTTGAAGCTGGTCGTCGCGGATCGGCCCGGATCGATGGACGCGGCGATCGGCAATTGGGAGCCGGCAACCTCGGTGGTGTTGGCCGGGGCGGGATTCGTGACGACGACGTTGGCGGCGGCGTCACCACCGTTGTTCGTCACGGTGGTGCTGATCGTCAGCGTGTCACCCGGGCGGGCCGTGGCGTGCGACGGATTGGAATTGGTCACGGACGTGGCCGCGGTCAGGCAGGGGACGGTGCTGAAGGAGATGTCGTCCAGGAAGTTGCCGACGCTGGGGTCCCCGGAGGCGGTCGAAATCGCGACGAACTGGAATCGGGTCGATCTCTGGCCCGCCGGCACGATGTAGACGCCACTGTGCTGCACCCAGTCGACCGCATTGTCGGCGACCGCGGTGTTCGAGTCGGGGTGGAAGTAGGGCGCTGAAGCGCCGATCTGCACGGCCATCTTGTCGATGGTCACGTCGGCTTTGAGGCCGTCGAGGGCTCTGGCCCGATGCCAGATGGTCCAGCGCATCTGCTGGCCGGGCACCGTCCTGACGTCCTGGTAGAGAGCGCTCGCCTGTCTGGCATTGAGCTCGACCCACTGGCTGCCGCTATGGGCTGCCATGTCAACGCCGCCGTTGTTCCTTGCGATGCCTGCACCCGTGCGCCAGAACTCGATCATCTGGTCCGGCTCGGTGGTGTTCCAGGCCGTCGTGCTGGAGTTCTGGAACTTTCCGGCACCGGGACTGACCTGGGGCGTCTCGAAATCCCCTTGCAGCAGCGTGGCGGCCGGGCCGCAGGAGGTGGCGAGGGCCCGGACGGTCAGATCCGAGCCGGTGGTGACCGGGATCAGGCCTGCGGAGCCGGCCAGACGCAGGGACGGAAACGCCAGGGTGCCCTGTTTCGCGTCGGATGCTGTGTGCACCACCAGCTTCCAGGTCGTGGTGCCTCCGATACCGGGGGTACACACCGCCCCGACCAGGTTGACGGTGCAGTTGTCGCTCGCCGAGGCAGTGATGCTCACGCCTGGCCCGAGAGCCACCGGAACGGTGACCTTGCCTGGATTCGTGATGCCAGGTTTGACCGTTCCGACCAGGGTCAGCGACCCGTCGGTGCCCGCATTGAGACCCTGGATCCGAGCGGTGACCCCCTGGTAGCCGGTCAGCATCGGGTCGATGTCGAGCGTGTGGGCACCTGCCACGCCTGGAGTGGGACTCGACCCCACGGGCAGGGTGACCGGCCAGAGGGTTCCGCCGGTCGCATCCGGGGCGACGACCACCGTGAGGGGGAAGGTGGCCGAGCCGTTGTTGTCGGCCGGCGTGCAGGTCACCAGTGACCCCGCCGGCGACGCATTCGGCGTGAGCACGCACCCGGTCGGCAGGTTCGTCACGTCGATGGTCACGCCGGTCCCTTGCGTCAGGTCGACCGGGACCACGATCGGCCCGGAATCGATGACGCCGGGCAGCGGGTGGCCGAGCAGGGTGATGCTGGTCGTGGTGCCCTGGGCGAGCACGCCCGCCGGGTCCAGTTCGACCGGGTTGTCGGCCGTGTAGCCGCCGTTGGGACTGTCCGACACGTCGAGGGACCCGGTGATCAGCGAACGTCCGCCCTGATCGGTGGCGGGGGCGGTGGTGTCGGGCCCCGGGGTCGGGGTCGTGTCGACGGCGACGACCAGGTCGACCCCCGCGATGGCTGCGCCGGACGGACAGATCAGGGCGACAGTCCCGATGCTGCAACCTGTGCCGGCCTTCGCCGCCGGCGTTCCCGGGGCCAACCCGGTGATCGTCATTCCCGGAGCGATGGCCAGCGGAACGGACAACGTCCCTGCGTCCGTGACCTGGTCCACGGTCACGGCGGTCAGACGGGCGGTGGCGGTGGCGGCGCGTCCCAGTGGGTTGCTCGAGCTGAAGGAAACCGTCCGATAGCCGCTGGCCACCGTGAGGGGGACTTTGGTCGCGGCTCCCCCGTCGAAGGACACGGCGATGTCGGATTTGGCGACGGCGGTCGGATCGGCCGCAACGATGAAGGTCAGCGTCAGCGATTTGCCGGCGGCGACGGGTGGCAGCGTGCAGGTCATCGTCGACGCACCGGCGGCGGCACAGGTGTCGGACGCAACTCGGCTCGCGAACGCACCCGCACTGCTCCGCAGGGCCTGGCTGAGCGTGGGTTGCCCCAGCGTGACTCCGGGGGGAACGTTCACCTGCATCGTCAGGCCGGCCGCGGAGGGGCCGTCACCGCTGTTCGCGATCTGGAGCTTGAGCACGCCGAGGCCGCCGGCGACGCCGACACTCACGCTGCGGGTGTCGACCCCGATGATCGCCACGGGCGGGGGCGGCGGTGTGGTGGTGGGGCTGGTCGTGGTGGGGCTGGTCGTCGGGCTGGTGGTGGTGGTGCCGGTGGTCGCGCCGGTCGTGGTGGGGCCGGTCGTGGTCGGGCCGGTGGTGCTGGGGGTCGTGGTTCCGGGCGTGGTGGTGCCAGATGTGTTGGTGCTCGTGCTGGTGCTTGTGCTGGTGCCGGGCGTCGAGCTCGGACCGGAGGTCTGGGAAGTTCCGGTCACACCGGAGTCGGTCGGCGTGGCGCCGGAGCCGTTCGCCGGCGAGGTTCCCGACGGTCCGGTCAGGGCCGTCGCGCCGGCGTTGCCCTCGGTGTTCGGGACGGTCGGCGTGATGGCGATGGTGGGCGTCGTCGCCGGGATCACGATGATGGGGAGGCCGCCGGTCCCGCCGACACCACCCGAGCCTCCGGTCCCGCCTGCACCGCCTGCACCGCCCGAGCCCGCTCCGGCCGGACCCGTGGACCCGGCGGTTGCGCCGGGACCCGTCGTCGTCCCACCCGTCCTCGTCCCGCCCGTCGCAGTTCCGCCGACCGCAGCCCCGCCGTTCCCACCGTTGGCCGTTCCGCCCCCGCCTGACGCACCACCGCCGGTCCCGCCGGGACCGGCGACGGGTCCACTGGTCAGGGCACTGACCCCGCTGGTCCCGGCCGCGGCCGTCGACGGCGCGGAATGGCCGCTGGTCAACGCGATGGTGATGGCGGCCACGGCGACCGCGGCCGCCGCGGCCACCCCGGCGGCGACGGCTCCGGGCCCGAGGCTCCCGATCTTGGCCAGACCCGCAGCGGCGTGTCCGGCGATGCCCTTCCCGCCGGCGACAGCGGCCTTGCCTCCGACGGCGGCGACCTTCCCGCCGGTCAGCACCCCCAACTGGGCAAGGGGTGCGACCGGTCCCAGGGTGGACAGATATCCAGCGGCGGCCCCGCCGAGCAGCAGCGGCGCCAGCAGGCCGCGGAGGCCGGTGTTGATCTCGGAGAGCTCGGCAGCCAGCGCCGGGCAACGGCGGCACTCCTCGAGATGGGCATCGACCTGGGCCTTCTCACGTTTGGACAACCCTCCGCGGGTCCAGGCCCCGAGGCGGTCGACCGTGGTACGACAGCGTTCGGCGGCCGTCTCCGCGAGATGGGCCTGCAGGTAGGCCTCGCGCAGACCCTCCCTGGCCCGGAAGGCGAGGGACGAGACGGCATTGGGAGCCATCCCCAGCAGCACTCCGACCTCGGCGGCCGACTGTCCTTCGACCTGCATGTGCCACAGCACTGTCTGCCAACGTTCGGGCAGCCCGGCGAAGGCTTTCCCGATCAGCCCCTTCTCCAGATCGGCGATGATCGGGTCGTCACCCTCGACCGCGACGTCGTGCCGTTCCATGTCATCGCTGAACTGCAGCCGCTTGTCCTTGCGGGTGCGGTCGTAGGCGGTGTTGCGAAGTGTGGTGAACAGGTAGGCGCGGAACGCGGTGTCGGGGCCTTTGCTCTCCAGCATTCCGTCCAGCACGCGGGCGAACGCTTCGGACACCAGGTCGTCGGCCTCGGTCGGCGACCGGGAGAACTGCCGGGCGAGCGCGAGCGCCGCACCGGCATGCCGTGCGTACAGATCGCCGAAGGCGGAACGGTCACCCGCACGCACACGCGTGATCAGCTCGGCGTCGCTCGCCAGCTGTGCGTGGTCCTCGACGGGCGGCACGTTCGTTCTCCTTGCTCTGGCTGGATCTCTGGTTCTGGCTGGATCTCTGGTTCTGGCTTGACCTCGGTGTGGAGCTCTGCTCGACGACTACGCAGCGATCATGCCGAGAAGGGACCTGGCACGTTCGGGGGGGCCGTCTTCTCCCTATTGTGACGGCTGTTGCCTGATTTTCTCACGCAGTGAGCCGGATTTATCACTGAGCGTGAATCGAAGGGAGGCTTCGACCAACCCTCTCCGGCGAAGAATCACTGAGCGTGACCGCTGCAGGGTTCAGGAGAGCCGAGGTGCTCGCAGTCGATCGAAAAGAGTGTGAAATTTCCGCGTGATGCTTCGTTACCTCGGGCGTCTCATCCTCGAGAGCACCGGCCGTGACCCGTTCGGATCATCGGAAGTTGCACCAGGCGCGAGAGGAGAGACCGTGGCCAACCGCTTTCCGGTCGTGATGAGGTCCAGTACCCAACTCTGCCATGAATGGAAGGAAAGATCTTCGGCTTACGGATGGGCGTTTCCCTCCGATTGGCATGTTCCCGCGGTCGACGCGGTCTGCGACGCGATCACGGCCGACGCCGATGTCTGGGCGGCGGCCGAACGGTTGGGACGCAAGCGGGCCGCTGCCGGGGTGTCGCTCGCGGAAACCCTCGTCGACATCGACGGTCTGGCTGCGGTCGCCCCGAGCCGTTACACCGAGCCCCTGCGTCGAGCAGTATCGCTCGGTTGGGCCGATCGGATCACGGCGCCGCCCTCGACGGTGGCCGATCCGCTGACCGGACTCGTCACCCCCGAGTACCTCAACATCCGTCTCGGCGAGTCGTACCGGGCGGCGGAGGTACGGGGTGAATGTGTGTCGGTCAGGTCCGCGCTGGTGGTGATCCGGCTCGACCTGAGCAGCCGGACCGGATGGCAGCGCACGCTCCCGATGATCCTGGTCGGCGACGCCATGCGCCGGGTGTTCGATGCCGGTCAGAGCCTGGCCCTGCTGGGCGATGCGGTGGCGGTCGCGCTGTCCGATCGGGACAACATGCTCGCCCGTCGTGCGCGGCTGCTCTGCTCGATGATCACCCACCAGATCGAACTGGACCCCGAGGTCTCCGTCCCGCCGCCGTCCGTCTGGATTGAGACGTTGCCCCGGAAGTATTCCACCGCAGTGGATCTGATGGCCGAACTCGGACGGTAGGCCCCCAGGACGACGTCGCCGGCCTCACCGCCGGCGGCGAGAGACTCGCCGGATCCTGCGTGGCCCGACACCCGCTCGGTCCGGCGACCAGAGTGCCCCCGCAACTCCCCGACGATTGCGGGGGCACTTCTGCGTCCCGACCCGATGCGGTGCGGCGCAGGGCGTCAGAGGTGTCGTCGGGAATTCGGGGTGTGATCCTGGGCCGTTTCGTGGGCGTCGGGCAGGTCCACCTCCCGGGAACGGCTACTGTCGTCCCTCGTGGATCCCCGGACAGGTATGCCCCGGGTCGGCATGGTCGGCGGCGGGCAGTTGGCCCGGATGACGCACCAGTCGGCCATCGCTCTCGGCCAGAGCCTACGAGTGCTCTCCATCGGTGCCGACGAATCCGCCGCGTTGGTCACGCCGGACGTCGAGATCGGCTCCCACCTCGACCTCGACGCCCTGACCCGTTTCGCCGAGGGCTGCGATGTGGTGACCTTCGATCACGAGCACGTCCCGACCGAGCACATCCGCTCGCTGGTGGCGGCCGGGCACGCCGTCCATCCCGGCGCCGACGCCCTGCAGTATGCGCAGGACAAGGCTTTGATGCGGCACCGGTTGGCGGCGTCCGGTCTGCCGGTCCCGCCGCACCGGGTACTCGAGCCCGACTCCGATCTGGTGGCGGCGGCGATCGATTTCGGCGCTACCCACGGTTGGCCGGTGGTCGTCAAGACCGCGCGCGGCGGATACGACGGACGGGGGGTCTGGGTGCTGGACGACGTCCCGGCCGTCGAGGCGGTCGCCGCCGAGCTGAACGGGCACCTGTTGCTGGAGTCGTTCGTCGTCATGAAGCGCGAACTGGCCGCCGTCGTGGCCCGGTCGCCGTTCGGCCAGGCCGCCGCGTGGCCGGTCGTGGAGACCGTGCAGACCGACGGCATCTGCGTCGAGGTCATCGCCCCGGCACCGGGTCTGGATCCGGACGTGGCGGCGAAGGCGTCGGAGCTGGCCCTGCGGATCGCGGGTGAGCTGGGGGTGGTCGGGGTGCTGGCCGTCGAACTGTTCGAGACCGAGGTGTCGGCCGACGCGCCCGACGGACTGCTGATCAACGAGCTGGCCATGCGGCCGCACAATTCCGGTCACTGGTCGATGGACGGGGCTGTGACCAGCCAGTTCGAGCAGCACCTGCGTGCGGTGCTGGACTATCCCCTCGGGCGGACCGATGCTCTGGCCCCCTTCACGGTGATGGGCAACGTGCTGGGCGGACCGGACTCCGGCCCCGGGTCGGAGGTCGGCATGGACGAGCGCGTCCACCACCTGGCGGCAAGGTTCCCGCAGGTCAAGATCCACCTGTACGGCAAGGCCTTTCGCCCGGGACGCAAACTGGGCCACGTCAACGTGCTCGGCTCCGATCTGCCGGAGCTCCGGCGGATCGCGACCCTGTCGGCCTCCTGGCTCGGGACGGGGATCTGGGACGACGGTTACGAGATCCACACCGGTGCAGCCGTTCCGGAGCCGGTGGACCGATCGGGTACCGCGAGCGCATCAGACCAACGCATGCCCGATCCGACGACAAGGGTTTCCTGATGACCAACGCAGCCGATGAGCCCGGTACTCCGGAGACCGGGAGTACGGAGACCGGAACTCCGGTCAGCACACCGATCGTCGGTCTGATCATGGGCAGCGACTCGGACTGGCCGGTGATGTCCGGTGCCGGCGAGATCCTGGACGATTTCGGCATCGACTACGAGGTCGGTGTCATCTCGGCGCACCGCACACCGGCCCGGATGTTGGACTACGCACAGTCGGCCGCCGGGCGTGGCCTTCGGGTGATCATCGCCGGCGCCGGTGGTGCCGCCCATCTCCCGGGCATGGTGGCGTCGGCCACGGTACTGCCGGTGATCGGTGTGCCGGTTCCGCTGTCGACCCTGGACGGAATGGACTCGCTGCTCTCCATCGTCCAGATGCCGGCGGGCATCCCGGTGGCGACGGTGTCCATCGGAGGCGCCCGCAATGCCGGTCTGCTCACCGTCCGGATGCTGGCGTCGGCCCCTGATTTTCTCGGCCGCGCCCTCCAGGACCGTCTGTCCGCCTACTCGGACGACCTCCAGGCCATGGTGCTGGCCAAGGACCGGGCGCTGCGCGAGCGCACCGGCCACTGATCTGCCGGCCGGCCGACGCTGCCTCGTAGTACGGCGAGGCCGCTGGTATGACGCGCGAGCGTCATACCAGCGGCACTCCGGTACTACGAGTCGCCCTGCAGGAGACTACTTCGTGGGGTTGCCCTGGACCACGGTGCCGGAGCCGTCCACGTACTGGACCCAGCCCAGGTAGGCGGTGCCGGCGTCCAGACCGGTGGCGGTGGCCTTCACGGGCAGGGTCTGACCGCCGGTGGTGCTCGCGTTCGCCGGCGTCACGGTGAACGTACCGACGTTCGGGTTGGCACCGACCTCGAAGTCCCGGAAGGAGAACGGGGTCGACGTGGTGCCCGCCGCGTCCTGGTATCCGGAGACGACGGCGAGGTAGCTGCCGGCCGCCGGTGCCTTCAGGTCGACCGTCTCGTCGGACAGCGACGTGGCCGAGGTACCGACCGGCGTCGCAATGCCACCGCTGATCGAGTAGACGGTGAGGTCGATGTCCTGCAGACCGTTGTCACTGGCCACCTTCGTCGCGAACCGTGCGAACTTGGTGCCAGCGGCGACGGTGACCGGGAACTGCCGGGTGGTGGTGGCGGTGACCGAGGAAGCCGCCTGGTGCCCGGCGGTCAGGCCGTAGCCGGTGATCGGGAACGCACCGTTGATCCCGGACCTGACCTTCCAGCTCACGCTGCCCGCCGTACCGGTGATGTCCACCGTGTCAGCGAAGCTGTGCAGCGCCACCGGTTCCAGCGCGATCGGGCTGCGGACCGAGGTGTTGGCGCCGCTCCAGGTGAGGAATCCGGTGGCGTACCTGCCCACCGGTGCGGTCGTCCTGGTCATGGTCACCTTGAACGACTTGACCTGCCCGACGGCGTTCATCGAGAGGATCGACGGGGTGACGGTGACCTTGAAGCCGGGAACCGAGGCCTTGGCGGAGTACAGGCCGGCCTTGACGGCCGTCACCTTGCGGGTGACGGTCAGTGTCGAGACCAGGGCGCCGGAAGCGATCGAAGCCTGGTTGTACTCCGACGCGGCAACGGCCGGGACGCCGGTGCCGGTGTCGTAGCCGAGCCCTTCCAGGTAGGACAGCCAGTCCTGTGCGCCGGCGTCGTAGACCAGGGCCGGGTTGAACATCGCCGAGGGGTGGACCTCACCGGCGCCCTGGGCGAACGGATCTGTGTTGGTGCTGCCGTCCGCGTTCTTGGTGTCGACCGCCGTCGTCATCAGGGCCGACTTGATCTCCATCGGCGACCAGGTCGGGTGCTTCTGGACGTAGAGCGCGGCCAGGCCCGCGATGTGCGGAGCGGCCATCGAGGTACCGGAGAGGAAGTCGAAGTTCCGGCCGCCGTCCAGGGTGGGCGAGATCGATGCGAGGATGCCGACGCCCGGGGCGGCGATGTCCGGCTTGAGGATGTCCCCGTTGGAGGAGAGCGACGGGCCGCGCGAGGAGAAGCCGGCGACCTGCGGATACGGGGTGGTCACCGGACTCGTGTTGCCCGGCACCAGCGTGGCGGTGGCGCCGGCGGTGGCGGCGTACGCCTTGGCCAGGAGTCCGACGTCGGAATCGAGGTGCACGGTCGGGACGGTGTGGAGGTCCGCGTCGGTGTCGGACGGGGCCAGGTTGACCAGCACCATGCCGACGCCGCCGGCCCGCTTGACCTCTGCGGACTTGGCGACGCGATCGACGACGCCGCGGTCGCACTCGACGATCTTGCCGGCGACGAGCGTCGGGTCGAGCGTGCCGGGCGTGCATCGTGCGGCGTCCGTGGCGGCAGCGGCCGCCAGCTTGACCGAGGTCGCGGTGACGAACGGCTGCGGCCCGACCGACTTGACGACGGTGGTGCTGACGCCCGCATACCTGCTGCCGTTGCCCAGGACGACGGTGCCCTCGTACGGCTTGAGCGTGCTCGCCGCGACGGTGGTCACCCACGGAGAGGTGTTGTCCATCGTCGACGCGCCCGGACCGCTGTTGCCGGCGGAGGCGGAGACGAAGATCCCGGCCGAGGCGGCCGAGAGGAACGCCAGTTGGATCGGGTCGACGGGGAGGGACTCCGAGGAGCTGCCGACCGAGTAGTTGATGACGTCCACCCCGTCGGCGACCGCCTGATCGATGGCCGCCACGATGTCGGAGGTGGTGCCGCCGCTCTGGGAGGCGATGCTGCTGGTCCAGAGCGCCTTGTAGACGGCGATGGAGGCAGCGGGGGCGACACCGGAGATCTTGCCGAAGTCGACGTTGTCGATGCTGGCCTGGACACCGTTGTCGCCGGCGGCGGTGGAGGCGGTGTGGGTGCCGTGACCCTCGCCGTCGAGCGGCGAGATGAAGTCCTGCAGGTTGGACCCGGCCGAGGCGATGAAGGAGTCACCGAAGTAGCGGGCGCTGATCAGCTTGGTGTTGCAGTCGCTCGCGGTGAAACCGTCGCCGGTCTCGCAGACGCCGGTGAAGGTGCCGCCGTTGACCTTCTGCATGACGACCTGCGAGCCGCTCCTGTAGGCGAGATACGGATCCGTCGCGGAGGGGGAGTTGCCGAGCTTCCGGCCCGCGAACGATGCGGACTGCGGGTAGATCCCGGTGTCGATGACGCCGACGACCACGCCCTTGCCTGCGGTCTTGGCGCCACCGAGGCCGGCCCAGACACCGCTGGTTCCGGCCAGCTTGAGGAAGTCGTAGTCGACCTTGTCGTCGGTCGTGTGGCGGAGCGTGTCCTTGGCGACGGCGAGCACCCCTGGGGTGCGTGCCAGCCTGGTGGCCTGCGCGGAGGTCAGGGTGGCACTGAATCCGTTCAGCGAGACGGTGTACTTCTGCTTCTGGCTGGCCCCGACCGAGGAGGCGATCTTGTTCTGGTCGGCCGTCAGGACGGACGCGTACCGTCGCGCCGCGGCACTGGTGACCTCGACCTTCCTGCCCGACTTCGGCTTCGTGGCCGGGATGTTGTCGGTACCGCCCGCGTAGGACGCCACCGGTGCCTTGGCCAGTACGACGACGTACTTGCCCGCGGAGTAGGTGGCCGTGGGGACGGACCCGTCCGGGCCGAGCGGCACCGGGGTGCCCTGCACGGCAGACGAGGACGCCACACCCTGGGCCGCCGGACCGGAAGCGGGTTGCGCTCCGGCAGGCAGGACGGATGCGGCGACGAGAGCGCCGACGGCGAGTGTGACGACGATCGGTCGTCTCGCCTTCGTCAGCGAGTTGAACATGTGACCTCCAGGCCGGGGAACACGGATGACACCCGATCGGGTGCCCTGGGGAGAGTGGAGCCGGAGTCCCGGAGATCGCTGGCTGACGAGTCCGGGTCGGAGCGTGGGTCCGCCGCAGAGTTGCCCCACGGAGTTGTCCCCGCGGAGCCGCCCCGTCCGGCCCCCTGGATCTGCACCGTCGGAACGGCCCGGAGGCCGGTCAGTTCGACGAGATCTGACCAGAGACCTCGCCACCGGACCCCGCCGCCAGAACTCGCCGGGAGGTCTGGCTGTGCGACACCTGTGGTGGACCCAGGGCCATCCTCACCCGGCCCGGCAGCCTTGGCAACCACCCGGGTCGTTATCCGGGCGAAATGGCATCGGGTAATCCTCGGGTAATACTCGTAAAACGCGAGAGGTAGCGACGGTAATCACCCGATCGGTGCACGAAATGGTGCACGCGATGCTCGATTCTCGGCGATTCGCTGGCGCAGGTTGGGCTGATCGGTCAGAATGAGTTCATCGAAGAGCTAATCCGGATTCGGGTGCGATGACGGTCCATCCAGCCCAGAATGTGCCATTTCTGCTGAGCGTCAGGAGGTTTCGATGGGTGAATCGGACAAACCGGAGACCCGGCGTGTCGGCGCCATTCCCCCCTCGGTGCTCGCCCGGCTGACCGTCACGGAAGAGCCGCCGAAGCCTCAGACGCTGCTGGGCGTCGTGCGGGAGGGGGTGGAGCGGGGTGCGGTCGTCCTGCTGGATGATCGCGGAGGACTGCTCGCCCAGTTGATGGGCGGTGATCCCGCGGTGCTCGCCGATGGTTCGCGTGTCGAAGTCGCCGGGGTCTTCCGGCGTGACCTGTCGACGACCGCGCAGCAGGGACCGCCGTTCCAGGTGTGGTCTGCGAAAGCAGCGGCCGACGGGGACGGCTGATATCCGCTGGCCCACCGGGCCGCGGGCTGAAAGGGTGTGCGGGGAGAGCAACCGGGATGGCCCGGCCGGGTCTCCCCTGGCCGAGGAGGGGCTGCGCGGATGCAGGGTGGGGAACCGGCCATCGAGCTGGATGCACTGATCAAGAGTTTCCAGGTACCGGAGCGGGAGGCCGGACTGGGCGCTGCGCTGAAGAGTCTGGTGCACCGTCGGACGAAGACGGTCACTGCCGTCGGCGGGATCAGCCTGACGATCGATCCCGGCGAGGTGATCGGCTTTCTCGGGCCGAACGGAGCGGGCAAGACGACCACGCTGAAGGTGTTGTCCGGCCTGCTGTTCCCGACCTCGGGGCGGGTGCGGGTGCTCGGTTACGAGCCGCAGCGCCGGCAGCGGGAGTTCCTCCGCAAGATCGCGCTGGTGATGGGCAACCGCAACCAGCTCCAGTGGGACATCCCGGCCTCGGACTCCTTCGAGCTGAACCGCGCCGTCTACCAGATTCCTCCCGGGCAGTTCCGCCGGACCCGCGAAGAGTTGGTCGAACTGCTGGACGTCGGCGACCTGGTGCGCAAGCCGGTCCGGACCCTGTCGCTCGGCGAGCGGATGAAGGTGGAGATCGTGGGGTCCCTGCTGCATCTGCCGAGCGTGCTGTTCCTGGACGAGCCGACGATCGGGCTCGACGTCGTCATGCAGAAGCGGATCAGGTCGTTCATCGCAAACTACAACGTGCGATACGGCGCGACGGTGGTGCTGACCAGCCACTACATGGCCGACGTCCAGGCGCTGGCCCGCCGGGTGGTGGTGATCCACCACGGTCGGCTGCTCTTCGACGGGCAACTCGCGCAGCTGGCGGAGGACTTCGCCTCCTACAAGACGATCGAGGTCACCCTGGAGAGCGCCTGCGACCTCTCCCGCTACGGCGAGGTGGTCGGGCAGGATGCCGAGAAGGTGACCCTGCGGGTGGCCAAGGCCGACACCGCCGCGGTGACGGCGGCCCTGCTGGCCGATCATGCGGTGCTGGACCTGACGGTCGAGGATCCGCCGATCGACGACGTCATCGAGATGGTCTTCGCCCAGCAGCCCGATGTCGACCAGGCGCCGGACCCGGCCCCGCGGTGAGCGTGCCGCCACCCCTGGAGGGGCTGACCAGGGAGCCCGGTCGGGTGCGTTCGATGGCCGACTTCTACCTGACGACGATGAAGTCCGCTCTCATCACCGAGTTCCAGTACCGGATGGGCAACTACCTCTACATGATCGGGATGATCGCGGAACCCGTGATCTACCTGGTGATCTGGACGACGGTGGCGCGTCAGGCCGGCGGTTCGGTGGCCGGGCTGAGCGTCGGCAACCTGGCCGCCTACTACATCGTCTGGACGCTGGTCCGGAACATGAACATCGTCTTCACCCCGTACGGCTGGGAACGGCGGATCAGGTCCGGCGAGATGTCCGGGGCCCTGCTGCGGCCGATCCATCCGATCCATCACGACATCGCCTACTTCGCCGGCTGGAAATTCGTGGTGATCCTGTTCTGGATCCCGATCGCCCTGGTCCTGTCGCTCGTCTTCAGGCCCACCCTGGATCCTGACGTCGCCCAGATCGTGGTGTTCGTCATCGCCATCTGGGCGGCGTTCCTGATCAGGACGCTGTTCTTGTGGGTGTTGGGAATGGTGTCGTTCTGGACCACCAGGGTCGGTGCGCTCTACCAGCTGTACTTCGCCGTGGAACTCCTGCTGTCCGGCCGGTTGGTGCCGCTGCAGATCATGCCGGGGTGGGTGCGCGCGCTGGCCCACTTCCTGCCGTTCGCCTCGACGTTCGGCTTCCCGATCCAGGCACTGACCGGCCCGATCAGCACCGCCGCGCTGTGGAGCGGGCTGGCCGAGCAGTTCGGATGGATCGGCATCGGGTCCCTGCTGGTCGCGGTGGTCTGGAAACGGGCCGTCCGGCGTTACACCGCGGTCGGCAACTGATGAGATCCCTGGCGGTGGTCCGTCTGCTGCTGCGGATGAGCATCCTCAACGAGCTGCAGTACCGGGTCAACTTCTTCCTGTCGGTGTTCCAGTCGCTGCTCGCCCTGGGGACCGGCCTGGCCACCGTTGCCCTCGTGTTCGGTCAGGTCGACCGCCTGGACGGGTGGAGCCACCCCGAACTGCTGCTGGTGATGGGAGTCTTCACGCTGATCGGCGGGATCGTGCAGGCCGTCATCCAACCGAACATGACGATGTTGATGGAAGACATCAGGAACGGCACGTTCGACTTCGTGCTGACCAAACCGGTGGGCGCGCAGCTGTTCGCGAGCGCCAGGTCGGTGCAGATCTGGCAGGCCACCGACATCTTGGCCGGGTTGGTGGTGATCATCGTCGCCATCGGGCAGCTGGGTCGGCGGCTGAGCATCGGCTCGATCCTCGCGTTCGTCGCGATGCTGGTCGTCGGCACGGTGATCATCTACTGCTTCTGGATGCTGCTGACCATCACCGCGTTCTGGGTGGTGCAGGTCGAGCAGATCGTCGAGCTCTTCGAGGGGTTCTTCCAGGCCGGTCGCTGGCCGATCAGCATCTACCCGGGCTGGTTGCGGATCGGTCTGACCTTCGTGGTTCCGATCGGGTTCGCGGTGACGGTCCCGGCGCAGGCCCTCACCGGACGGTCGAGCGGCGGAACCTGGGTCCTGGCCGTAGGGCTCGCGGTGGTGCTGTCCGTCGCCACCCGCTGGTACTTCCGCCGTGGGCTGCGCCGCTACTCCGGCGCCTCGTCCTGAGCGGAATCCCGCCGGTGGTTTTGTGATGTCAGCGGGTCTGCAGCACCAGCATGAACTGTCCGCCGCCGGACTCGGCGGTGGCGGTGACGTCCAGTTCGGGGGCCAGCCGGGAGAGTCGGTCGACCAGCCACCTGCCGGCCTCCTGGGCGTCCGCCTGGGTGGGGCAGCGGGCGACCACCTCGCGACCGCCCTTGCGGCCCAGTCTCTCCACCACCCCGATGATCGGCGCCGGTTCGATGACGAACAGCCGATCCGGCCACGGCACCACGGGTTTGACGGCGCCCTTCCTGGTGTTGCAGGCGCGATGGGCCAGCCGCTCGGGTCCCGGCTTGCTCTTCCCGTTCCTGCCGGCGGTGTTGATGCTGTCGATGCTCGGTCCGCGGCCGTCGTTCACCGACTTGTTCGCATCGACCGGCTCGTCGCACAACCAGCAGCGCCACGACTCGCGGTCGCCGACCTCGTCCAGTCGACTCATCGGGCACCGTCGGTCGGTCGGTCGTTCCGTACTGCGGTGATCATCACGGTGACGCTACCGTGGAGCAGCCGGCCGGTCAGGACTAGAGTACGAAGTTACTGACCAGTAGCAAAGAGGCTGCGCTGGCACGAACACCACTGGGACCAGGCCGATGAGCACAGTAGACACCGACATGTTCAGCCTTTCCGAAGACCACCGCGCCATCCGCGAGGCGGTCCGGGAGATCGCCGAGCGCGAGATCCAGCCCTGGGCCGCGGAGGTGGACGAGAACGAGCGCTACCCGATCGAGGCCCAGAAGGCGCTGGACACCTCGGGTTTCAACGCCGTGCACATCCCAGAGGCCTACGAGGGGGCCGGCGCCGACGCGGTGGCCACCGTCATCGTGATCGAAGAGGTCGCGCGGGTCTGTGCTTCCTCGTCGCTGATCCCGGCCGTCAACAAGCTCGGGTCGATGCCCATCATCCTGTCGGCCTCGGAAGAGCTGAAGAAGCAGGTGCTGCCCTCGATCGCATCCGGCGAGGCGATGATCTCCTACGCGCTTTCCGAGCGCGAGGCCGGCAGTGATGCGGCCGCGATGCGGACCAGGGCCAAGGCCGACGGCGACGACTGGATCCTGAACGGGACGAAGTGCTGGATCACCAACGCGGGCGTCTCGACCTGGTACACGGTGATGGCGGTGACGGACCCCGACAAGAAGGCCAACGGCATCAGCGCGTTCGTGGTGCACAAGGACGACCCGGGCTTCGTGGTCGGCACCAAGGAGCGCAAGCTCGGCATCAAGGGTTCGCCGACGCGCGAGATCCACTTCGAGAACTGCCGGATCCCTGGCGACCGGATCATCGGCGCGCCGGGCACCGGGTTCAAGACGGCGCTCCTGACGCTCGATCACACCCGCCCGACGATCGGCGCGCAGGCCGTCGGCATCGCGCAGGGCGCACTGGACGTGGCGGTGGCCTACGTCAAGGAGCGCAAGCAGTTCGGCAAGAAGCTGGCCGAGTTCCAGGGCCTGCAGTTCATGATCGCGGACATGGCGATGGAGATCGAGGCGGCCCGCACGTTGATCTACCAGTCGGCCGCAGCCAGCGAGCGGGGCGATGCCAACAAGGGGTTCCTGGCCTCGGCGTCCAAGTGCTTCGCCTCCGATGTGGCGATGAAGGTGACCGTGGATGCCGTGCAGCTGCTCGGCGGAGCCGGCTACACCCGTGACTTCCCGGTCGAGCGGATGATGCGCGACGCCAAGATCACCCAGATCTACGAGGGCACCAACCAGGTGCAGCGACTGGTGATGGCGCGGTCGCTGCTGCGCTAGCGGTCGACCCGATTCGGTCCCTTCAACGGGGTATCACCCCTCCGAAGGGACCGAATCCACCGGGCGCGGAAGTCCCGGGGCGTCGAAGCCGGCGGTGGCGGTGGCTTTCTCGGCCAGGACCTGATCGAGCAGCACCTGGCCGGCCGAGTCGGAGTGGACCACAGAGCCGTCGACGGCGAGGGCGGCGAGCAGGGTGCCGGCGACACCGCCCGGCAGCGTCCACGGCAGCGTGGAGAACAGGCGTGCCCCCGGGGCAAGGCCGGCGGCCTCGGCCAGTGCGAGCAGGTCCGAGACGCTCACGTCGCCCTCGGCCGTCCGGAGCGCCGCCGCATCCGCGTCCACCCTGCTGCGCGGCGAGAAGCGGTCGGCCTGGGGGAGCACAGCGGTGGTGAAGTCCCGCTGATGCGGTGCGACCGCCCGGCTCGGCGCGCCGAGCGGGTGGCCGGACACCACGAAGACCTCGTCGGAGGCGCCCAGGGCGGGGTCGGCGCCGTCCGGGACGAAGGCGGCCGAAGCTTCGGGCAGATCGAGGTCGGTGACGGTCAATCCGGCCCACCAGCTGCCCAGCAGGATCGGTGCGCACTGCCAGCCCGCGCCCACCCCGACGAAGACGAGATCACCGCTGCGGCAACCGAGTTCGTCCAGCAGCAGCCCGGCCACCTTGGCCGACCAGTTGGCCAGCGAGGCGGTCGACAGCTCGGTGCGGAACCCGCCGGAATACGTCGTCAGCCGGGGACGATGACCGTCCCCGCGCAGCAGCGGACCGAGCAGGGCCGCCGTCAGGCCGTCGGTACCGAGCGGCATCAGTTGACGCAGCCGACCGTGGCGGCCGTGATCGGGGCCGGACCGGACGTGGTGGTGGGGGCCGCGGCGACGGCACCGGCCGCGATGCCGACGGAACCGGCAGCGGCTCCGGCGGCGGCTCCCGCTGCGCCAACGGCGCGCAGGCCGGACGGAGCCGGCATGTCCCGGCCGGCCGCCACCGACACGTGCCCGCTGCCGATGGAGTCGTCCTGGACCAGGGTGCCCTTGCCGCCCAGGGCCTTCTGCACCGAGACCGCGGCCGCCTTCGCGCCGGACGGGTAGGAGATGGTGGTCGTGGCGTGCTGGTTGGCGGAGGTGACGCCCGGGAACGTGGTGATGTCGCCGGCCTTGAACCCGGCCGTGCTGAGCGCGGCGGACACCGAGGCCGCCAGGTTGTTGATCCGGGTGGCGTTCTGCACGTCGACGGTCACCGAGGCCGGATCGACCTGCGCGGCGGCCGCGGTGGTGCTCGACTTCGCGCTGGACCTGGCGGCGGTGGTGGCGGCGGCGCTGTCGCTGCCGGACGAGCCGTCGATCGCCTTGAAGAAGGCCTTGAGCTGGGCCGGGTCGGTGGCCAACGCGTCAGTGCCGCTGGCCGTCGAGGATCCGGTGGTCGGCATCGTCTCGAACTTGACGTTCCCGCCGGACAGGTTCGACATCTGCTCGGCGAAGCCCGTCAGGTCGAAACCCGAGTCCAGCACGACGGCCTTGCCTGCTGCATCCAGCAGACCCGACAACTTGCTCGGCGAGGTGAGGACGCCGGCCGAGAGCATCTTGCTGGTCGCCCCCGAGAGGAAGGCCTGCTGCCGGCGAACGCGGTCGAGATCGCCGTTGGGCAGGCCGTGGCGCTGACGGACGAACGCCATCGCCGTACTGCCCTGCACCACCTGGGGACCGGCCTTGAAGACGGCGCCGGAGAACGGGTCGTTGACTGCCGCGTTCAGGCAGACCGGCACACCGCCGATGGCGTTGGACAGCGTGTAGAAGCCGATCAGGTTGACCTCGGCGTAGTGGTCGATCCGCAGTCCGGTGAACGCCTGCACGATGGCCTGCAGCTCGGTCCGGCCGGCGTTGTCGGAGTCGACCTCGCGCTGCGCGGCCGTCATCCCGCCCTTGGTCACGTCGTACTGCTGCTGGTAGGCCTTGGCCGTGCTGTAGAAGGAGTTGATCTTGTTGGCCTTGTAGGGCCCCTTGGTCCCGTCGTCGTAGGGGCCCTTGACCTGGTCGGTGATGGACTGCGGGATCCAGGTGTCGCGGGGGAGCGAGACCGCCGTCGCCCGGCCGCCACCCTGCGGGATGTGCACGATCATGATCGTGTCGGTGTTGATCCCGCCGCCGTCGGCCTGGGTGCTGACCGCAGCCAGCTGGGCCGCCGTCAACGGGTTGCCCTGCTGGTCGGTACGCGCGTCCGAACCGATCAACATGATGTTCGTACCGCCGCGGAAGAGCACACCGGCCTCGCCGGCGGTCGCCGTGCTCGGGCCCTTCTGGATCTTGTCGTCGGCGTTCTTGAGGAATATCGATCCGAACGCGACGCCGGCCAGGACGGCCACCGACAGCACGCCGGCGATGAGCCGGCCGGCGACGATCACGCCCGGCGTGCGGCGGGTCTGCTCCGGCACGGGCAGCCCCGGCTCGAACCCGACGGGCTGCCGGGGGCCGTACTGCTGATCGGGCGGGAGTACCGGTCGCCGGACCGGGGGCGGCTGCCGGCCGCGCAGGCGGGGGTCGCCCTGCGCCGGGGCGTCGTAGCCGAGAACGCCGGGCGGGTAGACCGCCGTCCGGTCTGGTTGGTCGGCCGCCTCCGACCAGGCCCGACGAGGGTCGGGACGACCCGGCGTCGGCTGGCCCGGCCCGGCCTGACCCGGCCAGGGCGCCTGCCCCGGTTGCGGCGCCTGTCCCGGTTGCGGCGGCCGGCCCTGACCCGGAGCGCGGGGCGGCACCGGACCCCGACCGTACGGATCAGGGCCCTGACCGTACGGACCAGGGCCTTGACCGCGTGGATCAGGGCCCTGACCGCGCGGTGGCACCTGGGGCCGGCCCGGATCTGATGAACCGCCGGGCCCGTAACGACGCGGCCCGCGTTGCGGATCGTTGTCGGGGGACCTGTTCATGGCACGGACCTCTCTCGGCGGTGTGGACGGGGCGCCTGGCGTGCGCGGGTCGGTGACCCGCACGGCGGGCGCCCTGATGCAGGGACGCCCGATGGCGAGGTGCGGTTGCGCCGGACGCCTCGACCGAACTGAGCGTAGCGACCGCACCCGGCAACCCCGGGTAGCCCGAACCGGGCGGACCGGTGAAAAAATCCCCGTGCAGCGCGGGGCACGTCACATGTGCCGCTCGCTGTGACGGTGGGGGTCGCGCGGGTGGGGCACAATGACCGACCATGCGCATCCTCGTGACCGGTGGAGCCGGGTTCATCGGCTCGGCATTCACCCGTAACCTCCTGGCCGACGCCTACCCCGGTCTGGAGGGAGCCCACGTCACGGTGCTGGACAAGCTGACCTACGCGGGCAACCTGGCAAACCTGGCGAGCGTCGAGGACTCCGACCGGTACGTGTTCGTCCATGGAGACATCTGCGACGCCGAGCTGGCCACCAGACTGGTCGGCGAGGCCGACGCGGTCGTGCACTTCGCGGCCGAGTCGCACGTCGACCGGTCGATCCTGGGCGGGGCCGATTTCGTGCTGACGAACGTACTGGGCACCCAGACCCTGTTGCAGGCTGCGCTGTCGACGAAGCTCACCAAATTCGTGCACGTCTCCACCGACGAGGTCTACGGATCCATCGACGAGGGCTCGTGGGACGAGAGCTGGCCCCTGCAGCCGAATTCGCCCTACTCCGCGTCCAAGGCCTCCTCCGATCTGATCGCCAGGGCCTACGCGAAGACGCACGGCGTGCCGGTCGCGATCACCCGTTGCTCCAACAACTACGGTCCGTACCAGTTCCCGGAGAAGGTCATCCCGCTGTTCGTCACCAACCTGATGGACGGCGCCACCGTGCCGCTCTACGGCGAGGGGACGAACGTCCGGGACTGGCTCCACGTCGACGACCACTGCCGCGGCATCGCGCTCGTGCTGGTCGGCGGCCGGCCCGGAGAGGTCTACAACATCGGGGGCGGGACCGAACTGACCAACGCCGAGCTGACCTACAAGCTGATCGAGGCGACCGGGCGCGACGAGTCGTTCATCGAGCGGATCCACGACCCCCGGGGCGGCGGCCACGACAAGCGCTACTCGGTGGACATCTCCAAGATCCACGCCGAGCTCGGCTACAGCCCCCAGGTCCCGTTCGAGCAGGGTCTGTCCGACACCGTCGCCTGGTACCGGAACCACCGTGACTGGTGGGAGCCGCTCAAGGGCCGCGCCGTCATCGATCGCTGACGGCGGGGTCACCTGATGACGCGACTACTGATCACCGGTGCCCGGGGCCAGCTCGGCTCGGACCTCCTGCGGGCCGCTGCAGCGGCCGGCATCGATGCGCACGGGCTGGGCTCGGCCGACCTGGACATCACCGACGCCGCGGCGGTGCACGCCGCCGTCACGACGTTCTCCGCTGCGGGTGACCGGCCGGCCGTGATCATCAACGCTGCGGCCTACACGGCGGTCGACGCGGCGCAGACGAACCCGGACGACGCCTTCGCGGTGAACGTGACCGGTGCCGCAAATCTTGCGAGAGCGGCTGTCTCCCAGGGCCTGGGCCTGATCCACGTCTCCACCGACTACGTCTTTCCCGGTGACGGGACCCGGCCCTACGAGATCGACGACCCGACGGGTCCGCGCAGCGTCTACGGCTCGACCAAGTTGGCCGGGGAGCAGGCCGTCCGCGCCGCCCACCCGGGTGCCCACGTGGTCAGGACGGCCTGGGTGTACGGCGTCGGCGGCCCCAACTTCGTCAAGACGATGGCCCTCCTGGAATCCAGGCACGACACGATCACCGTCGTCGACGACCAACGCGGGTCGCCGACCTGGTCGGCGGACCTGGCCGCGGGTCTGATCGAACTGGCCGGGTCGGACGTGCCGGGCGGCGTGCTGCACGCGACCGGGGCGGGCGAGACCACCTGGTGGGGGCTCGCGCGGGCCGTCTTCGCCGAACTCGGTGCCGATCCGGACCGCGTCCTGCCGACGACCACGGAAGCCTTCCCCCGCCCTGCGCCGCGGCCCGCCTACTCGGTGCTGTCGGGCCGCGCCTGGTCCGAGGCCGGGCTGGCCCCCCTGGGTAACTGGCGCACCGCGCTCGCCACGGCCTTCGCCGCCCACCGGTCCGGGTTCGTCCCGTCCTGACGGAACGGGGCAGTGCGGGGGCGGTCCGGGCGCGGTGGTGGCGGATCACCCGGTGATGACCCTCCGTAGCCGTTCGATGCCGGACCAACCCGCCTGAGGCAGCCGCCGCGTATATCAGCGAGAGGACGCCATCGAAGAGTGACACTCCCGGAATGAGCACGTCATTTCGGCCGATTTTGGCCCGGAACTCTTTCACTCTCACGAACCTGTCACTCAGTGTGTACAAGAAATTACACTCGGTGCCAGGGACAGTGCGTTTCGCGCTATGACGCTGAGTGACTGGAGTGGTTGGTTTGCACAAGGTCGGGTCGAACAACAACAGGGTCGGTTCCAGTCGGTGGCCCAGGTGGCTGGGTGCCGTCATTTCGGCGGTGTCGGTCGCCGCCGTCCTGACCGCGACATCGGCCGGCGCCTCGACGCCCGCCCGGACGTCCGTCGCCGCGTCCTCCGCCTCGATGGCGGCCACGGCGCAGATGGTCGGCTTCGACCAGCAGATGATCCAGCTGGTGAACCAGGCCAGATCGGCCGACGGGGCGCCGGCCCTGACCGAGGCCGTCGGTCTCACCCGGCTCTCCCTCTGGTGGTCCTCGCAGGAGGCGGGCGGCGTCAACAACTACACGCTTGCGCACAATACGAACGCCTGGACGATGTTGACCGCCTCGCCGTACGGTGCGGCCAACCGGACCAGCTGGGGCGAGAACGTCGCCTGGTCCTCGTCCACGGCCAGCACCGCCCAGCAGATCTTCACCGCCTACATGAACTCAACGGGGCATCGGGCCAACATCCTGTCCCGGAACTACCGCTACATCGGGATGGGGACCGTCAGCGGCTCGCACGGGCTGTTCAACACCACCGAGTTCACCGATGCGGTGCAGCCCGGTCAGGCCGTCACCCCGCCGGTGATCACCCCGGCCCCGCCCGTGATCAGGCCCATTCCGCCGGTCGTTACGCCGGCCCCGCCGGTGATCAGGCCGGCTCCGCCGGTGGTCAGGCCGGCCCCGCCGGTGGGCACACCCGCCTCCGCACCGAGATTCGCCAACGGCACCTTCATCGTCGACACCGGCACGACGGCGGTGTACCGCGTGGTCGGCGGAGCCCCGGTCTACGTCTCCTCCTGGAGATTCCTGGGCGGCAGCAGGCACCAGATCGTCAGGGTCTCGCACGCCCAGCTCCTGGCGATGCCGAAGACCCCGGTCGATGGAACACTGCTCCGGACCGCGCCGTTCGGCCAGCTCTTCCGCGTCGTGGGCGGTGCTCCGACCTACGTCTCGTCATGGGCCGTCGTCGGCGGGCCGCACCCGTACCTGTACGTCGATCCGGCCGCCATCTCCAACGCCGGGCAGCTGGGGGTCTGGAACCATCTCCGTGCGACTCCCGCGGACGGCACCTTCATCAAGACCTACGGCAACAACCTGACCTATCGGATGGCGGGGGGCGCCCCGATCTTCGTGGCCACGTGGGCCCCGTTCGGTCACCCCCGACCGACCGTGCAGGTCGATCCGGCCGTCGTGAGCCGCGCAGGCGAGGGTGGGGTGTGGGTGCACATCAAGCGGTATCCGGCCACCACCACCTACATCCGCGGTGCCGGAACCACACCCGTCTACCGGGTGGTCAACGGAGTTCCGTCGCTGCTCACGTCGTGGTCCCAGGTCGGCGGCGTCCAGACGACGACCGAGGTGGATCCGGCCGCCATCGCCAGGGCCGGGACCGGCGGTCAGTACAACCACCTGCGGTAGTGGTCCTCGGGCCGGCCCGACCGGACGGTGGGGAGCCGGAAGGCCCGGCCCGGCCACTACGCTGGCGGCACGATGTCCATCGACAGCACGGTGTCCGGCCCGGCCGCGCGGCTCGTACCCGCGGGGTGGGCCGGCGTCCCGACGGCCTACCTCGGTGGGCGGCTGGCCACTGATCTGATCGACGTCGCCGACCTCCGCGAGCGTCCCGATGCGCTCGAAGCGGGCGGTTGGTGGGCGGTGCTCGGCACCTTCGAAGGACGGATCAGGGCCTACCGGTTCGGGCACGTCCGGAGGATGAGCCTGGCGGAGGCGATGTCGTCCGTGGCCGGCGATCGACCCGCCGCGGGTTGGCGGGGACCCGATCGATCGGAGTGGCGCAGCTCGGCCGGTCACGACGAGTACATCGGGGGAGTGGCGGCCATCCGGGAACGGATCGCCGCCGGCGACGTGTACCAGGTCAATCTCTGCCGGATGCTCTCGGCGCCGTTGCCGCCGACGGCCGATCCGTGGGCGCTCGCCGTCCGGCTGGCCGACGGCAATCCTTCGCCCTACCAGGGGATGCTGCACACCGGTGACGACTGGGTGGTGACGGCGTCCCCCGAGCTGTTCCTGTCCCGTTCCGGGTCGGAGGTGCACAGCTCGCCGATGAAGGGCACCACACGGTCCGGAGAACCCTTCGCCGCCAAGGATTTTCCCGAGAACATCATGATCACGGATCTGGTCCGCAATGATCTCGGACGGGTCGCGATGCCCGGTTCGGTGCGGGTGACGCGGCTCGCCGTCCGTGAGGAGCACCCCGGCATCGCGCACCTGGTCTCGACGATCCGGGCCCGACTCGTCCCCGGCGTGGGGTGGGAGTCCCTGCTGGGCGCGACCTTTCCTCCCGGATCGGTGTCCGGTGCGCCGAAGTACACCGCGCTGCAGGTGATCGGCGAGTGGGAGCCGGTACCGCGGGGTCCCTACTGCGGCGCGGTCGGCTTCGTCGACGCCGACCACGGCGAGGCGGTGCTGGCCGTCGGCATCCGTACCTTCTTCACCGCCGCCGACCCCGACGGGGGCCGGACGCTGAACTTCGGCACCGGCGCCGGTATCACCCATCTGTCCGATCCCGAGGCCGAATGGCAGGAGACCGAGCTGAAGGCCGCCCGCCTGATCGCACTGGCCAGCCGCTGAATCCCGGCTTCGCGCGCCGCTGCATCCGATTGATTGGAATGCGACCCATTCGTGTCCCTGGGCACCTTCCGCTCACCTGGCACCCGCGTTTCGTACACGGTGTGCGTTCGGGGGCCGGACCGGGTCGCTGATCCGTGTGCACGCCCGTCAAACGTGTGACGGACCGTCAAAGGTAGGTGATTGATCACTGATCTGCTACTACGCAACGCTACGGACGGCGACTTATAGTAGCTAGATGCTGAAAAAACTCCTGCTCGCCGCGCTGTTGGTCGTGGCGTCGATGACGGTCGTCCCGCAGATCTCCGCCAGTGCCTCGGGGTGGGGGGCCGCCGGCGGTAACCCGCAGTACGACAACACCGCAGACGGCCGGACGCCGATCGCCCACCGCTGCTCGCCGATCAGCTCGCGGCAGTTCGCCGGTGACCTGACGGGCCAGGACGGCAAGGGGGTCAACGCGACCATCGGGTTCAACCTGGTGAACGCGGCCGGCCAGACCATCGATCTGGGCGGCTGCGTGGCCTACGGCTACAGCGCGATCGTGCAGCTGAACCACTTCGTCGGATTCGCCGGCCAGACCATGGGCAGCGTCCAGCACAACGTCAAGGGGGTGGCAGAGGGAAGGGTCGACTCCCGGTTCTCGGTCTCCTACCTGCCGGCCAACGCCACCGCGGTCTGGATCGAGACCTACACGCGCGCCTACACCGGCAGCCCGTGCGGGATGAACTGCGCCGGCGAGCCGGACGAGCGCAAGTACGGCTGGACCAACCGCCGGGTGGTCCCGGTGTCGACCTATGTGCACCTGACGGCGCCGACGACACCTGCCTACGGCGGCACGACCGGCAACATCCAGGCCCGACTGGTGAACTCCAGTGGCCAGGTCACCGATCCGGCCCACTGCGGCGGCACCAGGAACACGAACTGCGTGCAGATCTACACCTGGTCCACCTTCTCCCCGGAAGGCCATGTGGTCGAGGGGTGGGGCGCGGGTGACCGGTACGGCGTGGGTCAGTACCGTTTCGTCTCGCTCGCCTCCGGAGTGGCGGCCGGTCAGCCCTACAAGATCCGGGTGACCTTCATCAACGGCAACGGCGCGGCCTACCGGCAGATCGAGGCCTACACCAAGGTCTGGCGCGGCTACACCTCCAACCTGTCGATCCACATCTGACCGCTACCACCGCAACGAGCTGACACAGCTGGATTGCACCGATCGGGCCGGACCCGCACCACGCGTGCGGGTCCGGCCCGATCTGCGTCCGCGTCAGCCCTGTCTCGGCGTCAGTCCTGCGTCCCCGTCACTGCTGCGCGGCCATCCGGTACGCGGCCAGCGCCGCCGCCACGCAGGCGGACCACGTCCACCCGGCGGCATAGGCCCGCAGATCCCCGGCCTCCGGGTGCCGACCGGTCAGGACCTCGGAGATCCTGTCCGCGAGCGATTCGGCGTCGCCGACCGGGAAGACCGCCGCGCGACCGCCAGCGACCTCGACCATCGCCGGCGAATCGCTGATGACGACCGGCGTCCCGCAGGCCATGGCCTCCAGGATCGGCAGGCCGAAGCCCTCGTAGACCGAGGGCATCACCAGGGCTACCGCCCCTGCGACCACCGACGGCAGGTCGGCCTGGTCGAGGTAGGGGACCGTGATGATGCCCGGCTGGGACGGGAGCTCGCCACCCCATCCGCTGCCGCCGACCAGCACCAACGGCGGGACATCGGCGTCGATCGCACGTAGCTGCCGGTGCGCCGCAGCCAGGGTGCTCAGTCCCTTCCGCGGCTCCCTGGTGCCGACGAAGAGCAGGTATTCGGAGGGAAGGGACAGCCGCGCCTCCAGATCGTCGTCGGGTCCGGCTGCGGTGAACCAGGTTTGGTCGACCCCCAGCGGCGTCACGACGATCCGCTCCCGCGGGAATCCATACGTCTGCGCGATCTCGTCGGCGGTCACCGCGGTCAGGGCGCACACCGCCGCCGCCCGCCGCAGACCTTGCGGGACCAGTTCGCGGTAGACCAGCGAATCCGGGTGCACGGTGGCCGGAAGGTGCAGGAACGACAGGTCGTGCACCGACAGCACTCCGGCGGCCCTGCGCAGCGGCGGCAGGACGTAGTTAGTGGCGTGGAAGACGTCCATCCGCCCCGCCAGCAGCTCCACCGGGGGGAATGACGAAGAACCCCAGGCCTTGCGCAGCGCACGCGCCGGTACCGGTATCCCTCGTCGTCGCACACCGGGCGGCAGTGCGGCGGCCAGCGACCTCCAACCCCGGAGGGTGAACGCCGTGGCGGCGAGCTCGATGTCCGGCATCTGGGCCAGGCCCTCGACCAGATGGTGCACGAACCGGCCGATCCCGGTGCGCTGACCCAGCAGGGGGGTGGCGTCGACCCCGACCCGCAGCCGGGGGTGCCGGGTGGGTCCGGCCGAGGGTGTCAGCCCCGGCCGCCGTCCAGCAGGTGCCGCTCTTCGCAGATCTCGGCCCACCGCGCCTCGAAGGCGGCGTCGGAGAAGTCACGCGCCCGCAGGATCGACGAGATGCTCATCCGGGCACGCAATTCAGCGTCGCGGGCGACCCTGGCGGTCAGTTCGATCGCCTGTGCCTTGGTCTCCCAACGGAACCCGTCGATTCCCTCCCGGACGATCTCCTGCTGACCGGCCCGGTCGATCACCACCGGCACGCAGCCGGCGGCCATCGCCTCGGCCGTCGTCATGCCGAAGTGTTCGTTGCGCCACGGCTTGCGCTCGGTGTCCTCCTTCATCCCGGTGGCCGACCAGACGATCGAGGCCCGGTTCACCAGGCTTTCCAGCTTCTTGCGGGAGGCGTTGGGGTGCAGGACGATCGGCAGCCCCTCGGAGGCGGCCATCACCTTCTCGAAGTACGGCCGGTTCTCCACCTCGCAACCGCCGATCAGATGCAGGGTCCAACCCGGCGGCAGATGTCGACCGTTTACCAGTTCGGCGAAGATGTCCACCATCTCGAGCTGACGCTTGGAATGGCCCCGGCTCGGGTCGAAGAAGCGCCCGATGGCGACGATGGTGTGGTCGCGTTCGACGCTGGGCCGCATCTTCTCGACGTCGATCGGAGGGAAGAGCAGGTCGGAGTCGGCGTCCCACAGACGGGAGATCCATGACTGGGTGTAGTGGGAGATGGAGACGATGGAATCGTATTTCTGGAGGTGGTCGAGATTCTGCTTGCCCAGTGCCAGCCACGGGAACGCCCGCAGCAGCCGCCCGGGGGAGGCGAAGCGCGACCTCAGGTTGCCGCGGAGCATGGCCACCCCGAGTTCGCGATCATCGCCAGGGGGCGAGAAGGTGTCGGAGACCAGTCGCAGGGTCCGGGCCGAATCCCGGGCCGGTACCTGGATCTCGAGGCGCCGGAAGTTCTGCGACACCGACGTCCGTAGCACCTGGGTGCCGTCCTGGTCCAGGATTCGGACCTTGGCCGGCCCCTGCGCCCCTGGGCGTCCGAGAGTCAGTGCCATCAGTTCCCGGCCGCCGTGCGGTAGTTCCAGCAGCGCATCGCCGCGGCTCCAGGACCACTTGGTCCGCAGGCCGCCCTCCGGCGGGTACCAGCCGGTGCCGTAGCCGAACCCGTGGATCTGGCTCGGGTTGTGCATCCGGGCGCCGATCGACCGGGCCAGCCGCCGGCGGGTATCGCTCAGCTCGTGATCGAGCGGGGTGGGGAAGAAGCAGACCAGGGCGGAGCGGGCGGATCGCGGCACCATGCTGGACATGTAGGTCGAGTTCACCACCAGGTCGTACTCGGCGGTCGCCCTGGCGATCTTGGATTCCTCCGGATCCGGGACGACCCTGACCTTGACGCCGGTCAGGTCCAGCGAGAGGTGGCTGGCCAGCGCGTCGATGTCGACGTCGACCGTGGAGAGCAGATCCACCTCGTGCCCCTGCCGGGCCAGGCCGACGGCCATCATGCCGGCGTAACGCTCGCCGCCCCCCTGCGACGGCCAGAAACGGTCGTAGACGGCGGTTTTCATCTGCTGGTGACCAACCAATTCTCGAGTTCTTCGCGCCCGACGACTGCCGAGCGCCGCAACTGACGGCGGGTGACCAGCAGCCCCGGCAGCTGATGACTGTAGGAACCCATGATCTTCACGCGGACCTTCAACTGGCCCAGAGCCGGTCGCCGGCGGGTGCGCACCGTCGACACCGCCATGCGCAGGGCCATCTTCGCGGTCGTCCCGACGAACCGGCCGACCCCTCGGACGGCCCGGGGACCGGTGGCGTCCTTGGTGAGCGTGTAGAGGCGGTTCCGTTCGACGTGGAACAGCCACCTGGGTGACCAGGGGGTCGAGCTGGCGGAGTGCAGGTGGCGCAGCACCGCATCCGGTACGTACTCGATGCGTCCCCCCTGGGCCCGCAACCGCCAGGACAGGTCGATGTCCTCGTAGTACATGAAGTAGCGCTCGTCGAAGAAGCCGATCCTCCTGGCCGACTCGGTGCGCATCGCAATACCGTTGCCGCAGGCGGCGAAGACCTCTTCCGCCACCTCGTACTGGCCGTGGTCGACCTCCTGGAAGCCCCGATCGGCCCCGGACCCGTCCACGAAGACGATGCCGCCGACGTTGTTGACCACGTCGAAACGGGGCTCGTCCGCCATGACGGCCAGCACGGCGTCGATGGGCTTGCCGGCGTCGCTGGTGCTGACCACGGTGACGGTGGAGCGGGCCGTGGAGAAGGTGACCGGGATGTGCGGCCGGGTCATCGTGGTGATGAGGACCTCGTGCTCCTCCCGGTCGTCGGCGTGCCGTGGCATCGGGACCATCAGCACGCCTTCGGGGAACGACCAGCGGTACTGCTCGTGCTGGTGTCCCTCCGGGCCGAAGGTGGCCTTCTCGAAGAGGACCTTGTTCGTGACGTCCTTCCCGTCGACCCAGACCTGGTAGATCCGCGCTCCGAGTTCCCGCGGATCGAGCCCGCCGGGCAGGAAGGCCTCGGTCTTCACCTCCACCTGGACGAACCGCGGCATGAACACGATCTTGGAACTGGTCGCGACCAGTTCACCGGTGGTGTCCGCCTCGAGCGGCTTCAGCAGGTTCTCCAGCCAGGTCGGCTCGGGGATGGCGTCGTTGTTCAGCAGCACCGAGTACTTCGTGCGGGTCCGACGCAGGGCCACGTTGTTACCGCCGGCGAACCCCCGGTTGACGTAGGAGGTGAGGAGCTCGACCTCCGGGTAGCCCTCGGTGATCAGGTCGCGGGAGGGGTCGGCAGATGCGTTGTCCACCACCACCGTGCGGAACGACCCGGCCGGCATCGTCTGGGCGGCCAGGCCGTCCAGGCATCCCGGAAGCATGTGGGCGCCGTTGTAGTTGACGATGATGACGGTGGCGATCGCGTCGGTCGCTGCGTGCTCCGGCGTCGACGGAACTGGTGGTGCGGTCATCGGAGAACCCCTGTACGTACGGCGGTCACGCCTGCTGGAGCCGCATCGTCGAGGCCGGTGGTCATCTGGTGGTCGAGCAGCATCAGGCCGGGGGCCAGATGGTCTTCGATCCGGTGGACCTGTGCGGATCTGGTGTGCGCCAGGGTCTTCCCGTCCCTGTCGAAGACCTGGACCGACACGCGGATGACGGCGCGGATCGGCATCCGGGCGCCGAAGGAGAAGCGCATCCACCACCGGCCGCTGTCGGCCGGTAGGTCGTTCCGGTAGGCGGTGGCCGAGAACAACGGGAGGTCCAGCGGGCCCACCGCCATCACCTCGACCCGATCGATGAGCGAAGCCCAGTGGTCGTCGACCCGCACCTCGGTGACGATGTCGAAGTCCTCACGGGGCGCGATGGCGGCGACGGGCCGGTCCCCGTGCGGCGTCGAGACGAAGATCCGGCCGAACTCGATACCTCCGTCCGGAACCAGCGTGAGCGGTTTCGGCGGCTCGTCGGTGCCCATGATCCGGCGCAGCGTCTCGATGGCACCCTCCGGTTCGCTGTCGTCCACGATCACGCCCTTGTTCAGGACGATGGCCCTGGTGCACAGCTCCTGGACCTGGGAGAGCGAGTGCGAGACGAACAGGATGGTCTTGCCGTTCTCCTGGAATTCCTGGATCTTCTCCATGCACTTGCGCTGGAAGGCCTCGTCGCCGACGGCGAGCACCTCGTCCACCAGCAGGACGTCGGGATCGACGTGGATCGCGACCGCGAAGCCCAGCCGGACGTACATGCCGGACGAGTAGTGCTTCACCGGCTGGTCGATGAATTCGGCCAACTCGGAGAACTCGATGATCGACTCCATCGCCGCATCGGTCTCCAGCCGGCTGAGCCCGAGCAGTGACGCGTTGAGGTAGACGTTCTCGCGTCCGGTGAGCTCGCCGTTGAAACCGGCGCCCAGCTCGAGCAGGGAGGCGATCCGACCCTCGACGGTCACCTTTCCCGAGGTCGGCCTCAGGATGCCGGACAGGATCTTGAGCATCGTCGACTTGCCCGAACCGTTGGGACCGATCAGGCCGACGGTCGAGCCGGGCATGATGTCAGCGCTGAAATCACTGATCGCGACGAAGTCCTCGGACTGCTCGGCGCGGCGGCGGATGATCTGTTCCTTGAGCGAGGTCGCACGTACGCTACTGGTCCGGAACTGCTTGCGCACGTTCCGCGCCGAGATGATCGGCATGACCGCCCCGGGGGCAGGCGAGGCGTCGGCAGGGCCGGCCTCCGGCATGGGATCGGCGGAGAGGCTCATTCAGATGTTTTCCGCGAAGTCGGCCGACATCCGCTTGTACACGGCGAACCCGAGGGCGAAGATCGCCGCCGAGATGGCGGCGCCCAGGGCCAGGTGCTCCAGGTAGAAGGACCACTGGGTGCTGACCAGCACCTTGTCCGTCGACCCGTTGATGGGTACGTCGGCCGCGTAGATGGCGCGCTGCATGGTGACCACCACGGAGGCCATCGGATTGACCCAGTAGAGCCAGGCCCAGCCGCCGAGTTCGTGGTAGACCTGCACGATCGCGTAGACGATGGGGTTGACCCAGAAACCGGCCATCAGCAGGATCTCGACGATGTGGGTGGTGTCCTTGTAACGGACGTTGAGTGCGGCCACCAGGAACGAGACGCCGACGGCAAGGACGCCGGCCACCGCGACGGCCGGGAAGATCAGGATCAGCCCTGGCCCGATCATCGCCGTGTAGCCGGTCGCGGCCATCACCACCATCATCGTCCCTAGCTGCAGCACCAGATGGATCAGGTTGAATCCGACGGCCGCCAGCGGGAGCACCGTCAGGGGGAACGGGACCTTCTGGACCAGCCCCGCATTTCCGATCACGCATCCGCATGCGGTCTGCACGGACCCGGAGAAGAAGTTCCAGATCAGCAGACCGGCCATCAGGTAGTACCCGAAGTGCGGGATCCCCGACTTCAGCACCACGCCGAAGACGAAGGAGTAGACCACCAGCAGCACGAGTGGATTGGCCAGGGACCACAGGAATCCGAGCACACTGCCCTGGTACTTGACCTGGAGGTCTTTCCGGATGATGCCGCTCAACAGCTCCCAGCGGAGACGGTTCTGCGCCCGTGCCCGATCGACAACCACCAAGGTCAGATTTCCGTTTCGCTCGAGTGTCGTGGCCACGGACCGCGTCCGCAGCGCAGGTGGCGCCATTATTCGGCGCCGGGGAGAACAGCCCACCGCAGACTCGCCGCGGGGCCCGGACGCGACTGGAATCGGTCTTCCCGAGGCCGGCAGGGCCGTCCGATCATATCCCGGGACCCCCTGCGGACCGGTCAGGCAAGGCTACCCGGCCGGAACGATGCCCGGATTCGACCATCTCTTTACCCCGTTCGGGTATTCTCAGAAGGTGATCACACTAGCGAACTCGGCTCGATGACGGCCGGCACCAGCATCGAGCGGCCGGTCGACACCGGCACGGCTTCCGACGGCGCTGCGGCCGCCGCGCCCGATGCGTCGGGGACCGTCGACCCGTCGGTGCGGCCGCAGGTCGCAGCGTCACCGCGCGGGATCCCGTGGCTCCGCGTTGGGGCCGTGCTCGGTGTGCTGGTACCCCTGGCGATCATGGTCCGCTTCGCCTGGCACTCCGCCCCGTCGTTCGACGGGGCGATGAACCTGCAGGTCGCCAGCAATCTGAGCGACGGCCTCGGTTTCGTCCGCAACTACGGCGGCGTCACCCTGTTCCCGGGCGAGATCCAGACCTCGGGGGCCTTCCTGTTCCTGGCCGCGGCCCTGATCAAGGTGCTGGGTACCTCCAGCATCGTCTTCGAGTTGCCCAACCTCATCTTCCTGGCCCTGCTGCTCGTCACGGTGAGCCTGACATTGCGCCGCTGGCCGGTGATGCGGATTATCGGGCCGTCGGCAGTGTTGTTCTGCGTCGGGGGACGACCCACGGCTACGCAAGCCTTGCCCGGCATGGTGGAGAACGGGCTCCACGGCTACGGCGAATACGTCGTGGCGGCCCTGGTCCTGGCCGGCTTCGCCTTGGTCGGTGCCGCAGCGAGTGGAATGCGTCGCCCCGTGGTCGCGTCCGGCGTGGCCTGGGTGCTCGTCGGTCTCGCGTTCACCGTCAAGATCATCGCTGCCCTCGCGTTCCCGGTTCTGGCCGTCGGAGTGATCGGGCTCGCCCTGGCCCGTCCGGCGATCAGGCGCTGGAAGCTGGCCGCCTCGGTTCTGCTCGCCGCCGTTCCGGTCGCGCTCGTGGAACTGCAACGGCTGGTCTCGTTGGGGTCGGTGAGGGCGTTCACGAACTATTGGAGCAATCAACTCGCCAGTGCCGGGGCCCAGGCGGGCGTCTCCAGCGGTGGGGTGGCCGATGCCGCTGCCCAGACGGGCGTCGGCCAGGGCCTCGTGACTGCCGATCCCAAGATCTCGATCTTGCGGAAGATCGGGGATCACCTGCATCTGCTCGGGGCGGCCACCGGGATCGATACCGCCATCCTGCTCATGGTGTTGGCACTGCCCTTCGCGGTGCTGGTCGGGCTGTTCCTGGCCAGACGTGAATCCTGGCGTACCTGGCTCGCCAGGCCGGCGGCCCTGCTGTCCGTGATGCTGGCCATCTACGCCGGCGGCTACCTGGTCTGGTGGCTCGCCATCACCCCGACCTCGAAGGCATGGCTCCGCCGGGTGATCATCGCGCTCGTGGTCATCGCACTGCTCTACCTGCTGCTGATCGGAATGGCCAAGGACCACTGGAATGCCCGGGCTTCCCGTCCCGTCGTCGTGCGCAGCACACGCCGCAACACGATCCTGGGCATCGCCTGGGGCGTGGCGGGGGTGCTGGGCTTCCTGAGCATCCTGCCGGGCATCACCACGGCAAATCTGCAACTGTCCGTCGCGCTGGGCAGCCAGACTCTCCCGACCGTCGGCGACGCGCAGGTCGAGCAGGTCGCCACGGCGGCCGAATCGCTGCAGAAACAGGGCGACACCCTGTACGGCAACGGTTGGTGGTCGGCACCGGTCGTCGCCCTGTACGGCGACCTCGCGCTCGGCAACCTGGAACTCGTGAAACCGTGTTCCGCCGACATCGTCGCCGGCAAGGCTTACCTGATCTGGGACTACTTCGCCGCGCACCTGTCGAGCGCCGCGCCGATCAGCACGATCTACGACTACACCCGCGTGGACGTGGGGGCCAGCCACGACGGCTCCTTCTGGAAGGTGAGCCTCAAGGCCGGCATCACGTGTCCGGCGGCCTGACGGCACGCACGCCGCTCACAGGTCGGGCAGGAACGAGAAGCGCCGGACGTCACCCGGTCGGCCGGTCGGCCGGTCGGGGCTGACGGGTGGGTGTCGTCAGCGTCATCCTCGAGCAGAGCCTCGCCCCCGTTCCGGGCGGGACGGGGCGGTACGCCCGGCAGTTGGCGGAGGCGTTGGTTCCGCTGGCCCCGCCGGGATGGTCGGTGCGTTCGATCACCGCCTGGCACCGGGACGTCGGACCGGCGCGGGCGCCCGGAGTCGTGGGGCCGCACCGTCTGTGGCTGGGCCACCGCGGTCTGACCGCGGCCTGGGAGCGCGGCGCCCCACCGTGGCCCGGCGGTGACGTCGTGCACGCGACCACCCCCCTGGCGCCGCGCCGGCGGCGGGCTCCGCTGGTCGTCACCGTCCACGACGCCGTGCCCTGGACGCATCCGGAGACGCTGACGCCCCGCGGGGTGGCGTGGCACCGGAAGACGATCGAGACGGCGGCCCGCACCGCGGACGCGATCATCGTGCCCAGCGCCGCCACGGCGGAGGAACTCTCCCGGTTCGTGAGCCTGGGTGACCGGGTGCACGTCATCCCGATGGCCGCGACCGTGCTGGAGGTGCCGGCTGACGCCGCACGACGGCGGGCGTCGCTGGGTCTGCCGCCGCGCTACCTCATGAGTCTGGCCACCCTGGAGCCGCGCAAGGGCCTGGACGTCCTGCTCGCGGCGCTCGGCCGGCTCGGCGCAGACGCCCCACCGCTGGCGGTGGTCGGCCAGACCGGGTGGGGCGGTGTCGCCCCGGAGGCCATCGCGCACGCCGAGGGCGTCCCGGGTGATGCGCTGCACGTTCTCGGCCGGATCGGGGACGACGACCTCGCAGCCGTGCTGGCCGGGGCCGACGCGATGGTCGTCCCGTCGCGGGTCGAGGGGTTCGGGATGCCGGTCGCCGAGGCGATGGCCGCCGGCGTGCCGGTGATCCATTCCGACGCCGCGGCACTGGTCGAGGTGGCCGGCGGGGCGGGTCTCACCGTGCCGGTGGGGTCGGCGGCCGCGTTGGCCGACGCCATCGCGACGCTGTGGCGTGACCCGCTGCTGGCCGGGCGGCTGGAGGCGTCCGGACGGGTCAGGGCGGCCGGTTACACCTGGTCCGCGACGGCCGCCAGCACCTGGGACCTGTACCGCTCCCTGCGCTGATCGCCATGATGTCGGTGCGGCACATCGTGTCCGCATAGGATCTGGCCCGGGCGCCACGCTGTGCGCCCGCTCATCGGAAAGGTCGGTGCCGTGCTGGCGAGGATGCCGAGGGTGTTGCTCGACGCCACCGCCATCCCCGCGGACCGCGGTGGCGTCGGGCGCTACGTCGACAACCTGGCGGCTGCCCTGGATGTCCTCGGCGTCCCGCTCACGGTGGTCTGCCAACTCGCCGACGCGCCGGTCTTCTCCGGGTTGGCCCCGCACTCCCGGATCGTGCCCGTCGGCCCGGCGGTGGCGGCCAGGCCGGCGCGATTGGCCTGGGAGCAGACGTACCTCCCGCGGCTGGCCGGCCGGCTCGGTGTCGAAGTCATCCACGCACCGCACTACACGATGCCGCTGGCGACCGGGAAACCCACCGTCGTCACCCTGCACGACGCCACCTTCTTCTCCGACCGTGAACTGCACCTGGGTTTCAAGGGCAGGTTCTTCCGGTCGTGGACGCGGCTCTCCCTCCGTCGTGCCGCCCGGTGCATCGTGCCCAGTCGGGCCACCGCCGACGAGCTGGTCCGGTACGCCGGCGCCGCATCCGGCCGGATGACGGTGGCCCACCACGGCGTGGACTTCGAGCTCTTCCGCCCCCCGACACCGGAGGAGGTCCGTTCCTTCGCCGGCCTGCTCGGCCTCGGCGACCAGACGTGGGTGGCGTTCCTGGGCACCCTGGAGCCCAGGAAGAACGTGCCCGCCCTGATCACCGGATTCGCCGCTGCGGTCACCGGCCGTCCGGACGCCCCGGCGCTGGTGCTGGCCGGCGCGCCCGGCTGGGACACCGGGGTGGCGCCGGCGATCACCGCACTGCCCGCCGGTGTCACGGTGATCAGGACCGGCCATCTGGCGATCGAGCTGATGCCGGCCCTCCTCGGTGGCGCCGAACTGGTGGCCTACCCGAGCCTGGGCGAGGGGTTCGGCCTGCCTGTTCTGGAGGCGATGGCCTGTGGGGCCGCCGTGCTGACCACCCGGCGGCTGGCCCTGCCGGAGGTCGGCGGTGAAGCCGTCGCGTACTGCGGTACGGAGGCCGCCGACATCTCCGCAGCTCTCAGGGATCTGCTCGCGGACCCGGCGCGTCGGGCCGACCTGGGCGCCGCCGCGGAGTCACGGGCCGGGTCGTTCACCTGGGCGGCCTGCGCCGGGCAGCACCTGCAGGCCTACGAACTGGCCGTCGGAGCCCGCTCGTGACCGGCGTCGGAGTCGTCACCGTCACCTTCTCGCCCGGCCCGACACTGCCGTCCCTGCTGGATTCGATCGGCCTGGCCACTGATCGCGACGTGCGGGTGGTCCTGGCCGACAACGGTTCCACCGACGGGAGTGTCGAGGCCGCGGCCGAACGCGACGGTGTCACGCTCCTGCGCACCGGAGGCAACGTCGGCTACGGCATCGCCGCCAACCTCGGGATCGCCGAGCTCGGCGGGGAGGTGGACTTCGTGCTGCTCACCAATCCGGATGTGGTCCTGCGACCGGGGTCGATCGACGAGTTGGTCGCGGTGGCCCTGCGGTACCCGACCGCCGGCGCCGTCGGGCCGTTGATCCTGACCGAGGACGGCACCGTGTTCCCCTCCGCCCGGCGGCTGCCCTCGATCGGCTCCGGCATCGGACACGCGCTGCTCGGCTGGTGGTACCCGAAGAACCCGTGGACGCGCGCCTACCGCGACGACCGGGCGGCACCGGTCGAGCGGGAGGCGGGCTGGTTGTCCGGCGCGTGTCTGCTCCTCCGGCGGGAGGCGTTCGAGGCGGTCGGCGGGTTCGATCCGTCGTACTTCATGTACTTCGAGGATGTGGATCTCGGAGACAGGTTGGCACGTCACGGCTTTCCGAACATCTACGCTCCGTCGGCGGTGGTGGTGCACGTCGGAGGGGACTCGGCCGGCAAGCACCCGCGGGAGATGGCGCTCGCGCACCACCACAGTGCCTACCACTACCTCTCCAGCCGCTACGCCCGGTGGTGGCAGGCCCCCCTGCGGCTGGTGCTGCGCGTCGGCCTGGCGGCCAGGGCGACGCTGGCCGCACGCTCGGCCAAGGTCGCCGGCGGTGCCGCGCTGCCGGAGCGCAAGGCGTAGCACGGCACGGCACGGCACGGCACGGCACGGCGACAGCAAGGCACAGCGAGGGCGGCGGACCCAACCGCTCCGTCAGGCGAGTCGCCGGGTCGCCGGTCGGGGAGTGATCCCGGCAGCGGCCTGACGCATCTCCCGGTCGAGCAGCTCGGTGTGCGGATCCGGCTCGCACTCGGCGATCAACTGCGCGCAGATGCCGACCGTGGGACAGGCGTCCATCGGCGAGGTCGCGCGGCCCGGTACCAGGATGCCCGGATGACGGGCTGCTGCCGCGGCGAGCACGATGTCGGCACGTTCGACTCCGCTCATGTGAATCCGTCCGTCGAGTTACATCCAGTCCCACCTGTCACACGACAGGTTAGGCCCGCCGGTCCGGCCGAACGGGGAGGTTGCCACCGGTGTCGCGGATTCACTGTTGCAGGACCCGGCATGGATGCTCCGGTAGTGTCCGGGTGCCCCGTCACCACGCGCGGGACGGTCGCGGGACATTTCAGGGATGACGAAGGCAGTGATGGCAATGAAGGGGATCGTCCTGGCCGGCGGAGCCGGTTCCAGGCTCCATCCGGTGACCAAGGCCGTGTCCAAGCAACTGCTGCCGGTCTACGACAAGCCGATGATCTACTACCCGCTCTCGGTGCTGATGCTGGCCGGCATCAAGGACATCCTCGTCATCACCACACCCGAGGACAGCGCCGGTTTCCACCGGCTGCTCGGTGACGGCAGCGAATGGGGGCTGACCCTGTCCTATGCCCAGCAACCGTCCCCGAACGGTCTGGCCGAGGCGTTCATCATCGGCGCGGAGCACATCGGTTCCGACTCGGTCGCACTGGTCCTGGGGGACAACATCTTCTACGGCCAGGGCTTCTCGGCCACCCTGCGCGCTGCGGTCCAGGACGTCGACGGCTGTGTGCTCTTCGGCTATCCGGTCCGTGATCCCGAGCGTTACGGCGTGGGGGAGAAGGACGCAGACGGCAGGCTCGTCTCGATCGAGGAGAAGCCCGCGAAACCGAAGTCCAACCTGGCCGTCACCGGCCTCTACCTCTACAGCAACGACGTGGTCGGGTACGCACGGACGCTGTCCCCCAGCGCCCGCGGCGAACTGGAGATCACCGACCTCAACAACATCTACGTGAAGGCCCAGCGGGCCAGGCTCGTCGACCTCGGGCGCGGGTTCGCATGGCTGGACACCGGGACGCACGAATCCCTGCTGGAGGCCGGGCAGTTCGTCCAGGTGCTCGAGCACCGGCAGGGCATCAGGATCTCCTGCCTGGAGGAGATCGCCCTCGACCGCGGGTTCATCACCGCGGACGCCTGTCTCGAGCTCGGCCGGGCCCTGTCGAAATCGCCCTACGGCCAGTACGTCATGGCGGTCGCCCAGGCCGCCGGCGCCCTCGCGATCTCCCCACCGCATTCCGGCTGACCTGGTCCGATACGGCCGGAAGCGGCTCACCCCATCGGCTATCATCTGCCGACCCCCTGCTCAAGAAGGAGCACTATGCCACGCGCCCTGATCACCGGAATCACCGGACAGGACGGTCTCTACCTCGCCGAACTCCTGTTGTCCAAGGGCTACGAGGTGTTCGGCCTGATCCGGGGGCAGAACAACCCGAAGCGGGCGCTGGTGGAGAAGGAGGTGCCCGGTGTCGTGCTGCTGACCGGCGACATCACCGACCTGTCCAGCCTGATCCGCGCGTACAACGTGGCCAAGCCGGACGAGGTGTACAACCTCGGGGCCATCTCGTTCGTCGCGTACTCGTGGGAGAACGCCGCCCTGACCAGTGATGTCACCGGGATGGGCGTGCTGAACATGCTCGAGGCCACCCGCCTGTACTGCGGTGACGACGTGTCCAAGGTGCGCTTCTACCAGGCGTCGTCCTCGGAGATGTTCGGCAAGGTCCAGCACGTCCCGCAGAGCGAATCGACACTGCTGTGGCCGCGGTCCCCGTACGGCGTGGCCAAGGTCTACGGCCACTACATGACGATCAACTATCGCGAGTCCTACGGGATGCACGCGAGTTCCGGCATCCTGTTCAACCACGAGTCGCCCCGTCGCGGCAGTGAGTTCGTCACCCGCAAGGTCACCAGGGCGGTGGCCCGGATCAGCCTCGGCCTGCAGGACACGCTGTCGCTCGGCAACCTCGATGCCAAGCGCGACTGGGGTTTTGCCGGCGACTACGTGGAGGCGATGTGGCTCATGCTGCAGGCCGCCGAGGCCGACGACTACGTCATCTCCACCGGCGAGACCCACTCGATCCGCGAGCTGCTGGACATCGCCTTCACGCGGGTCGGCATCGACGACTGGTCCCGGTACGTGTTCGTCGACCCGAAGTTCTTCCGGCCGGCCGAGGTCGACCTGCTCATCGGGGACGCGTCCAAGGCGAAGAACCGTCTGGGTTGGACGCCGAAGGTGTCGTTCCCGGAACTGGTCAACATGATGGTCGACAACGATCTGGCCGAGCAGCGCGCGCTGTCGGGCAAGTAGCAGCGGTCGGGCCGGAAAGCTCATGGCAGTCGTTTTCATCACCGGCGTCTCGGGACAGGACGGCGGGTATCTCGCGGAGCAGTTGCTGGCCGGCGGCGACGAGGTGCACGGACTGGTCCGGGAACAGGACCGCCCGGCACCGGGCGCGCAGGGTCCGCGACTGGACGACGCCCACCTGCACGTCACCGACCTGACGGATTTCGCGGGCCTGTCCGCCCTGATCAAGGACGTGGCCCCGGACGAGATCTACAACCTCGCCGGGATGTCGTCGGTGGCCAGGTCCTGGGTGGAGCCGGTGGCCACCGGTGAGGTGACCGGCCTCGCCGTGGCCGCGGTGCTGCAGGCGGCCTGGGAGCTGTCCGAGTCCAGCGGCCGCGTGGTGCGGGTCGTGCAGGCGGCCAGCGCGGAGATCTTCGGCAACCCGGCGACCAGCCCGCAGGACGAATCGACGGTCATTGCGCCCGTGACGCCCTACGGCGGCGCCAAGGCCTACGCCCACCACATGGTCGGGGTGTACCGCGGTCGTGGTCTGCACGCCGTGTCGGCGATCCTCTACAACCACGAGTCGCCCCGGCGGCCGCCCACCTTCGTCACCCGCAAGATCACCAGGACCGCGGCCCTGATCGCACGCGGGGAAGCCGACGAACTGGCCCTGGGCAATCTCGACGCGCGGCGCGACTGGGGCTGGGCCCCTGACTACGTCGACGCGATGGTCCGGGCGGCCCGGCACAGCAAGGCGCAGGACTACGTGATCGCCACCGGTGTCTCGCACTCCGTGTCCGAGTTCGTCGCGGCGGCCTTCGGCCGGGCCGGCATCGACGACTGGGAGCGGTACGTCCGGGTCGATCCCGCCTTCGTCCGACCCGTCGACGCCTTCGAGCTGGTGGGTGATTCCACCAGGGCCCGCACCGAACTGGGCTGGGCTCCCACCCGTTCGTTCGCCGACATCGTCGCCGCCATGGTCGATACGGATCTATCGGCTTGACCGCGCCGCACGAGCGCGCGCCGGACGGTCGACCCCAGCTGCCGGCCACCACCGAGGCTCCCGGTCCGTTGCTCCGCCTCGTCCACGATCAGCGGCTGGCCTTCGTGCTGGTCGGCGGGCTCAACACGCTGCTCAGCTTTGCCGCATTCGTGCTGTTCAGCCGGATCACCTCGCTCTGGGGTGGGGATCTCGCCGTTCTCGGTGCCCAGCTGATCGCCATTCCGGTCGCCTTCGTCCTGCATCGGACCTTCGTCTTCCGCGTCACCGGTCACGTGCTGCGGGATCTGGGACGGTTCGTCCTCGTCAACGCCATTCCGATCACCGTGAACCTTGCGGTGCTGCCCGTCCTGACGACGGTCCTCGGGTGGCCGGTGCTGCTGTCGCAGATTGGTTTCACCCTGGTCTGGGTGATCTCGAGCTACTTCCTGCACCGGGGTTTCTCGTTCCGGCGCACCACCGCCGAAAGAGAGGCGGAATGAATCAGTACGGCGCCGTTCCCCGGGTGTCGGTGGTGGTACCGGCGTTCAACAATGCACCGCACATCGAGGCCACCGTGCATTCGATCCTGTCGCAGACGTACTCGGATTTCGAGTTGATCATCTCCGACCACTCCTCGACGGACGGCACCTGGGAGAGGTTGCAGGCCGTGGCCGCCGACCCGCGGGTGCGTCTGATGCGGATCGCGTCCGGCGGAGGGGCCCCGGCCAATTGGCGGGCGGTCACCGACCAGGGTCGGGGCGAGTTCCTCAAACTCGTCTGCGGCGACGACCTGCTCTATCCGACCAGCCTCGCCGAACAGGTCGCGGCCTTCGACCAGCATCCCTCGGCGGTGCTGGTCGCCTCCCGTCGGGACGTGGTGGACGAGACGGGGGTGCCGGTCGTGCGTTCCCGAGGTCTGCAGCATCTGCACGGGCTGGTGGAGGGCGTCACGGCGATCCGCCGGACGGTGCGCGCCGGGACGAACGTCTTCGGCGAGCCGGCCTGTGTGATGTTCCGCCGACAGGTGCTGGCCGACAGCGGAGGATGGGACGCCCGATCGCCCTATCTGATCGATCAGGCGACCTGTTCGCGCGTGTTGATGTCCGGGTCGATGGTCGCCGTCCGGCAGTCGTTGGCCGGGTTCCGGATCAGTGCCCAGCAGTGGAGCGTCACCCTCGCGGGGGAACAGTCCCGGCACGCCAGGGCCTTCCACAAACTGATCGCCGCCGAACATCCCGGTCTGCTGAGCCGGGGGGACATCTGGATCGGCGACGCGCGGGCCACCCTGATGGCCGCCAAGCGACGGGCGGCGTACGTCTGGTTGCGCCGTCGGATGGGACGCTGAACGTCTGGCAAAATTCGGTCCATGTCCGACCCCGACCATCCCCCCGCCGATCCCATGGGCGATTCTTCCGGCCCCGCGTCACCGGCCCACCGTGCACCGTCCACGGCCGGTGAGGCCTACGCGGAGCGGCTGAACAAGCTGCAGAGCAAGCGTTGGAAGAAGTGGTTGAACGTGCAGGCGCCGTACCGGGCCAACCTGCGCCGCTACCGCCTCGGGCGGACCCTGGACGTGGGGTGCGGGAACGGCCGCAATCTGGGCGCCCTCGCCGAGGGCTCGGTGGGCGTCGACCACAATCCGCATCTGGTGCGGACCACCCGCGAACTGGGCCTCGAGGCCTACACCTCGGAGGAGTTCTTCGCCGATCCGACGCTCTCCCGCCCCGGTGGTTTCGATGCGATCCTGGCCGCCCACCTGATCGAGCACCTGCCGTACGACGAGGCCGTCTCGGTCATCCGGAGCTACCTGCCGATGGTGCGGCCCGGAGGCCGGGTCGTGCTGATCACCCCGCAGGAGCGTGGCTACGCGTCGGATCCCACCCACCTGGTCTTCACGGACTTCCAGGCCCTGCGCAGACTGTCCACCGAACTCGGCCTGCGGACCACCCGGCAGTATTCGTTCCCCTTCCCGCGGTGGTGCGGAAAGTTGTTCATCTACAACGAGTTCAACCACCAGGCGCAGGTCCCTGATCACACGACCTGACGACCTGACGACCTGGCGATTTGAGGAACCGGACGGCCCGACGAAGGGGACCGCCGCCCCGCCGCGCCCAGGGTTCTGATCAGCCCGGGTCTGGTCAGCCTGCCGCGCGCACGATGATCGCCGCGAGGCTCGCGCGCTCGGCCGGCGTCAGGGCGCGCCGGACTTCCGCCAGGGATCGGTCCAGGGAGAAATAGGCCCACCGGCCGGTGCTGCTGACCAGCTCCGCCTCGCCGGTGTAGGGCACCAGGCGCGCTTCCAGCACCACCCCGTGGTCCTTCGTCAGATTGCGATCGACCACGATCCCGGCGAAACCCACGATGGCCAGGTTCTCCGTCATCTGCGCCGCGGGTTCGGCCGAGACGGTCTTCGGCCAGAGGGTCTGCGGTCGTCCCTTGATGCCGCCCCCCGACCACCGCAGGGTCGTCGAATGCAGGAACAGTTTGAGCTGGTCGGTATCGATTCCGTGGTTGAGCGCGCCGCCCTCGGGAAAGGCGAGGTAGGGCGTCTGGTAGATCATCGACCCGGCCGGGACCCGCGACTCCAGCGTTGTGACGAACGCATCGTCACTGGCGTAGGTGCGGTCGCCGTAGTTCGGGGTGGCCCACCCGGATGACTGGTCCGCCACCCCGAGCACCAGGATCAGCAGGGCCGCCAGGGGCGTGCCCCGGCGGGCGGCCCACCGCTTCGGCCCCGACCCGGCCCTGGCTCCCCGTCGGCGTCGTGCGGCGTCGAGACCGGACTCGACGGCCACGCCCAGACCGGCCAGCGAGAGGAGCGTGATCAGGATCGACATCCGGTTCCAGCCGCGGATGCTCGCCGTCAGGAAGGAGATCAGCGTCCCGAGACCACCGATGGTGCCGGCCAGGAAGGCCAGGCAGGTCAGCGCGGACAGATAGCGGAACGTCTGCCGCCGTCGCAGCCGGACCGGGTCGGTGATCTCCGGTCGTGGACGACGCAGCAGAACGGCGAAGACGGTTCCGGTGAGCATCAGGAAGCCGGCGGTACCCACCAGGCCGAGCGAGGCCTGTTCCCCGCTCAGCTGGTACTGCGAGTCGTACAGGCTCCGCAGATGGGCGAACGGCGGCCAGGGGTGACGCGCTGCCGGCAGGATCAACGACATGAACTTCAGGGCGTAGGTCTCGGCCTGGGCCGGTTGCCGGATGAAGGCGGCGGCATCCGAGCCGTGGATGTGCTCGTAGATGATGTCCGGCAGCATCGCCCCGACGAAGACGGTCAGCAGGAGCGCACCTGCCACCGCGCCGCCCAGGAATCGTCGTAGGTTCCGGGTGCGCAACAGGGCCAGCAGGATGGCCGGGGCCAGCAGGATGGCGGTGAACACCCCGTAGTAGGCGCCGTCCAGGGTGACCAGGGTGATGGACAGGAAGGTGGCGGCGCCGCGTCCGGTCAGCGCCCCGAAGAGCCCCCTTGCCACCTTCGGTAGCCCGGCCGCCCGTCCGGTCAGCCTGCGCAGACCCCAGATCGGCTCGCCGCGCAGCACCGTCAGCACCACCACGAGGCCGAGCGGAACCGCCCAGTACTCGCTGAGAAAATACTGGGATTCCCTGCGCCAGAGGTGATACGGGGCGACGGCGAACAGCACCGCCAGTGCCACGCTCAGCCACCCCGACAGTCCACAGCGCCGGAGGAAGTACACCGCCGTCACCGCGGCCAGCGGGAACCCGGCGATGTAGTAGACGTTGAAGACGATGGGCCACTGGTGGCTGAACAGGCCGAAGACCTTGATCATCATCGGCTGGAGTTCGTCGGAGAACGGGAAGTCGTGCAGATGCTGCCCGTAGGGCGCGCCCAGGTCCGGTTGTGACTCGTACCAACCGGTCTGCAGCACCGTCTTGAAGTACGTGGCCGATGACGTGCCGTCGCCGCTGTAGACGAAGGGGACCGACCAGGTCGCCCGCCACAGCCGCATCATGATCGTGGTGGCCACCATGGCCAGCACCGCGCTCGCGAGATACAACCAGGCCCCGGGGGAACGCTCACCGCGATCCGTTGCCGATGGCGGCCCCGAACCGAGGTCGGCGTCAGAGCCGGTGTCGGCGGGGGGAACGGTGGTGGTGTCGATGGTCGCGGTCATGGGGCCACCTTCGTGAGGCCTTCTGCGATCCGGGCGCGCTGGGCCACCGTCGTACGGGCATCGAGTGCCGCGATGGCGCGGCCGAGCGACAGGTAGACGTAACGCCCGTCGGGGCTGGTCAGCAACGGCTGCCCCAGCAGCGGGACGAGGGCGTCGGTCCACTGCCGACCGCCGTCCGGCAGGCTCGCGCGATCGATGGTGACGCCGACGAAGCCGATGGCCGCCAGGTAGTGGACCAGGGTGGTGGGGGCGGACTGCACCAGGTGGGTGGGCCAGTCGGTCTGCACCGGGCCGGCGATTCCGCCGGCCGAGAATCGCAGCTGCGAGGACTGCAGCCAGAGCGCCAACTGGGCACCGGTGGCGGGGGCGTCGGCCGCGCCGGAGTGGGTGAACGGCACCCATGGCAGCTGGAAGATCATCGAGCCGGCCGGCTCCCGGCGTTCGATGCCCTGCACGAACTGCCGGTCCGACGCACTGCCGGCGGCATTGGCCCGGTAGTCCGGCACGGCCCCGGTCAGCGACTGGTCGCCGGCACCGATCAGCAGCACCAGGACGGCCAGGGCCGGTAGCGCGCCACGGGCGAATCGGCCGACAGTGGGGCGCCCGCCGGTGGACGAGGACGCCCGGATCCGTCCGGCCACCCGTTCCAGCACCAGTCCCGAGGCCGCCAGGGCCGGCAACGCCAGCACGATCGAGATCCGGCCCCAGCCGCTGAAACCGCCGGCCAGCAGCGAGATGATCGTGCCCGGACCGCCGAGTACACCGAGGCAGAAGATCACCAGGCCCAGGACGGTCATCTCGTTCAGCAGCCGGATCCGGTGCACCCGGTCGGGCGACGGCTCCGACGTCCGGTACCGACCTGTCAGCGCGGTGAGCGCCACCCCCATGATGACCAGCAGCCCGAACGCCGCCACGAGCCCGAGCGCCGGGGTCTCGCCCGGTAGCGGGTACCCGGAGTCGTAGGCGGCCCGGAAGGAGGCCAGGAAGGGCAGCGGCTCGCCGGGCGGCGGTAGCACCAGCGCGGCGAACTTCATCGCATAGGTCTCGGAGCCGGGCGTTGACGGACCCGTCGGCGCCCCCCCGGCCCACGACGAACGGGCCAGGGCGGGCGCGGCGGCCAGCAACGAGGCACCGGCCAGCACCGCCAGCGCCACGCACGTCCCGCCCAGCGGCCGGACCGTTCGCGAACGGATGAAGCCGGCCAGCCCACCGGTGATCAGCAGCAGTACGGCGAAGAGCAGGTAGTCGCCGCCGCTATAGGCCACCAGGGCCAGGATCGCGGCCGTGCCTGCGCCCCGGCCCGTCAGTGCGGCGAGCACCGGATGGACATGAAGCCGGCGGCCCCAGAGCGGCTCGGCGCGCATCGCGCGCACCACCAGCAGCATGATCAGCGGCACGGTGGAGTAGGCCGACAGGAAGATCTGGCTCTCGTTGTGCAGGAAGTGGTACGGGGCGACCGCGAACAGCACGGACAGCACCACGACGACGACGGGGCTCAGGCCGCAGGCGCGGAAGAACGGCACGGCCGCCACGGCGGCGAGCAGGAACCCGAGCAGGAAGAAGACGTTGAACGCGACCGCCCAGTCGTGGGTGAAGAGTCCCAGCAGCTTGATCACCACGGCGTGCAGATCTCCGGGTGAGGTCGGGTAGGCGTACCGCTGACCGAAGGGCACCCCGAGATCGGGTTGGTAGTCGTACCAACCGGTGGTCAGGACGTTCTTGAAGTATCCGGCGTTCGCCAGTGCTCCGCCGGAATACCAGAAGGGCACCGACAGGTCGGCCTGCCACAGCCGCATCATCAGGGTCAGCACGACCGCCGTCAGCCCGGCGCTGGTCGCGTAGGGGATCCACCGGCGCGCAGTGCCGCCGGTCGGCGGGGCCGGCTCGGTCGGCGGGGCCGGCACGGTCGGCGGGGTCGACTGGGACAGCCGGCAAGACTCGGGAAGGGAGGGGGTCGGGGACTGCGCCGGTACTGGGGAGTGCGGCGCCGTCGGGGGCTGCGGGGGTGTCGGGGGCTGCATGCGGTCAGCGCACCGGCTTCTGGGCGGCGCGGAGCAACCCGGCGGCGGTCGCGGCGATGCCGGCGGGCAGCGTGGTCAGCAGCCGGCGGTCGATCTGCGGCCAGACGACCGACCGGAACCGCAGGTCCCGCACCTGGAACTGGGCGTTCGCCGAGCTTCCCAGCACCACCGGGGGCGGTCGCTTGCACACCTGTCGGCAGGTCGCGATCAGGCTCGCGATGGTGGTGCCCTGTTGCGAGGCGAGCAGTTTGACGATCGGGGTACCCACGGGATGGCCCGCCGGTTGCCGGAGGCGGAGCATGTCGGCGATCATCGCCGCGCAGTCGTCGACGTAGAGGTAGTCGCGGATGGTGTCGAGGGAGACGTAGATCGAGATCGGCTGCCGGGTGATGCTGCCACGGCACAGCGCGCTGATCAGGCCCTGCGCCTTCGCGGGGTTCTGCCCCGGACCGTAGAGGTTGGCGATCCGGCCGATCTGGACGGTGTCGCCGGTGCGTTGCGCGTACTCCAGCAGGGCATCCTCGGCGGCCAGCTTGGCCCGGCCGTAGTCGGAGATGGGTGCGGCCGGGTCGAGTTCGGACTGGGGACCGTCGCCGGCTCCGGCGTACAGCCCGCCGGCGGAGGACGCCAGGAAGAAGGTGCCGCGACCGGTGATCCTGGGCCGCCGCGCCAGCCGGTCCAGGAAGGCGGAGAGCGTGGCGACCTCGCGGGCCAGGTCGGAGGCGGAGGTCCCGGTGACACCGGCACCGGCGGCCCACACCACCTGCGACGGGAGGTCGAGCCGATCGGCCGCTGCGGTCAGCCGGTCCAGGCCCCGGTCGAGGTCGTCGGCGGTGGAGGGACCCGTCCACGAGATCTGTTGCGCCAGCACCGGTCCGGCCCCTGCGCGTCGGAGCGTGCCGGTCACGGCGCTACCGAGCAGGCCGCCGGCACCGACCACCCAGGTGGCGCTCTGACCGGCTTCCGCGGCGGGAGCTTGATGGATCACGGAACCGGGTGCGAGCTGTCGTTCCCGACCGTCGAGCGTAGCGCCCGCTCGCCGGCCGCGGGCTCGTCCGGTCTGCGGCTCCTCGTCGCGGGGCTCCCGGGCGAGGTGTCGACCGGTCGGCCGAGCGGCCCACTCTGCGGATCGCTGACGATCAGGTACAGGGGGCGACCCATGGCCATCTTCACCGCGACGCCGACGTACTCGGCGATCACCCCCAACGAGAACAGGATGGCACCGCTGCAGACCAGCAACACGACCATCAGCGAGGGCCAGCCCGGCGGCAGGTCGACCTTCCAGAACAACGAGGACGCGATGAAGTACACCGCCAGCAGCAGACCGCCCACGGCGACCACCAGCCCGAGCAGGCTGACCAGCCGCAGCGCCCTTGTCCCGCTGGAGAGCACCATTCGCCAGAAGTGCGAGAACAGCGTCCGCACCGAGTAGCCGGACGGCCGCCCGCCCTCGTCGCGTAGTTCCACCGGGCAGGTGGTGACCTTCTGGGCCACCCAGCTCAGCGCCACGTCGAGGTAGACGCCGGCCCCGGCGTAGGCGGCGACGCTACGGCCGACCTCGCCCAGCACCAGCCGCAGGCTCTGGTACTCGGTGGCGTCGGTACCGCTCGTCGAGAGTCGCAGCAGTCGTTTCGACATCCGGGACCCGATGTTGCGCAGCACGCCGTGCGGCGGACGATTGGTCGGCCGCGCGTACACCACGTCGGCCCTGGCCGCCATCGCGACGTCGAGCATGGCCGGGATCGACGCAGGGTCGTGCTGGCCGTCCTCGTCCATGGTGACGATCCAGTCGCCGCCGGACGAGGCCATGCCGGCCAGCGTGGCCGGGTGCTGCCCGAAGTTGCGGCTGAGCCAGAGCGGCCGCACGACGTCGTACCTCTCGGCCAGATCCCGCAGGACGGCCGCTGATCCGTCCGGACCGTTGTCGTGGACCAGCAGGATCTCGGTGACGCGGAGCCGATGACCGTCCGGGCTCAGGACGTCCTGCATCAGGGGTTCCAGCTCGGTCAGCAGTGCGGCCAGGGTGCGTTCGCCCTGGTAGACCGGGATCACCACCGAGATCGAATGCGGGCGTCTCGCGCCGCCCTCGCCAATGGAATCCATCCATGCACCGTACCCAAGCCTCCGGCCCCCGGGACCACCGCCGGATCGGTGTCCCCGATCCGGTGATGTGGCTCTCCATCGTCGGCAGGGTGATCCGTGAGCGCCGGAAGGGCCTGACGAACCTGCAGACGGGGTACCCCTGGGGCAGGCCCGATGTTCGGGACGACGGCCGGTCGCCCCGTATCATCCTGCGGGAGCAGTCCCGGGTGGAGCAGATCGAGCCGGGTCACGAGCAGGGGAGAGAACCGAGATGGAAGACGGCCGTGACGTCGATGCGGTGGTGCTGGTCGGGGGGCAGGGCACGCGGTTGCGGCCGCTGACGCTCTCGGCGCCGAAGCCGATGCTGCCGACCGCCGGGGTGCCGTTCCTCGAGCACCTGCTGTCCCGGATCCGCGAAGCCGGCATCCGCCACGTCGTGCTCGGCACGTCCTACCGGGCCGAGACCTTCAGCGAGTACTTCGGCGACGGAAGCGCTTTCGGGCTCGAGATCGAGTACGTGGTGGAGGACCAGCCGCTGGGGACTGGCGGCGCCATCCGCAACGTGTTCGACAAGCTGCGGGCGCCGGACGTGATGGTGTTCAACGGCGACATCCTGTCCGGGGTCGATCTGCGCAACCTGCTCGCCACCCATCGGGACAGTTCCGCCGACGTCACCCTCCACCTGGTCAAGGTGCCCGATCCGCGCGCGTTCGGATGCGTGCCGACCGACGGATCGGGCCGGGTGCAGGCCTTCCTGGAGAAGACCGACGACCCGCCGACCGATCAGATCAACGCGGGCTGCTACGTCTTCCGGCGTGAGGTGATCGAGGGCATCGCGGCCGACACCGTCGTCTCCGTCGAGCGCGAGACCTTCCCGGGCCTGCTCGCCTCCGGTGCGAAGGTGGTCGGACACGTCGACACCAGCTACTGGCTGGATCTGGGCACGCCCCTGGCGTTCGTCAAGGGTTCGGCCGATCTGGTACGCGGGTTGGCGCCGACCGCGGCGCTGCCGCAGCCGCCGGCCGAATTCCTCGCGCTGGATGGTGCGTCGATCGCCGACGGCGCGCTGATCACCGGGGGCAGCACGCTCGGCCGGGGGGTCCAGATCGCCACCGGTGCGACCGTCGACGGGTCGATCGTCTTCGACCGGGCCTCGATCGGCGCCGGGTCCCAGGTGGCCAGATCAGTGGTCGGCCACGGCGCGGTGATCGGGGCGGGGGTCGTCATCAACGACGCGGTCATCGGGGACGACGCCGTCATCGGGGACGGGTGTGAACTGCTCGCCGGCGTCCGGGTCTGGCCCGGCGTGACTCTTCCGGCCGGCGCGATCAGGTTCTCCGCACCTTCCTGATTTCTGTCGGCGATTTCGGTCCCTCGGCAGGGGCCATACCCCTCGGAAGGGACCGAATCAGGTCGTGCAGGCTCTCGTCGGTGTCCGCCGGGAGGGCGTCGATCGGGAAGAAGCGCAGGTCGAGGGACTCCGGCGAGATCACCGCCACGGCGTCCGCCGGCGCGATCACCGCGAACTGCACGTCGAAATGGCGGTTGGGAACCCCGAGCGAGCACGTGATCGGGTGCACGTCGAGGTGGATCGGGTCCGGCAGAACCCGCAGCCCGTCGATCCCGGACTCCTCGGTGGCCTCCCGCAGCGCCGCACCGGCCATGGTCAGGTCCTGCTCCTCGCAGTGGCCGCCGAGCTGCAGCCATCGCCCGACCCTCGGGTGCAGTGTCAGCAGCGTCGACCGCCGGTCGGCCGACATCACCAGTGCGCTGGCCGTCAGGTGGCCGGCCTCGCAGGACCTGCGGGTGGCATCGGGCCGGGCGGCCAGGAAACCGAGGAAGGCCTCGCGCAGCGCGGACTGCCCGGCGTCCGGCGCCGACCACCCCGCGAGGAGCTCGATGGCATCGCGATGCAACGCGGCGTGCGGCGCGTTGGTCATCTGGGCACCAGCGCGGTCATCTGATCAGCATCCCGTCGGCCGGATCGAACGGTGGCCGTGCCGAAAGACTCTCGTGCGGATGGCCGATCCCGATGGCGCCCAATGGTTCCCAGTCCTCCGGCAGAGACAGCACGGACCTCACCACCACCGGCGCGAAGATGGTCGAGGAGATCCAGGCCGACCCGATGCCCTCGGCGGCCAGGGCCACCAGCAGCGCCTGGACCGCGGCGCCGCCGGCCACCGTGAACATGGTGCGTTCCGCCTGGCGCCGCCGGTCGTCCGGGTAGTCGTGCCGGCCCTCTCCCGTGACGAACGGGATGACGACCTCCGTCGCCTCGTTCAGGATCTGGCCCCGGGCGGTGCGGCGTGCGATGCGCTCGTCGTCCCACCCGTCGCCGGCGAGGTCGGACTCCCACTGCGCGGCCATGGCCTGCAACAGGGCCTGACGGTGCTCGCGGACCAGGACGAACCGCACCGGCCGGGTGTGGTGCGGGGCCGGAGCGGTGAGCGCGATCCCGATGCACCGCGCCAGGACCGCGTCGTCGACCCTCTCGCCGGTGAACTGCCGAACGGTCCGGCGGAGCAGCACGGCCTCCTTCCGGCCCTGCGCGATGGACAGGTCGGTCCCGAGCCGGAAGAGGTCCTCCTCGTAGGGGCGCAGCAGCGCCGCGGCGAGATGATCGGAAGGGGCGGGTCCGTCTTCGGGTACCCCCGGCGCATCCAGTCCGCGGATCACCGCCACCGGGACGCCGGCCAGCTTGCCCTTGACCAGGTCACCGGCCGCGGCGATCTCGTCGCCGAGCCCGACCTGCGTCACGACCAACTCGTTGCCGAAATCGTCCACCCCGCCGCGATGGTCCTCCAGCACACGTACCCCGGCGGCCCCGATGGCCACGTCGGTGACGCCGTTGCGCCAGGCCCGGCCCTGCGTGTCGGTGATGACCACGCCGATCCGTCGTCCGCGTGCGGCGAATTCCCGGACGAGCCCGGCGGCGGAAGCGTCCGGGTCCTCCGGGAGCAGGGCGATCTCGTCGAGCCGGACGTTCGAGGCGTCGACGCCGGCCGCCGCGGCGATGATGCCCAGCCGGTTCTCCACGATCTTGGTCCGGCCCATCTGGGCCACCAGACGCACGGTCTCGGTATCGATCAGATGCCGGCGGAATTCCTCGCGGGCTCCCGGGTCGGTCGGGGACCTGACCAATCGGCCCTCGGTCTTGGACACCGCCTTGGACGTCACCACCAGTACATCCCCGTCGACGATCCAGGGAGCGGCAGCGGCGATGGCTCCGGCCAGGTCGTCGCCGGGACGGAATTCCGGTAGCCCGGTGACCGCCAGCACCTGCAACCCGTGCGGCGCAGCCGGACGGCCGTCGGGAATGACGCCGCTCGGTACGTCGGTGATGGGTGCTTTCCCCACGGGTCCTTCCTCCATGGGAACGTTCGTCATCTGGTCAGTTCCAGGCAGGCCGCCACCATGGCGGCGGTCGCGGTGGGATCCGTCATCAGCAGGGGGGCCTCGGCGACCCGGACGCCCGGGATGGTCACCGATTCGCCGGGGGCCACCAGGAATGCGTCGAGCAGGCCCCCTTCGGTGCGCGAGCCGTAGTGTCGCCCGACGCCCTGCGCCGAGACCTCCACCCCGATCGCCGTCAGGCAGGCATCGGCGTGACCGCGCAACGGCTTGCCGGCGATCAGCGGCGAGACCCCCACCACCGGCGCGGAAGCGGCCACGACGGCCTGACGGATGCCGGGGATCGCCAGGATCGGCGCGATCGACACGACGGGGTTGGAAGGTGCGATCAGCACCAGGTCGGCCTCGGCGATCGCCTCGAGCACGCCCGCGGCCGGTGCTGCCTCGTCGGCGCCGATGAACACGAAAGCCCTGGCGGGCAGAGCGGCCCGGTAGCGCGTCCACCACTCCTGGAAGTGCAGGGCCACATCAGGGGCCTCGGTGCCGTCCTCCGGCCGATCTGGAACCCACGCGGGATCGGCGACCACCACATGGGTCTCGACCCGCTGGTCGGACATCGGCAGGAGGGTGACGCCGGGTCGCCACTTCGCCGAGAGGGCGGCCGTGACCGCCGACAGTGGGTACCCGGCGTCGAGCATCCGGGTGCGCACGAGATGCGAGGCGATGTCCTTGTCCCCCAGTGCGAACCAGGGGGCTTCGGCGCCGTAGGAGGCGAGTTCGGCCGCTGCGGTGAAGGTTTCGTCCTGACGACCCCACCCGCGCTCGGTGTCGGCGACACCCGAGAGGGTGTAGAGACAGGAGTCCAGGTCGGGACAGATCTGCAGTCCGTGCAACCGGATGTCGTCCCCGGTGTTGACGATCGCCGTCACCGAGTCCGGGGTGTCGGCCGGATCCCCGGCGCCCTGGGGCCGGTCGCCGGTCGGGTCCCAGCCCAGGAAAGCCTTGACCCCCAGCAGGAACCTGGCCCCCCCGACGCCGCCGGACAGCACAGTGATCTTCACGCCAGAGATCCTGCCACGCCCGCCGGACCTCGGACGCCGAGTGGCCGGGGTGCGTCAGGTGCGCCAGAACTGGAAGTGGCCCGCGCCGATCCCGGCGGCGTAGGAGGTGGTGGCGCCCCCGAGGGAATCCATCAGGTCGTACGCGGGCCGGAACAGGTATGTGCTGGCGCCGGGGATGGAGAAGAGGATGACGAAGAGCACCAGCGGCGCCCAGCCCCGGATGGAGGCGATCGAACGCTGGGTGGCGGCCGACAGGTAGGGCGCGATGATGCCGAAGCCGTCGAAACCCGGGATGGGCAGGATGTTGAGGACCGCGGTGACGAACTGCAGCAGCGCCAGGAAGGCCAACGCCTGGTACAGACCGTTCGGCGTGAATACCCCGTTCGTGTACTCCCGGGGGAGTGAATCGACGACGTAGACGAGCACGATTCCGATGAGCAGGTTCGTCGCCGGCCCCGCGAAGGAGACCAGGCTGGACCACCACCGGGTCCGCAGGCGGTGGTTCTCGATGAGCACGGCACCGCCGGGCAGCGGGATGCCGCCGACCGCGAGGATCACCACCGGGATGACGATGCTGTAGGCCGCATTCACATAGCGAAGTGGGTTCAGTGTGAGGTAACCCCTTGCGCGAACGCTGATGTCGCCTCCCGCGAGGGCGACGGCGGCGTGCGCGAACTCGTGGAAGCAGAGCGTGATCACCCAGCCCGCCAGCACCACGAGGAAGATCCAGACGCCCACCGGTGTGGCGTTCGTCCAGGCCGCGTACCCGGCGAGGACGGCGACGGCCACCAATCCGGGGAACACCCATCTGCCAGCCGACTGCTTACTCAGAGATCCCGTCATGTCACCAGTGTGCGTCAGGAAAAATGCCTGATAGCACGGGGAGCGCTTGACGGGACGCGGGACACACCTGTGTAATCACATCGATGTGATTCGCTGGCGCTGGAAAGAACCGAAGCTCACCCGCTCACGCTGCAGCATCGAACGGCTCCTGTTGAACGGGAGCGAAAATCATTGCCCGGCTGCCTGTCCGGCGCCGAAACCGTGGAAAGGACTCGATTCGTGTCGAACCTGGGGGCTACCTCCACCCGTGAGGTCTTGATCGAATTCGGGTTGCGATCCGTCGCCTACCGCGCACCGGTGGACGACGCACCGCAGGAGTGGGACGCAGCCGGCGACGCCGTCCCGGAGTCCGTTCCGGCAGAGTCCGTTCCGGCGGTGTCCGTGCTCGGGGAGTCCGTGCCGGGCCTGCACAGCGTGCAGACGGGGACGGATCTGCTGAACGGCGAGGAAGCCGACTGGCACGAGCGGGCGCTCTGTGCCCAGACCGACCCGGAAGCCTTCTTCCCGGAGAAGGGCGGATCCACCCGGGAGGCCAAGAAGATCTGCACCGGCTGCGAGGTGCGGTCCGAATGCCTGTCCTACGCGCTGGCCAACGACGAACGGTTCGGCATCTGGGGCGGGCTGAGCGAACGCGAGCGCCGCCGTCTCAAGCGCAGTGTCGGCTGAATGAGCTGTACCTGAAGCGCAGTAGCTGAACCTGGACGCCAGCTGTCAGCTTCCGGTCGGTGGCTCGATGTCTGGCTCGCCCAGCACCGCCGTCAGTTGCTCACCGAGCACCTCGGCCACCAGATCGCCCAGATCACCCGAATCGGCTGCCCTGACTTCCAGTGGGCGGCGGTAGACCACGACCCGCGCCTTCGTGGCGCGACCCCTGGCGTCCACTCCCGGGGGGGAGAACCTGGTCAGCGGGACACCTCCGTCCAGCACCACATCTGACGACGCCACCACATCGCCCGTCGGGAGAGACGGCACCTCGTCGACGGCGAACTCGATGGAGGCCAGCTCGGTCGGCCACCGTTCCTCGAGATCGGCGACCGCCTCGAGGACGGCGTGATCGAACTGCTGGGCCCGCGTACGGGCGGCCGGCAGCTCGGCCGGGAGCAGCGGGGTGCGCAGGCCACGCCCGCGCCGATCGCGCAGTACCCGCCGACGTCGCCGTCGCCCAACCGTGGTCGTGGACGCCGGTTTCGTCGCTGCCGACTGCCGCTCGATGTCAGGGGTCGAGTTCCCGCTGTGCTCCGCCATGAGAGGTCCAGTCTAGAAGTTCACCGGTACGTCAGACCTCGCACGGCGCGCCGTCGTGCGAGGGTGGCTTCGGAGAAGTTAGTGTCCGCGAGTGGTCAGATCGCGGCGGTGCTCGCGGACCGGGTGCACGGACCCGGCCGTTGCCACGCTGACCTATGCCTACGCCGATTCGACGGCCGTCGTCGGGCCGCTGGCCACTGCGGCAGAACCGCACTCCTACGACCTGTGCTCGGGGCACGCCGTCCATCTGACCGCGCCCCGAGGGTGGGAGGTCGTCCGCCCCGACGCCGATTTCGATGACGACGTGCGCAGTTCGGACGATCTCGAGGCCTTGGCCGACGCCGTCCGGGAGGCCGGGCGGGTGGAGCGCGCCCACGAGCCGTCCCAGGTCACCACCGGTCGCCGCGGTCACCTGCGCGTGCTGCGCTTCCCGCCGGATTGAGCCGGATGTCCTGATCCAGCTGCTTCGACCGCGAGGTCGCAGCGGTCCGCCGACCGGGCGAACGGGCAACGCCGAGCCTGTCGGCGCCCTAGTGTGGAAGCAGCCAATCAATCCGCGCTGCGTGTCGAACTGCCGGCTCTGCTCCGGGCGAATAGTCCGAGCGGCTCCGCAGTCGAGCGAAAGGGACAAGAGTCGATGAGCGTTCAACTGGATCCGGTCCTGCTCGAAGTACTGGCCTGCCCGGCCGAGCACCACGCACCGCTGGTCGTCGGCAGCCCCGGTGACCCGGCTGCTGATGCCCTGACCTGCACGGAATGTGGGCGGGTCTACCCCATTCGCGACGGTATCCCTGTCCTGCTGCTGGACGAGGCCATCGCCGGCCCGGGGGTCGGTTTCGACGGGGATGGTGGAGGCCGGGCGTCATGAACGGCGCCGCGGGCCCCGGAATTCTCCGGGAACCCGGTCTCGCCGCGGCCGATCGGGCCGGTCTGCTGCCCGCGGCCGCCGCGGCCGGTGCCCAGATCAGATCGGTGCTGGCGGCGTCCTGGGGACTGCCGCCCATCGAGCGGCCCCGCGCCATGGTCGTCGTCGGCCTGAACGCGGTCGTCGACACCGCGTTCCTGACGGCCCTCGTCGGGCGGACGTCGCCCGCCCCGATCGTGGCCGCGCAGAATCTCCCGCCCTGGGTGGGACCCCTGGACCTGGTGGTCGTCATGGCGGGTCATCCGGACGACGAGCAGGCGGCCGAAGCTGCCGGAATCGCGCGCCGACGGGGCGCCACGGTGATCGTGCGCGGAGCCGAGCACGGACCGGTGGCCGAAGCCGCCGGTGCGTCTCTGCTGGTGGCGCCGGTAGTCGCGGTGCCGGAGGCGCTCGCCGCCCCGGCCCGGTGGGCCCTGCTGACGATGGTGGCGGCCCGGGCCGGTCTGGCTCCCGTCGTGGAACTCGCCCGGACCGCCGACCTGCTCGATGCCACTGCGCTGGCCTGCCATCCCGGAGCCGAGACATTCCTGAATCCGGGCGTCAACCTCGCCGAGTACCTGGCCGACGGCACCGGGTTGCTGATCGGCTGCGACCGGATCGCCGATGCGATCGCCGGGCACGGAGGCAGGGTCCTGGCCGACCTCGGCGGCGTGGTGACGGGGGTGATGACCGCGGCCCAGGCCGCTTCGTCGCCCGCCCTGATGCGCCGGATCGGCGGCCCGAAGGACATCTTCGCCGACCCCTTCGACGACGACGAACCTGCTCAGCTGGTCAAGCCGCTGCTCGTCTCCACCACGGCCGAGGACACCTCGGGCCGCAGTCCGGAGGCGGCCGCCGATCGGATGGCGTTGGCCGGCATGATGCGATCCTTCACCGGTGCGATGCACCTCGACGGGTCCGCGGACGCCCTGCCGGTGGTGAACGGGATGCCCGAGTTCCCCGATGGTCCGGGGGAGGACCACCACGAGCCCGGGCGTCGCGATTCCGGCGGCCGCGATCTTGGTGGCCGTGGTTTCGGTGGTGTTGGCGGTCGTGACCTGGACCGGCGTGATCTGGACCGTCGTGAGGACGATCGGCGCGAGCCGGGAGGCTTCCCGGCGGCGCAGGGTCGTCCGGCGGACGTGTTCGACGCCGCAGTGGCCGCCTGCCTCCGGCTCGATTTCGCAGCCGTCTACGTCGGGATCGCGACTGGTCAGCTCGTTCCGCTGGACTTCCCGGACGGCCTCGGGAGATCGGGTGGCACTCGCTGGGCGGTCCGTCCGGCTACCGTCGGGGACCGGCGCGAACGAGAGCAGGACGTGAATTCATGGAACTGATGGACAACCGGATCCGGCCGTACGCCTGGGGCTCCCGCACGGCGATCGCCGAGCTGATCGGGGCGCCGAGCCCGGCCCCGCACCCGCAGGCCGAACTGTGGATGGGGGCCCATCCGGGCGACCCGTCGGTACTCGTGGGGCCATCCGGCGAGCGCTCGCTGTACGAGGCGATCGCCGACAAGCCGGTACTGATGCTCGGGGAGCGGGTGGAGGCGCGGTTCGGTCCGCGACTTCCGTTTCTGTTCAAGGTCCTGGCCGCGGCCGAACCACTGTCGCTGCAGGCGCACCCGTCCGCGGCCCAGGCGGCCCACGGGTTCGCCCGGGAGGAGTCCCAGGGCGTGCCGATGGGCGCCGGCGGCCGGAACTACAAGGACGGGAACCACAAACCCGAGCTGATCTGCGCGCTGACCGAGTTCGAGGCGCTGTGCGGCTTCCGTGATCCGGTGATCACCGTCGAACTGCTCGCCGATCTCGGGGTGCCGCAGCTGGATCACTACCTGTCGCTGCTGTCGGGTCAGCCGGATCGCGACGGGGTGCGGGCGCTGTTCTCGTCGATGCTGACGATCCCGTCATCGATGCTGGAGCCGCTGCTGAACGCGGTGCTCGCCGGCTGCGTGCGGTTGGTCCGCGACGGTTCGCAGTTCAGCAAGGAATACCGGACCGCGTTGGAGCTCGGCGAGCGGTATCCCGGTGATCCCGGCGTGCTCGCCTCGCTGCTGCTCAATCGGGTGACGTTGCAGCCCGGCGAGGCGCTGTACCTGGCCGCCGGCAACCTGCACGCGTACCTGGCCGGTGTCGGCGTCGAGCTGATGGCCAACTCCGACAACGTGTTGCGTGGTGGGCTGACCCCCAAGCACGTCGACGTCCCGGAGTTGATGCGCGTGCTCGACTTCTCGGCCGGTGACGTCGAGGTGTTGACGGGCGACGAGGTCCGACCCGGCGAGCTGGTCTATCGGACGCCGGTGCCGGAGTTTCGTCTCTCCAGGTTGACGCTGTCGACCGAGCCGTTGGACCTGAGCCATGACGGACCGCAGATGGCGCTCGTGGTGGACGGTGCGGCCGTCGTCACCGACGCCGACGGAGTCTCCGTCGACGTGCCCCGCGGCCGATCGGTCTGGGTCGCCGCCGGTGACTCGGGCGTCACCGTCACAGGCTCCGGCGTCGCCTTCCGCGCCACCGACGGCCTGGTCACCCCCTGACCCGGTCGCGCTCATCAACTTCGCCGGCGCTCATCAACTTGCCCAGATTGTGACTGGTAGGACGGGAGTCGTCGATTTCCTGAGCGCGGGCGAAGTTGATCAGCGCGACACCGTGCCTCATCAACTACGGTTGCGCGGGTCAATCCGCCTCCGAAAGGATCCCCAGAACAAGATGTTCGACTCATTGCTGGTTGCCAACCGAGGCGAGATCGCCCGGCGGGTGATCCGGACGGCGAAGCGGATGGGCCTGCGGACGATCGCGGTCTACTCCGAGGTCGACGCAGGTCTGCCGTTCGTCCTCGAGGCCGACGAGGCGGTGCTGATCGGGCCGGCCGCTCCCGCCGAGTCCTATCGCAACGCAGCGGCAGTCCTGGCCGCAGCCAAGGCCACCGGCGCGGCGGCGGTGCACCCCGGCTACGGATTCCTTTCCGAGAACACCGATTTCGCAAGGGATGTCGTCGAGGCGGGGCTGATCTGGGTCGGCCCGAGCCCGGAGGCGATCACCGCGATGGGCGACAAGATCGCCGCCCGCAACCTGATGGCCGCCGCCGGGGTTCCGGTCGCCCCTGGTACCGAGGACCCGGTCAGGACCGCAGAGGAAGCTGCGGATGCGGCCGCGGCCATCGGCTACCCGGTCATGATCAAGGCTTCGGCCGGCGGGGGCGGAATGGGGATGGCCGTCGTGTCCGACCCGGCGAACATGGCCTCCGAGTACGAGAAGGTCACCGCGTTCGCCGGGCGCCTGTTCGGCGACTCGAGTGTCTTCGTCGAGCGCTACTTCCCCCGCGTCCGGCACGTGGAGGTGCAGATCCTGGGACTGGCGGACGGACGCGTCATCGCCCTGGGGGAGCGCGACTGCTCGGTGCAGCGGCGCAACCAGAAGGTGGCCGAGGAAACGCCGTCACCGGCCCTGGACGACGCACTGCGCACGCAGATGCTCGGCGCGGCCCGCAAGGCCGGCGAGGCCGTCGACTACCAGGGCGCCGGCACCGTCGAGTTCCTGTTGGCCCCGGCCACCGCCGATCACGGTCCCGAGTTCTTCTTCCTGGAGATGAACACCCGCCTGCAGGTCGAGCACCCGATCACCGAGACCGTGCTGGGCATCGACCTCGTGGAGGCGCAGCTGCGGATCGCGGCCGGCGAGGATCCCGGGTTCGACCCGGAGCGCCTGACGGTCACCGGTCACGCCATCGAGTTGCGGATCAACGCCGAGGACTCCCGACGATTCCTGCCCGGCCCCGGCGCGATCACCGAATGGATCGAGCCCTCGGGGGAGGGCATCCGGGTGGACGCGGGCTACGCGGCGGGCACCACCGTCACCCCGTCCTACGATTCGCTGATGGCGAAGGTCATCGTGCACGGCGCCGATCGTGACGCCGCGCTGCAGCTGGCACGGTCGGCGGTGGCGGGTTTCACAGTGATCGGGCCCAAGTCGAATCTGGCCTTCCACGCGGAACTCCTGGAGAACGCGGAGTTCGTGTCCGGCGACTACGACACGGCTCTGGTGGCCAGAATGCGTGCCTGAACCGGCCCATGCCTGAAATATCCGGTGCTGACTCCTAGTTCTGGGCGTCGTGACTGACAGGCTGTTCCATATCTCACCCTCGGCGCGGGTTCGGCATGGGGGGTGCCGTTTGCCGCGACCCGTCCCGCTGGGTAGGTTCGACACGGTTCGTGCTGGTCACAGTGCAGGTTCGAAGTTTGACGTCGGTCCTGCGGCGGTACCTGTGTCGATGGGCCAGCGTGGGCGCCGAGCAGTTGTGGTGAAGGTTTTCGTCCGGAAGCAAATAGCGAAATGACAGAAGTGAGGCCGAAGTGGCACTGCCCCAGTTGACCCCCGAGCAGCGATCAGCGGCGTTGGAGAAGGCCGCCGCAGCGCGCCGCGTCCGCGCCGAGCTGAAAGAGCGTCTGAAGCGAGGCGGAACCACCCTGAAGCAGGTGCTGATCGACGCCGAGACCGACGAGGCGCTCGCGAAGTTGAAGGTCTCCGCCCTGCTCGAGGCCCTGCCCGGTGTCGGCAAGGTCCGCGCTGCTGCCCTCATGGAGCAGTTCGAGATCGCCGCCAGTCGTCGTGTCCGCGGGCTCGGTGAGCGGCAGCGCGCCGCGCTGCTCGCCGAGTTCGGCTCCTGACGCAAGGCTGACCGTCGCTCGACGGTCCGCCACCGATGCCGGTGGCGAGCACGACGACACCTCCGGTCGGGGAGTCCCTTCGGGCGGCTCCCCGGCCGGAGCCGTCACTGCCGGTACGGCCGACAGATCCGGGATCGACCGCAGTCCGACCCGGTCCGGACCGATCAGACACAGGAGAACAGGGCGCGATGAAGGACGGTCAGCGAAGGGGTCGACTCTTCGTGCTGTCCGGTCCGTCCGGCGTGGGCAAGAGCACGGTGCTGGCCCGGCTGCGTCGCGACGTACCCCAGCTCTGGTACTCGGTCTCGGCGACCACCAGGACGCCGAGACCCGGTGAGACGCATGGCGTCAACTACTTCTTCGTCACCTCCGACGAGTTCGAACGACTGGTCGCGGACGGCCAGATGCTCGAGCACGCCTTCTTCGCCGGGAACCACTACGGCACACCGCAGGGTCCGGTGCAGGAGCACCTGGAGGCCGGTCACGACGTCCTGCTCGAGATCGACGTCCAGGGCGCGCGCCAGGTCAGGGCCTCGCCGGGGCTCGGGAGGGAGGCGGTGCTGGTCTTCCTGGCACCGCCCTCGTTCGACGAACTCGCCCGCCGGTTGATCGGCCGTGGTACCGAGGACGAGGCTGCCACCGCCGCCCGGCTGGAGGCCGCCAGGGCCGAGCTGGCGGCCGAGCCCGAGTTCGACCACACCCTGGTCAACACGAGCGTCGAGGACGCCGCCTCCGGGTTGGTATCATTTTTGGCTGAGCCATGTTCGCCGGCTTCCGCCGGCTGAGTCCGCTCGGTTCCACCGAATCGGTTCCACCGAATCGGTTCCACCGAATCTGCTAGAACACCGTGTGGCGTTCGGCCGCACCCTGAGAAATTCGACGTCATCAAGGAGTCCGCACTGTGAGCACTGCGCCCGTAAACCCGCCCGAAGTCGTTCCTTCGGCACCCATGACGGCTTCGCAGATCGCCGCTGCCGGTATCACCTACCCGCCGATCGACGAGTTGCTGACCCACACCAGCTCCAAGTACGGCCTGTCGATCTTCGCCGCCAAGCGCGCCCGTCAGATCAACGACTACTACGCACAGCTCGGTGAGGGCCTCCTGGAGTACGTCGGCCCGCTGGTCGAGCCGTTGCCCAAGGAGAAGCCCCTCTCGATCGCGCTGCGCGAGATCAACGCCGGCCTGCTCGAACACACCGAAGGCGAGTGACCTGTACCTCGGCAGGGATCCGGCCTGAGCGACGGCGGCCCCGATGACGTCGGCCACGTCTGAGGCAACCCCGATGCTCAAGGTCCTGCTCGGGGTGTCCGGCGGGGTCGCGGCCTACAAGGCCTGCGAGATCCTGCGGCTGCTCCGATCCGCCGGGGCCGACGTCACCGTCGTCCCCACCAGGGCGGCCCTCCAGTTCGTGGGCGCGGCCACCTTCGAGGCCTTGTCCGGCCACGAGGTCGTCACCGACGTGTTCACCGACGTCCCCAACGTCGCCCACGTCGCGACCGGCCAACTGGCCGACCTCGTCGTCATCGCACCGGCGACCGCCGATCTGCTGTCCCGGGCTGCCGCCGGACGCGCCGACGATCTGCTGACCGCCACCCTTCTGGTGACCAGGGCCCCGGTGTTGATGGCCCCGGCAATGCACACCGAGATGTGGACCCATCCCGCCACCGTCGCGAACGTGCGACTCCTCCGCGAGCGCGGGACCTTCGTGCTGGACCCGGCGGTCGGGCGTCTGACGGGTGCCGACTCGGGGGTCGGTCGGCTGCCCGAACCCGATCACATCGTCGCCATGGCGATGTTGCTGCTGCGCCGGCGTGACGCGCTGCCGCGCGACCTGGTCGGGCGCCGGATCCTGGTGACGGCCGGCGGTACCAGGGAACCGCTGGACCCGGTGCGCTACCTGGGGAACCGCTCGTCGGGCAAGCAGGGTTTCGCGATTGCGCTGGCCGCCGTCGCCCGCGGCGCGCAGGTCACCCTGATCGCGGCGAACACCTCGCTGGTGGCGCCTCCCGGAGTGCAGCTGGTCCCGGTGGGCGATGCCCGGGAACTCGCGTCGGCGGTCAGCGAGCTGGCCCCGGCGATGGATGCCGTGGTGATGGCCGCCGCCATCGCGGACTTCCGGCCGAAGAGCCCGCTGGCCGCCAAGATCAAGAAGAACGGCACCGACCCCGCCCCGCTGGAGCTGCTGACCAACCCGGACATCCTCCTCGGTCTGGTCCGGGCACGACGCGGGTCGTCGCCGGTCATCGTCGGCTTCGCGGCCGAAACCGGTGACGAGCACGGCTCGGTGCTCGATCACGGCCGGGCGAAGTTGTCCCGCAAGGGCTGTGACCTGCTGGTCGTCAACGACGTGCAGGCCGGTCGCGGCTTCGAGGTCGACGAGAACGCCGCGGTGATCCTGGCCGGTGACGGTGCGGACCCGATCGACGTGCCCCTCGGCCCGAAGACCGCCCTCGCCGCGGTCATCTGCGACCAGATCTCGCGCCTGCTGCCGAACGTGAATGCCAGGTGACGGGTCATGTCCGCGTAGTCTCAGCCGAGCACAACGCCCCACTGACCGGTCCGCACCCGCAGCCCGGGCTCGGATCACCCGTCCGCAGATCAGTTCCCCCGGCCGGCCCGCCGCGCCACGATCGCCCAAGGAGTACTTCGTCGTGACCTCCCGCCTGTTCACCTCCGAATCCGTCACCGAGGGACATCCGGACAAGATCTGTGACGCCATCAGCGACTCGATCCTGGACGCCCTGCTGGCGCAGGACAGCGCCAGCCGGGTGGCCGTCGAGACGATGGTCACCACCGGTCAGGTGCACGTCGCGGGTGAGGTCACCACCTCCGCCTACGTCGACATCCCGACGATCGTCCGGGACACCGTGCTGGCCATCGGCTACGACAGCTCGTCCAAGGGCTTCGACGGCGCCTCCTGCGGCGTGAACGTGGCGATCGGCGCGCAGTCACCGGACATCGCCCAGGGTGTCGACACCGCCCGCGAGACCCGTCTCGACGGCGCCGAGGACGAGATCGACCGCCAGGGTGCTGGCGACCAGGGCCTGATGTTCGGGTACGCCTGCAACGACACCCCCGAACTGATGCCGCTGCCGATCGCGCTGGCCCACCGGCTGTCCCGCCGGCTGTCCGCGGTCCGCAAGTCCGGCGCCGTGCCCTACCTCCGTCCCGACGGCAAGACCCAGGTCACCATCGAGTACGTCGGCGACAGGGCGATCCGTCTGGACACCGTCGTGCTCTCCACCCAGCACGCAGAGGACATCGACCTGGAGAAGCTGCTCGCGGTCGATGTCGCGGAGCAGGTCGTCGCCCCAGAGGTGGCCCTGCTGGACATCGACGTCTCCGACTTCCGGCTGCTGGTCAACCCGACCGGGCGCTTCGTGATCGGTGGCCCGATGGGCGACGCCGGCCTGACCGGCCGCAAGATCATCGTCGACACCTACGGCGGGATGGCCCGGCACGGTGGCGGCGCGTTCTCCGGCAAGGACCCGTCGAAGGTCGACCGCTCCGCCGCTTACGCGATGCGCTGGGTCGCCAAGAACGCGGTCGCCGCCGGTCTCGCTGACCGGATGGAGGTCCAGGTCGCCTACGCCATCGGCGTGGCCGCCCCGGTGGGCCTGTTCGTCGAGACCTTCGGCACCGAGACGGTCGATCCGGACAAGATCGCCGACGCGATCAAGCAGGTCTTCGACCTCCGCCCGGCCGCGATCATCCGCGACCTGGACCTGAAGCGCCCGATCTACGCCCAGACCGCCGCCTACGGCCACTTCGGTCGCACCGACATCGAACTCCCCTGGGAGAACCTGGACCGCGTCGACGCCCTGAAGTCCTACCTCGGCTTCTGAGCCCCGCCCCTGATCCGCGTCGTCGTCGCCCCTGATCCGCGTCGTCGTCGCCCCTCATCCGCGTCGACCGGAATGAGATCCGCACTCTGACCCTCAGATTCTGCGGATCTCATTCCGGTCGACGGCGTTCCGGGCCCGGGACGAGGTCAATTGTGGACAGCGGTCGGCTGATGACGGTGCCATCTGATATCCAGAACGGGTGACGCCAGCCCCCACCCGCTCCCGACGGGTCACCGCGGGGGCCAAGGTGCCCGCTGCGGTCCTTCCGATCGCCAGGGTCGCGGTCGACGTCGCCCTGGCCCACCTGGACCGGCCGTTCGACTACCAGGTCGCCGACACCGATTCCGACGCGGCCCAGCCGGGCACCCGTGTCCGGGTGCGGTTCGCCGGGCGCCTGCTGGACGGTTTCGTCCTCGAGCGACTGGCCGTCTCCGAGCACGACGGCAAGCTGGGTTTCCTGGAGAAGGTCGTCTCGCCCGAGCAGATCCTCACTCCTGACGTGGCCCGGCTGGCCCGGGCCGTCGCCGACCGCTACGCCGGTTCGATGGCCGACGTCCTGCGGTTGGCCGTTCCGCCCCGCCACGCCAGAGCCGAAGGCACCAGCGGTTTCAAGGCGGTGGTGCCCGAAACATCTGACCCCGGGCCGGTTTTCATCGAACCGCAGCCCGTCGAGCCGGCCCCCGACATTGCGCCCGACGTGGTCATCGAGCCCGGCGACCGGACCAGCTGGCAGGTGTACCAGGCCGGTGACGCCTTCCTGACGGCGGTCCAGGAGGGCCGGGCCGTCAGGGCGGTATGGCAGGCGCTACCCGGGGAGGACTGGGCGGCGCGCCTGGCCGAGGCGGCGGCCGTCGCGGCCGGTGGTGGGCGAGGGGCGCTGCTCGTCGTGCCCGACGCCCGCGATCTCGAACGGCTCGAGAAGGCCCTCGCAGCAGTACTTCCCGCCGGGACGTTCACCACGCTCGCGGCCGATCTGGGCCCGGCCGAACGGTATCGGAGGTATCTGAAGCTCAGCCGGGGTGACGTGAAGATCGCCGCCGGTACCAGGGCGGCCGCTTTCGCCCCGGTCCGGGATCTGGCCCTGGTGGCCGTGTTCGACGACGGTGACGATCTGCTGGCCGAACCCCGCGCGCCCTACCCCCACACGCGCGAGGTCCTGATGATCCGGTCGGCCGGCGACCCGTGTGCGCTGCTGGTCGGCGGGTACGCCCGGACCGCGGAGGCCGAACTCCTGGTGGCCTCCGGATGGGCCAGGCCGATCGTCGCCGACCGTGCGACGGTCCGGTCCAGGTCCCCCCGGATCGAGGCCGCCGGAGACGAGTATGCGACCGGCGCGGATTCCGCGGCGGCCGGTGCGCGGCTGTCGCCGGCCGCCTTCGCCGCGGCCAGGGCGGCGTTGGCCGCCGGCCGACCGGTGCTGGTGCAGGTCCCGCGGCGCGGCTACCTCCCGACGCTCAGCTGCTCCAGATGTCGTCGTCCGGCCCGTTGCCGCCACTGCCACGGCCCGCTCGCGCTGACCGCCTCCCGCCGGCTGCCCGGCTGTCGCTGGTGCGGCATCCCCGAGGCTCATTTCAACTGTCCCGCTTGCGGTTCCGATCAGCTCCGGACCACCGTCATCGGCGCACGGCGGACAGCGGAGGAGCTCGGGCGGGCGTTCCCGGGCATCGTGCTGATCACTTCGTCGGGCGACTCCATCCGGTCGGAGGTCCCGGCCGGGCCGGCCATCGTGGTGGCGACACCGGGCGCAGAGCCGGTGGCCGCCGACGGCTACGGCGCAGCACTGCTGCTGGACGGCTACGCGCTGCTCGGGCGAGCGGATCTCCGTGCCGCAGAGGAGACCCTCCGGCGCTGGTTGGCCGCTGCCGCGTTGGTGGTCCCCGCCTCCGCCGGCGGTCGGGTGGTCGTCGGCGCGGACACCTCGCTCCCGACGGTGCAGGCCCTGATCCGTTGGGACCCGGCCGGTCATGCCGCCGCCGAACTGGACGCCCGCCGTGAACTCGGGTTCCCGCCCGCGGTGGCGATGGCGTCGTTGCAGGGTCTGGAAGCGCTCACGGCGGCGGCTGCGGGGAGCCTCGAACTGCCCGAGGGCGGCGAGATCCTCGGCCCCGTCCTGCTCGAGGATCTGCCGGCTCCGTCCGGTTCCCGGGCGCGAGCGAACGTACCGACGGAGGGGGACGCGCGGGTGCTCGTCCGGGTCCCGCCGGCCGGTCGCAAGCAGTTGGCCGCCCAGATCAAGGCGCTGGCCGCGGCCCGGTCGACCCGCAAGGACGAGGAGTCACTGCGACTCAGGATCGACCCGGACGAACTGTTCTGAATTGACCCACCCCGGCCGTGGGGGAACGACCGGCCCCGGCCGCGGGGCGAACGGGCCCCGGCGAGGGCGGACCCTCGGCTCAGGCAAGCCGCTCGATGAGTCCGGCCTTCACTCCCGGCCACTCGTCCTTCAGGATGGAGTACACCACGGTGTCCCGAAAGGTGCCGTCGGCTCGTTGGATGTGCCTGCGCAGCACACCTTCTCGCACCGCACCCAGCCGTTCGATGGCGGCCTGGGACCGCTCGTTGACCCGGTCGGTCTGGATCTGCACCCGTCCCAGACCGCAGTCGATGAAGCAGTGCTCGAGCATCAGCAGCTTGCATTCGGGATTCACCTGCGTCCCCCAGACGTGCGAGCTGTAGCCGGTCCAGCCCAGGTGCACGCGTTCGTCGGTGAGCGAGAGATTGCCCAGGCTGCTCGTCCCGACCACCTGGCCGGCCGACCCGAGACCGCCCTCACCGGTCAACCGGACCGTGTACGGGATCCGCCCCGGGGTCGACAGCGCCGCGCCCAGCACCCCGCCCATGTTCTCCGCGGTGTTCGGCCGCGCCGCCGGACCTCCCATGAAGTTCCCGGCGTAGACACGGTCGTCGTCGAGCGCATCGAACAGCGCGTGCGCATCGCCCAGTACCGTTCGGTCGAGTCGGACGTAACGGCCCACCAGGGCGCGGCCGTCAGGTGCGAAGACAGACATCGATCCTCCGAGAACATTCATTCGTGCCGGTTGGACGACCCGGCACCGCGCTGCTGCGGCGCGCTCGAGGAGTCCGCGCACGGTCCATGATCCAGCATCGACCACGGTTTGCGCCCCGCCGATCGATGGGACGAGCGACACGTCACGGCTACGTAGACTTCTCGCGCGCCCTCCGGTCCGTTCCGGGGCGGCCGCACCATCAGCACCGACGACGAGCAGGACGGAGGACCGCGAGTGCGCATCGTCTTCGCCGGCACCCCGGCTCCCGCTGTGCCGTCCCTGCAAGCACTTCTGGATTCCGGACATGACGTCGTGGCCGTGATCAGCCGGCCGGATGCGCCCGCGGGACGTGGCCGGAAGGCCGGCTCCTCGCCGGTCGCCGATCTGGCCCGGGACGCCGGCATCGAGCTGCTGACGCCGGTCAGCGCCAGAGATCCCGAATTCGTCGCCCGGCTGACCGAGCTGGCCCCGGAGGCAGCGGCGGTGGTCGCCTACGGCGCGATCCTGCGGCAGAACGTGCTCGACATCCCCGCCCACGGTTGGGTCAACCTGCACTTCTCCCTGCTGCCGGCCTGGCGCGGTGCGGCCCCGGTGCAGGCGGCCATCAGAGCCGGCGACGACATCACCGGGGCCAGCACCTTCGCGCTGGAAGCGGGGCTCGACACGGGTCCGGTCTACGGCATCGTCACCGAGCCGATCTCACCGGTCGATACCGCTGGAACGCTCCTGACGAGGCTGTCCCTCTCGGGCGCGAAGCTGCTGGTCGCCACCATGGACGGGATCGCCGACGGTTCCCTGCGGGCGGTTCCCCAGCCCGTCGACGGCGTCAGCCACGCAGCCAAGATCACCGTTGCGGACGCCGAGATCGACTGGTGGGCACCGGCTGTCGCGATCGACCGCCGGATCCGGGCGGTCACCCCCGCGCCGGGGGCGTGGACCGGCTCACCGTGGGGCCGGCTGGGCATCGGCCCGGTGCAGATCACCGAGGTCACGGATCTGGCCCCGGGCGAGATGCGGGCCGAGAAGAAGCAGGTGCTGATCGGAACCGGCACCACCGCGGTGCGCCTGTCCGAATTGCAGCCGACCGGCCGGAAGTCGATGGCCGCGCCGGACTGGGCCAGGGGAGCGCGACCGGACCCGGAAGTGCGGCTCGCCTCCCCGCCGGCAGCCCCCTCACCAGTAGCAGGCCCGTGACGGCACTGACCGAGAGCTCCACCACAGCAGAGCATGTCGAACGAGAAGAGAGCGCAGCACATTGAACAATCCGAGGATGGACCGCACACCATGAGTGCCGCAGACCGCCAGGGTCGCGGAGGCCAGCGCCCGAGTCAGGGTCCCCGCGGGGGGCGCTCGGCCGACGGTGATCGTCGCGGCGGTGGTGGTCCGCCCCGGCGCCCGCAGACCAGGCGCCCGCCGGACGTCGACCACGCCCGTCAGGCCGCTCTGGACCTGCTCGCCGCGGTTCGCTCCCGCAGCGCCTACGCGAACCTGACGTTGCCAGGGCTGCTCAACGACCGGGGCCTGTCCGGTCGCGACGCCGCACTGGCCACCGAACTCGCCTACGGCACCTGCCGGGCGTTGGGCCAGCTGGACGCGGTCATCGGCGCCTGCTGCGACCGGCCGCTGGCCGAACTCGACGGCCCGGTGCTCGATGCGCTCAGGCTCGCGACCTACCAACTCCTGCACACCCGGATTCCCGACCACGCGGCGGTGTCCGTCACCGTCGACCTGGTCCGCGCCGGTCCGAATCCCGGCGCCGCCGGCTTCGTGAACGCCGTGCTGCGCAAGGTGTCCCGTCAGAACCTGGCCGGGTGGATCGCCGAGATCGGGCCGGACCGCGGGGTCGACCCGCTGGGTTACCTGGCGTTGTCGACCGCTCATCCACGCTGGATCGCCTCGGCCATCAAGGAGTCGCTCGGGGCCGGCAACGACGACTACGGGATGGCCGAACTCGAGGCCGCCCTGCTCGCGGACGACATCGCCCCGCAGGTCCACCTGCTGGCCAAACCGGGGCGGATCAGCCAGGACGAGCTGATGATCGCCTCCGCCGGCGAGCGCGCCAGGTACTCGCCCTTCGGCGTCTACCTGCCGACCGGCGATCCGGGGCGGATCTCGGCGATCGCCGACGGTCGCGCCGCGGTCCAGGACGAGGGTTCGCAGCTGGTCGCGCTCGCACTGGTCAGTGCCGAGCTGCAGGGACAGGACAAGCGCTGGCTCGATCTCGCGTCAGGTCCCGGGGGCAAGGCCGCGCTGCTGGGCGCCTGGGCCGGGCAGGTCGGGGCCAGGGTCGACGCGGTCGAGATCACCCCGCACCGCGCCGAGTTGGTCCGCAAGGCGGTCGCCGGACTGCCGGTGGCGGTGCACACCGCGGATGGCCGCGACCCCGGACTGCCGGCGGCGGCGTTCGACCGCGTCCTGCTGGACGCGCCGTGCACCGGTCTCGGGGCGCTGCGCCGCCGGCCGGAGGCGCGGTGGCGTCGACAGCAGAGCGACGTCGCGCCGCTGGTGAAGCTGCAGCGCGAGCTGCTGGCCTCGGCCGCCAAGCTGGTCCGCCCTGGCGGGCTGGTCGCGTACGTGACCTGCTCGCCGCACCTGTCCGAGACGAGCGGCGTCATCTCGCGACGGCCGGAAGATCTGGAACTGATCGACGCCCGCCCGTACCTGCCCGGCGTCCCCGACCTCGGGGACGGACCGACCGTCCAACTCTGGCCGCACCGGCAGGGCACCGACGGCATGTTCCTGGCGCTGATGCGCCGCGTGCTCTAGTCCCGCATCGTGAACCCCGCATCGTGAACCCCTCGTCGAGCGGATAGATAATGTCGAATTCTGGGCGATTTGCCCGTTCTAACCATCCGCTCGACGGGGAGTGGGATGGGGAACTCGATGCGGGAACGCTCGCCGGGCTGGCTAGGCTGAGCGCCGTGACGAGTCCAACCACGAGGCATGCCTTGATCGCACCGAGCATCCTGTCGGCGGACTTCGCCAGGCTGGCCGACGAGGCAGCGGCCGTCATCGGGGCCGACTGGCTGCACGTGGACGTCATGGACAACCACTTCGTGCCGAACCTCACGCTCGGGTTGCCGGTGGTCAAATCACTGCTCGCGGCGACCGACATCCCGCTCGACTGCCACCTGATGATCGACGACCCGGACCGCTGGGCGGTCGCCTACGCCGAGGCCGGCGCCTACAACGTGACGGTGCACGTCGAGGCCGTGGCCGATCCGGTGACGATGGCCGTCGAGCTGCGGGCCGCCGGCGCCAAGGCCGGCCTCTCGCTCAAGCCCGGCACCGATCTGGAGGACTGGATCGAGGTGCTACCGCACTACGACACGCTGCTGATCATGACGGTCGAGCCCGGCTTCGGTGGGCAGTCGTTCATGCCGGAGATGATGTCCAAGGTGACCATGGCGCGACGGATGGTCGAGACGGGGCACCTCACCGTCGTGGTCCAGGTCGACGGCGGGATCGACCTGGAAACCATCGAACGTGCGGCGGAGGCGGGCGCCGACTGCTTCGTCGCCGGCTCGGCGGTCTACGGCATGTCCGACCCGGCGGCAGCGGTGCAGGCCCTCCGGCAGAAGGCCCTGGCCCACCGACGACCCCCGACGCCGTCCGAATAGGCAGTCCCGAACAAGCCCTCCCGAACAGGTCGTCCGGACAGGCCTTATGCACGGCCACGCGGGGACGAAACGAGGTCGCCCGCGCGTTGAATCACACGTCCCTGCGAACACCGGGGGGCCGCCGTGGGGGAGTATGGAAGCAGGCGCGGCTGTGGCGCCGCCGAAAGGGATGGCACATGTTCACCGGGATCGTCGAAGAGCGCGGCGAAGTAGTTGCACTCGACCTTGCGCCGGACGGGGCTGACGCGCGTGTGACGGTGCGCGGCCCGCTCGTCACCCAGGACGTGAAGCACGGCGAATCGATTGCCGTGTCCGGGGTCTGCCTGACGGTGGTCGCCTCCTCGGGCGGGACCTTCACCGCCGACGTGATGGCCGAGACCCTGCTGCGCACCAGCGCCAAGGAGTGGTCGCCCGGCCGGCCGGTCAATCTGGAGCGGTCGGTCACCCCGACGACCCGGCTGGGCGGGCACCTCGTACAGGGTCACATCGACGGCGTCGGCACGGTGGTGTCCAGGGTCCCGCACGAGGGCTGGGACGAGTTCGGCATCTCCGTCAGCAACGACCTGGCCCGCTACATCGCCGGCAAGGGATCGGTTGCGGTGGACGGAATCTCGCTGACCGTCATCGATGTCACAGACTCGCCGACCGGCGCGGTGTTCACCCTCGGGATCATCCCAGAGACCAGGACGGCCACCACGCTGGGCAGCACGGCCGTCGGGGCGAGCGTCAACATCGAGGTCGACGTGATGGCGAAGTACGCGGAGCGACTCCTGTCGTTCCGGCCGGCGGAGGCCGCTGCCGTCACCGGCGACACGGATGGCACGGGCAGCACCCAGAGGTCGGAGCAGTCATGACGAACAGCACGAGCGAGCAGGTCAGGTCCGCGGCGGGCTTCGACACCATCGAGTTCGCGGTCGCCGAGATCGCCGCCGGCCGGGCCGTGGTCGTCGTGGACGACGAGGACCGCGAGAACGAGGGCGACCTGATCTTCGCCGCCGAACTGGCGACGCCCGAGCTGGTGGCCTTCACCGTCCGTCATTCCTCCGGACTGATCTGCGTTCCGATGACGGGCGAGGACTGCGACCGTCTCGGCCTGCCGCCGATGTACCACGTCAACCAGGACCGCAAGGGCACGGCCTACACCGTCTCCGTGGACGCCAGAGATGGTGTGACGACCGGGATCTCGGCGACCGATCGGGCCTGGACCATGCGGGTGCTGGCGCAGGACTCGACCACCGCCGACGACCTGACGAGGCCGGGACACGTGCTTCCGCTGCGGGCCCGCGAAGGTGGGGTGCTGGTGCGCCCCGGCCACACCGAGGCCGCCGTCGATCTGGCGAAGCTGGCCGGTCTGCGGCCGGTGGCCGGGATCTGCGAGGTCGTCAGTTCGACCGACGTGGGCGAGATGGCGCGACTGCCGGAGTTGAAGGAGTTCGCCGCCGAACACCACCTCGCACTGATCTCGATCGCCGATCTCGTCGCCTACCGCAGAGCCCGCGAGGTCCAGGTGACGAAGATCGCGGACGCGCGGATGCCGTTGCCGCAGGGCATGTTCCGCGCCGTCGGGTACATGAGCAAGGTCACCGGCCGCGAACTGATCGCCCTGGTGCACGGGGACATCTCCAGCGGTGAGGACGTGCTGGTGCGCGTCCACTCCGAATGCCTGACCGGCGACGTGCTCGGCTCGCTGCGCTGCGACTGCGGGCCGCAGCTGCACGCCGCACTGGACGCCGTCGTCGCCGAGGGCCGCGGGGTGGTGCTGTACATCCGCGGGCACGAGGGACGCGGGATCGGCCTGCTCGAGAAGCTGCGTGCCTACGAACTGCAGGACGAGGGGGCCGACACCGTCGACGCGAATCTCGCGCTGGGTCTGCCCTCGGATTCCCGCGAGTACGGCACCGGCGCGCAGGTGCTCGCCGACCTGGGCATCACCTCGATGCGGCTGCTGACCAACAACCCGGCCAAGCGGGCCGGCCTCGAGGGCTACGGCCTGCACATCATCGGCCGGGTGCCGCTGGCCGTCTCGGTCAATCCGGAGAACCTGCGCTACCTGACCACCAAGCGCGACCGGATGGGTCACGACATCTCCGAGCTGGAACCGGATCGGACGATCTCCGAGCTGGAACAGGACCGGACGTGACCGGCGAGGGCCGTCCGGCCTTCACCGTGCCCTCCGCGCCGGGCCTGCGGATCGGCATCGTGTCGACGTCGTGGAACTCCGGCATCACCGACCTCCTGCTGGAGCGGGCGCTCGCCGTCTGCACCGAGGCCGGCACCACTCGGCCCACCGTCGTGCGGGTGCCGGGAGCGCTGGAACTGGCGGTCGTCGCGCAGCAGTTGGCCTCCGATCACGACGCGGTGGTGGCTCTCGGGCTGGTCGTCCGCGGTGGCACCCCGCATTTCGAGTACGTCTGCGACGCGGTGACGGCGGGGCTGACGAGGGTGGCGCTCGATTCCGGCGTACCGGTCGGCAACGGTGTCCTGACATGCGACACCATGGAGCAGGCGGTCGCCCGCGCCGGTGGGCCGGATGCCTACGAGGACAAGGGCGGCGAGGCTGCGGCCGCCGCCCTGGAGACCGCCCTGGTTCTACGCAAGTTGCGCGGCGCCGGTTCCGGGATGGGTTTCGGGCGTTGACTGTGAATCCGACGGCTCACGCGGTGGCGGGCCGGCCAGGGCAGGACGGAAGGGCGCGATGAGCAACGAAGGCAAGCCGACGACCGAGCCGCTGTTGGTGATCCGGCCCCACAAGATCGCCATCCTGGCCGTCATCTCGGCCTCGGCCGTGTTCCTGGCCATGGTCCTGGTCGGGATCCTGCTGCACAACACCAACGACGGGGTCTCGTTCCAGACCTCGGACCAGATCGGGCTCGGCGGGCTCGGCCTGCTGATCGGCATCGCCATCCTGATGATGGCCCGTCCGACCCTCAAGGTCTTCCCCGAAGGCATGCTGATCCGCAACATCCTCGGCGAGAACTTCTACGAGTGGGCGCTGATCTACGAGGTCTCCTTCCCGCAGGGCGCCCAGTGGGCATTGCTCCGGATGCCCGACGACGAGACCCACCCCGTGATGGCGATCCAGCTGCTGGACCGCGGGCGTGCGGTGGAGTCGCTGCAGGCCGTCCGCAAGCTGCACGCCCGGTACGCGCCGCCACCGCCGAAGTCCGCCATTCCCGACGAGGAGGCGCTCCGGATCCTCGAGCAGCAGGAGAACAACCGCCCCCTCGGACGACTGGAGATCATCGACCGCGTCAAGGCCGCCAAGGGCAAGGGCGTCAAGTAGCTTTTCCGGCCCCGTCGTTCGTCGAACCGCGTCCGGATCTCGCCCGGCCGGTTGGTCTGCAGCGCGTAGGCTCCGGGGAAAGGGAGGCCACCATGACGCTCGCGACCATGAACGAACGATTCCGAGTCATCGAAGACCTGTGGAAGGTCGGTTCGGCCCAGGAGCAGGAGGAATACCTGTCCGAGCTGACCGACATGCGTCTGGAGCTGGCCAAGGTCAGTGGACCCGACACCGACGGGGCGCTCTGGCTCAAGAGGACCGTCGACCGCCTCTCCCGCAACATCGCTGTCGCGCAGGCCCGCCCCTGAGTGGGTGCGACACCCCCGGTCGACGCTCGCCTACAGCGCCGCGGGCGGACGGCGTGGCGTCTCGCCCGGTCCCGCTCCCGGTGCGTCCTGGACGATCGAGTAGTCGCGGAACGCACCCTGCAGTGCCTGCAGACCGTCGCGGAACGCCGCGGCGTGCGGTCCGAGGTCGGGTAGGGAGGCCTGCAGCAGGCCGGCCAGGGCGGTGATCAGCGTGCGTGCCTCGTCCAGATCACGATGGGCCGGGTGCTCCGGGTCGTCGGAGGCCAGGCCGAGCTGCTCGGCGGAGGCCGACATGAGCATCACCGCCGCCCGGCTGATCACCTCGACGGCCGTGATGTCGACCAGCTCGCGATCTTGGAACCCGTTCTCGCCGGCATGATCGTGACTTTGATCGTGCTGGTCACGGCCGGTGTCGTCGGCAGAGGGGACGGAATCTGCTGGGATTGGTGGGGGGGTACTCACCCGTGTAGAGTGTCAGGCGCGAGCAGTTCCCGTTTCATCGGGGGCTTCGATCTCTGCGAGTCGACACGGCGAACACCGTTCGGCGAGCGAGGATCACACCAAAGTGGAGCCCGACTCCCACCCGAATTTGCCGTACTCCTTGGAGTGCGAGCGGCCGGGTCCCGGTCCGCTGATGCTGGCATCAGTGGCGCACGCCCTCTTGACGAGGGTGAGTTGACGGGTCTTTTCGGGCTCCGCGTGCAGCAACCGCGGGGCCCTTTTTGCCGTCAGCGCACGGCGAAGGATCCTGCGGGCCGTGTCACCGCATCACTCCACAACCCGCAGGTACCCAGGAGGATTCAATCAGCGTCGAGCCACGCATCAACGACAGGATTCGCGTTCCAGAAATTCGTCTCGTCGGGGCGGCCGGAGAACAGATCGGCATCGTCACCGTCACCGAGGCGCTTCGGATGGCCCAGGAGCAGGACCTCGACCTCGTCGAGGTCGCGCCGGAAGCACGTCCACCGGTCTGCAAGCTCATGGACTACGGCAAGTTCAAGTACGAAAGTGCTCAGAAGGCCCGTGAAGCCCGTCGTAATCAGGTCCTGACGGTCATCAAGGAAATGAAGCTCCGCCCGAAGATCGATTCGCACGACTACGAGACCAAGAAGGGTCACGTCGAGCGTTTCCTCAAGGCCGGGGACAAGGTCAAGGTCACCATCATGTTCCGGGGTCGCGAGCAGTCGCGTCCGGAGCTCGGGTTCCGTCTGCTGCAACGGCTTTCCGCCGACGTGGCCGAACTGGGATTCGTCGAGAGCGCACCGAAGCAGGATGGCCGCAACATGATCATGGTCCTGGCTCCCCACAAGACCGTGAAGCCCAAGCCAGTCGCGACGCCGGCACCCGCCGTCGCCGCGGAGTAGTTCCAAGAACGTCCGCCCTACCCCGCTACCGGGCGTCGCGAAATGCGATGGCCCGGCGGCGGACCTGACGTGTGCCGTGCCGTTCGACGGGCGGCAGACATCGAGCCGGGCGGGTCCAGCGGCGGCGGTCGATTCGCAGTCGAAGAACACGAGAAGAGCAGAGGTCAGTCATGCCCAAGATGAAGTCCCATTCCGGGATGAAGAAGCGCGTCAAGATCACCGGTAGCGGCAAGCTCGTGCACCAGGGCTCCGGCAAGCGTCACAACCTGGAGAACAAGTCCACCAAGCGCATCCGCCAGATGGACAGCCACACCAGCGTCGCCGCCGTCGACGTTCCGCGCATCAAGCGCATGCTCGGCATCTGACCTCTCTTCACCCTTCGCCGGTTCGACCGGCCCCGAATTCGTCCCTCGGCCCCGAGTGAAAATCTCTCGCCGGCCATCGAAGTAGAAAGACAGGTGTCCCGTGGCACGCGTCAAAAGGGCAGTCAACGCCCACAAGAAGCGCCGCGTCATCCTCGAGCGGGCCCGCGGTTACCGCGGCCAGCGCTCCAGGCTGTACCGCAAGGCCAAAGAGCAGATGCTGCACTCGCTCAACTACGCCTACAACGACCGCCGCAAGCGCAAGAACGAGTTCCGCAAGCTGTGGATCACTCGCATCAACGCGGCGGCGCGTGCCCACGGCATGACCTACAACCGCTTCATGCAGGGCCTGAAGTTGGCCGGCATCGAGGTCGACCGCAAGGTGCTCGCCGAGTTGGCCGTGCATGACGACTCCGCCTTCGCTGCGCTGGTCACCCTGGCCCGCGAAGCCGTCCCGTCGGTGTCCGACCAGAGTGCCGCCCTCAAGAAGGACGCAGCCTGAGTCCCCGAGAAGATCCTCGCCGACGCCCCGCTCGGGATGCCGCCTCCAGCGGCACTCCGGCGGGGCGCTCGGCTGATGACGGCCACCTGGAGGGTGCCCCCTCCGACGCGCCGTTCGGTGCCGTTCGCCGCAGCGGTTCGACCGCGCGCCGCCCGGATATCCGGGGCCGGCGGCCCGACCGTTCGGACTCCGGCGATCGACGCGGTGACGGCTCCCGCGGTGACAGCTCGCGCGGGGACTCTGCTCGCGGAGACAGCTCGCGCGGGGACTCTGCGCGCGGTGACGGCCCGCGCAGCGAGGCCCGATCAGCGCCCGCCCGTAGCGCCAACCGGGTACCGGACCCGACCACCCAGGCATTGTCGACGCCGCGCAGCCGCCGTGCCGAGCAGGCTGCGGCCGACCGTCAACGCACCTCTCCGGGCAATTCGGCTGCGACCACCGAGCCGACCGCCGAGGCCGAAGAGGGCGTGCTGACCGACAAGTCGAGCCGGATCGTCGCTGCACACCGGTTGCTGCGCAAGCCGCGTCGCGCCGAGGCCGGGGAGTTCCTGGCCGAGGGAACGCAGGCCGTTGCGGAAGCTGTGGCCGCCGAACTGCGGAACCCGGGCACGGTCAAGGAGATCTACCTGACCAAGGACGCCGGTCTGCGCAACGTCGAGCTCATCCGGGCTGCGTTCGCCGCCCGGATCGAGGTCACCCAGGTGACGGACCGCGCCGCCGCCGCCCTGTCGGACACCGTGTCGCCCCAGGGCCTGGTGGCCCGCTGCGCCATGACGCTGGCCGATGTCGGCGAGGTGATCGCCGCGGAACCGCGCCTAATCGCCGTCCTGGTCGAGACCAACGACCCGGGGAACGCCGGCACGATCATCCGGCTGGCCGATGCCGCCGGCGCCGATGCCGTGATCTTCGCCGGGGAATCCGTCGACCCGTTCAACCCGAAGGCCGTCCGTGCGTCGACCGGGAGCCTGTTCCACCTCCCGGTCGCCCGTGCCGCCGAGGTGGGCGAGCTGCTCATGCAGCTGTCCGAAGCCGGCCTGTCCGTACTCGCCACCACCGGTGGGGGTGCCAACACCGACCTCGACACGGCCACCGATGACGGCATCCTCGACCTCCCGACGGCCTGGCTGTTCGGCTCGGAGGCCCATGGTCTTCCCGAGGAAGTGATTGCAGCAGCGGACGAATCGATCAGCGTGCCGATCTACGGTGCGGCCGAGTCGCTGAACCTGGCCACCGCAGCCGCGATCTGCCTGTACGCCAGTGCACGCGCACACCGGGCCGAGCGTTCAGCCCCCACGCCCTAGCCCCCCGCCCCCGCCCGTCCTGGTTCTCTGGGCGGGGCAGGGTTTGGCGTGGATCAACTTCGCAGGCATGGGCGAAAGTGACGACTCCTGTCCCTCCAGTCCCAAAATAGCGAAGTTGATCCATGCAGCCCGAACTGGATCCGCCGAAGCGCCGCCAACCTACCGGGAGCGCCGCCGGGCCTGCAGCAGGACGACCGCGCTCAGGACGGCCAGACCACCGGCGATCTGTCAGAGCGTGAGCTGCTCGTGGTAGATCAGGGCAGACGTCAGGGCCGTCACCACGGGTTCGATGCACGACAGGATTGCCGCGGCAGACGGTCCGACCAACCGCAGCCCGGCAAGAAAGGTCACGATCGCGACCACCGTGGAGACCATCGAGAAGAGCAACAACCACCACCAGCCGGCCGCCTGCCGGGGCAGGTGCAGGGTTCCGGTCGCCGCGGCGAAGCTGCCGAGGCTCACGCCCGCTGCGGTGCAGATCATCGCAGCCGCCAGGAACAGATCGAGGTCGGCGGGAAGGGACGACGCGACCGTGATGTAGATGGTGTAGGTGACGGCGGCACCCAGTCCCATCAGCACCCCGGCCAGCGCCCACCCACCGGCGCTGCCGCCCCCTTGCAACAGCAGCACCAATCCGACACTGGTCGAGCCCAACGCCAGAAGCTTTCGCAGAGCCAGTGTTTCGCGCCGCCTGGCCAGCGCCAGCAGGAACACCAACGCCGGGTAGATGTACAGCAGTTGGGCCACCACGGCGGCACCGAGCTTCGTCAGCGCCCCGAAGTAGAACCCAGACTGCAGGGCGTAACCGACAGCGCCGAGACCGACGCAGATCAGGATCGTGCGGCGGGCCGGCATCGGCGGTCTGCGTACCGCGACCACGATCCAGAACACCACTGCCGCGATGACGAACCGGGACGAGAGTAGTGACGGCACCGACCATCCCGCGGCGAACGACTCCTTCGCGAAGACGGCGGCCAGTCCGAATGTGATGCCCGAGACCACGCAGAAGACGACGCCGGCGCGCGGGAAGCTGTGCGGTCCGACCGACCCCGACCCCGACCCCGACTCGGACGACGTCGGGTCCACCCGTGGCGTAATGGAAGCATCGGCGTTGGCAGGGACGGTATCGATGGCAGCAGAGCGTTCGGGCACAACTTCAAAGGTAGGACCTGACGATCCATCGGGGTAGCCTGCACTTACCTTTGACATCCATAGGAGATTCCTTGTGATGACGCTGCACGAACTGAGGTGCTTCATTGCGGTCTACGACGGTGGCTCGTTCACCGCTGCGGCCTCGACCCTGGGCCTCGCGCAGCCGTCGGTCTCCGAGCAGGTGCGTTTGCTGGAGCAGGGTCTCGGTACGGTACTCTTCCAACGGGCGGGCCGCGGACTGCTCCCCTCCGAAGCGGCCAAGGTGCTGAGAAGCCATGCCCAGCAGACGCTGAACGCCGCCCAGGCCGCAGTGGCCGCGGTGACGTCGGTCCAGGAGGAAGTGTCGGGCACCATCAGGTTCGGGGTCTTCGGTACGTCGCGGCTCTACCTGGACGTCGATCTCGTGGGCGATGTCCTGGCCCGCTATCCGGACGTCCGGATCGAACTGATCGGGCAGAATTCGATGGACGTGCACGAGCAGTTGCGTCGAGGTCGCTTGGACGCCGCGATCATCGCGCTACCGGTGGACGACACCGGACTGGCGGTGACCCCGATCATGCGTGACGAGGTGGTGCACGTCAGCGCGGTACCGGAGAGGGTCCAGCGGCCGGTCACCGCAACGGTTCTCGCTTCCGCACCGCTGGTGCTGTCCGAGGCCAGCTGGGGCAACAACGATTCCACCCGGCGGCAGCTGGCCCGGGCGGTGCAGTCGGTCGGCGGCACCCTGACTCCGCTGGTGGACGTGGAGGACATCGAGACCGCCCTGGACATCGCCGCGACCGGCCGCGCCGATGCCATCACCGCCCGCGGACTGCTGAAGCGGATGGGGGATCGCGTTCCGCCGAAGCTGCGGTGGGTGTCATTGCGTCCCAGAGTCTTCGACGAGTTTGCCATCGTCGTGCGCCGGGACGTCCCGCTGTCCAAGGCGACTCAGGTGGTCATCGAGTTGGCCATCGCCAGGATGCAGGCGATCCGGTAGTTCACGGGCGCCCCGGGAGTGAGTACCGTCGGTCCGGTGACGGTCCGGGTGCCTCTCCTGTCCGATGCGCGCTCGATCGCCAGGGTGCATGTCGATGCCTGGCGTGAGACCTATTCCCATCTCCTGCCCGCCCGGTTCTTCGACGGGGCCACATTCGAACGGCTGCAGACGATGTGGAATCGCCTGCTGGCCACCGAACAGCCGCGGCGGCCGATTCGGGTCGCTGAGGTCGAACGACAGGTCGTCGGTTTCGGAGCCGCCCACGACCCGGGTGACGGCAGCGGCCCGGAGCTGCGCATGCTCTACCTCCTGGCCGGTTGTCACGGGTCCGGGCTCGGGCAGGACCTGCTCGACGCAGTGATCGGGGATCACCACGCCTCACTGTGGATGGCCGAGGACAATCCCAGGGCGCTGGCCTTCTACCGGCGCAACGGCTTCCGGCCCACCGGTGAACGCCGGCTGGACGAGAATTTCCAGAACCTACCGGAGATTCGCCTCGCACGGTAACCCCACCGGGGCTGTCACTCGAGCGTGGCGATCCTCGCCCTCGCAATCGCAATCGGGAGGGAGTAGTCCTTGTTCATCACCGGCGTCGTCACCATGATGTCGACGTTGCCGTGGAGGGCCTCCACACCGATTGTGGTGGTGAACGCCTGGTCACCCAGTCCGGTGGGCGTCTTTGCGTCCGATCCGGCGCTCTTCTCACCGGCAAAGGCCGCTGCAGTGGCAGCAGTGTTGACCCGCGAGCTGCGATGGATAGACCTGGCCCGCGACGGAGATGTTGCAGTTGGAGAGTCCTGAGAACGCGACCGAGTCGTCCATCGTCACGGTGGTCGGCGTCCCCAGTGCTTCCGTGGCCGCCGCCGCCGTCAGGTCACTACATTTCGCTCCGTCGGCCGATGCTCCGGCCGGGGAGGCAATCGCCGTGGTCGGCGACGCAGCGTTGGAACCAGGTACCCCGGCGACGACCGACGAGCTGGTGGGCGGTGCGACCGGTGCGCTGGTGGCAGAGCGGGTCGACGCGGAGGAAGCGGACGTCGGGGCGGCCACCGTGGCCGCCGGGGTGCTGGAGCCGCAGGCGCCAAGGATGATGGTGCAGGACGCAGCTGCCAACAACACGACGGCACCGCGCAAGGGACGCTCTGGGTGCCTCATGAGGTGCGCCATTCTTCTGACGCCGCCGGGTTGCGGCTTCGACAGAGCTCACTGAACTCAGGAGCCGTAACACCTGGGTAGCGGCACTCGGCAGCGGTAGCGGCACCCGGCACCGCACCCGCACCCGCACCCGCACCCGCTGCACGGGTCGAGGGCCGAAACGAGCGGGAACAACCCCGGCCGAAGTAGTGTTCAATGAGGTGACGGTCTCTTGGACATGCCCCGGGTACCAACCCTTGTGTCGCCTAGAGCGACCACGTGCCGAGAGGCGCACTGGCAAGGGGCCGTCACCCCGCGAACCGCTCGGCCTCGGCCGGGCGGTTTCCGCGTATCCGGGTGTCCACGCCCAGGTCGCAGGAGGGTACGTCAGGTCCTGGGTTCACATCAGGCCCCGCCCGGGTCGCGTGGATCAGCTCCAGCCGTAGCGAGCCCGCAGTCGTGCGGCCACGTGGTCGAACTCAGGCTTCCCCAGGCTCGCCGCCTCACGCCGCATGCCGCCCGGGTGCACCCGCAGGACCCGTTCCACATTCACCCACGACGGGCGATGCTGTCCGTCCCAGTCACCGGCACCGACCGCCACGAACTCGCTCTGTCCGTCGTGGTCCTTGCTGGTCAACTGCACCACCAGCACCGTGTCCGTCGATTCAGCGGCGACCACCAGCGTGGGCCGGTCCTTGCCCTGGCCGTCGTTCTCCTCGAACGGGACCCACGTCCACACCACCTCGCCGGGATCTGGATCCCCGTCACGATTCGGGGCATAGGTCATCCGGACCTTGCCGATCGAGCGCGGTTCAACCTCCACCGTCCGGTCGGCGCCGTGGCGGCCGGGCGAGTCGGTCGAAGGACGACCGGGTCTCGGCGCCGGCCCCGCTGACCTGGTCCGTGGGCGCAGCGCCGAGGTGACGGCGCTCAACAGGTTCGATAGGAAGGACATCGACGAACCCTACGTGCAACCAAGGGGCCGTCGGCAACAGCACTCCGAAGTTATCCACATTCTCTTCCAGCACCCCATGGCCGGCCGCGGGCTGGCTACGGTCGGTTGAACGTCGGTGGGTTGGCCACCGATCGGAATCGGTGGGGGTGGCGGGAATGGGGCCGAAGTTCGCGGTACACGACAACGCGGTGAATGTGCACGCGTCGAATCTGGAGCAGTCGGAGCAGTCGATGAATGCGCAGGCAGCAGCATTTCTGCAGGCGGTGGAGCCGTTGGCGCAGGAGTGGAAAGGCTCGTCCTATTCTTCGTGGGATGCGCTGACGGCCGCCTGGACCGCAGCGATGAAGGATCTGAATGCGGCACTTGCTTCGATCAAGGGCAACGTCAAGAATGCCGGTGGTCTCTACGACTCCTACGAGTCGCAGATGACGGAGGCACTGTCCGCAGCGAACGGTTCATCCGACTGGGACGGCGCGAAGTTCAGGTTCTGATCATTTTCTTCTACCGAGGGGTTGGTTTCGATGAGTGGTGGGGTCTTTTCGTACTACGAGGCGACGGCGGAGTCTTCCCTGGGTTCCCTGGGATCGGTGATCTCCGGCCTGGAAGCGTCGCTATCGGACCTGTCCGGGTTCGTGGCCAGCGTGAAATCGTCGTGGGAGGGTGACGAGCAGGACAGCTACTCCGGGGTGCAGGCGAAGTGGGACTCTGCGGCCAGGGCGGTCGAGGACATTCTGGCGGCCGTGTCGAAATCCCTGTCCGCCAGCACGTCCAGTGTGAAGGATATGCGTGGTCAGGTCCGCAATGCGCTGACTGCGCACTAGCGCCGCGGGGAATATTCCGGGATTCGCAGGGGTGGTTGCGTTCGTTCATATCATCTGGGGTGGGTATTGATGAATCATTCGAGCTTCGAGCTGACCGGTGACGTGGGTTCGATCCGATCGTCAGCCGATCACTGGTCACTGTTCGCCGTCGCTACCTCGGCAGCCGCCGACGATATCCGAAGTATTGATTCTGGTGGATTCGAGGGCGACGAGGCCGACCTGTATCACCAGCGACTCAATGGCGACCTGCCCCCACATCTGGACACCGCCTCCGACGCGTGGGGCGCCGTTTCGACGGCGCTCAAGACTTACGCGTCGGCCCTCGAAGCGCTGCAGTCCCGGATGTCGACCCTGACGGCTCAGGCCCACGATCAACAATCGCAGGTGGATGCCGCCAACATCCAGGTGGCCGATGCGCACACTGCCGACGCTCGCCACGTGGCGTCCGTGGACGCCGAGCAGAAGGCCTTGAAACCGGGTGGGCTGACGGCGGTCGACACCTATCAACCGCAGACGACGGGCGCAGCCAGCCGGCTCGAGGCGGCAAATGGTCAGCTGCAATCGACGACGGATGCAGCCAACCGGGTCCACCAGGAACACAGCGCTGCCGCCGACACCTGCGTCAACGCCATCAATCAGGCCGCCGGCCTGCGCTTCGAAGAGCCACCGGGCTTCTGGGGTCGGTTGAAGGGTTCGGTCGTCGGGTGGATCAAGGACCACGCCGACGTACTGCTGGCGATCTCCAGTGTGTTGAAGCAGATCTCCAGCATTGCCGGGCTGCTGGCCATGATTCCGATCCTCGCCCCGATCATGGGGCCGATCGCGGCCGTGAGCGGGGGCGCCGCACTGGTGATCGACACCACCGTCCATGCGGCCACCGGCAAAGGATCGCTGACGGACATCCTGATCGACGGCGCCGGCATGTTGCCGTTCGGAAGGGCGCTCACCGCGCTCAAGGGCGCCAAGGCCGGTGAGAATGCCGCCCGGGCCGGCGACAACGCTTGGGCCGGCGAGAACGCCGCCCGGGCCGGCGAGAATGCCGGCAGGGCGGGCGAGAATGCCGCCAGGGCAGCCGAAGGCGACGTCGGGGAGGCGACGACCGCGACCGTCGGCACCCGACATGCGTCGTCAGATGCGCGGGCGGTCGCTTCCGACGGGAAGGCCGGAGGCAGGGCCTCCGAAGGGCCCGGCAACGCCACCAACTCCAAGACTCCGGTCGACCTCCACAAGTGTGCCGGGGATCCGATAGACGTCGTCACCGGCGAGATGATCATGTCGCAAACCGATCTCACTCTTCCCGGTGTACTGCCGTTGGTGCTGCGGCGGGTCCACATCAGCTCGTACCGCTGGGGTTCGCTCTTCGGTCCGACCTGGGCCTCGACTCTGGACCAGCGGGTGGAGATCGGGTCCGACGGAGGCGTGTGCTTCGTCGCCGAGGACGGGGTCGTCCTCTACTTTCCCGATGCTGCGCAAACGCGGCCGGGCGCTGCGTTCCTACCCACCGAGGGTATCCAGCGGTGGCCGCTTCGGCAGGCCGCCGACGGTGGATGGACGATCGAGAATCCGGACGAGGGTGTCAGTCGCCGTTTCGCCCGGCCGGACGGACACGGACGTTGTGCGGTGCAGGAGATCTTCGATCGTGCCGGCAACGCCATCCACTTCGAGTACGACTCCGAAGGGATCGTCTGCGGATTGCGCCATTCCGGTGGGTATCGCGTCGACATCAACACTGAGGCCTCGCATGTCGGGTCGATATCGGTCCGCAACCTGGGGACGTCGACTGTGGTGGCCGCCTTCGGTTACGACCTGGCCGGGAACCTCGTGCGGGTCGGCAACTCATCTCGCGGAGCGCTCGTCTTCGAATGCGATGACCACGGCCGGATCGTGAAGTGGAGCGACCGCAACGGCCTTTGGTATCGCTATGACTACGACGAGAACGGCCGCTGCGTGCGGACATCCGGTCGCGGACGTGTGTTGTCCTATGGGTTCTCCTACCTCCCCGGCCGGACGTTGGTCACGGATTCGCTCGGAGCGATCGCCACCTACGAGTACAACGAGGCCCGACAGGTGACGCGCGAGATCGACCCGCTCGGCAACGTGACCGCAACAACCTGGGACCGATACGACCGTCTGCTCCTGCGGACCGATGCACTGGGTCGCTGCACGCAGTTGAAATACGACGCGTCCGGCCGACTGATCGAGGTCATCCATCCGGATGGGCAGTCAGAATCGGGGCAGCGCAACCGTCTCGGGCTCATCGAGACGACCACGGATGTGACCGGGGCGCGATGGTCACGAACGTTCGACGACACCGGCGCCCTCCTCTCGGTCATCGATCCGCTCGGGCACCTCACCCGCTACACCAGGGCGCGGTCAGGCGCTCTCTCCTCCGTCACCGATCCACTCGGTGGCAGGACGACGGTGTCCACGGACGGCGCCGGTCTGCCGGTTCGGGTGATCGATGCGCTCGGCGGCGAAACTGCCTTCACCTATGACGGTTTCGGCCGACTGACGCTGGCGATCGATCCGCTCAACAATGTGACGACCTTCAGCTGGACGACGGAGGGATGGCTCTCAGGACGGATCAACCCGGACGGTGCGCGCGAGGAGTGGGCCTGGGACGGCGAGGGCAATCTCACGGCTCACACCGATGCGGCCGGCCACACGACGGAGATCACCAACGGTGTCTTCGATCTCCCGATTGCCAGGATCACACCAGATGGTAGCCGGATGCTCTTCGGGTACGACACGGAATTGCGGCTCATCTCCGTCCAGAATCCGGCCGGTCTGCGCTGGCGGTACGAGTACGACCGCGCGGGGCGATTGGTCCGGGAGACCGACTTCAATGGTCGGGAACAGGGTTATGAGTACGACGCACTCGGTCGGTTGACAGCCGTCGTCAACGGGGTCGGGCAGAGGACAGGACTGGCGTACGACCTCGCCGGAGATCTCGTCGAGCGCAGCGGCGGCGACGGCATGACCAGGTTCGGCTACGACGGCGCCGGCCGGATGATCAGCGCGGAGTCGATGGATGCGGTCGTGCATCTGGACCGCGACGGACTGGGCCGGGTGTTGCGCGAAACCGTCAATGGCCGGACTCTGTCAAGCACATTCGATGCCCTGGGCCGCCGGACCTCTCGCGTGACCCCGTCCGGGGTGTCGTCCGAATGGACCTATGACGCCGTCGGGCGTCCTGCGACGTTGGCGACCGCCGGCCAGAGCGTCGACTTCCAATTCGACGCCGCCGCCCGTGAGACCGGCCGGTTCTTCTCGGCCGGGGGGCGGGTAGATCAGACCTTCGACGTGGCCGGCCGACTGATCGCGCAGGTGATGCGAGGGGCATACCCGTCGTCGGATGTCCCTACCGCTGCTGCATCGTCGATGACGACCGCCCGCAGCTTCGACTACCGCATCGACGGTGCGCTGACCCGGATCACGGACCTGCGGGCCGGGACCGCGCGGCGCTTCGATCTGGACAGCTCTGGTCGGGTGCTCGGCGTTCGGGCTGTCGACTGGTCCGAGTCCTATGCCTACGACCGGTCGGGCAACGTCGCACTCTCCGACTCCCACGGAGGTAGTGAGAAAGTGGACGGACGGGGACGACGCGAATATTCCGGCACTCTGATCACCCGGGCCGGCGACGTGACGTACCGCCACGACGGGCAGGGACGCGTCGTGACTCGGTCGCGCAAAGTGCTGTCGAGCAAGCCCGAGACGTGGCACTACAGCTACGACACCTCCGACCGGATGGTGCAGGCGCTCACGTCCGGACGGCGCTGGACCTACAGCTACGACTCCCTCGGACGGCGTATCAGCAAGCAACGCCTCGACCGCGACGGTCGGATCGTGGATCAGACCCTGTTCAGCTGGGACGGAAACCGCCTGATCGAGCAGAGCCGGTTCAGCGAATCGGCCGGCCGGCCGCTCGTCTCCACCTGGGAGTACCTACCGGGCAGCTGGCGCCCGATCACCCAAACGGTGGGGCCGGCGGCTGACGACCTGGAGTTCTATGCGGTGATCAGCGACCTGGTCGGAACACCCACCGAGTTGGTCACGGCCGATGGGGCCCGCGTAGCGTGGACGAATGGTGATCGCACATTATGGGGCGCGCCGGCCGGTCGCGGTGAGGCAGCCGCCAAGAATACGGGCGGACTCTCCAAGTACTCGGTGGACTGCCCGCTGCGCTTCCCCGGGCAATATGCCGACGACGAGACCGGTCTGCACTACAACCGTCACCGGTACTACGACCCGGCATCAGCTCGATACACCACCGCGGATCCGCTTGGACTTGCGCCCGCGCCGGACCCGCACAGCTACGTGGCCAACCCGACGGGCTGGGCTGATCCTCTTGGGTTGGGGCCGTGTAGGGACGTTGGTCAGAACGCAATTGAGACGGTCAACCTCGCGACCCCAGACCGCACGAGACACGTACTCGACGGGGAGGTGCGATCAAACGGATCGTACGGTGGTGGGCACCGAGGAGGAACAAGCTATCCAGGTAAGTCAGAGTTTCCGCGGACGTGGTCAGACGAGCAAATCATGCATCATATTTCTGATGTGGCGACCGACCCGATGTCTCTTTCAAGGCCATCAGGTCGAGGGAGCACCTTCGTGACAGCAACACGAGATCGGATCGACATCGAGGTGCTGATTCGAAACGGGCAAATCTGGACTGGCTACCCTACCAATGTACTTAGGAACCAATGACAATTTTTGATGATTATATAGCCCGTTGCCGGTCGCTCATAGTGGCTCTTCAAGGCATCCTTCCGCTCGCTGACCTTCAAATGGCTACACACCTCATCGACCACGGCGAGGCTCCCGAGGGAATGCGGGCCTTGGCTTGGGCGATAGTAGACGGGAACGTGCTGGTTGCGGCGGAGGTGGTAGCGCAAATCCGCGAATATGCCGACGATATCATCGACAAATCAGATATGCCGGAAAACCTGGAGTCGTTCATTCTCGTCCTCTGATGATATGGGGGTCTGGCTACGTGATACCACTTCCCGCGTAGCTAATGACTTGTTGAGAGTTTCAATTCAATGCCAAGGACACCCCCGGTGCGCAGAGCAAATTAGCCGCCGGGATTAGCCACTAAGGTGCTCCGCCACTCGCCCACCGTGACCTGTTGGCTCGTGCTCGGAGTCAGCTTTTTGGCCAGCTGGCCCTGCGTTCCATTGGAGGCCGTCCATCTGACCCTCCAATTGGCTGTTGCTGTGACGCTCCAGGAGCCTGATCCGCCCGTGCGGTCGTTCAGTGACTTCCAGTTGTACGTATAGCCGCACGCAGGCTGGAATTGAGGATCAGGCGCGGCCGGTGCAGGTATTCCTGGCCCTGAGCAGTTGAAAGAGATGACCTTAGTCAACGGACTTTTTTGGTCGATTGGTTCTCCCATCGACCAGGTTGTTGATTCCAGGCTGGCAACTACTGTCACAGCGAGGCCCCTCACGGCGACAGTGACAGTCAAGGGCGCTGGTGAGTCCACCCATAGCCAGATCGGTACTTTGACGGCTAATTTGCCCGCATCAGGACCTAAATGTATTGCAGGTAGAGGCACAGTGATTTGGCCTGATGCCTGTTCAGCAATCTGGCCAGGATCGGGCGCAGGCGGAGCGAGTGGCTGCCCGTTGCGAACCCAAATCGACCCGTTACCGAAGTAGACTAGTTTTCCTGTACTTAGATTGATAGCTTCTGGGCATGTTATAGCGTATAGGATGCCGGAAGTTGGTGCATCGCCACCGAGCCGACTATCGTTGAGCTGTGGTTCAACTGGCGTGTACCAGCATGGGTCGGAGGCGACTGTTGCACCGCTGGAGGAGTCGGGCGAGGGACTCCTGACACTACCGCTGCTCGGCTTCCCCTCTGTACTTAGGCTGGTGCCAATGGTGGTCTGGCCATCTCCTATGAAGGACGTAGTCGGTGGCTCTGGTAACTTATTGGCCATGCTGGGTTGAGACGCGGATAGAATGGCAAATAGTGCTGCTGTGGCAATGCTTGACCTTAACATTTCTGATTCTGGAGGAGTTGTAGTTCTTTGAGCCTCCAGATAGTGTCGACACCTTTAACAAAGACGCCATGCACATTTGCTCGGGGAATACCGACTGTACGCTGCTGTTTACTTGCTTTCACGAGAGATCCATACTTGCTCGTATCAAGGCAATCTCCCATAATTGCCGATGATTTACCATCGACGGAGGGCCCCCAGTAGATCCGATGACCGACGGCGCCGAACGTTGCGAGTCCAGCCTTATCGAATGTGATCGCTGAATCTAAGACTTGCTGCTTTATTGGGTCGACAGATAAGGGATCGAGAAGGGCGGTCCTGCCAGAGGCTGGGAGGTTTCGAATGGTCACGTAAACGTCCCAGTACCTCACCCACACCGCCTGGATCGCAGCCCGGTCTTTCACTTCCTGCGCCGAAAGCGCGCCGCCCGAGATGGTGGGTAGACCGACTGACGACGAGGACGAGGACGGCTTGGTAGCGGACTTCGGTGTGGTCGCGCTGCTCGCAGAAGTCTTGGACGTGCCCGTCGGCTGAACCGTCGTTGGCGATGTGGCAGCACCGCTGGACGAGGGTCGAGTGGTAGCTACCGAGGTCGGCCCCACAGGGGCGGGACCCACACCCGAACCTGAGACGGGAGACGATGATGACGCGGGGGCTGAGTTGGATGAGAGCGGGTATGCCGTACCGCCCGGGGTGAGTGCCGCACTGGCGGGACCAGCAACCCCTCCGTTGGAGGTACAGCCAGCCATCAGCGCCCCAGCCAGTGCGAATCCTGCCGCCCCGCGAACCCATCGATGACGTATCACCATGCCGGACCCCTCCCGTACCGTCCTCGTGACTGTATCGAGTCATCGCCGGCAGGAGAAACATTTGTCCACATTGAACGAACCATCAACTTTCACCAGAGGGTCTGACCTGGGCAAAGTGTCAGTAAAGCGACTTTGGGTTCGCAGTATTCACCCTCCGGCCGCCTACCAGCTTGTCGGCGACGGTCGGCGCAGGTGCCGCCCAATTGGGCTCAGCGACAACTGTGGTCCCAGGAGCCTCTGCAGCCGCACCCCGCCTCCGCGTCCGAGTGCATCGAGAGCCCCGACCGCCTGGGGATCACATCAGACCCCAGCGGTCTGCGGCGCGGCCGCAGATCGTGCAGGTGAAGCCCGTGTGTCGATCGCCCAGGGCCGGCGAGAGGACATGGGAGCCGTCGCTGATCAGTTTGCACCCCGGAAGAGCTGCGGCCTACCTACCGGGCCACTTCAGCCGGCCGAACGAGGTGATCAGCGTCCCGACGCGATCATGGCCGCCTCCCAGACCGTCCCGGCGACGACCGGATCCCGCCGTTGCCCTCGGCGCAGAGCCGCGTGGATGGTCACCAGGCCGTGGGCGAAGGTCAGTCCGCACAGGGGTCAGGGGCGGCATCACGCCCTAATCCACTCGCGCAGCCAGCCACGCACTGCACCCCGGCGGCCCAGGCAGCAGCCTGCTGTCACTTCATCGAGCGGTGTCCTGGCGCGCATTCCAGAGCGGATACGTGACTTCCCACTCCGGAGCAGAGCTCACGACAATGGCAACGGCCGATTCCTGAGGGCGAACAGCGACCCGGTCAGGTTGACGCCGCCCACGGTCATGATCCCGCAGAACGCCTGTGCTGGTTCGGTTTGCACTGGATTCGTCTGGCCCGGCGTGGGATGCCCCGTCACGCCGTAGTACACGGCAGTGGCCTTGACCTGGAGTCTCCCGCCTGCCGAGAGATCGTTGCGTCCGGTCAGCGCGCGTGCGACCGCCAGGCAGGACGAGTCCAGCTCGGCCGTCGATGGTAGTTGATCGACCGTTCCGGTCGCCGCGAACAACTCGACCCGGTGCGGCTTCGCGCAGTCGACCGAGGATCCGGACACCAGAGCGTCGGAACGCACCGTGTACGAGTCCGGCAGCGATCCACCGACAAATGCTTTCCGAACGGTCCCGGTGAACGGCGAGGAAGTGTTGCCCTCGGTGACACAGGCGATCCAATGCTGGCCGCCCGACTGCTGGAGCCGGCTCGGTCCGATCAGACCGACCACGCCGGTCGCAACCGGAACCCACGATCCCAAGGCCACGCTGTGCATATCGCCCTGGCTTTTGCCGGCCAGGATCTCATCCGCGGACAGATACCTGGCCGCCGCCGCTGTGCAGGTAACAGGGTCGGGGGAACGGCTCCGACCGGGCTGGGTGAAGGGAAAGTTTCGCGCATCCGTGAACACCTGCACCGCTTCCCCGTAGTGCGGGATCGCACATGACCCGTACTTCAGATCCGCGACAAGCCCTCCAACGTCAGGGTTCTGCAGTAGGCACGAGCCGATGGTCGGCGGGGGCTGGATGACGGTGCCCGTCGGCGTCCCGGTCACTTCGACACCGCCCAGGCGGGGCACCGCGGCAGCGAGAATGACCGTGAGGGTCAGCACGATGGCGCCGAAGGCCCGCCGGGTCACGGTCCGAGGGTAGGGCCGCACCAGGGTGTTCAGTTCCTGTGATGCAGGCCGACGGCCTCCCCGATCATCGACACGGATACGGATCACGACAACGGCAATGGCCGACTGCCCACGGCGAACATCGTCGAGGTGAGCTTTGATGTTCCGACAGCGGCGATACCGCAGAAGGCCTGCCCGGGCGCGGTCACCGTGGACGTACCCTGGCCCGCGTTCGGACCGCCGCCGTAGAACACGGGAATGGCCAACACCTCAATTCTTCCGCCTGCCGAAAGATCGGTGCGCCCGGTGACGTAGCGCAGGAAATCCGTGCAGGACTCGGTCAGCTGCACCTGCGACGGGAGTGACGCGGTGACGGGGGTGCTGGCGGACAGCTCCGCTCGGTGCGCGACGGCGCAGTCCACCGAATTGCCGGGTGTCACCGTTTCGCCGCAAATACCGTAGGAATTGGGTAGCGATCCGCCGGTGAACGCGCCGCGGACGGTACCGGTGTAGGCGACTCCGGTACTTCCCTCGGTGACGCAGGCGATCCACCGCTGACCCACTTCCTGTTGCAGGGCAGTGGGTCCGATGACGCCGAGGCGGCCGGTGGACACCGGTTGCCACGGTCCGAACGACGTGCTGCGGTAGTCGCCGCGATCGTTGCGGGTAACGACCTGATCGATACCGAGGTAGCTTTCGGCGACCTGAGTACAACTGGCGGGGTCCGGGGAGCCCATCGGATCCAGCCCGATCCGCGGGAATTTCTCGGCGTTGCTGAGCACCTGGACGACCTCCCCGAAATGGGCCTGTCCGCACGCTCCGTACCTCGACGGCACTGTGGTGCCGAGTCCTCGACTGTTCGGCAGCGGATCGTCCAGAAGGCACGACCCGATGACTGGTGGCCCTTGGATCGACAAAGCAGTCGGGCTACCGGGTATCGTCGTGCCGCCCAGTTTCGGGAGGACCAACGCGATGAGCACGGCGAGCAGCAGGACGACGGTGCCCTGCGCTCGGCGATTCATGCCCTCAACGGTACGTCGGACGCGCCTCGGGCCACGGAGCCGAACGAGTCCGGACCGGCGCTCTGGGAGTTGCCCGAGACCACGAGCCGGTAGGGGCTGCCGCGCTGAGCGCGGCCACGGTCGGGCGCGATCCGTTGAGCACCACAGCGGCATCCGTCCACGCAATCACACCGCGTCGCCGGACGGATGCTCCTCGAAGACCGGGTGACCGACAGCAGCGCAACGCGTCTCAACTGCGGCGCGTCACGGTGAGGTGGCCCCCACGCCAGGTGCTGATCTCCAGTTCCTGGCCGCCGGCGGCGACTCTGGTCAGTACCACCGTCTGGATGTCCAGGCGGAACCGGTCCGGTTCCACCTCGACGGCGCCGGCGGTGATCTTCCCGTCGCCGAGCCAACTCGCCGGATCATCGCCCGGCGGGTCTTCGGTGGGGCAGTGGACGGCTACCCGAGGGTCGCGGCGGAGGTCATCGCTGCGCCGGGCTCCGTGCATCATGCCGAGGTAGACCTCCCCGTCGTCGGCGAATTCGACCTCGGTTCCGCTGATGCGCGGTGACCCGTCAGATCGGACGGTTGCCATCGTGGCATGCTTGCGGATCGCGAAGGTCCGGCGGACGGTCCCCGCGGAATTCAGGTGCGGCGGATGCGACGTCTGTCCAGGAGGCCATACCCGACACCTTGCCCTACCGGGCGCCGGCCGTCTGCCCTACCGGGCGCCGGCCGTCTGCCCGACCCGGCCCCCCGCCGATCGCCTCTCGGGCTCCCGCCGATCTGTCGAGGCACCGGCGCGTGGCCTCCACCGGGAGCGCTCTAGCCTCTGTGGTCATGAAGACGATCCGCCTCCACGTCGAGCTCGAAGAGGTGGTCCCCGCGGTCACCCGGTTGATCGATGTGCCCGCCGGCGCGACGTTGCCGGAACTGCACGACCTGCTCCAGGCCGGGATGGGTTGGACCGACAGTCACCTGCATCAGTTCGTCGCAGGCGATCGACGCTGGGGTGTTCCGGACGACGACAGCTGGGACCCCGCGGAGCTCGACGAGTCGGCGTTCAAGCTCTCGGATCTACCGTCGCCATCCACGTATCTCTACGATTTCGGGGATAACTGGACGCACGCCGTCACCATTCTCGGGTCGGGTGGCGAGCAGCCGGGGTGCCCGGCGGGCTCGGGTAGGTGCCCGCCCGAGGACTGCGGTGGTGCGAGTGGTTACGAAAATCTGCTGACCGTGCTTGCCGACCCCGCCCACCGGGAGTACGCAGAGCTGGGCGCCTGGGCCGGTGAGCTGCATGACTTCGACCTGGCCCGAACGGATCTGCAGGTCCGCAACACCGCCGGGCAGGTGCCGGCGAGTGTGCGACTCGTCCTGGATCTGGCAAAGGACGGCGTGAAGCTCACGCCTGCTGGTCGGTTGCCGCGGGCCTTCGTCCGGGCCGTGCAGGAGCTGCGGCCGGGCTGGCAGCTGTTCGACCGACCCGCATCCAGGGAGGACGACCTGATCCCGCTGGCCGCCTTGCACGATCTGCTCAGGAAGGTGGGGCTGCTACGACTTGCGAATGGCGTGGCCAGACCGACGAAGATTGCCGCCGACGACATGCAGGTGGTGCGGCGACTACGATCGTGGTTCAGCGACGACGAGTTCGTGGGGATTCTGGCCGGCGACGTCGTGTCGTTCCTGATCGCGTTCGGTCCCCAAACGGTGGGCGAATTAGCGGCTCGCGCATTCCCGATGTACGGGTACTGGACGGTCGACGGACGACCCGTCTCCGAACAAGAGATCCGTGCAGACATCAATCGCCTGCAGACGGTACTGGTAGGACTCGATCAGGTCGAGACCGACTGGCGCACAATGACCGCCGGTCCGTCTGCCGACTCACTTCTGGTGCGTGCGACAGCTCTGGCTGCGTACTGGACCCGTCTGGATCGTTGATGGTCGTCATCGGTCGATCACCTCGTCCAGCACACCCACGAAGTGGGTACCGATGCCCTCGTACTCGCCCCTGACGAAACCCTCGGCCAGGTCGGGCAACTCGCCTCGGCCGTGGGTGTCACAGCTGACGTAGGTGAATTGCGGCCACCACTTCTTGGGTCTGGCCATCTCCGAACTCCCGCAGATCTGGCAGGTCAGCTCGACCCACACCGGTTTGCGGCCGGTCCGGTTCGCGCGGGACTGCGCGAGCCAGGGCGGAGGATCCGCGTCCATCCGGGCGACCGCGGCCTCCGTCAGCCGAGCCGGAAGCCCGTTGCGCACGGCCATCTCCGGTGGGATGTCCAGCCGCATTGCGGCCTCTCGTCGTGTGATCATCTCGAGTCCAGGGTAGTGGGTGACGCAGCAGTTCGGGGCGGCCGTGCTCGTAGGGCGTGACACTCCGCTTCGCGGTGCAGCATCATCCTGACCGACCGCGGAGAGCCAATTTGTTCCGTCTTCTACGGACATATCACCCGAACGCGCTTGCCGTCGATCTCGCGATCAGGTCTAGTGGGGAGGCTCTGCACCGTTCACGACCAAGGGGAAGTTGATGACTGTGTCGCATCGCGCCGGTAGGACTGTTCTGGTTGCGTTACTCGTGCTGGCCGGATCCTTGGTCCTGCCGATCGTCGGCGGGGGGACCGCGCAGGCGGCCGCCGCGAGACCGGCTCCGATCGATCCCGGCGCGCCAGTGGTGCAGGCGCATGCGAAGACGCAGGCGGCGCTGCCGGATCAGCGCCGTAGCCCGGGCTTGAAGGCCTTGCTGTCGGAGAAGGATGCCGACCGGGGGAGCGAGGGCCCGCACCTTTCGGCGCTCTGCCAGGCCGGTGTCGGCCTGCCGAATCCCTACCGGAAAGTGGCTCCGAATGTCGACCAGATCGTCGGCGACGGCATTGTCGCGGTCGGATCGCAGACCGGCTGCAGCACAGCTCAGAACGAGAACACCATTGCCGTCAATCCGGAGAATCCCAAGAATCTGGTCGCCGGGACCAACGACTACCGGGTGTTCAACAGCCGGGAGCAGCGCAACGACTCGACCGGCTACGCCTACACGACCTTCGATGGCGGCACGAGTTGGAAGAACATCCAGCTCCCGCGCCTGACCTTCCCGACCGGCGGGACCGGTGCGTTCGCCCAGATGGATTCCGCGGGTGACCCGGTGCTCGCCTTCGGGCCGCACAACACGGTCTACTACGGCAACATCGTGTTCAGCCGCGGTGCACCGACCGGGAGCGGGACCGAGGCCGCCAACGGGATCGCGTTGAACGTCTCGCACGACGGAGGTCTGCACTGGGACGATCCGATCCTGATCCAGGCCGATGGTGTCGATGCCTCTGGAAACCTGTTGCCCAGTCAGTTCTTCAACGACAAGATCTGGCTGGCCGCGGACCAGGCCAACGGCCGGGTCTACGTCACCTGGACGCGCTTTGCCGACAACCCCGACGGCAGCTACCTGGAATCGCCGATCGTGGTCTCGGCCAGTTCCGACTACGGCCGCAGCTTCTCGCCGTTCCACCGGGTCGACACCACGCTGGCGGGCTTCCCGAGCAACGGGCTGACGCCGTTCTCGCAGGGCTCGAACCCGAAGGTCGGACGGGACGGCACCCTGTACATCGCCTACGAGGGTGAGATGTGCAAGACACTCGCCTGTGACCAGATCGGCCACGGAGACCGGGATGTCACCGTCGTGGCGACGTCCAGGGATCGTGGGCGCACCTTCACGAAAGCCGTCGTCGATACCAACTACGACTTCCCGTTCGATCAACCGCTGGGCACCTCGACGTTGACGGGTGAGAACTTCCGGATCAACAGCTTTCCCCAACTCGACTACGACCGCACCACCGGACTACTCGCCCTCACGTGGGCGGACGACCGCAACGGAGCGTACGACCCGACGACGGGTGCCTCGATCAAGTCCAACGGCGACAACATCGTGTCGCTGTCGGCGGACGGCTCGCGGTGGAGCCCGACGGTGGCCGTGGGCACCTCGGCCGACGAGGTCTTCGGCGCGATTGCCATTCGTGACGGCGTCGTGGTCGTGACGTCGTACACCCGGCACTACGACAGTTCCGGTATCAACCTGGACTACGCCTACTGGACGTCGACCGATCTGCTGCGCAAGCGGTCTCTTCCCATCCACCGGATCAGCACCCAGTCGTCCAACCCGCAGGTGCAGTTCCTCGGGACCGACGATCAGGGAAATGTGGTGCAGGGCACCTTCATCGGGGACTACACCGGTGCCGTGCTGGGAGCCGACCTCGTGTTGCATCCCTCCTGGACCGACTTCCGCGGAAACCCGGGAAAGACGACGCCGAATCAGGATTCCTACACTTCTTCGATCCGGTTGGCATTCAATCGGGGGTAGGGCCGCCCGCGCCCAGCAAGGCTCTGATTAAAATCGTCGCACCGACTGATTCGGAAGAAGGAGAACCACAGGTGAGCGAGGACGAGAACAATGGACGCGAGTGGCCGAGCCGGGTAGAGGCGATCACGCTGTTCGTCGATGACCTGTTCGCGACAGCGGACTTCTACCAGCAGGTCTTCGGCCTGCCCATCATGTTCAGCGACGACGACTCAGCAGTGTTCGACTTCGGCAACCTGCTGGTGAACCTCCTGAAGGACACCCAAGCCGAGGAGTTGATCGGGCCGGCACCGGTGGCGGCAGTCGATGCCGGCTCCCGGTTCCAGTTCACCGTCCCGGTCCGGGACGTGGACACCTCGTGTGTCGAACTGGGCCGACGGGGTGTCACCCTGATCAACGGCCCGATGGACCGCCCCTGGGGTATCCGTACGGCGGCCTTCCGCGATCCGGGCGGTCACGTCTGGGAGATCGCCGGCCCGGTCGCCGCCACGGAATCTCCGCAGGTCTGACCGGTCCTGACCCGCGCCCGAGCCGGGTCCCGACCGGACTGATCGTCAGCCGGAACTGACCGGCAGGCTCAACGAGCCGGTCGATCCAATGGTGAGCTGCTCGCCGTCCGGCGGCAGGAAGCTGTAGGTATCACCGGTGGTCAGCAGCAGCCCGATTCGATGGCCGGCCGGAATCTGCAGGTCCATCGGCGTCATCGGCAGGGCCGCGGTCAGCCAGGTGCGTTGGGTGATCGCGGTTCGAGCCGTCCGGTTCGGCGTCAGACCCAGATCCAGTACGCCGGAGGAGACCACGCCCCAGCTGCTCGCCCGGATGGGCAGGGTGAGTTTCGGATAGCAGGCGCTGTCACGACCCGCGCTCTGCCCCCAGCAGTCCTGTCCGCCGGCCGGAACCAGGTTTCCGTCGAGATCGTCGGTGGTGGCGACCCGATTGCCGGGACCGTAGTCGACGACGATCGCCTCCACCTGCGCCCGGGAACCGACCACCTGCACCGGCAGGGTCACCTGTGGTCGGCCGGACAGACGCAGCGGGGCCGTCAGCGGAGAGGTCAGCAGAAGGAATCGCTGTCGAGGTCCTGACGGTGTGCCTACCGGTTGGTAGAAGGGGTCGGTCAGGTCGTCGGCGCGGTCGATGCTCAGCGCGGCAGGCGCGGTGATCGTCGAGAGCGCTTGGGGTGCAAAACTAGTCGGCACCCCGGGCTGGAGCCCGTCAGCATTGAACCGGAAGAGTCGAGGCGCAGCAGAGGTGGGCCACGAGGGCTGGTCACGCCACGACAGGTCGGCGTTCTGCACCGTCACCGGCGCGGCTGCATCGATGCCGGTGGGCAACTCCAGCAGGTAGCGGTCGAACCACGCATGCAGGGCGTTCACCCATTGGACCCGGCGCAGGTCGAACGGATCTGCATGGCCACCCTGGGTGAGCCACAGTTTGCGCGGGATCTTGCGGCTGCCCAACGACTCCCACAGCTTCAAGGATTGATCGGCGGGTGCCACCAGGTCGCGCAACCCGGTCACGATGAACGTTGCGGCCCGCCACCTGGGAACGGATTCCAGGACGTTGCGGTCGCGGAAGTACTGGTTGTAGACCACGCCGCCGACGTTCTCCTGCGTCGTGAGAGCGGCGTTGAACGGTGCGCACGCCGGATTGAAGCCGCGCTGCGTTCCGTCCACCTGCGGAAGGAAGGTGAACGGTTCGGCGCGCGCGGTGGCGTTGAGCGGGAACACGTCGACCAGTCCTTCGATGGAGACCACGGTCTTGAGGGCCGGGTGCCCGGTGGCCGCCGCACTGAGTGCATCAGCGCCGTCGGCGGACTTGCCGATCATCCCGACCCGGCCCGACGACCAGCTTGCCGACAACGGTTTCCCCGCATCGGATGTCGCAGGACGCGACCCGCTCAACCAGTCGAGCACGGCGCCGACCGCTGCTCGATCGTCGGGCCCGTAGAAATCGCCGCATCCGGTGGACCGGCCCTGGCCCGGGGCGTCCATCGCGGCGAAGGCGTACCCGCGGGGAACGAAGTAGTTGTCGTAGAACAGCGGCATGCCGACGACCAGACCAGCGGCGTTCCGTACTTTCACCTGGCTCAGCGACCCACGGCCGGAGCCGTCGTAGTACGGCGATTCCTCCATGATCACGGGCACCCGGCCCGAGGTTCGGGGCCGGACGATGTCGAGGGAGATGACGTCGTCCTTGCCGTCCCGATCGAGATCGCGTCCGAGGCCGATCATCACGTGTTCCCGGATGGCGTCTGCCAACCGGTACTTCTCGGCCGACACCGCCACCGTCGGCGGCCTGGTGGGGGTCGCGGACGCTGTGGAGCCGGAATCCGCGACGGCAGGTGAGGTCGGGGGTGGTACCGACGACGTGCTGGACACCCCCGGCGCGCCGGACCCTGCGATGCTCGGACCTGATCCTGTCGAACTGGGAAGCCCCGTCGCCGACACCGATGTCGCAGATGACGTGTCCGAAGCTGCATCCGGCGAACCGGTGCACCCGGTCAGCAGAACCCCCACCAGCAGGACCATCCACCGTTTCCGGTTGGTGATGATCATGGGTTGATCTAAGCAGGCGCCAGCCGCGTCTGCGCAGTGGGCCGGCGGCTGTCGAGCATCTCTAGCAATCGCGCCGAGTCAGTCCCGGGAGCCGTCCAACAGCGCACGCACGAACGCCAGCTGGTCCTGCACCTGGAACGGTCCGCCGCCCTCGTGGCCGTTGTAGGGGTACACGGAGATCTGCTTGTCCGGATGGGACCAGTTGTTGTAGGCGGCGAAGACGGTGGACGGCGGGCAGATCTGGTCCATCAGGGCGGCCGAGAACAGGGTCGGCGCGGAGGCCCGGGCGGCGAAGTGCACGCCGTCGAAATAGGACAGCGTGTGGAACGCATTCTCGATACCGCCCCGATGGGCCGAGCAGTACTCCGCGATTTCCAGATAGGGCCGCGCGTCGGTGATCTCGGTGCCTCGCCGCATGTGGCAGAGGAACGGGACATCCGGCATCGCGCCGAGCAGACCGGGGACCAGGCCGGCGACCGCGATCGTGATCCCACCGCCCTGGCTGACGCCGGCGACCACGATCCGCTGCGCATCCAGCAGTGGGTGCTCGGTGACCACCTCGGTCGCGCGGACCGCGTCGGTGAACACCCGCCGGTAGTAGTAGGCCTGCGGGGATTCGATGCCCATCGTCATGAAACCGGGGGAGTGCGGACCGACCGGCCCGGGATGGTCGCTGGTGGCCCCCACGCTGAACGTCGCCGACCCCTGGCTGCGGGTGTCGACGATGAGGTGGGCGTATCCGGCGGCGGCCCACACCAGGTGGTCGTGCGGGAACCCCCGACCGCCGGAGTAGCCGATGTATTCCACGACGGTCGGTAGGGGAGTCGTTGTGCCGCTGGGCATCACCAGCCAGGCGGCGATCCGCTGGCCGCCCCAACCGGCGAAGCTGACGTCGAAGACGTCGACGAGCGGGAGCCCGGCGTCCACCGCGGTGAAGGTGGGGGACAGGGGGAATTCCCTGGCCTCGGCGAGGGTCAGCCCCCAGAACGCGTCGAAGTCCTCGGGCGGCACCAGGCCGGCCTCGTACTCGCGAAGATCCTTCAGTGCCAGGTCGAACTGAACTGCCATGCCTTCGATCCGCCTATCGTCGTCGTGGTCCTGACGGCCACCTTAGGCCACCCGCAGCAGGGCGCGAATGGCCGCGTCCAGGGCATCGACCGACAGTCGAGTTCAGAGCTGGTGGAGGCCGATACATCACAGCGCACCACTCGCCCGGATCCGGCGACAGCAGGCGGCCATTCACCATGGCTCGTCCAACCGCGCTCGGATTCACCGTCGTGCATCCGCCTCACGCTGTCCCGCGCTGTTCATCGTGGCGGTCAGGTGGGCCGGCGCGAATATCGCTCTGCTGCCGGAGCAACCAGCCGCCTGACCGTGAAAATTGTTCACTACTGCGAACTCTGCGGAATGAGTACCGACGGACGACCTCGCCGCCGAGCAGACAGTTCGGCACCCACGAGGACGACTGCTTGGACCATGACCACCGTACTGACGACCGCTGCTACGAGGTCGCTTGCAGCCGCTGTCGCGGTGACCATGTCGAAGCCGGCGTGCCAGACCGCGACGAGGGCGATGCTGCCGCCGGATCGGTTGTACAGCCAGCCCAGCACGATCGATCCGGCCATCAGCCCGAGCAGCCAACCGACGACCGTACCTGCTGTGAAGGTGCGGAAGTTGTCGATCACGAGGAACATCGGCAGATGCCAGCCGGCCCAGATCAGTGAGAGCACCAGCATCGCTCTCAACGGCGACAGTCGCCGCTGCAGGGCCGGGAGGGCGAAACCGCGCCACCCGGTTTCCTCGCCGAAGCCGTTGACCAGGAGTACCACCGCGGCGACGCCGATGACGCCGAGACTCAAGGGCAGGCCGCTCATCTGAGCGAAGTCAGCCGTTCCGGGCAGCTGCCGACCTGCGATCCTGTCTGCTATCAACGCCACCCCGAGCAGGAGCAGCGGGCTGACGGCCCAGGCCCACCATCGCAGGGCCACGTTGATCCGGACCATGCTCGTCAACAGTCGACGCAAACTACCCGACCGTGCCGCCACCAGGACGGCGGCTACCATCGGCCCGAGCAACGCCGGGAAATGGGTCGGCCACCCGTGGCCCTGCTGGACCACCAGTCCTGCCAGGGCCAAAGGCAACAACCACAGCCAACTCAGTCCGTAGGCCAGCAGTATGTAGGCCAGGAGATCCTCGTCCGGACGCCTCGGGGAGTGATGGTGGGAGCTCACCGCGGGCGCGGACGCGTCGGTCACGGCCCACCTCGGCTACCTACCGGTTCCGGGGTGCGGGGGTCGGCGGGCCCGACGCTGAGCTGCCACGGCGGCGGGATGGTCGGTTCGGTCCCGCCCTGGTCGAGGCGGAACGGCGGGTACTGGTCGGTCATCAGCGCCGCGTAGGCGATGACCCGGTAGATCCAGCGGTTCATCCCGACGATCAGGTCGTAGAGCGACCGTGGGTACCGACCGGTGAACAGCAGCACGCAACCGGCAACGACGACGAGCAGTCCGAGCACGCCTCCGCCCCCGATCGGGCCGAGGGCGAACCGGTCACCGCCCACGGAACTCCACCCGAACCAATTGCCGACCATCAGCGAGAGGATCAGGTAGTGCGGAATGGCCAGCAGCCACCATTTGACGAGCACCAGACCGCGGGAAAGTCTGGCCGGGTAGGCGATGTCCAGCACGACGGGGTAGGCCGGGGCACTGCCCAGGGTGAACGGCGGGTACTGGTCGGTGCCGATACCGCCGGCGAACGCGTAATAGGAAACGCGGCACGTCCAGCGCAGCACGCCGCGGTTGAAGTCGAACAACGATCGTGGGTAGGCGCCGGTGAGCAGGATCGCGAATCCGGCGATCGCGGTGACCACGACGAAGGCCGGCCACAGGACGCTCAGGATGAGAAAATGGGGGATGGCCAGGATCCATTTGACCAACCACCGCCACCGGGACAGCCCCGGGTCCAGCCGGGCGGTCAGCACCACGGGGTGATCGCCGGTCGCCAGGTTGCGCGGACGGCCTGCGCGACGCACGGCCCCCCAGGGAGCGCCCGTCTGCCCTTCCTCAGAGGGATGTCGCCGGTTGCCCGACGCGCCCGCGATGATCAGGCCGATGGCGCCGCCCGTGATCAGCAGGCCGAGTCCCAGCAGGATCACGGCCAGCGGTAGCAGGGCGGGTGCCTTCACCCCGAAGGTCGCGCCGGCGAGGATTCCGGCGGATCCGTCGGCGTTCATCACCACCATCTCCCACTGGCCACCAGTGACGGTGTAGTGAAGTTCCTGCGGGCCGGTTCCGCTGACTTTCGTGATCCAGAACGTCTGGGCCGTCGGCGCTGTCGTGGCGGCGGTCCCGGCGCCGTGGCGGTAGACGGGTGTGGCGCCGGCGGTCAACGAGGTGACCTCGTCGTGGGCCACGCCCCCGAGATAGGCGTCCACCTCGGCGGCCGGTCCGACGCCGACGAAGATCTGGCGCCCGGGATCGGTCGCGGTGACGCGCAGCCGGATGTCGGTGCGCACCGAATCGGTCAGCCAGTTCGGGGTACCGAGATCCGCGGTGACGGCGGGATCCCGCGCGGTGATCGCCGCGGTCGGAGAGCGCAGACCAGATACCGACAGCGAGAAGTAGCCCGCAGCATCACGACCGAAGGCGTACCCCATCCCCAGACCGCCCCCGCCCAGCAGTAGACCTATGCCTGGCAGCAGTAGTAGGCAGCCCACGATCAGAGCGAGAATTCGACCTGGTCTCATCGCACTGCATCCCTCATTTCGTGCTCGACGAGCTCGTTGCTCTGCGGGCCAACGGAAATGGACGGTGCGGGGACCGTCTGCTCGGCACGCTTCTTGATTCCGCGGAGCATCCGAACGCTCATCACACAGCTGACCAGCTCGGCCGGCTGCACGATCAACCCTGCCCACCGGCGGGTGTACCAGTAGCGTTCGCGGACGACCAGCCGACTGGTCCCGTCCGGCGCGGACCGGATGACGAAGGCCCAGGTGAAGTCGTACGGGGTCGGAATCGGACCCATCGGAATGCTGCCGCGCAGGACGAGGGCCCGGCCGGGCTCCACGGTGGCCACGGAAAGTGGAACCTGCGGCGCCAGGTTGATCTCGTGGCCGACCGCGACGTCCTGCCAGTCGGAGTGGACGCGGTCCGCGCTGTGGATGTCGCAGCGGACGAGGTTCTCCAGGACGTCGTAGCTGTAGAACCCGCCCCGGGCCTGCCCGAGTTGGGCGATCCACGGCCAGATATCCTCCGCTGCAGCCTGAATGAAAATGGCCCGGGTGACGACGACATCCGCAACCGGCAAAAACTCGTCACCGGGCAGCCCCAGCACGCCCTCGACGTCGGTGGCCCCCCACCGGAGGTATCGCCGTCGGATCAACGCCGCGGCCAGCACCGCACCGCTCGCCGTGGCCAGGCGCGTCGGCTTCCACTGCGTGCGACCGGGTTCGGACCCCAGCACACCGTTGACGATGGAGACAAAAGCGATGATGACGTTCGTCATGAGCGCAGGGCCTTCCCATGGTCGCGGAGAAAGGTCATCCGCGCTGGACGAGCTCCGTTGACCAATTCTTCGTCCATCCCCGCGATCGCGGCAGAGGCGAAGGTCCCCGTCGGCGAGGGTCGAGCGTCAGTGGTCGAGCGTCAGTGGTCGAGCGTCGGTGCGGGCGAGCGCGCACGGGACAGCACGGCGATGTACCGGCAAGCGAAGAGCCGGTCCCGGGGCTCGGAGGGTAAACCCTCCTGGGCACCGGAACCGGCTCCTGGTGAGTGAATGATCATCTGGTGTTCAAGAATCGCGCGATCGACTGCCTCCTTCGCTCGAGTCGGTCAGGATGTCGGAGCGGTCACCGCCCGGCGACGCAAGGCGGTGAGCGCTCCCGGCCGGAGTCCCGGCCCGGGCCCGCCGTGGTCCCCACCGAGATCCTCCGACGGAGGGGGGTCCGTCGCCGCGGCAGGTTCGAACCCGGCTGTCGGCGGCAGCCAGTGGAGGTCGTCCGCGACTGCTCGGGCGCCGGCCATTCGGCGGCGATCATCGCCTCGAACTCCGCCCGCACCAGTTCGTCGTCGAGCCACAGCCCGAGAAATACCCCTGTCTCAGCGATCTCGTCTCTGGTCATCTGACTCACCTGTCCGGGTCGGCCTGTCACGAAGCCGGGATCAGGCGTCGACGAGTGGCCGGTCCTGCTGCGCCGGCTGGTCGATCCGGATCTTGCGCGGCTTGGCCTTCTCGGCCACCGGGATACGCAACGTGAGGACCCCGCCGTCGTAGGCGGCGCGCACCCGATCGGTGTCCAGCGTGTCACCCAGGATCAGCTGCCGGCTGAACACCCCCCGCGGGCGCTCCGCAGCGACGAATTCGCGGTCACCCTGCGCCGGTGTGCGTTCCGCCCTCACGGTCAGCACGTTGCGCTCCACGTCCAGATCGATCGAATCCGGGTCGACCCCGGGCAGATCGAACTCGACGACGAACTCGTGGCCCTCCCGCCACGCATCCATCGGCATGGCCGACGGGCGGGCCAGTGTGCCGGGTGTTCCGAAGACCTGCTGGCTCAGCCGGTCGAACTCCCGGAACGGATCAGTGCGCATCAGCATTGGTTCCACCTCCACAGACAGTCAAATTGGTCGATGCCCTATCCGTCATCACCGGTCCTGATGTGTAGTCCCGGTGATAGGTTTTTTATAGCAGCGGCCGCGCTGTCGCCGCAAGTGTGAACATCATGAGAGGAACATGAGTTGGCCGACCTGCCCTCAGCTGACGATGCGAGAGGTATCTACGGCATCTCCGTCGCCGCCGAGCTCACCGCCATCGGCGTGCAGAACATCCGTTCCTACGAACGGCGCGGCCTCCTCGAGCCTGCCCGTACCACCGGCGGGACCCGTCGCTACAGCAACGACGACCTGACGCGCCTCCGACGAATCAGGGACCTGCTGGCCGGTGGCCTCAACCTGGCGGGCATCATCCTCGTCCTGCAACTGGAACTCGAGAATGCCGACCTACGGGCACAACTGGACAGATGACGCCAGGTCCGCGCGCGTCGATCCGCATCGCGGTCGGTGACGGCCGGCTCCCTGATCGCCAGCAGGCCGGACACCTTCGTCGCGTCGGCCGGCTTTTCGGTGCCGCAGTCTTCGGCCAGGTCCGCCCGGACGCCGGTGACGGAGGCGCCTTGCGGTGCGGCCAGGTTCGTCCACCCATTCACCCGGCTACCTCGGCACCCGCCAGGATCTCAGAGAAGTGCGGGTTCGGTCCCTTCGACGGGGTATTACCCCTCCCAAGGGACCGAATCGCCCGGGCCATTGCTGAATTTTAAGTGGCCCTGGTGGAATCGAGTCGGGTTGATCCGACTTGTCCCATTTCATCCGCCAACAACAGGTGTCACATTCTTTCAAGTGAAGGTCAAATGCTTTCACTTCGCAGAACGGTTGACATCTGGTCGACATATGGAGGAAATTAGGCTCTTGTGACGTTCTCGTGGGCGTCTTGACCCCTGGTTGTGGGCGACACACCGTGCCCGGTATAGCTTCTGGATTATCTAGAAACAGTCACTATCCAGGAGCACGGTGTGCGCGGTGTAACGATATGGCGAAAGCTGCTCGGTGTCGAGCAACTGCAGGTGCTGGACATGGAGTGGGAGGGGGCCGCCGGCCAGCAGGTGCTGGTCGTCTCGGTGCGTGCGACGAAGGGCGCCCGGAGCAGGTGCAGTCGATGCCGACGTAGATGCCGGGCTATGACCAGGGCGGTGGGATTCGTCGGTGGCGGTCGCTGGACTGGGGGTCAACGATGGTGTTCCTGCAGGCTGCGGCCCCGCGGGTGAGTTGCCAGAGGCACGGGGTGGTGGTCGCCGCGGTGCCGTGGGCCCGACCCGGCGCGCGGGCAACCCGAGCGTTTGAAGACCAGTGCGCGTGGTTGGCGGCGCACACCGCTTCGTCGGTGGTGGCGCAGTTGATGCGGACGTCGTGGCGGCACGTGAGCGCAATCATCGAGCACGTCGTCGCCGACGGTTTGGCCGGCCGGGACGTGCTCGCGGGGCTGCAGCGGATCGGCATCGATGAAATCTCCCACCGCAAAGGCCAGCGGTATCTGACGTGCGTGGTCGATCAAGACTCCGGCAGATTGGTGTGGGCCGCACCGGGCCGCAACAGCGACACCCTGGGTCGGTTCTTCGACCAACTCGGCCCAGAACGGGCGGCGGCGTTGACGCACGTCTCGGCCGACGGGGCGCAGTGGATCCACGACACCGTGACGGCCCGCGCGCCGCAGGCGGTGCTGGGATTGGATCCGTTTCATATCGTGGGGTGGGCCACCCGGGAGTTGGACAAGGTCCGTCGTCAGACGTGGAACACGCTGCGGGGTAGGAGTAGCTCTGCGCAGGCGTCGTCGGTGAAGGGCAGCCGCTGGGCATTGCTGAAAAACCCGGCGGACCTGTCCCCGGAGCAACGCGGGTCGGTCGCCTCGATCGCCCAGACCAACCGGCATCTGTATCGGGCGTATCTGCTGAAGGAGCAACTGCGCGCGGTGTTCCAGGTCAAGGGCCAGGGCGGCCGTGAACTGCTGGCCGGGTGGATCGCCTGGGCCCGCCGCTCCCAACTGCCCGGGTTCATCGCCTTGGCAAAGACGTTGAAGCGGTTCCAGCAGCTGATCTGGAACACCCTGATCCACCAGATGAGCAACGCTCAGTCCGAGGCCACCAACACTCACCTACGGGCCTTGACCCGCCGGTCCTACGGCTTTCACAGCCCAGAAGCGTTGATAGCCATGGCGATGCTTACCAGAGGCGGGTTATGCCCGCCGCTACCAGGCCGCTAACTGGCCCACGAAAACGTCAGGAGACCCGGAAATTAGCGGTCACAAGCACACCCGGGGGTTCGACGTGCCGTTCAGCGGATCGCCATTCTTGGAACGAAAAGAGCCTTCATGACGCTGCAGAAAACTTCTCCGTCCCGCCGCATCCACTCCCGGTCGAACTATTCCCGGCGGTTTCGTTCCCGGCCCACGGGTATGGCGGTCGCGGCGGCAGTGATGGTGCTGCTGGCCGGCGTGGTGCTGCCCGCAGGGCAGGCGTCGGGTGGTCTGCCGGCGGCCGCATCGAGCAGGACACATGATCGGGCCCCCGGCGCACCCAAGGCCCTCACCGTCAACGACCGCACCGATCCGCTGGCCGTGCAGGGTGTCCCGCAGTTCGGCTGGCAGCCGACGGACCCGGATGGCCACGAGGTTCAGTCGGCGTACCAGCTGCGCGTCGTCGACGGGAGCAGGCACGTGGTGTGGGATTCGGGCCAGGTCGCGTCTTCGGCACAGAGCTGGCTCGGGTACGCCGGACCGGCCCTCGCCCCGGGCGCCACGTACCAGTGGTCGGTACGCACCTGGGACCGCAGCGGCCTGGGCTCACCGTGGGCCACCGCGCGGTTCGACACCGGTCTGACCGATCAGGACTGGTCGGGCGCGCAGTGGATCCGCCGCACCCCCGCCGCCGGAAACGACTCCGCGAACGACTACACCCTGGCCCGCAGCACTCTCGCGGTCACTTCCGGGAGTCCCGTGGTCAGGGCCCGGGCCTACGTCGCCGCGATGGGCGACTGGCAACTGGACGTGAACGGCACCGCGGTCGACAAGACCTCTTCGGCGGGCTATCCGGGCGAGGGTTCCTACGACGTCTCCGATCTCACCGCGCTGGCCAAGGCGGGCAAGTCCCTGGCCATCGGAGTGGCCTACCACTACTGGACCTGCACGTGCCAGGGACGCGCGAACGGCCCGATCGCCGGCGAGGGTCCATCGGGACTGCTGGTCAAGATCGTCGTGCAGCACGCGGACGGGACCACCCAGACCTTGGTGTCCGACGGATCCTGGAAGGTCGCGCAGAACGCCGCCGAGCAGATCAGCACGTTGACCTACCGCAACAGCGACTCCGGTGACCGGGTCGAGTACATCGACGCCTCGAAAGCCCTCACCGGGTGGGACGCGCCGGGCTACGACGCCAGTTCTTGGGCGAACCCGCAGGTCATCGGCCCACAGCCCCGTCCGGCCGCGGCCAGTTGCGCGGCGTACAAGGGCGCCTCGTCACCGTGCACCTTCACGCACCTGGTCGCACAGGAAGCCCACCTCAGCACCCAGGTGATCCATCCGGTCAGCGTCCTGCGCGAACCCGACGGCACCGTCTTCGCGGACTTCGGCAAGGTCTACTCGAGCGTCCCGTCGGTGGCGCTGAGCCACGGCGTCGCCGGGCGGGCGATCACCATGACCACCAGCTACCGCGAGGCCAACACGACCCTGTCGAGCGCCACCTCCCGCGGAACTCGATCCATCCTGCTGGCGTCGGTGGCCGACCTGCACATCGGCGACCGGATCACCGTTGATGCGCCGGCCGACGGATACGGCGCCGGGCACCCGGAAACCTCGGTGGTGAAGGCGCTCTCGGGCACCACGGTCACGGTCGCGTCCCCACTGCGCGCGGCTCACGCCGCCGGCGTCTGGGTCGAGAACTCCCGCGCCGGCACCTCAAAACTGGACACCCAGGGCAGCAACATGCGTTTCTACTACACCGAAGCCGCCGGCGCGCAGACCGCCCAGCCCAGCAAGTACTGGGGCTGGCGCTACCTGGAGATCAGCGATCCGGGCCAGAAGCTGACGGCAAAGGACATCAGCGCCGTCGTCCAGAACACCGACGCTCCGCACGCCGCCACGTTCAACAGCAGCAACACCACCCTGAATTCGGTGTTCACCCTGATGCAACGGTCGGCGCTGCAGTCCGCGCAGGACACCTTTCTCGATGCCCCCACCCGGGAGAAAGGGCAGTTCCTCGGCGACGCCGTCGACGAATCCTTCGCCACCATGTCGTCCCTGGACGAGCGGTCGCTGACGCGGCAGGCGATCGTCGATTTCATCAATTCGCAGAACCGCTACTGGGCCAACGGTGCCATGAATGCCGTCTACCCCAACGGCGACGCCAAGCGCGACATCCCTGACTACACCGAGATGTTCCCGGAATGGGTGATGCGCTACTACCAGCAGTCCGGCGACGCCACCTTGCTCGCGACGGCCTACCCGGCCATGAAGAAGGTCGCCGACTACATCGACAGCGCCATCAACGCCAAGGGTCTGGTGTACCAGCTGCCCGGCGGTTCCGGTCCGTACCAGTACGGAATCATCGACTGGCCCTCGGACATGCGGTTCAACACCGTCGTCAATGGCAACGGCGCCGAGCTGGTCGTCAACGCCCTCGCGGTGGGTGCCAACCGGTCCGTCTCCGATGCCGCTGCCGCACTCTCGCAGCACACCGATTCGCTGCACTACCGCCAGAGCGCCGACTCGCTGAGCAACGCCATCACCGGGCAGCTTCGCAACGCCACGACGGGGTTGTATTCGGACGGACTCGCCACCGACACGCTGGCCCGTCTCGAGAACTACTCGGAACACGCCCAGACCTACGCGGTGGACTACGGAATTGCCGACCCCACCGAGTACCCCACCCTGGGCCGGACGATCGCCGCCGACGGGATGCAGCAGGGTCCGATGGACCTGCGTCAGCTGGAACTGGCGCTGGGGGCCACCGGCCAGACCTCGGCACTGGTGTCGCTGCTGACCGACCCGTCGCACATCGGGCCGGCGCAGATCCTGGCCGAAGGCGGAACCTTCATGTGGGAGAACTGGAATCCTGGATGCACGGTGGCCGGCTGCACCGGAGCGCAGGTCAATCAGGCTGACAGCACCAGCCTCTCGCACGGCTGGGGCGCCGCCGGCATCAACGGAATCCTGGAGTCGCTACTCGGGATCACCGTGACCGGGGCCGGCACGTCCACGGTGCAGATCGCCCCGCCGGCGACGGGATTGACCAAGGCGGCCGGGACTGAATGGACCGAACGCGGACCGTTCACCGTCAACTGGCGGCACGTCGGGCACACCTTCACCCTCGATGTCACTGCACCGGACAACGTCTCGCTCGACATCGTGCTGCCCACCACCGCCAGGGCGCACTACGCCACCGGCGGGGCCGGCGATCCGCAACTGGTGCAGGTCTCCGGCGGCAGCGCCCACTTCACCGCCGGGTCCGGGACCAGTCATGTCACCGTCACCGGCTGACGGGCGCCATTGCACCAGCAGTACGGCTGCACCTGTCAGGAAGCAGGAGATCTGAACACCAATCTGTCGTCAGGATCCCAGATGTGCTCCCTGCTGCTGCAGCGATAGCCCCGGAGCCAGAGCCGGCCCGCGATGACCCGCAGGTAGAAACCTTTCGGATAGTCCTCAACGACTTGGAGAGGAGCTGCAGCGATGGTGAGCGATCCCGAAGGCGCGCGGCCGTTCGACATCACCGAGTCGGGCGCTGTGGCCTGAGACCGCAGCGCCAGTCGGAGGTAGGGGCCGGTGGTCGGTGGGCAGAGTTGCAAACCCCGTTCCTGCGCCGCCTCGAAGATCTGTGGAAGAAGGGCGCCGCCCACGAGGCCCAGATCGCCGACAGAACGCTCGATGACCGTGACCGAATCAGGTTTCGGACAATCGAAGATGGCATCGTCGAGCAACGTCGATGCCGTCTCGTTGAGGTGAATTCGTCCTTGTCGGAGCGACTCCAGCAAACGATGTCGAGGCAGGTGGCCCACATCGATGGTGACCGGGTCGACGAGGGTGCGCTGATTCATCTCCTCATGATCGCCGATGCGCGACGGCCCGCTCGCCGTGTTGCCCTGGCTGAATTCAGCGGGGAGCGAGCTTCTCCCTCATGATGGCCGTGCTCTGTTCCCAGACCTTCGCGTCGAGGCGGACGGCGACGACCGTGTTTTCCACGCGGGCGGTACGGATGCGCAGGCCGTCGGCCCGGGCCAGCGATCGAATCTCCCGACGGATTGCGCCGGCCTCGTCCTCGGCGGAGATGCTCCGTGCGGACTGCTCGGACCGGACGCATTCGGCGTACATCTGCGCCGCTATGTCGTGCACCGTCATGGCCTCAGAATAGCTCCGATTGCGTTCGCGGGCACGGCTGCTCATCAGCGGATAGGGTCTGGGAGATGGAACCAGCACCGTCCGTCCCGATCGGTTTCGTCGCGCGCACGGAGCAGACCTTGGAACCCACGCCGTCGGTGGGCGGGTACCTGACGGGCGCCGCCGTCACCGTCGTGCTGGGCAGTGTTCTGATCGCCGCAATCGTGTTCATGGCCACCGAGAACATCTTCTCCGTCTCCGGCTTCCTGGCTGTCACCGGGATCGTCGGAATGGTGGCGGCTCTGGCTGCGCTGATACTCGGCTTTCCATTGATCGTGCTGGCGCATTTCCGGCTGCGCGGCGTCAGGCCGCAATGGATTCACGTGGCGGTGTTCGCCGGTATCGGAGCCGTCGTCGGCCTGCTCGCTGTCGCCGTGGTGCTGAACGGGTACTACACCGCGGGTGTCTCGGCTTCGATGGTCACGGTGGTGGCTTTCGCGGCCGCGGTCGGGCGATGGTGTGTGAGCGCGCGACGCTGGCGGGAACCTTTCCCCTTCGATCGCTGAGGACCTCAGCTTCGCCGCCGGATTACCAAGGAAAGTTGGTCTGCTCCGACTGTCGAAGGGCGTCATCAGGCCGACCAGGATCGCGGGCGACGACCTCGAGGTCGTCCGTCGGCTGCGGTCGTGGTTCGGCGAGGACCAGTTCGCGGGACTTCTGGCCGGCGATGCGGTGTCGTCATTGATCGCCTTCGGCCCCCAGACGAAGGACGAGTGGGGAGCACGCATCTTTCCGGGGCTCGATCGTTGGTCGGTGGACGATCGGCCCATGACGGAGCGAGATGTCGTTCTCTCCCTCCACCGCGAGAGCGCGTTGTTGACGGCGCTCGATCTGATCAAAACCGATGGGACAACGGGAGTGCTGGCCCGTCGTCGACTTCGTTGCTCGTGCGCGCTACGTCGCTCGCGGCCTATTGGCCCCGCCGAAACCGGTAGGAGATCTGCTCAGGCCCTGTTGCCGCTTCCAATGTGCTCCGAGCGCAGGATTCCCATGAGCACGATGTCCTCGTACGCGCCTCGGACCCACGCGTGCTCGCGCAGCCGGCCCTCGATGACGAACCCCGCCTTCTCGTAGGCCCGAATCGCGCGCACGTTCGATGCGATCGCCTGCAGATGGATCCGGCGGAGGTTGCAGCGGACAAAACTGAATTCGACCAGCTGGGAGATCGCGGCCGTCCCGATGCCCCGTCCCCGGGCGTCGGGCACCAAGGCGATCCCGGCCTCGGCATGGCGGGCGAACGAGTCGATGTTGAACAGTGACACGCTGCCCACGGCAGCGCCGCCGACGTCGACGACGAAGGTCATGTCCTTCTGGGACGCATCACGCTCCGGGCGCGCCAGCCGCGCGTCGAACTGCTCTCTGGTCAGCGGCGCCGGTGCCTGCGGGCTTCGCTCCTCCCAGGTGTCCAGATCGGCGGCGATGCTGAACAGGACATCGAGGTCTTCGGCTGTGCGCGCTCGCAGCGACACGGTGGGCAGGTCCGACATAGTGAGCACCGTAGCGTTGGACGCGGGCGTCGGCACACCGGTTTGGGTGTGCTTGCGCTCCCTTGATTCAAGGGTCGCGGTGATCAGCGCTCCGCAGGCGTCACCGGATCGCGGGCATGACCGCCTCGATGCGGCAGAGGAGCGTAGGTGAAACGGCGCTTCTGGATTGACCCTTTCTGCCACCAAGGTGAAATCGACCGCTTCCGATCGAAGGCGGTGGACGTCATCGACGAGCCAATCCGGGATGTATCCGACGGGGTCGCCCCCGTGCACATCGATGAGAACGGCACGGCAGTTGACCGGGTTGGACGGTTCGTCGCGCAGCTTCAGCTCACGACCTACTTCGAGTGCCCGTAAACGCGCGTCTGCGCCCTCGACGTGTCCGATTCCCGATGCCAGAAATCTGCTGACCACATGGCCATCGTCCGACGAGCTGAGGCCGTCGACGATGTGCAAGGTGTCAGTCGCACGGGGACCGCCAGTACGAAGTAGTACTTCGACAGGCGTGTCACTGCCATCGACCTCCAGCATGATCCAGCGCCGAAAATCCACGTAGCAAGGTCTGGATGAGGACATCAACCGGTTTTGGAAGAACGCAGGCAGAATGTTCGAGCCATAGACCTTCTCAAGGTCGGGGAACTGCACCAACGGGCTGAAATCGGGGTCGTATGCAGCGGGGAGATATCGGATGCTGAAGTGACCGTCCACCAGAGCGTCCAGTTCGCCAATACGGACCAACCGTCGGTGGAGCGGATTCTGCCAGGTCAACAGGAGTCTCCTGGAGGTCTCGACGCCAATCGCGTGGCGTTCATCGATCCCGGTCGCCATCAACCATCCTCCTCTGGTTCAGTCGCAGCAGCTGCTTGCAGATGTAGCTCCGACCACCGACAGTGCGGCTCTGGGAACCTCATCGACGATGGCATTGACGCTGTCGGTGGCGATCGCAGCCTGCCGCTGGACCCGCAGCCTCGGGCCCGAGGCTGCGCCATCTGCACTAGACACCCGCTCAGGCCAGCAGCTCCCGGATGTCGTCGGCGGTGAGGGCGGCGCTGAAGAGGGCTTCGTCGTCGATGACGGAGTTGAACAGGTGGGCCTTGCGCTCCTGCAGGGCCAGGACCTTCTCCTCGATGGTGTCGGCGGCGACCAGCCGGTAGACCATCACGTTCTTGTCCTGCCCGATGCGGTGGGTGCGGTCGATGGCCTGCTCCTCGCTCGCAGGGTTCCACCAGGGGTCGAGCAGGAAGACGTAGTCGGCCTCGGTGAGGTTGAGCCCGAAACCGCCGGCCTTGAGGCTGATCAGGAACACCGGGGCGGTGCCGGTCTTGAACTCCGCGATCACCTCGGCGCGGTGGCGGGTGCTGCCATCGAGATAGACGTAGCCGATCCCGGCGGCATCCAGGCGGCGTCTCACCTTCGCGAGGTAGGAGGTGAACTGGCTGAAGATCAGCGCCCGGTGCCCTTCGGCGACCACGTCGTCGAGCTGCTCGAACAGCGCGTCGAGTTTGCTCGATGGCATCTCGCTGTACTCGTCGCCGATCAGTGACGCGTCCAGCGCCAGCAGCCGCAGCAGCGTCAAGGAGCGGAACACGATGAACTTGTTGAGGTTGAAGTCGTCGCCCAGCAGCCGGAACAGCTTCTGCCGTTCCCGTTGCAGGAACAGGTCGTAGAGGTCCCGGTGCTCGGGCGCGAGGTCGATGCGCAGTGTCTGCTCCTGCTTGGCCGGTAGGTCCGCGGCGACCAGTTCCTTGGTGCGGCGCAACAGGAAAGGACGGATCCGTCGCCTGAGTTTCGCCAGCCTTTCGGCACGTGTCGCGGCGTTGACCTGCTCGGTGTTGCCGGCGCCGATCCCGCGGGCGATGCCCGGCCGTGACTGCTCGATCGGCCGGACGTAGTCGTTCAGAAACCTTGGCGCGGACGCGAACAATCCGGGGGCGACGATCGCGAACAGGGCCTGCAGGTCGGTCAGCGAGTTCTCCAGCGGGGTGCCGGTGACGGCGAGCTTGAACGGCACCTGCAGGTCCAGCGCAGCCGCGTGCACCTTCGAACCCGGGTTCTTGACGAACTGCGCCTCGTCCAGCATCAGCCCGGCCCACCCGGTGGAGGTCGACACCGCCTGGTAGGCGTCGAAGTCCATGCGCAGCAACGCATAACTGGTCACCACGATGTCGGCGCCGCGGGCCACGTCGGCGATCGGGACCTTGCCGGTGGCCTCGGTGCTGGACATCTGCCGCACCGTCAGACCCGGCGTGAACTTCTCGGCCTCGGTGACCCAGTTCGTCATGACGGAGGTAGGGGCGACGATCAGGAAAGGCTTTTGTGGGTCGGGTTTCTCGGATTCGATGACGTGCTGGATCAGCGTGAGGCACTGCACGGTCTTGCCCAGGCCCATGTCGTCGGCGAGGATGCCGCCGAGCCGATGACGCCACAGGTAGGCGAGCCAGGCGAACCCGTCCTGCTGGTACGGGCGTAGGGTGGCCTCGAGCCCTTTCGGCGGGTCCACCGGGATGGGAAAGTCGTTGCGGGTCTCGGCCAACAGCGCCCGCCACTGCACCGCGGGGACGGCTTCGTCGGCGAGATCCTCGAAGTCGGACCACAGGCTGACCTGGTGCCGGCTGATGGAGGGGACGGGTTCCCATTCGGTCAGGTCCCGCGACTCCTCGATCAGGTCGGACAGGGCCTTGAGGGCAGGGTGGTTGAGCGCGAGGAACGACCCGTCGACCAGCAGCAGCCGGCGTCTGCCCTTGGCCAGCGCCTTGAACAGCGGCAGGAACGGGATGGTCCTGCCGTCGACGGTGACGACGACGCCGAGGTCGAACCAGTCGTGCTTCTCCGACGGCACGGTGGTGATCTTGAGCTGAGGTTCGCCGGTGAGCTCGCGGTAGTCCGGTGCGGTGCCGACTGTTTCGACCTTGACGCCGGGCAGCTTGTGCAGGGTCCGGAGGGTTCTGGCCGCGAAGAGGGCCGCGTCGATGCCTTTGAGCGTGACGGGTAGCGGAACGGTCCGGGGGAGGAGTTCGGTGCCGAGCCACTCGTCGGGGAGCAGCCCTTTCGGAAGGATCTGGCTCAGTTGCGGTATCGGCGCCGAGCGGCGGCTGGTGCTCCAGCGCCAGGCGAGGGTGATGGTGTGCTTGGGGCTGTGGGTGACGGTGACGATCAGGACGGGCGGCTTGGGCGGGGGGACCTTGACTGTCAGGTCGGAGCTGCTGATGTCGATGCGTTCCTGCAGGTCGGGTAGATAGTTGACGATGAACTCGTCGGCGTCGTACTCGGGAATCCGTGTTCTCGTGCTCTCGCCGAGGATAGCGAGTTGGTCGGTGGTCAGGGTCTCGGCGGTGGGGGCGACGAGGATCTGGCGCGGCGTGGCCGGGTCGACGAGGTAGAAGCCGTGGTTGCTGATGGCCCGGGCGTGGGTGTCGTCCACTCGGGTCTTGTCGATGACGAGCCGGGGGCGGATTTCGATGCCGGCGTCGTCCCGGGTGGCGTCGAGGGTGAGATTTGCGGTCTTGGCCCTGGTCACCGCGGCGTTGGTGCCGGAGCCGACGAGTTGGATGCCAAGGGTCGGGGTCTGGTCGAGCAGGGTCCAGAGCACGGGGTTGGCGAAGTCGTCGAGGTAGATCCAGTCGGGGTCCCGGCCGGGGGTCGTCGGCCGCAGCGCCAAGTGCAGCGCTCCGAACTCGCAGAACCATCGGTGCTGGTCAGGGTCCAGATTGAGCCGGTTGAGCAGGTGCGGGATGTTGGTCCAGGTGATGCCTGAGCGTGCCCAGCCTCGTGACGTTCTGGCTACCGGTCGGACGCCAAGGCGGTACTGATCGCCCAGGTCACCGGCGATTGCTTTCGCGGCCTTGGACACCGGGCCGTTCCAGCGGGAAGGGGTTCGTGGGATCAGTTCTCGGAGTTCGAACTGCAGGGCCAGGGGAGTGGGGGTATTGGCGTCCTGTTCTGGCCGTTCTAGTCCTTCGGCGGGCGGCAGGTAGCTGCGCAGCGCGTCGCGCCACGCCTCGCTGTCGGGTGCAGCTCGCGCTGCGGAACTCGCCACGACCTGATTGTTCAGTACGGCACCGACAGTGTCCGCTGGCCGTGCTGTTCCGCCCCGTCGGTCAGGACTTGGGTTGAGCCGGCACAGCGGACGGCGGGATCTCCCGCAGCTGCCTCGGCCAATGAGGTCCCGGCTTCGCTCCGGCGGGCATCACGTACCCGGGAGCAGGGTCGTGGATGGTCACCCCGGGGGCCGCGGCCAACAGCATCTTCTTGAAGCTGCCGTACCCGACCCAGCCCTGACGCACCTTTGTGCCGAAAGTGGCCTGGAGAGTGGCAGCGATGGTAGCCAGAGTGGCGGGATTGCGAAGTTTTGACACGATTCGGGCTGTTTCTTGAAGGACAAGAGTTCGCGACGGCTCCGGTCCCTCCTCCGCATTGTTATTGATTCCCTCGTCGGGTGTGTCACTGACCGGCTCCGGGCTAGCTGTGTCTTCTACCGCACTCTGAGCCAGGGTGTCCAATTCGAGGCGCAGATCTTGGGCGAGATCGTCAGCATTGGCCAGAAGGTCCGCCATTTTACGGGAGAGAGCCGTCACCAGCTCGGGCAGTTCAACACCGGGCTTGTAGGTGTCCTCATGGGTCAGCTCGCCCCAGCCATCCTGGAGTAGCGTACGAACCTGCAGCTCAGCGCGGACGCGGTGGGTGTCCTTCAAACCAGGCACGTTCGTGACGAGATTGATGTGGTAGCCACGGTATCCGGATTCCTTCGGATCCTCGATGTACTGCCGCTCGGAGGCGAGTTCAACAGCCATGCCCGACTGACCCATGGCTTCAGAGGTCGGCCAATCGGATAGCAATTCCTGCACGAACCGCACGTCCGACAGATTGTTGCAGACGATTCGCACACCGACGATATCGTCGATGACCTTCGGAATATCCTCAAGAGCGCGGATTGACGACCGATACTTCTCCTTCTGGATTTTCGACCACAGCCGGAGCGTCTCTTTCACCCGGCTGTCCTTCATGCGCACCCGGTGCTTGTCCAATTCGGAGACGCTCTCGTCGATGAGCTCGCCCAGAAGCCGCACCAAAGTGGCACGTGCTGGCTCCAGCAGGTTCTTCCAGATCGTCGAATACCAGTCGGCGAAATCCTCGTAGGTGAAGGGGAGGACTGCTACGTCGGTGCCATCAGCCACCGTTCCCCCTCTCAATGCTAAATCTGTCGTGCAGGACTCTACCGGTCGGCGTTCTCGAGTAGCCCGCTGTTGCGTTGCCGCGGGCAGATTCTGGGTCACTCCAGGTTGGGAGCGGGCCGCACTGAACCCGGAAGCCCAGCCCGGAGCCGCGCTGCCTCACGTTCGATTCGCAGCAGCATTGCCGCGCTGGGTGCCACTGCGCCGGTTCGGTAGGTGGACAGCCGTGACGCCGAGGTGCCGACTTCTGCCGCAAATCGGCTGGCCGGCATCCGCGCGGTCCGAATAGCTTCGGCAACGCGGGCGGCGACCTCTTGCCGCTCGGCATCCTCGGCCCCGGCCTGCGCTCGGCGGATAGCCTCCGACAGGAGTTCCACGACGCTGCGTTCCTCACCGTAGGCCGCGTACTCCTGCACACTGTGGACCACCGAGCCCCACGGTGCCCGCCTGATCGCGGCCACGATGCGCCGCCAGTCCGACAAGGAACCGCGCTCGATCGCGGCGACCAGCCCCTCGTAGGGCCAGGTTTCGACCTGGTCGGTCGGGTCGGCGTCGATGTTGCGGAACGACAGTTCAGACATCACGATCACCTCCGTCCAGTATGAGTTGGGCCAGATCCATGCAGACCCGGCGCACCTCGGCCCAGTCCTGCCATCGCGGTTCGAGAGCTTTGTATCGAGGCAGTTCCGTGATGGTCCGGGTGTCTTTCGGGTCGGGACGTGCCAGGCGGATGGTCACTTCTGTGGCAACGGATTCCCCGTCATTGGAACGGTCAGCGTAAAAATCGTCCATCCGGCCCAGCACACCGGCGGCCTCCGGCAGGCCGATCAGATCGGCCAGAGCGGCCACATCGAGATAGTCACGGACCTGGTTGCGTTGAACCATCAGATACGCCTTGACCCGCAACGCCTCATCCACCGTCGGCACCTGGACCTGATGTCCGCTGGGCAACTTCAGCATCTGGGTCTGCAACGGGACCGTCCTTCGCAGCTGGCGCAGCCCTGCCTCGATGCCGCCCAGTTTGCCCATGATCGTCATCGGTGGCTTGGAGGCCCGGACACTGGTCGCCCAACCGTCGGTGGCCTCGACCGCATCCAGGATGGCTTCGTACCGGCCCTTCAGATCAAGGACATGGTCGTGGTCGAACGACAATCGGTGGCCGGCGTAGGCAGCGCTGGCGGTGTCGCCGACCAGGACGGCGTCCGGAACGACCTGCTGCAAGCGCGCGGCGCTTTGCAGGACGGCCAGTAGGCCCTCTGGCAGTTCGCGCTGCTCCGGTTCGACGGGTTGCAGGCTCTGTGAACTCGCCGCCGGGGGTACGTCTGCGGACGATCCACCGGCGGCTCGCGGCTGTCGCGTCACACCGGAATCTTATCAGATCCGATAACGTTTGGCGGTCTGCAGTACTGACACGTTCCGATGCGCGGACCAGGCGGCTCGAATGGGAGGTTGGCTCATGGTTATCCCTTGGAGGATTTCGCCGGGAGGGCGCCATGGTCGAGGAGCGGGTCCGTCTGAATTGACGCGGAAGGTTCTCATTCGGTCAGGTGGCGGTGACCTCCTATAGGGTCCTATCCATCCTCATCAGCGGGGATGACAAAGAGGAAAGGACAATCGGTGGCGCAGAGCGACTTGATCTCGGCGGTCTTCGAGCTGGCGGTGGGTGACCGGAAGCTGACCGACCAAGCGCAGTTGCTGATCCTCGGCGCGCTCGAGAGCGACAAAGCCTTGTAGGACGCGCTCGGTGGCACCGGCCAGACCTTGGCGGAGGCCGCGGCCGTCAGGACGGCCGCTCCTGCGCCCATCGGCGCCTGTCTCAAGTCTGTCCGGGTGGCGGGGTTCCGCGGTGTCGGGACCGCGCTGACGGTTCCGTTGCATCCCGGTCCGGAGCTCACCTTCATCGCCGGCCGCAACGGATCGGGCAAGTCGGGCATCGCCGAGGCACTCGAGATGGCTTTGACCGGCGGCAGTTACTGGTGGAGCAAGCAGTCGAACGCGGTGTGGACGGCGAACTGGCGGAACCTGCACGGTGACGTCCCGGCCGAGATCCGGGTCGAGCTCGCCGAGGAAGGTCCGGGCGTCACGACCATCGGCGTCGACTGGTCGTCCGATGCCGGCCTGACCGACGGTGCCCACTGGGTGCAACGCCCGGGCGCGAAGCGTCAGCCTGACCGCGAGATTCTAGGCTGGGACGTGCCTCTGGAGCTGTACCGGCCGCTGCTGTCCTACGACGAGGTCGGTGGGGTACTGGAAGGCACGCCCAGCGGTCTGTTCGACAAGCTGCACAGCCTGCTCGGGCTGCAGCCGATCAACGACGGCCAGGCCCGGCTGGCCGCGCTGTTGAAGAGGTTGCAGATTCCGGCCGCGACGGCGAAGGCGGCCTTGACCGAACTCAAGGCTCTGCTGGGCGGCTCGATCGATCCCCGCGCAGCGCAGGCCCCGGCACTGGTGGCGAAGCGAGCACCGGACCTCGCGGCCGTCGAGAAGCTGGCCACCGGCAGTATTTCCGAAGTCGGCGATACCCTCGGCGCTCTCAAGGCTCTCGGCCGTTTGACGTGCCGGAACAGGCAGAAGTCAACGACGCGGCCCGTGAACTACGCGCTGCGGTCAACGATCTCGCCGACCAGGCCAGCTCGGCCGCAGACGTGCTTGCCAGCCGCTCACGACTGCTGACCCAGGCCCTCGAACTTCACCAGACCAGCGGCGACATCGATTGTCCCGTCTGCGGAGTGGGGCACCTCGATCAAGCGTGGGCGGACGAGACTCGTGAGGCACTCAGCACCGAACAGGCGGAAGTGGCGGCTCTCAAGGCGGCCCAGACGAGACTCGCGGCGGCGCGTCGTGATGCTCGGCGGCTGACCACATCGTTGCCATCGTTGCCGTCCATCGATGACGACGAGCTGACCACGCTGGAGGCGGCTCGTCTGGCGGCGACCACCTGGGCCGACCCGCCCACCGGCGACCTCGAACTGGCCGATCATCTCCAGGCCCGGTTCTCCGGAGTCGACCACTCGCTGAGGGCGCTCCAGGATCGGGCTCGATCGTTGGTCGTGGCTCGGGAGGACCTGTGGGCGCCGCTGGCGCTCAAGTTGGGACAGTGGGTGTCGCTGGTCAGGACCGCCGCCGAGACGGCTCCCCAGGTGGTCGAGGTGAAGTCGGCCTCGGACTGGTTGAAGGCGAGCGAGGGCGATCTGCGCAATCAGCGACTGGCGCCGCTCGCCGACCGGGCGCGGGAGATCTGGGCGCTGCTGCGCCAGGAGAGCAACGTTGATCTGGGCGCGATCCGGCTCGAAGGCAACGCGACCCGGCGACGGGTCGAGCTGACGGCTGAGGTCGACGGTGTGGACGCCGGGGCGCTCGGGGTGATGAGCCAGGGTGAGCTCCACGCCCTCGCGCTGTCCCTGTTCCTGCCCCGGGCCACCGCGCCGGACAGTCCTTTCCGGTTCGTCGTCCTCGACGACCCGATCCAGGCGATGGACCCGGCCAAGGTCGAGGGCTTCGTGAAGGTCCTGCAGGAGTTGGCGATCGACCGTCAGGTGATCGTGTTGTCTCATGACGATCGGCTCCCCGCCGCTGTCCGGCGGGCCAAGGTGAGTGCGCAGATCTGGGAGGTCACCCGCAACAACGGGTCGGCGGTGACGATCCGGGAGTCCCTCCATCCCTCCTCGCGCTATCTGGACGACGCGTTCGCGTTGGCGATGGACAGCGGCGTGCCCGACGACGTCAAGGATCGGATCGTGCCCGGGCTCTGCCGCATGGCGATGGAGTCGGCCGCCTTCGCCGTGTACGAGGGGAAGATCATCGCGGCCGGCGGTGAGCGGCAACAGGTGGAGAGCACCTGGGACCAGCTGACGACCCTCCGGCAACGCCTGGCCATGGCGATCAAGGGCGACAAGAAGGCAGACATCAGGGCCTGGTTGGGATCCGGTCGCCGATCGGAGGCGGTTGATGTGTGCAATCGCGGCGTGCACGTGGGTTCGGGGGGCGATCACGCCGAGGAGGTCCGCGCGGTGCGCACGGCCGTCAAAGACCTGCGGGCGATGGCATGACCGTCGTCGACGTGCTTCCGATGGCCGCGTCGGTGCTCGACGGGTCCGTCCCGGTGCCGGACGGCAACAGTGCGCGGGCGGCCGCGGTTCTCGCCAGGCAGGCACTCGAACAGATCGTTGACGAGCGGTGTGCTGCTGTGGCGCCCGGACTGTTGCGCCCGTCGATGAGGTCCAGGTTGATCATCGTGACGGCACTCGACGACGCGGAGTTCGGGGCCTGCGCTCAGACTGCCTGGGACGGCCTCAGCCGAGCCTGTCACCACCACTCGTATGAACTGCAGCCTGCAGCAGGCGAGGTCCGGGAGCTCATCAAAATAGTGCGTGACTTGACGAATCAGCCTGATGCGGGACGATCGTGACCATGTCAGCCCCCACCTGACCAGGTCATGTCTTCGTTGCTCGCGGGAGCCTCAGCTCCGTTGGCACGATCTTATATTCGCAGGCGGTCAGCAGTCATTCGGGTATCTCAGAGCTTGCAGTCTCCGTTCCAGATTCCATGCCAAGCAGGTCGATGAGTCGCATTTTTAAAAGTTCAGTAACTGGTCAGGTCTCACCGCGGTGAAATAGACTGTCATTCATTGGGCGAATAGACCGGAGAATGTCGATCTATGTGGGGTGAGCCGTGTCGGCGTGTCGCCGAACAATGGTGTTGTCTGATGCGATAATAATGGAATGACGCAGCCGACGTACGCCGAACTGGTGGAACTGATCGTCGAAATGCGCACCGAACTGAACATCCTCCGCGCCGAGAATGCGGCATTAAAGGTGCGGGTCGCGGACCTGGAAGCACGGTTGCGGACCAACTCGCAGAACTCCTCGAAGCCACCATCGGCGGACGGACCCGGCAAGGCGAAGACCAGGTCGCTGCGCACGCCGTCCACACGCAAGCCCGGCGGACAGGACGGGCACCGCGGGCAGACTTCAGCCCAGGTCGCCGACCCGGATGTGGTGATCCGCCACGAACCGAGCTGCTGCACTGGCTGCGGATCGGATCTGGCCGATGCGACCGAGGTTGGCTGCTCACGCCGGCAGGTCTTCGACATCCCGCCGATCAAAGTGCACGTCACCGAACATCAGATCATCAGCCGCCGCTGCCACTGCGGGAAGACCTCGACCGGCGACACACCCGCCCAGGCGGGCGGACCCGTGCAGTACGGGCCGGTGATGTGCGCGGTCGTCATCTATCTGTTCATGGGGCAGTTCCTGTCCAAGAAGCGGACCGCCCAGGCCATCAGCGAACTGTTCGGCATTCCTGTCTCTGATGGCACCGTCGCCGCGGTGACCAGTCGCGCCGCCGGTGACCTGGGCGAATTTTTGGGGTCTCCTGACGTTTTCGTGGGCGGTTTAGCGTCCGGGAAGCGGCGGGCATAACCCGCCGCGGGTGAGCATTGCCATGGCTATCAACGCTTCTGGGCTGTGAAAGCCGTACGACCTGCGGGTCAAGGCCCGTAGGTGGGTGTTGGTGGCCTCGGATTGGGCGTTGCTCATGTGGTGGATCAGGGTGTTCCAAATCAGCTGCTGGAACCGCTTCAACGTTGCGGCCAGGGCGATGAAGCCGGGGAGTTGGGAGCGGCGGGCCCAGGCGATCCAGCCGGCCAGCAGTTCACGGCCGGCCTGGCCCTTGACCTGGAACACCGCGCGCAGTTGCTCCTTCAGCAGATACGCCCGATACAGATGCCGGTTGGTCTGGGCGATCGAGGCGACCGACCCGCGTTGCTCCGGGGACAGGTCCGCCGGGTTTTTCAGCAATGCCCAGCGGCTGCCCTTCACCGACGACGCCTGCGCAGAGCTACTGTTACCCCGCAGCGTGTTCCACGTCTGACGACGGACCTTGTCCAACTCCCGGGTGGCCCACCCCACGATATGAAACGGATCCAATCCCAGCACCGCCTGCGGCGCGCGGGCCGTCACGGTGTCGTGGATCCACTGCGCCCCGTCGGCCGAGACGTGCGTCAACGCCGCCGCCCGTTCTGGGCCGAGTTGGTCGAAGAACCGACCCAGGGTGTCGCTGTTGCGGCCCGGTGCGGCCCACACCAATCTGCCGGAGTCTTGATCGACCACGCACGTCAGATACCGCTGGCCTTTGCGGTGGGAGATTTCATCGATGCCGATCCGCTGCAGCCCCGCGAGCACGTCCCGGCCGGCCAAACCGTCGGCGACGACGTGCTCGATGATTGCGCTCACATGCCGCCACGACGTCCGCATCAACTGCGCCACCACCGACGAAGCGGTGTGCGCCGCCAACCACGCACACTGGTCCTCAAACGCTCCCGTCGCCCGAGCGCCGGGTCGGGCCCACGGCACAGCCGCGACCACCACCCCGTGCCTCTGGCAACTCACCCGCGGGGCCGCAGCCTGCAGGAACACCATCGTTGACCCCCAGTCCAGCGACCGCCACCGACGAATCCCACCGCCCTGGTCATAGCCCGGCCGTCTACGCCGGCATCGACTGCACCTACTCCGGGCGCCCTTCGTCGCACGCACCGAAACGACCAGCACCTGCCGGTCGTCGGCCTCCTCCCACGCCACATCGCACACCTGCAGTTGCTCGACACCGAGCAGCTTTCGCCATATCGTTACACCGCGCACACCGTGCTCCTGGATAGTGACTGACCCTAGATAAGCCAGAACCTATACGCAGCCCGGTGTGTCGCCCACAACCAGGGGTCAAACCACCCACGAGAACGTCACAAGAGCCAATTTTTGGCCCAGGTCACCGCCCGCTTGAAATCCTCTCCGGTGGTGCACTTTGATGAGACCGGGCTGCGCTGCGAAGGTCGCAACCACTGGCTGCACTCCGCGTCCACCCCGGCCTTCACCAGACTGTTCTTCCACCGCAGACGCGGTACCGAAGCGATGGCCAAGATGAACATCCTGCCCGGCTTCACCGGCACCGCCGTCCACGACGCGTGGGCACCGTATGACACCTACACCGCCGCGCGGCATGCGCTGTGCAATGCGCATCTGCTCCGCGAGCTACAGGCCGTCACCGACCACCACCACGCCAGCAACACAGACCTGCCCGGCGCCTGGTGCTGGGCGCAGCAAGTCCGCGACGCGCTGCTCACCCTGCACAAAGCGGCCGCCGCCCACCCCGACACCCCCGTCGACCAGGCGGTCATCGCCGCCGAAACCGTCAAGATCCGGCACGCCCTCCTCGCCGCCACCCACCCCGACGGCGCCATCGGCCGCAAACACCGAGCACTGGCCCGCCGCATCCACCGCAGAGAAGTCGACTACCTCAAATTCGCCTCCGACCCGGCGATCCCGTTCACCAACAACCCCGCCGAACAAGAGATCCGCATGACCAAGATCCGACAGAAAATATCGGGCACCATGCGCACCGAAAAAGGAGCCGGACACTTCGCGGACCTCCGCTCCTACCTACAAACGACCGCAAAACACGGCGTACCAGCCCTGGCCGCCCTCACCCAGCTGACCAGCAGGAACCCCTGGCTACCCGCCCACACCTGACCAGTTACGGCCCGAGATGCCGAAACTGACCCTGTCGAATATCTCTATTTGGAGGATCTTTGTAGCCTCTTCGAGGAAATGGTCGTCGTGGTATATCCAGGTTTTTGGTCGACAGCCATGTCACAGAAACTAGCCGAAGTTTGCAAGTTTCGTCCACGGGTCATGCATCCCACCCGATCTCTTATTGGTAAGGCTGGTGCAGATCACGTCGCCTCCGTGGCTCGGGACGCTGTCGAGGTTGCCGATCAGCTCGGCCTCATCGTGACTAAAAAATCGGATAGTTCTGCACGCCAAGCGTAGGTGAATCGCCCCGGTAAGTCCGGAGACCCCAGTTCTTGAGAGTCTGGGGTCATGGGACGACCGTCGAACAACGACCCGCCCGAACTGCGGGAACGCACTGAACGGTTGGTGGCGGAGTTGCGCGGTGAGCACGCGTCGGAGCCAGCTGCGATCGAGTCGGTCGCCACGAAGCTGGGGATGGGCTCGACGCAGACGTTGCACAACTGGGTGCAGAGGCGCAGGTCGACGCCGGCGCCCGGCCGGGAGTGACTGGCGAGGAATCTGCTGAGAACCGCCGGTTGCGTCCGGGTACCGCGAATTGCGTCGGGTAATTAAGATTTCGAGGCCGCGTCGATTTCTTTTGTGGCGAAGCTCGACCGCCCCTAGCAGTGATCTTCACGTTAGCCGACGAGTACAAGGAAGAATTGGGGGTCGATCCCATTTGTAATCAGCGGACTGAACTGTGTTGCAGATTTGCGCCGTCAACCTACTACGAAGCATGAGGACGGAAGCCGGCGGAGCGGGCGGTGGGGAGGAGTCGTTGAAGGAGCGTGAGTTCTGTCAAAGTCATGCCTGTGGACATACCGGGGTGGCGGGGTGGTTCAATTGATTCGGATTCGCGCTAATTAGGCAGACCGCCAAGTCCTTCGACAGCGTGGACCAGAATATCAATCACGCCGTTGCGGGTGAGTGCGGCGAGGTCAACCCCGGGTCGGCGGCGGTAATCGTCCGCTCGGATCTGATCTGCGTCCAGCTCGGGCAATGCCTGAGCCACGCGGCTCAGGAACTTGTCCTGGAGGACCCCGCCGCCCTTTTCCAGATAGGCAAAGTTGATGTTTAAAGACGGTTTCGGGTTCGTATAGATGGCATATGGCCACATCCTTCCGTCAGGTCCGTCTACAGCTACTGCGAGCGACGGCGACTGCGCCGACGTGCCGAGCAGAAGGCAACCAGCGGTCTGAAGCCTGTTCAAGAACGTTTCGACCGCGATTGCCAGGTCCTTGCTGTTGTTGGCGCACCATTCGATCAGGTCCTTCACGGTCCAGCGCGAGCTTTGACCCGCTCGAGCGCGGTCCACCGACTCGACCGGCTCGATCCCGTAAACCGTTGGGATGAGGACATCGACGTTGCCTGCATGAGCGATGGAAAGCTCGATGGCCAACACCTGCACTGAATCCAGCGTATGAGCGTTCAGATACTCGACCAGGCGCCTCAGGTCTTCGCTGATCGTGTCGACCGCAAGGATCAGGCGGAATCGACCGGCCGATAGATTGGACTCCAGCTGTTCCCGACCTGCTGGGGCCAGCCATGAATCGAAGGCATCACCAGCCCGCTGTGACCACCTTGCCTCGAACTCGGTAAGGGGCATCTTCCACATTCGGGCGTCGTAGTCGAAGACCTGGCCGACGATTTTGCGTCGGGCCTCCTCGTTCGAGGCGAGCTTGCACTCCACGACGGTGATGTCACCGTCGACGCCCACCACGACGATGTCGGACGGTCCGACACGGGTTCCGAACTCGGTCACGGCTCGAGCGCCCTCGGTCACCCCGGGCAGCAATCCGGGTTGCTCGGCCAGCAGCTTCTGCAGATCCGACTCAGAGGTGTAGCCAAGGGTGTCCGGCGAGCTCCACTGCCCACCGTCAACCCTGACCAGCACGTCCCTCTGGGAACACACGCCCATCACCCCGATCCGTCTGTTACCCCCATCCAGCCCCATCGCAACAGCCTTGGAGTTCGTAGGCCCGTCGATGCGCAAACTGGGGAGGTCTCGGGCTGCCACTGAGAGAGGGCGGACGCCAAGTCGAGCGTCGAATATGTCCAACGGACTATTGGGCGATTGAGTGCTCAGCCCGCCACCCTGGCCTGTGTGAAGAGGTCCGCCGGCATGGGCCGTCGGAGTTGCCAGGTGATGCCGATGGGGCGGTCGCCGGTGTGGCTGACGTAGTCGGCGGCGCCGAGGAACGTGTACGCCATGGTGCCCAGCGCATCCAGCTTCGCGGCGCGGCTGAAGATCAGAATCTCGGAGCCGGTCGAGCGCTGGTTCAGGTAACGCTGGCCGGTCTTGGACGCGGCCGTCGTGGTGGACTGGCTCTCCCAGTGGAAGAGCGTCGGGGAGATGGCGTAGTCCTGATACATCGTGGTCGGGGAGTAGTCGGTCTCGGTCTTGCGAAGGGTCACGAAGAACGCGTCGAGATCCAGTTCGTCGCTGCGCATCACGCCCTCCCGGAAGTAGGAAGGGAGGCGCTGCAGCGTCGCATGCCCGAGCGCGGACAGGATCTCCTCGCGCTGGTAGCGGGCGTGCACCTGCAGCGGTGAGTCGTACAGCCTTCCGGCGAGCGGTGAAGGCAGGTGCCGTGACTGATCCAGGCTCAATGAGATCAGCTCGGCAAACTCCTCCCGAGCTGCTGGCTCGCGGGCCAGGGCAGCGAACCCAGCTTCGAATGACGAAAACCCACCGGCGTCCGGGAACAGCAGGAAGAACAGCATGCGGGCGAAAGCTTGCTTGCGGGAACTCATCTGCCCGTAGGTAGGAGCACTGTCCGACAGAAGAGAGCGGTAGGCAGCAGCCCGTTCGGCGTCGTCGACGTGGGCAACGGCCCGAACCAGTCGCAGCAGCGAATCCTCGGCACCGCCGCCGTCCCTCGTTGGTAAACCGGCCTCCCGGCGGAGCCGCGTCCAACTCCGACCAGACTTGGCGACGTCAGCGAGCTCGAGGCCCGACTCCGTAAGGAACTGACCGAGCGAGGTATCGCCCTGAGCGCGAAGTTCCGTGACGATCGAGGTCCAGCGGCCGCCGATCTGGGCCTTCAGGTTGGTCAGGATCGCGCTCTGGACCTCCCGATCCAACACAATCTGCGAACCGGACGGCAGGAACGGAAAACCACGGACGATGTCCCGTTCCAGGCCCTTGCGGGTGCTGCCGGTGAGCGCCCGGTAACGAAGGTCGAATCGGAACTTCTGGTTCTGCTGGCCGACGAAGTCCAGCACCGTCAGGACCGTCTTGTTGGCTGCCCTGCGCAACCCGCGTCCGAGTTGCTGGAGGAAGATCGTCGCGCTCTCGGTGGGCCGCAGGAAGAGCACGGTGTTGATGAGCGGGAGATCGACGCCCTCGTTGAAGAGGTCCGCCGTGAACAGGATCTTCAGCCGGCCTTCGCGGAGGTCCGCAAGCGCGCGCTGCCGTTCGGCGCTCGGAGTGTCGCCGGTGACCGCCAGAGCCGAGATCCCTGCGGTGCGGAAGGCTACCGCCATGTAGTCGGCGTGAGCGACGGAGACACAGAAGCCAAGCCCGCGCATCTCTTCCAGGTCGACGACCTTGTCGATAACTTCCTTCAGGATGATCCGCGCGCGGGCGTCATTCCCGGTGTAGACGCCGGCCAGTGCGGTCTGGTCGTACCGCCCGCGGGTCCACTGGATCTTGGAGAGATCAGTCCCGTCCGCGATGCCGAAGTACTGGAATGGGCAGAGCAGGCCCTGGTCCAGCGCGTCCCACAACCTCAGCTCGTAGGCCGCCCGGCCACCGAAGAACGACCGCACGTCCATTCCGTCGGTTCGTTCCGGTGTCGCCGTCATGCCCAGCAGTTGCTGCGGCTTGAGGTGGTCGAGCAGTCGTCGGTAGGTGATGGCCTGAGCGTGATGGAACTCGTCGATGACCACGATGTCGAAGGCGTCGGCCGGGATGTTGGCCGCGCCGTAGGAGCTGAGCGACTGGACCGAGGCGAACACGTGGCGCCAGCGTTCGGGGCGGTATCCGTCGACGTAAAGCTCACCGAAAGCGCCGTCCCCCAGCACTTCTCGGTACATCTGACGGGCCTGTTGGAGAATCTCCTGACGATGCGCCACGAATAGCAGCGAGGGACGAGTGCTCGTAGTGGCCTCGCTGAGGTGGCGGTAGTCCAGGGCAGCGACGACGGTCTTCCCCGTGCCGGTGGCCGCCACGATCAAGTTCCGATGCCGGCCGTGCACGATCCGTTCGACATCCAGCGCCTCCAGCATCTCCGACTGGTAGGGGTAGGGACGGACTTCGAGACCGGACAAGACGATGGTGGCATGGTCCGAGGTAGATCGACCGGATGCTTCGGTCAGGGCGTCATCGAGCCGATCGCGATCCCGCACCGGGTCGTAGGTCTCGAAATGCTCGTCAGCCCAGTAGGTCTCGAAGGTCGCCTGGAACTTCTCCATCAACGTCGGCGTCGCGATCCGGGAGAGCCGAACGTTCCATTCGAGCCCTTCGAGTAGGGCCTGCTGGGACAGATTCGAGGATCCGACATAGGCCGTGTCGAAACCGGACTTCCGGACGAACAGCCAGGCCTTAGCGTGCAGGCGGGTGTTCAGCCGGTCGTAGGAGATCTTGACCTTGGCACCGTATTCGTTCACCAGGCGGTCGAGAGCCTTGCGTTCGGTGGCGCCGATGTAGGTGGTGGTGATGACCCGGAACGGAATGCCTCGTTCCTTCAGCTGCTGCAGCTCGGCGGCGATCACTCGGATCCCGTGCCACTTGACGAACGCACACAGCAGGTCGACCCGGTCGGCGGTGGTCAACTCGGCTCTCAGCTCGGATCCAAGTGACGGCTCGCCGTGGGCGTTGGTCAGCAACGCGGCGCCCGACAGGGGCGTGCTCGGCCTCGAGGTGGAGCTTGCGATCACGCCCGGCGAGGCCGGCCGGGACAGCGACATCAGTTGACGGACATCGTCGCCCAGGACGTCATCGGGCATCTCAAGGATCGACAGCAGACGATTGACCAGGTCGACACGGAGCGGCTCTGACGAGGTGGCACTCAGTCGGCGAGCGACCGCATCGCGCAGGTGTCGGGCCAGCACCTCGGGTTGCTCGGCCTGGTCCACATTGCGGATCTCGGTCACGAGGTCCCGCACTGACGCCAGCTCACCAGCCGACCGTGCGGTCAGCAGGCTTTCGTACAGTCCCTCGTCCATCCTGGCCCCCCTGCGACGTGAAAGTCCCGACGTCGATGACGGTCCGTGTCAAATTGGTCGCTGATCGTTAGTCTCCCATGGGCGCCACGCCATCCGCAGACTGGCGAGTACTTACGTGGATCGCCGCTGTTCCCGGGGCTCACAGCAGGACTCCGTCTCGCACCGACCCAGCACGAGTGGCAGGCTGGCCACCATGACCACTCGAACCACGCCACCATTTCGCGCAGACCACGTCGGCAGTCTGTTGCGCCCACCGGAGTTGCTCGCAGCGCGGGCGCAGCATCGGGCCGGCCAGCTCGACGCCGCCGAGCTCCGGGCGGTGGAGGACGACGCGATCCGGGCGGTGGTCGCGATGCAGGAGGAGGTCGGGCTGCAGTCCGCGACCGACGGCGAATTCCGCCGCACGTCCTGGCACATGGACTTCATCTACGCGCTCGGCGGCATCAGCACGACCGACGACAAGATCCAGGTGCACATGCGCAACGCCGGTGGCCAGGTCGATTTCGAGTCCGCTGCGATGCGGGTGACCGAGCCGATCACGCTGCGGGAAACGATCTTTGGCGACGCCTTCGACTTTTTGCAGGCCCAGGTGCACGCCGCCACGCCCAAGCTGACCATCCCGTCGCCCAGCATGGTGCACTACCGCGGCGGACGGGCCTCGATCGACGAGTCGGTGTACCCGGATCTGGAGCAGTTCTGGGACGACCTGACCACCGCCTACGCCGAGCAGGTCAGCCAGATCGCGGCGCAGGGCTGTCGCTACCTCCAGCTCGACGACACCAGCCTGGCCTACCTCAACGACCCGGCCCAGCGGGCGGAGCAGACCGCCGCCGGCAGCAACGCCGAGCACCAGCACGAGCTCTACATCCGGAACATCAACAGGGCGATCGCCGGACGTCCGGACACCCTCGCCGTCACCGCGCACATGTGCCGTGGCAACTACCGGTCATCATGGGCGGCCGAGGGCGGATACGACTTCGTCGCGGAGGCACTGTTCGGCCAGCTCGACGTCGACGGCTTCTTCCTCGAGTTCGACGACGAGCGGTCCGGCAGCTTCGCCCCGCTGCGGTACGTCCCGGCGGGCAAGCAGGTCGTGCTCGGCCTGGTGACGAGCAAGCGCGGGGAGTTGGAGAGCAAGGACGACCTCAAGCGGCGCATCGACGAAGCCGCCAAATACGTTCCGCTGGAACAACTGTGCCTGTCGCCGCAGTGCGGCTTCTCCTCCACGGTCGAGGGCAACGCCCTCACGCAGGACGAGCAGCGCGCCAAGCTGAGTCTCATCGTCGAGACGGCGGCGGAGGTCTGGGGCTGAGCTCAGCTCTCAGGCCGGGGCTTCGGTGGGCGCGTCCCTGCTGCTCTCCGGCTGCGACAGGCGGGCGTGCCGGCGTCCGTAGAACGCGTAGACGGCGATGCCCAGAAGGAACCACACCGCGAACCGCAGCCACGTCGCGATCGAGAGGTTGAGCATCAGGTAGATGCACGCCAGTGCGGAGATGATCGGCAGGACCGGCGACAGCGGCACCCGGAACGGCCTGTCCAGTTTCGGCCGGGTGTGCCGCAGCACCGGAACGGCGATGGATACCAGCGTGAAGGCGAACAACGCGCCGATGCTGACCAGATCGGCCAGGGTGGTCAGCGGGATCAACCCGCCCACCACCATCACCATGATCGTGGCGCCGACCGTGAACCGCAGCGGCGTACCGAATTTCGGGTGCACCTTCGCGATGGTCGGCGGCAGCAGCCCGTCGCGGCCCATGGCGAAACCGATCCGGCCGATCCCCACCAGGTCGACCAGGATCACCGACGACAGCCCGCAGACGGCGGCGATGGAGACCAGGGTGCCGGCCCACGACGCACCGACCGCGTCGAACGCCGACGCCAGCGGGGACCCCTCGTTGAGATCGGTGTACTTGGACATGCCGGTGAGGACGAACGAAACCCCCAGGTACAGCGCCGTGGCGATGCCCAGGGTCCACAGCAGGCCCCGCGGCATGTCGCGACGCGGGTTGCGCGACTCCTCGCTCATGTTCGCCACCGCCTCGAACCCCGTGTAGGCGAAGAACACCACCGCTGCGGCGGTGAGGATCCCGGCGATGCCGAACGAGGCGGGATTGCCGAGGAACGTCTGGATGACCGGCCGCTCCAGCCCACTGCCGGTACCCCCGGTGGTGGGCTTCGACGGGGGGATGAACGGCGTCAGGTTCGCCTTCTTGATGAAGAACGCGCCGGCGACGATGACGAACAGGCAGATCGCCACCTTGACCACCACCAGCGTGTTGGTGAGCCGCGCCGATTCCTTCACCCCGATGGCGGCGACGGTTCCCAGCACGGCCACGATCAAGATGGCTCCGACATTGACCACCGACTGCTCGCCGAAGATCGCCGTCGGCAGCCCGAACAGGTTCTGCAGATATCCGGACCAGCCGCGGGACACCACCGAGGCACCCAGGACGAACTCCAGCAGCAGGTCCCAGCCGATGATCCACGCGACCACCTCGCCGATCGTCGCGTACGCGTAGCTGTAAGCGCTGCCGGCCGTCGGCACGGCGGAGGCCAACTCGGCGTAGCACATGGCGGCGAGCATGCTGATGACGCCGGCCAGGACGAACGAGAGCACCACCGCCGGGCCGGCGTGGGTCTTGGCCTCCACCCCCGTCAGCGTGAAGATCCCGGTGCCGATGACGACGCCGACGCCCAGTCCGACGAGATCGAAGACCCCCAGACGCTTGCGCAGTGTGGTGGCCGACTCCTCCGCCCCGCTCTGCGCGAGCACGTCCTCGATCGGCTTGCTCCGGAAGATCCCCACGAGTTTTTCCCTCCGCCTGCTGTGCAATCCCTTTGCCCGCCGAGGGCAGTACCCGTGACGAGCGCCCGTCAATCGGGCCTTCGGCCGCGGACAGCAGCTGGGTTGCGACTCCACCGGCCCGGTCTCCGGACGCCGTAGCGTGGAGGGCCGACGCCACCATCAGGCCGGCGCCGTCACCAGAGGAGAACACCATGACCACCACGCCCGACGAAGCCCACGACGCCGAAGAGAGCACCCACAAGAGCACCCACGAGGACACCGCTCCCGCATCGATCTCGACCGAGGACTCGGACGTCTCACCGGCCGAGCGGGAGCACGAGGAGATCGACGCCAACGCGTTCCGGGCAAGCCTCAAGTACTGAGCTCACTGCGTTGGCGATCGGAGGTGGGGATCGGCCGGCGATAGGTTGGTCGTCCGGGGTCATTTACACCCACTTACGGAGCTAAGTGGGCGTAACCTTGCTTCATGGGACCGGATGACCAAACCAGCGCGGTGCGGCCGACACCCAGCTCCGGGTGGCCGGCAGTCGGCTACGAACGGCTGACCTGGGAAAGCCCCAACCGTGATTTCGGCACGATGGCACGCTCCGAGATGGCGTTTCGTCGTGGTTCGTACTCATCGGCCATCCCTGCGGACATCGCCACGCTGCACTACGCACCCGCGCGGTCTGTGTCGGCTGCCGCGGAGGACGCCTCGAATGAGATCGCACGGTTCGATGCGGAGATGGGTAGCGAGATCGCCCCGTTTGCAACGATTCTGCTCCGTTCCGAGTCCGTTGCCTCGTCCCAGATCGAGAACCTGTCCGCCTCGGCGCGGTCCGTCGCCATGGCGGAGCTGGGCGACACCACCAAGCAGAATGCCACCCTGATCGCGGCCAACACGAACGCGATGCGGTCGGCGATCCAGCTGTCCGATCGCCTGGACAGCGAGTCCATCCTGCAGATGCATCTTGCGCTGCTGGGCGCCCACGGACGGCGGGCCGGTGGCGGGAAGAACCCGTCTGGATCGGCCGCTCCTCCCGGAGCCCGATCGGTGCCGAGTATGTCGCTCCTCATCAGTCCCGCGTCATCCATGCGATCGACGATCTGGTGGCGTACGTCAACCGGGAGGACATCCCGGTGTTGGAGCAAGCAGCCATCGCCCACGCCCAGTTCGAGACGATCCACCCGTTCACCGACGGGAACGGTAGGACCGGGCGCGCGTTGATCCATTCCATGCTGAAGGCCAAAGGCTTGACCCGGAATGTGACGGTGCCGGTGTCGTCTGGCTTGCTCGGGCAGCCTGACGTCTATCACCGCGCGCTGACGTCCTTTCGTGCCGGTTCTCCCGACGACATGATCGAGCTGACTGCCGATGCCGCCTTCCGGGCGATCGCCAACGGTAGACATCTGGTCCTCGAAATTCGGCAGATCCGCGTCGACTGGTGGCAGTCGGTCACGGCCCGTGCCGATTCGGCGACCTGGAGGATCGCAGATCTTCTCCTGCGGCAACCGGTTCTCAACACTGCGGTCCTGTACAGCGAACTGGGGAACACGGCCAACCATGCGAGCAGATACATGGACCAGCTGCGGGCCGGCGGCGCCGTCACGAGCTTCACCGTGCACCGACGCGGTCTTCACTGGAAGTCCGATGCGGTGCTGGATGCTCTCGATGCGTTCGCTGCCCGCAGTTCTCGCCGCCAGTTCCCGACGGCGTTGAGCTGATCCCCGACAGGCGTGAGAACGTGATGGACATGCCGGATGACCCGCTGCGCGGTGCAGAGACCGTGCGAGTGACGCAGCAGTGGGCGGTCGACTCTCTCGGTGTTGTTCTCGATCTCGTCGCGGCGGGTCGGTTGAGCTGCAGTGCCAGGACTCGACGACCGTCACTCGCGTCGATTCAGTTTGTCGCCCAGGCTCTTCCCGGCGGCGACTTCTACCCGGACCACGCGATCGCGGCTTTCGCGTGGCCGTTGTTGGTCCAGGCGGGCGGTCTGGCCAACCTCTCCGGCGCCAAGCTGCAGCTGACGCCGAAGGGTCGTCGTGCCCTGCTCGCGCCGACGGAGGAGATCGTTCGTGAAGTCTGGGATCGGTGGATCGCTCGCGGACTGGTCGACGAGCTCAGCAGGATCGAGCACATCAAGGGTCAGCGGTCCGCGAACGTGCTCACGGCTATCGGAGGGCGCCGGCAGCTCGTGGGCACAGCACTGTCGCTTCTGCCGCCCGATGAGTGGATGGACATCGACGACCTGTTCACGTGGATGCGCCGTCGACGACTCGATCCCAAGATCGAGCGCAGCGTCCGTGCGATGTTCCACCTGCACATCGGCCATCCCGAGCACGGCAGCCTTGGATACGACGGGTACGGCGAGTGGTCCATCCTGCAGGGCCGCTACACGATGGCGCTGCTGTTCGAGATTGCCGCGCCGCTCGGCATTGTCGACGTCCGGTTCGTGGATCCGGTCGGTGCGCGGACGGACTACCTGAAGCACTTCGCGGAAGCTGAGTTACCCTTCCTGAGCCGCTACGACGGGCTACGGGCCATTCGCGTCAATGCCCCTCGCCGCTGACGCTGCATTCCGCAGGAAGAACGCAGCCGCCGAGTCGCCGCCAGGTGGTGTTTATGTGCCGCCCTGCGCATCGGACTCGGTCAGTAAGCGTACCGGGTGAATGGATTGAGAACGCTCCGGTGGCGCAGCATGGACTCTTCGTTGACGTCGAGGCGAACCATCTCCACCACTTCATCCCACTGGGTCTCGATGGTGTCGATCTGGAGGTCGATCACGTGCCCAGGGCCCCGGCAAAGTCGCAGATCGCTCATGTCGGGCTGTTTTAGCTGGTCAGCACGAGTTTGGGTGGTCGGTGGGGGTCTCGGGCGTGATGTCGGACGGCTTCTGCGATGTTGCGGGCTCCGTCCAGTCGAAGAAGTCCGATGGCCAGGTTTCGTAGTGTGGCCATGACCTGGGGTCCGTTGCCGGTGCGGGCCTGGGACAGGTCTTCACCGAAGGTGACGTCCCGGACCCAGTGCAAACGGTTTTCAATCGACCAGTGTCCTCGGAGCCAGGTGCCCAGCTGCGCGGCGGACGCCTGGGTCGGGTGCAGGTCGGTGACCGCGTAGACGGTCTCGGTATGCCACTTCTTGGATCGGATCGACCGGACTTTTCTGCTCACCTGAATCGCCTGGGCGGCGTGCGGAAACAGAATTCCCGCGGCGATGGTGACGACTTTGAGGGTTCGTTTCTCGATCCGTCCGTGTCCGCGGTCCTTCTGGGTGTCGGTGACGTCGACGTCGTTCCATGGGAGTTGGGCCAGTCGCCGCCGCAGCGTCGGTTGGTTACCTTTCACGGTGAGCAGGTAATGCGCTCCGCGTTGCTCCACGAGATACTTGGCATGGATTTTCTGGCAGTGCATCGCATCGGCGGTGACCAACGCACCGAGCAACTCGATGTTGTCTAAAAGCTCGGCGAACATGGGGATCTCGTTGGTTTTGACATCGACGTCCAACTGCCCCAGGACCAGGCCTGCGGTGTGAGTGAGCGCTGAGAGCAGATGTCGGCACCGGCCGCCGGCCACGGCGGATCCCCGGACCGATTTGCCGTCGACTGCGATCACTTGAAATGTTTTCGACGCGGTGGCGACCACAGCGGCCCAGGTCCCGACGATGACATCCAAACCGTCGGCGTTGATCCTGTTCAGGGTTCGCCGGATCGTCGACTCGCAGGGTCTCTCACTGGATACGCCAAGTTTGGCCAATACTGCTGGTGCGGTGTCGGCGGCCCATTCGGCGATGGCGACGAAGGAGCGGGCACCGGCGATCACCGCGCACGCGGCCACCGCCAAAATGGTGGACAAGCCGTGCCGGCGGCCGCGCGCGCTGCGGGGGTCGGGAACCGATCGCAGGGCTCGGAGCAACGCCGCCGGCGCCGTGGGGATGTCGGGGAACTCATCTTCGTCGAATTGGTCAACGACGGTATACCTGGGTGATGATGACATCGGGCGTGGTCCTTGGCTGTGAGTGAGTGGCCTCAAGAACCTTCATGATCATCACCGTGGGCCACGCCCACCCGCAAACCGCCCCTCCCGGCGTGTCGCAACCCATCGCCGCAGCTCAAGAATTGTCAACCCGACTTTGCCGGGGCCCTGATCACGTGCCGAGCCTGTTTACGGCTGAGCCCATAGACACCAGCCGCGTTCAGGCAGGTGAGAAATGAGCTGTCCCGGCTGCCGGCGCGGTCGATCGACAGTGCCTGCGAAGCGGTCTCACCGGATCTGATCTGGGGCGTCAGGTCGTAGGCAGGTGTCATCTCGAGCTGGTGACCATCCCAGAATGCGGCATGGTTGCGTGCGTGATCATCGGTGTTCCCGATGGCCACATTGAAGACGATTCGCTCGAAAAGGCGCCGGCCGACATGAGAGTCGACTCCGTCCCTGGCCAGGACGTCCAGCAGATCCGGGTACGTCGCGTAGCGACCCTCGTGCTCGGCCAACTGCAGCATCGTCAACGCAGAAACCATCAGCCGGCGGCCACCGGTCTCCGGACGGTCGAATCGCTCGATGACAAGGACGTCGCGTCCCATCACAGAGCGGAGTTCCGATGCCGGCACGTCGATGCCGACGCGACGCGCGAATTCCATGCCCAACGTCTCGGCCTTCACCGTCGGGAAGATATCGGTCGAGGTACTGAACTTGGCAATCAATTGCCTGTGACCATCACGGAGGAGGGCTTTGGGGCGCGCGCCTCCGACACTGGTGCCGTGCAAGAGCGCGGCGTCGAGAGAATTGCTGGTCGGCAATCCTTGTTGGATACGCTCGGCAGCCGTCATCATCTGGTCGAGAGAGGTGTCCGCGCCGCGTGGGACGTATTCATCGGGGCGCTCCTGGAAATCCAGCGCGGAGATGCGATCGGAGCCTGATTCCATGAAATAGGCCAACTGGTCGACATCGCCGGTGTCGGCATCGGGACCCATCGAGCCGGTCAGCTTGGCGAGGATGATCCGCTGTCCCCACGAGTCCGGACCGGCGTCACGCAGCACCGAAGCGATGTTCATCTGCGCAGGCGGATCGATCCAACCTGGTCCCAGCGGCAGCTCGGGACCATAGAGGCTGATGGCGTCGCGCCGGTTGAGGTAGCCGGTTCCGTAGGCGAACCGGTAACGATCACCACGTCGCCGCAGTAGGCCCGCCGGCACGGGGACGGTCGCTCCGGGCGTCCAGACCCAGACGAAGGCCTCAGAAGTCGAGATCATCGGAGCTGTCCACCTGCCTGGGCCGATAGGTACGTGCTGGAATGAGTGCCACGTTCTCTTCACCCCGCCGGCGCAGTCGGGCCAGGTCCGAGCCGTCCGCCCCGAAGAGGGGGACCCCGGACACCGCAGCTGCGTTCAGAACGGTACCGATGGCCACGCCGGGCTGCGCGGATTCGATGGCGGACACGGTGCGTCCGGAAACGCCGATACGTGCACCCAGGTCGGCGGCAGTCCAGCCTTTGCTGTGTCGGGCGAGCCTGATTTGGCCCGCCAAGGTGCGCAGGGCGTCGTTGGCCGTGCGGTTGAGCACGATCCCTCTCTTCGCCACATCAGCTCCTCCGGCCGGTGCTTTAAAAACAACACCAGCGGCATGTTGGTGACATTTTAACGCATCTACCAGGCGATCGCGTACCCGATGCGTTCGGCGGCGCCCGTGACGACCCCCACTAGGCCGGGGTCGCTCAGCGGCAGGGACAGCTCCGGGTTCTGCGGGAACGAGTCGGCGCTGGGAAGGAACAGCGCTGCGGCATCGGCGCCGGTCATCGAGGAGGCGTACAGCACGCCGTCGACGTTCTGCGGGTGAATCGCAATGGCGTGGGCCCATTGCCGACAAACGGTCAGGGGACCGATGTTCAGAGCATGGGAGGCGCCGGCGCGGATCGGCCAATGGCCTCGTAGATCCAGTAGTCGCAGCGGGCGGCGCGGAGTCCAGATGGTGAGGTACGGGCTGTTCGGCGCGGCCGGGGCGATGATTCGGCCGCGCTGGAAGACCTCAGCCAACGCGGTGTCAACGGCTGCGGCAGTGTAGGTGACCGCGTAGTCGGAGTGGCTCGCCGGCGGAGGCGGGTGCGGGTCGAACCGATTGGCGGTCGGGCCGAAATGTCGAAGCTTGTGCCACGGCAGGGTGTTCGCGCCGACGCTGCCATGAATTCGCAGCATGTACGGGTGCGGCCAGTCGACGAGGTCGTCGTCGCCGATGGTCAGCGGGCCTGGGTGGCGGGGGAGTTTTACCATTCGTACAACTGGGCCACCATGGCGATCACGGATACGGGCGGATTGCCCGCAATCAGCCAGTCCCGCGGCGACACTGCACGGCCATCCAGGTACAGCTCCTCGGTGGTCTGGGTCATGACTCGGTCGACGGTCACGGCCGAGGTGCCTGGCGGGATGGCTGCGATCACCTTTCTCAGATGAGGGATGGGGGCGGAGCCGTCGAGTTGCCAGGCCGGGATCAGCCAGAAGCGTCCGACCTTCGTTCCGTACAACGATCCGTCTGCGATCGCACCCCGGACTCGGCTGACCGACCTGCCCAAACGGGCCGCAGCCGCTGCCACCGGTAGTCCCGCTGAGTTGATCGTGATCAGTTGCGCAGCTTCGGCAACCAGGTCACTTCCGGCTCGGTCCAGGTCCTCAGCCCGCACGCCGACAGCGGTGAGCATTCTGCGGTCGTGCGACGACAGGCCCCGAGGGTCAGCAGAAGGGCGGCTACGCATCAGCTGGTCCAACTGGTCGGCGAAGTCTTCGGCGTCGATACCGTTCCCGTACTTCTGCAGGACGGACTCGATCGTGGTCATGGACGGGCCTCCCTCGATTCGCTTGTTCATCCATATTCTAGACGAACGACCGCTCGGGTGCAGCAAGGTACTACTGACGGCCGAGACGCCAACGCTGACCACGGCGGCGCAGGCAGAGCAGCTCGACTTCCTACGGCCCGGTGAGCGCACCGATCCGCTGGATCGAGAAGATCTCCGCCGACAGCAGCAGGGAGAGCCCGAGCAAACCCGCACGCGGACCGAGTTGGCTGCGGACGATCTGGAGATTGCGGGTCGCGAGCGGAAGCGAACGCTGGTAGACGATCTCGCGAATTCCGGCCAGCAGTAGTTCATCGGTATCGGCCAACTGTCCGCAGACGGCGACGACGCTGGGATTGAACAGGCTGACCGCGTCGGCCACGGCCAACCCGAGAATGCGACCCGATCGGCGCAAGAGTTGCTGCGCGGTGGTGTCCCCGCTGCGGAGGCAGTGCAGGACGTCATTCACGTTCTGGACGTCCTTCCCGGCGAACCGCAGATCCCGGGCCATGGCCCAACCGCCGGCGTAGGCCTCGACGCAGCCGTAGTTGCCGCAGCGGCACAGTGGTTCCTCGTCCCAGCCCTCGGGCAGGGCCAGCCGGATGTGCCCGATGTCGCCGGCCGCGCCGTCCGCCCCGCGGTGTACCCGGCCCGACGCGATCAGTCCGCTGCCGACTCCGGTCCCGACCTTGAGCATGATCATGTGGGCGACCTCGGGGAAGCTGAAGCGGTGCTCGCCCACGGCCATCGCGTTCACGTCCTTCTCCACCACCACCGAGCAGTCGAAATCGGTGGCGAACCAGCCGGGAATGTCGAAACGGTCCCACCCGGTCATGATGGGCGGACTGATTACTCGGCCGGTGGCGAAGTCGACCGGTCCCGGGACGTCCAGACCGATGCCCAGGACGTCGCTGCGGTTCCGTCCGCCGCGGGTGAGCAACTCGGCGAAATTGGCGCTGACCTGGGTCAGTACCGCGTCCGGACCCGACGAGATGTCGGTGTCCTGGTCGATCTCGCTCAAGACCTCTCCGCCGAGATCGCAGAGTGCCGCGCGCATTGCCGTCGCACCGATATCGGCGAGGAGCAGAACCCCGCGACTGCGGTTGAAGGCGTACAGGTTGGCCGGGCGGCCCCCGGTCGAGGAGCCGGATTCCGTACCGATCACCAATCCGGCCGAGATCAGCGCATCGAGTCGCTGGTTCGCCGTCGACCGGGACAGCCCACTTCGCCGGACGACATCTGCGCGAGTGAGGGTCGCCCCGGTCCGGAACATCGTTGCGATATGGAAGAGATCGGACACACCGGAGCGACTCAGGTGTGCCGCGGTCCCCCTATCGTCCGTCGGCATGGGGGACCTTTCCTCTCGGGGATACCTGAGCGATCTTATGCTATATCAGCGGTTGCTTTTGCCTAGATCTAGGCTAAAGTCTGCCAACAAGCAAGCAAAACTGAGACTAGGAGCGGTCATGCAGCAGATGCCATCGAGGTCATCGAAGTCGTGGAGATTGCCGGCGGCCATCGGCGTCGCAGCAGCACTGGCCGTCTCGGGGTGCTCGTCGTCGAGTTCGGCCACCGGATCCTCCAGCGCCACCGGATCCTCCAGCGCGGCCGGATCCCCCAGCGCTGCCGGGGCCTCGGCGGCCGGAAGTCCCTCGAGCGCAGGTGGTTCGTCCGCGGCCGGCGGCATCGCGGTGATCCTGAAGGGCCTGGACAACCCGTTCTTCCAGACCATGGAGGACGGGGCCAAGGCCGGAGCGGCGTCCAACGGGGTGACGATCCAGGTCCAAGCCGCCACCTCGATCACCGATACGACAGGGCAGGCCGACAAGCTGGCCGCATTGGCCACCCAGAACTACGGCTGCTTCGTCGTCAACCCCATCAGCGGCACGAACCTGATCCAGGGCATCGCCCAGCTCGCCGCGAAGAAGAAGATCATCGTCAACATCGACTCTCCGGTCGATCCGGCGGCGGCCAAGGCGGCCAATGCCACCCTGGCGACCTACATCGGTACCGACAACACCGCCGCCGGCAAGATGGCAGGCGCCGAGATGATCAAGCAGCTGCCCAGCGGCGGGACCGTCGCCGCCATCGGTGGCATTTCCGGTGACGTCACCAGTGCGGCCCGTATCTCCGGTTTCCAGGACGGCATCAAGGCGCAGGCGTCGATCAAATTTCTGAGTGTCGTGGCCGGTAACTGGGACCGTCAGGTGGCGCTGACGCAGGCCACCACCCTGATGCGCGCGCATCCTGAACTGACCGGGTTCTTCGTGGCCAACGACGACATGGCGCTCGGCGTGGCCAGGGCGATCGCCACCGCGGGCAAGACGGGCAAGATCAAGGTGATCAGCGTGGACGGGCTGAAAGAGGCGGAGCAGGCGGTGCAGAGCGGTGATCTCTCTGCTGTCGTCGCGCAGTACCCCTACGCCATCGGTCAGATGGGCGTCGAGGCGTGCAAGGCCGCACTCGTCGGGAAGACACTGCCCACCAACGTCACCGCCCCGGTCGAACTGGTGACGAAAGCCAATGCGGCGCAGGCACTTGCCGTGACGCCGAAGCCGTTCGGCACCTACGCCGATCCCTTCGTCGATCTGCTGAAGTGACTGAATCTGTCAGCGCGAAGGAGCGAAGAATGAGTTCCACCCCGTCGACCACCGGCCCGGCGTCGGCCACCGCCACCTCGGCGATCACCACGCCGGGCACGGACCCACTCGATGGAGCCGCGCCGGACACCGACTCGACCGCTGATGGTGGATCGGGGTCCAGGTCGCGATTCAGAGACCTCTCCTTCTGGGCGGAATGGGCGGCGCTCGTCGGGCTGGCCATTCTCGTCATCGTCTTCCAGAGCTCCAATTCGACGTTCCTGTCGACCGGGAACATCGAGGCGATGCTGGTCTCGGCGGCCATTCTCATCGTGCTGGCCGTCGGTCAGACCTTCGTCATCACCACCGGTGGGATCGATCTCTCGGTGGCGTCGACGATGACGTTCGGGGCCGTCGCGTTCGGGTTGACCTACGAGCATTCCGGGCAGCTGTGGCTCTCGTGCATCGTCGCGGTGGTCGCCGGCGCGGTGATCGGGGTGGTGAATGGTCTGCTGATCTCCGTCGGGGGGATCACCGACTTCATCGCCACCCTCGGGACACTTTCCGCCGCCTCCGGTCTCGCGTTGATCCTGGCCAACGGGAGCCCCATCACCATCGTGAATTCCACCCTGCTGAATCTGGCCAGTGGAGGGTTCGGGATCTTCGGGTATTCGTTCATCATCGCCGCGGTGGTCGCGATCATCGGCCACGTCGTCTACTTCCGCACCCGGTTCGGCACGCATGTCCTGGCCACCGGCGGATCCAGCGAGGCCGCCGCCGCTACCGGTGTGCGCACCAAGCGGGTGAAATTGGCCGTCTACATCATCTCGGGAAGCCTGGCCGGTCTCGGCGCGATCCTGCTCGTCTCGCGGGTGGGAGCGGCCGAGCCCGCTGCGAACACCGCCTTCCTGCTGAACTCGGTGGCCGCCGTCGTGCTGGGCGGTGTCAGCCTGATCGGCGGTCGAGGCAGTGTCATCGGGCCGGTGCTGGGAGCCCTCCTGCTCACCGCGTTGACCAACGGCCTCACCCTGGTCGGCGTATCCGAGTTCTACCAACCACTGTCGGTGGGCATCGTCGTGGTGCTGGCCGCTCTCCTGTCGAGGTTCCAGAAATGACCGAATCGACCCAGACCCCGACGACGTCGACCGGACCCGCCGCGGGGGTCGCCGACGATCTCCTGACCGTCGACGACGTGTCGCTCTCCTTCGGACCGGTGCGTGCTCTGCGCGACGTCAACCTGACGCTGCGGCGCGGCGAGATCACCGCGCTGGTCGGGGACAACGGTGCCGGGAAGTCCACCCTGGTTCGCTGCCTGTCCGGGATTCACCGGCCGGACAGCGGGCAGATCACCTTCGACGGGAGCGTCGTCAAATTTCATGGTCCCGACGACGCACGGAACGCCGGAATCGAGACGGTGCACCAGAATCTTGCCCTCGTCGAGGATCTCACCGTCTGGCAGAACCTCTTCCTCAACCGAGAGAAGGTCATCGGGCGACCCCCGTTCGCATTCCTGGATCGCAAAGGGATGAAGCGCGAGGCGAACCGGATGGTCTCGGCCCTGGCGGTCAACGTCCCGGCGGTCACAGCGCGGGTGCGACGGCTCTCCGGAGGCCAGCGCCAGGCGGTTTCCATCTGCAGGGCAGCGAGTTTCAGCTCGAAGCTGGTGATCATGGACGAGCCGACGGCGGCCCTGGGTGTGCAGGAAACCGCGAAGGTGGAGCAACTGATCCGCAAACTCCGCGACGACGGCCATGCCGTGCTGTTGATCAGCCACAACTTCCAACAGGTGCTGCGGCTCTCCGATCACGTGTGGGTGATGAGGGCCGGGCGCTGCGTCGGCGGCCGGCGCACCGCCGACACCACCGGGGAGCAGATCGTCGGCCTGATCACCGGCACCATCGCGTCCTGACTCGTACCGCCTCCCCATTTGATCTTCTCCACTAGCTCGAGGAGCCCTGTCATGTTCTCCACAAACCCCATCGGTATCCACGCCCTCGTCTGGGCCGGTGACACCTCGGCAGAGTCGGTGACCAAGGCCATCACCAGGACGAAGGAGGCCGGGTACGACCTGCTCGAATTCTCGCTGCACGACTCGCTCAACCTGGACGTCGTCGCGGCGCGCACCCAACTGGAGGCAGCCGGTCTTGCGGTGGTCTGCTCGCGGGGACTGGCGTTCGACGCAGACGTCTCCAGTGAAGACCCGGACACCGTCAAGCGCGGGGCGGTCCTGCTGGCGGACTCCCTGGAACTCACCCACCACCTGGGCGGCACCCATTTCACCGGTGCGCTCTACAGTGCGCTCGGCAAGTACGACCGGCCGCTCTCGGCCGCGGGCCGCGCCAATGTCGTTTCGGTCCTGCGAGACCTCGCGCAGCAGGCCGCCGGGTGGGAGATGACGCTCGGGCTGGAGATCTGCAATCGGTACGAGACCAACGTCCTCAACACCGCCGCCGACGCCCTCCGGATGGCCGACGACATCGGCGCCGACAACGTGACGATCCACCTCGACACCTACCACATGAATATCGAGGAAGATGATTTCGTCCGTCCGGTACTCGCCGTCGGCGACCGGTTGGGCTACGTCCACATCGGCGAGAACCACCGCGGCTACCTGGGTTCGGGACATCTGGACTTCGCGCCCTTCTTCCGGGCGCTCGAGTCGATCAATTATGCCGGCCCGATCACCTTCGAGAGTTTCTCCTCGGCGGTCGTGGCCCGGGGCCTGTCCAACGACCTGGCCATCTGGCGGAATCTGTGGACCGACGGAGCGGATCTGGCCAAGCACGCGAACCAGTTCATCCGGGAACAGCTCTTCCTGAGCCGGGCCGCGGCGTAGGGTCCGCCCGACCTGCGCGACCTATTCGGTGTCATCGATCCGCTCGTCGCGCCGGTGCTGCCGGGCCGATCAGGCACCTTCCGGTTCGTCTTGAATTTCTTCAACGGCCGTGGGGAAAGTGGACTCTCGCGCCCGGTGTCGGTGCCGACTGGTACTCCTTTGTCCATGAACACGACCCCCGGCTCGAGAAGACTGCAGTGCCAGTTCGACCGGTTGCTGCGCGCATGACCGCTGAGTCCGACCCAGCAGCCCGCATCTCCCGAGGACGGTCACACGAGGAAGCGCAGTTCCCGGCGGTGGCCGCGGCGCCATCTCTGCCCGAGTGGTACCCCGACCTGCTGGCGGCGGTCAGCGACCACGTGACGGCTGGCCGTCGACGCGCGGTGGCTGCAATGAACGCTGGGATGGTCGCGACCTACTGGGCCATCGGCCGGGCGATCCTGAACCGCCAGGATCAACAGGGTTGGGGCGCCAAGGTCATTGACCGCCTGTCCACTGACCTGCGGGAACGATTCCCGGATGCGCGGGGCTACTCGCCCAGGAACCTGAAGTACATGCGCGCCTTCGCCGCGGCTTGGCCCGAGGAAGCAATTGTGCAGCGCACCGCTGCACTATTGCCGTGGAGGCAGCATCAGGTCCTCCTGGACAAACTCCCGGACGCGACGTCAAGGCTCTGGTATGCCGATGAAGCCGTGCGCCAGGGCTGGTCGAGAGATGTGCTGGCTCAACAGATCGCCGGCCGACTCCACGAACGCTCGGGCCGGGCGATCTCGAACTTTGCGGTGACCTTGTCTCCGGCCGACTCGGACATGGCGCAGGAGGCCACCCGGGATCCCTACCTGTTCGACTTCGTCGGGATCGCGGACTCGCGCCGGGAACGTGATCTGGAGGCAGGCCTGATCGAGCACATGGAGAAGTTTCTCCTCGAGCTCGGCCAGGGCTTCGCGTTCGTCGGCCGTCAGGTGCACCTGGAGATCGGTGACCAGGACTTCTATGCCGACCTTCTCTTCTACCACCTCAGGCTGCGGGCGTTCGTCGTGATCGAGCTGAAGGCAACGGATTTCGAGCCCGGTTATCTGGGACAGCTCGGGATGTACATGGCGGCGGTCGATGATCTCCTCGCCCATGTCGACGACAAGCCGTCCATCGGTCTGCTCCTGTGCCGGACGAAGAACAACGTGGTGGCCGAGTACGCCCTCCGCGGTTCGAAGATGCCCATCGGCATCGCTGAGTGGGCGACGACCGTCACCACCGCGTTGACGGAGGAGCTGACTTCGAGCCTGCCCAGCATCGAGGACATTGAGGCGGAGCTTTCGTCAAAGCACGACGTCTGAGGTGTCTGGGTGGGGATCGAACGTCATCGGGCAACTGTTGTGATCATGGCCTGACTCTGAGATTGTCCAGCAGCCTGCTGGACAATCTCAGCACTTGGGCATCTGGCAGGGCCCCACCGCCCAGTAGGCTCTTCTGCCATGACGGATCTCGAGATGCTGGCGCGCGTTCGACTACTGCGCGCCGAGGGCAAGGCACCGAAGCAGATCGCTCGCATTCTGGGCCTGAGCCCGTCCGTGGTGGCGCCGCTGGTGCGCGCAGTGGCCGCCGAACGGGACGAGGCCGCTGTCGCGCCTGCGGTGGTCGGCTGCTGGGTCAACCAGGGATGGAGCCTTGGCCTGTCGGTCGACCCAGACCAGGGATGGCAGGACCAGGCGAACGATGACGACAGCACCGCTGGGTTGGTCTGTGTGCTGCTGGCCAGGCGGCACCGCTTCGACAAGGTGACGGTGTGCGGATACCTGGCGGATGTCTACTGCCTGGGCATCAAGAACACCTTCGGACCCGAGGTGATGGGCGAGTTCGAGTTCAGCAAGTTCCAGCCGGAGTTCTTCGGTGCCTTCCAAGGTTGGCAGACCGCAGACATCGAACTGGCCCGGCACCTGATCTTCGGGGCGGTCGACTACGCCCGAGCCCTCGGGTTCGAACCTCAGGGTGAGTTCGATGAGGCCGCCGGTCTTCTCGGACCTTGGACCGGACCGTCGGCCATCACCTTCGGCAAGGATGGCAAGCCGTCCTACGTGTCCGGCCCCTACGACGACCCCCGTCGGATCCTCAAGACTTTGGAACGGACCGCGGCGGGCCAATTCGAATTCAGCGTGGCCGCTGACCACTAGTCACGACCTTGGATGCGAGGTCAGCGCGAGTTCCTGCTTCAGCCGGCCCCCGGCTGTCGGTGTCGTGCCCTACCGTCTACCTGTCGAATCGATCAGGGGAACAGGAGGAGGTGGCGGTGGCCGAGCCCGGACGTGCTGACCTGTTCCGATACCTCACCGCGGGCGAGTCCCAGGACTACATCGCGATCATGGGCCTGTTCACCCGGACCTTGCTGACGGACCTATCGGCAGCCGACGTGGCCTCCTCGATGGCCCAGGACGGCCCGGTCCTCGAGCTCGACACGGTGGAACTGCGCTGCCGACAGCTGGTGAGCTGGGGGAACCTCGTCCCGTCACTGAGAGATGCACGGGTCAGCACGGTGGCCGAGTTCCTGCGTTCCCGGTCCCGTTACCAGGTGTCCAAGTTGGGTGGGCGGGTTCATCGCACCGCCCTGGACATCCTGCTGGCGGCGGACGGAGCTCGCGAGGTGGCCAGGGAGCTTCTCGGCCAGATCGTCGACTCGCTCGATCGTGTCCTGTCGGCGCTGCGCAACGGCGTTGATGCGGACACGGTGGCCGGCGAGGTGACGGCCATCTTCAACAACCAGCGGCTCTTCAACGACAGTGCCCGAGACTTCTACGCCTACCTGTCCGGGGTCCTGAGCCGCTACGACCTCGGCGGGGAGGAATACGCACAGTTCAAGGCACTGCTGCTGGACTACGTCGACCTGATCACGGCTGACGTCAACCGGCATGCTCCGGCGGTGTCGGCGCGTCTGCAGGAAGTCCTCGGCGCCCTCGACCCGCTGCTCGAGTTGCTGGCCACGGTCCGGGGTCTGGCGGTGCCGGACGGGACAGTGGTCGAGCGGGCCGGGGGTCGTTCGCGGGAGGACTGGGAGGAGCTGGCCCGCTGGTACGGCGCGAGCGGTACCGACTCCGGCACAGAGCAGTTGCGTGCCGCCGCCGGCCAGGCCCTCGGGCAACTGATCAACAACGCCAAGCGCTTGCTCGACTCGTCAGGCACCGGCTTCTCCCGCCGGGCCGACCTGCTGCGGCTGGCCCGTCGATTCGCCGACCTGGACGATCTGAGTGCACACCGACTTTTCAACAGCACGTTCGTGGCCTATCCCGCACGCCACCTGCTGCTGGGGCCGGACGAGCCGGACCCGCGGACCGGACCGGCCACCTCGTGGTGGGTCTCGGATCCGATCGAAGTGCCGATCTCGCTCCGGGAACGGGGCGATCGGGCGATTCGCGGCCGGTCGTCCCGGGTGCCCGACCCGACCGCAGATCGTCAGCGACTGATTGCGCAAGCTCGCCGGGAAGCCGAGCTGCGCAACGCGGCGGTCGCCGAGTTGGCTGCGGTCGGTGATCTGAACGGTGCACGAATCTCCCCGGCCGCCCGGGAACTTCTTCTCGATCATCTCTCGAAGTTGTTGGCGCAGAACGCCACCGGGCTCACCGATTCCGATACCGGTCTGACGTTGACGGCCAGTCCTGGGTCGGACACGGTGGTCGGCGCCGAAGATGGCACCATCACCTTCGCCGGCCTGGAGTTGCGGATCTCGGCCACCTCTTCGGCGGACATCCAGGAGGAAGCATCATGACATCGCCCCCCACCTCGACCTGGCGTCAGGATTCCGCCGGGCGTCAGCAGGCCGCCCGGTACCTGCTGGCGACCCCCATCCTGACGGCATCGCGCGAGCCGGAGCGGCTGGCATTGGTGCGTCGTCACACCGCTGCTCTGAAGTCGATGTTCGCAACCCAGCTGGGCTACGCGCTGGTCGTCGAGGCCTCCTTCGCCCGGTTGATCAAGTCGCCGTTGCCGGTGACGGCCCCTTCTCGCCCCGCCCGGCGCCAGACCGACGAGAGTGCCTTCGGTGCAATGACCTACACGCATCTGGCGCTGATCTGCGCCGCCCTGCTCGCGCCCGGGGTGGGAGACCAGATCCTGATCTCGGCGCTGGTGGACCAGGTCAGGGCCGACGCGGCAGAGCAGTCGATCGCGATGTCCGACCACATCTCCGATCGCCGGCAACTGGTGACCGCGCTCGGCCTGCTGCTGAGCTGGGGTGTGCTGAGCGAGACGGAGGGGTCGGTCACGGCCTGGGGTGAGCGCCGGGAGGACGAGGCTCTCTTGACGGTGCATCGGCCCCTGCTCGCGCTGCTGCTACCCAACCCATTGCAGGAGTTGATGTCGAGCGCCGACGCAGGGGAGCCGGCGTCGGGTGATCAACCCCGGCGCCGGTTGCGGCGCCGGCTGGTGGAGAGCCCGGTTGTGTTCCGCGTCGACCTCGACGACGAGGAGCGCGATGTCCTGTCCCGCGAACGATCCGAACTGACCCGCCACCTGGACGAGAACTTCGGCCTGACCCTGGAAGTGCGAGCCGAAGGAGCCCTGGCCTACGACGCGGCCGGCACCCTCACCGACGTGGAGTTCCCCGGCAGTGGCGCCGGCAGCGCCAAGCAGGCCGGGCTGATGCTGCTGGATCGGCTGATCGTCTCTTTGGCACCCGGCGCCGAGTCGCAGGTGCTGATCGGCGAGGTCAACTATCCGGGAGTGCTCGTGAGCTGGCCGGAGATCGACCGGCTCATCTCCGAACTGATCAACGAGAACAAGAAGCGTTGGCGTGCAGCCTATGTCGCTTCGCCCAGCACTCTGCGGGCCGATGTCGTCGAACTGCTGCAATCACTGGACCTGGTCCGGTCCGTCGCCGACGGATTGGTCGTCTTCCCCTTCGGTGCCCGCTACCGCCCGTCCATCACCGCCGGTCCCGCAACGCTGTTCGAGGTGAACTCATGACTGCTTTCGCTCTGCCCGCCGTCGGACTGCCGGAACAGCTACCGGTCCGTCGCGAAGGGCGGTGGCGGCTGCACCGGGCCGGCATCGTCAACGTGTGGCAGTACCTGGACAACGAGTTCGACATCTCCGGCGGCCGGATGATCCTGCGCGGGACCAACGGCTCCGGCAAATCACGTGCGCTGGAGATGTTGTTGCCGTTCCTGTTGGACGGCGACCGTCGCAAGATGGACGCGACCGGGTCGGGCAAGGTCAGTCTGGACGAACTGATGAAGGCCGGGATCGGTGACCAGACCAATCGCAGCGGCTACCTGTGGGCCGAGTTCGCGCGGCCGGGTGGGTACCTCACCGTCGGAGTGTTGTTGCGGTACAGCCGGTCCGCCCACCGGACGCAGCCCTGGTTCTTCACCACCCCGTTCCGCGTCGGCGAGGAATTGACACTGCTGTCCCGGAGTCGCGACGTCCTCACGCTCGACGAGTTGAAGCAGCTGATCGGAGCGGAGCGGGGTACCGATTCGGCTGAGGTGCACCGCGAGCGTGTGCGGACCGAGTTGTTCGGCCTGCGCGGTGATTCCGGTCGCGACCGGTTCGCCGGCCTGCTGCAACTGCTGCACACGCTCCGTTCACCCGACGTAGGCAACCGGATCGACGAGGGCAAACTGCCTCAGATTCTCAGCGATGCGCTGCCGCCACTGCGGGAGAACACCCTGACCAGAGCCGGCGACCAACTCGACGGCCTGACCGAGACCAGGGCCGGCCAGCAACGACTCGAGAACTCGCTGGTTCGCGTGCAGCATTTCCTCCAGGTATACCGCCGCTACGCCGCCGGGATGTTGGTCGAGACCGCCACCGCAACGGCCGGCTCCGCGGACGACTACCTGTCCGGGCAGAAGGCAGCCCGGCGCACCCTGCGGACGCTCGAGCAACTGATGCAGGAGGCGGTGGAGAAGCAGGCCGCGCACGAAGACCTCCGCGATCAGGTCGGTGAGCTCAACTCGGCCATCGAAGGCATCAAGGGGCGGGAGATCTTCAAGACTGCCGACGATCTCGCGCAGCGCGACCATGCGGTCGCGGCCCTGGCGGTGGCCGCCGACGCCAAACTGAATTCGGCCGACGTACAACGGCGGAACCACGGTCGCGCCGTGGAGGCCGCCGACGGTCGGCTCCGGGAGGTGCAGCACAGCGTCGACGGTGCCTCATCGGCCCTGGCGAAGGCACACAGCGCGCTGCGGGCGGCGCGCCTGCCGGACAGCGGTCTCGTGGAAGCCATTCGCGGTATCGAGTTGCCGGACGAGCCGGGGCAGGCCGTGGTGCGCACCGAACGCGAAGGCCCTCCGGTGTCGTTGGCACGTCCGCTGCCCCGGCGGTTCGAGACGTCACCGCTGGACCTCGAAGCCCCGCGCAGTGCCGCGACCGCCTCGGCCGAGGCGGCCCGCCGGCGGGCGGAGGTCGCCGGTCGGCGGATGACGGAGGCGAAGCGGCTCGTCGATCAGGGCGCCCAGGTGCAGCGCGCCGAAGATGAAGCAGCCCAGGCCCTCGAACTTGCCGAGAGGGACGCCTTCGAGGCGGCCGAAGCCGTCCTGAACAGGGACGCGGGCGCGGCGGAACTGGCTTCGGACTGGCGTGCCTGGATCATTGGTCCCGGCACGGTGGAGCTGCTCGGCCCGCTCGACTGGTCCGTCACGGTGCTGGCTCCACTGCTCGACGACCTGAACGCGCTGCTGGACGAGAGCTTGATCGATCTGGAGCAACTCGACCAGCTCGCCGCCGAGCAGGCGGCACCGGCGCGTGACGCGATGGCAGCCACCCGGCACGATCTCCTGGCTCAGGATGCTGCAGACATGCTGCAGCGCAACGTGTTGCGGGACGAGCAGCGGCAGCTGCTGGCGGCGCAGGACCCGGCGCCGGCGGAACCGCCCTGGCTGCTGCCCGGCCGCTCCGGTGTCCCGTTCTGGCGTGCCGTCGATTTCGTCGACGACGTGCCGGAGCAGGCGCGGGCCGGAATCGAAGGCGCGCTGTTGGCGGCCGGTGTGCTCACGGCGACCATCACCGCTGACGGCAGTGTCCGGGCCGCGTCGGGCGAGATCCTGCTCAGCGTCAACGGATCGGCGGCGGCCAGGCCGTTGTCCCGGTCGCTCCGTCCTGACGAGGCAGCCGGAATACCGCCTGCTCTGGTCAACGGACTGTTGGCCATCATCGGACTCGATGAAGGTGCCGCGGTCACCTCGGTCGGAACCGACGGGAGCTGGCGCAACGGGCCGCTTCGTGGGCGCCACCAGGTTGCCGACGCCCGGCACATCGGTGCGCAGGCCAGGGCTCGGCGACGGGCAGCGCGCCTGGCCGAGATCGACTCCGAACTCGCGGCTCTGGAGGCCGCCGCCGAACTTCGCCGTACCGCGCTCGAGGTGGTCAGAGCACGCGAGGACGCATTGAATCGGCACCTGCGCACCGCCCCTTCCGGGCGGCAGCTGTCCATCCTCCGGTCGGGTTGTCGCATCGCCGGGACCCGAGCCACGAACAGCCGCACCCGCGGCGACGAGGCGAACCGGCGGGCGCAGGAGCTTCGGTCGCGGTGGTCGGCCGAGCTCGTCACCCACCAACAGGCCTGCGCCCACTTCGATCTGCCCGCAGACGAGGATGCGCTGCGCCGGGCCACATCGGATGCTGCCGACGCTGATCGGCACTGTCGCGCGCTGGCCGACGCGCTCCGAGACCTCGCCGACCGTATCGCCAAGCACGGGGCGAGCCTGCGGGTCGAGCGGGAAGCTCGTCAGGAACGGGACCAGAGCGAAAGGGCTGCGACGGAGTCCTGGCAGAGCTGGATGCATGCGGCCACCGAATTGTCGGCGCAGCACGAGGTACTCGACCTCGACGTGGCACAGGCAGCGGCGGAGCTCAAACGCAGCACCGAGACGCTCGCCGAGGTCAACCGGGCCGAGCAGCGGGCGGGGCGGGAAATCGCGGCGCTGCAGGGGAGGCTGGGCGAAGCCAGGGCCGCGCGGGCGCAGGCCGACACGCAGGTGGAAGTGCTGCGGGCCCTGATGATCTCGGCAGCGGAATTGTTGTCCCGCCGACTGCTGGTACCCGGACTGCTGAGCGCAGCGACCGCAGAGACGGTCGACCCGATAGAACGGCCCGAGCAGCCGGAGGCAGTGAAGAAGGTGACTGATCTCCTGCTGGCCGTGGTGAAGAAGCCCGCCCAACCAGTCGGCGAGAACGCTGTGCTCAACGCATTCCAGGCCTTCGATCGGGACGTGTCCGGTCAACTGGACACGGCACGGTCGATGGAAGAGGGCGTTCACGTGGTGCAGGTGGCCGGCGTCGGGGACGTTCACACCCTGGCCGGCGCCGCGTCCGAATTGAACCGTCGCGTCGAGGTGGGTCGAGCTGCCCTGACCGATCGCGAACGGGAGGTGTTCACCACCTTCGTGATCGGCGGAGTGGCCGAGGAACTCAGGCGTCAGGTCAATCAGGCCAAGGTGCTGATCGCGGTGATGAACGACAGCCTGAAGTCCATCCGGACGACCAACGGCATCGGCGTCCGGCTGGGCTGGGGCCTCGGCGATCAGCATTCGTCGCTCGCCCGGGTGTTGAAGCTGGTCGCGACTTCCGGGGCGGTACGGTCCTCCGCCGACAACGACGAGCTGACCGACCTGATTCGCGAACGGGTCGAGGAGTTCTATGCGGCGGACCCCAGCAGTGGTTACGCCGGCCACCTGGCGGCGGCACTGGACTACCGCCGGTGGCACGACGTCGAGGTGGTGATCCTCGGCCCGACCCCCGGACAGGAAAGACGGATCTCCAAGCGGGCCAAGCTGTCCCAGGGTGAGACACGGTTCGTTTCCTACGTGACCCTGTTCGCCGCGGCGGATGGATACCTGTCCGGTCTGCCGGAGTCCGAGCACGCCCTACGGCTCATCCTGCTGGATGACGCTTTCGCCAAGGTCGACGATCCGACCATCGCCGAGCTGATGGGACTGCTGGTTCATCTCGACCTCGACTTCGTCATGACCGCCCATTCGCTGTGGGGCTGCTTCCCTCAGGTGCCGAAGCTGGACATCTACGAGGTACGCAGATTCGACAACAGCTCGGCGGTGACGACCCACACGCATTGGGACGGACACCGCCGACATGTGCGGCTCACCACGTGACCCTGGCCCTCCCCGAGGAGCTTCGTCGTCATCTGATGACCCCTACGCTCGCGCCCCTCTGGTCGTCGTTACGGGCTCGGCTCGAGGCCAATGGTCATGCAATCCGCGGCACCATCGACGTCGACCTGGACGACGACGGTGCCGACCGACTCTCTGGGCTGCTGGGCAGAGTGGTTCCGCCGGGTCGAACCCGACTGAAACTGGCCGATCTGGATGCCGCGCTTCGCTCGAGCGCGGCCGCGCGTGGGGTCGTCGCAGTGGTCGCGTCCCTGACCGGCTCCGAACTTCGTGATCGGCCCGCGGAGCGGACGGCGCAACGACACGAATGGGACCGGGTCTGGTCGGAGCTGGACGACGAGCTCGCCCGGGCGGGGTTGGCGTCGATGCCGTGGGTCACCGAATGGGTGGAATGGCTCCACCGGGGTGGTCTCCTGACCCGCCTTCGCCCGGAGGGGGCGGCGGTCGTAGCCGGCCGGGCCGTGCGAACGCTCGCGCTGGTGTTGAGCTCTCCGGCCGAGGGGGCACAGGGTGAGTTGACCTCGGCTGAGCGGGCGTTGGGCGAGTTGGCCTTTGCGGTGACCGGGAGCGCCCACGGCTTGGACGAGAACACGCCGACCGCCGCCCTGGTGCTCCGAGCCACGGCGATGGCGCTCGGCGTTGCGCTGCCTGTGTCGGCCACTGATCGCCGGTTGCTGTGGCAACGACTGGGGGTCAGCACCGACTCCATCTCCGGCACCGTCATCGTGTGGGGTCTGCGGCCGCCGGGGAACGACCGCTGGTCCGCGATGATGCGGGATCGGGCGGACCTCGATCTGGTCACTCATCTGACGGTGCGGGAATTGCGTTCGCACGACGTCGCTCTGGCTCCTGCTGGCATCGTGGGGTTTGCCTGCGAGAATCCGCAGGTCCTCCAGGCCGCCGCGGCGGCGGGGGTGTCCGCTCCAGTGATCTGTCTGTCCGGGAATCCAGCCTCGGCCGGTCTGATGTTGTTGTCCCGCTTGGCTGTTCGGTATCACGGTGATTTCGACTGGCCCGGTGTGGCCATTGCTCGCCGACTCTTCTCGGGGGGCGCGGAGCTGTGGCGAATGGGAGCCGCCGACTACCTGGCCGCAGTGGCCGGTATCGACTCCGCAGTTCGATTGCCGCTGACCGGCAACTCGGAGCCGACGCCGTGGGACGAGGATCTTGGCGCCACGATGCGCCGGACGAACGTGGCGGTCCACGAGGAGGCACTGCTCGATCTGCTGCTCGGTGATCTGACCTCGGTGCGGAGTCCTGCGACCAGTCATCCGCATCGATGACGTGTCGTCCACCGGCAGCGGGCCAAGGCCGGTCCGGGCGCCGGCAGCGTCTACGGCCCGGCACTGACCAAATCGATGATGCCGGCCTACGGGTCCAAAACGCTGCTGGAAGCGACGTCAGCGACGTCAGCGGCGATGCCCGGGGTCCGGCAGGCCTTCATCTTCGGTCGTGCGACGGTCGTCGGGGCCTACCTGCACCTGGAGTTCCCGGCGGTGTTCCGGTCTCTGGAAGCGTGGGCGGCCGCCGTTGATCGGTTCCTGGTGGCAGTGAAATCCCGACCCCTCGTCGAGCTGGACCTGGTGTCGGCATGAGTTGGCCGACCGGACGTGAAGCCCATCAGCCGGAGTGGGCTGGCGAACGAATCTCCGCGGTGCTGCGCCGCATCGCCGGACGAGTGGCGAACATGAGGCCGACGATGACGACCGTGGCGGCGAGCATCACGGCCGCCATGGCCACCGCGGAGCCTTCGGGGAACAACCCGGTGATCGGTGCGGTGGCGGCGCCGATTCCGAACTGGGTCGCACCGATCAGGGCTGCAGCGCTGCCGGCCCGGTGCGCGTTTCGTTCGAGCGCGATCGAGGAGATCGCCGGTAGCAGCATGCCGATGGCGAACATGTTGGCCACCAGCAGCACGATCAGGGGCCACACGCCCAGACCGATGGCGGACGTCACGACCAAAGCGGTGGTGATGGCGAGGGCGCCCAGGACCGCTGCGCGCAGGATCTGCTCGGGTGCGACCCGGCCGAGCAGGGCGCCGTTGAGCTGGGTTCCGATGGTGAAGGTGATGCCGCCCGCGGCGAAGATGATCGCGAACTGGGTGGCCGACAGGCCGAACCCGTCCTGGAAGACGAAGCTGGCCGAGGAGATGTACGTGAAAAGGGCCGCCATGGTGAAGCCGCCGAGCAACGCCAAGCCAAGGAACAGCGGATCGCGCAGGAGCGTCACGTAGGACCTGGTCGCTGCGCCCACTCCGCCGGAGCGTCGCAGCTGCACCGGCAACGACTCCTTGAGCATGAAGAACGCCGCGATCAGCAGCACGGAGGCCAGCGCTGCCAGGGCGATGAACATGTCGCGCCAGGACCCGAGGCGCAGGAACTGTGCACCGATCAGGGGGGCCACGCAGGGCGATACCCCGACGACGAGCATCAGCCGCGCAATGGCTTTGCCGACCTGGATCCCTTCGAATCGATCGCGCACGATCGCCATCGACAGCACCATGCCGGCGGCCGCGCCCAGTCCCTGCAGGAACCGCAGCGCCGTCAGGAGCTCGACCGAGTTGACGAAGACGATGCCGACGGAGGCGGCGATGTAGAGGGCGAGACCGGTCAGCATGGGCCGGCGCCGGCCGATCGCGTCGGAGATCGATCCCAGCAGAAGCTGTCCGAGGGCCAGCCCGATCAGCGTCGCGGTGATCGTCAGCTGGACGGCAGCGGGGCGGGTGTTGAGATCCGAGGTGATCTGCGGGAACGCTGCGAGGTACATGTCGATGGTGAACGGGCCGACGGCCGTCAACGCACCCAGCAGCAGGATGAACGTGCCGCCGATCCGGGCAAGTTTGGGTGCCGGCGAATAGACCGCGCGCTCGGTCCCGATGGTGGAACTGGACATCGAAAAGCCTCTCGACTGGTGGACGTACTGAGGGGAGGGGCTTCGGTGCACCTGTTCAGAGCAACTGCTGCGGGCTGCAGTAATTCCCGGACGCGATCAACTGCTCATCTCACCTACGGTGGGCGGATGCGACTGGTATCCATGCTTCCGTCCGCCACCGAGATCGCCTACGCGCTCGGGCTGGGGGACCAGGTGGTCGGCGTGACCTTCGAATGCGACGAGCCCGCGTCGGCGCGGATCGAGAAGACGGTGGTGGTGGGTGGCCGCGACACGACGGGGATGACTCCGCAGGAGATCGATCGCTACGTCCGGGATCGGCTGGCGGCTGGCGAGGATCTGTACACGCTGGACGGTGGTGCACTGGCAGCGCTCGCCCCGGACGTGATTCTGACGCAGGACCTGTGCCGCGTCTGCGCGTTGCCCTCCGGGCAGGTCGAGGAAGCGTTGTCCTACCTGGGATGTCGGGCCGACGTCGTCTCTCTCGACCCGCACAGCCTGGCCGACGTCCTGGACACCATCCTCCTGGTGGGCGCGCGGACCGGTACTGCCGACCGCGCGCAGGAGCTGGTGACCGATCTGCAGGCCCGGCTGGACGCCGTCAGCATCGCCGTTGCCGGTCTGCCGCGACCGCGAGTGGCCGTCATCGAGTGGGTCGACCCGCTCTTCACCGCCGGGCACTGGGTGCCGGACCTGGTCACGGCGGCCGGTGGGGAACCGGTGTCCGGCCGACCCGGGCAGATGTCGGTCACCGCCACCTGGGATTCCGTCGCGGCCTGCACGCCGGATCTCGTCGTCGTGGCTCCGTGCGGCTACCACCTGGACGGCGCCATCGCGCAGGCCCGTGCCGTTGCCGAAAAGCTGCCAGGGATTCCCATCTGGGCGATCGACGCCGACGGGCTCGTCGTCCGGCCAGGTCCGCGCCTGATCGACGGGGTCGAGGCGCTCGCAGCGATACTGCATCCGGGTGCGGTGGCCGCCGTGCCCGGACGGGCGGAACGGGTAATCTGAGACTGGTGTGGCACGAGTGCTACGATCCGGCACATGAGTACGGTCGCGTCTCGTGATCTCCGGAATCACACGGCTGAGGTACTGCGCAGGGTCGCTGCCGGCGACCGGGTGACCATCACGGTGAACGGCGCCCCCGTCGCGGAACTGATTCCGCCGTCCTCGTCCCGGCGCCCATCCATTTCGCGGGAGGGCCTCGTCCTGCTGATCACGCGGCACCGGGCGGACGCGGGTTTGAGGACCGATCTCGATGCGTTGACCGGCGAGACCACCGACGATCTGGAAGCGTTGTGACCGGCAGGGCGCCGAGTGGTCTTCTGGACACGTCGGTGCTCATCGCCGAGGAGTCCGGGCGTCGACTCCAGGTGGAAGCATTGCCCGACAACGCATTTGTCAGTGTGGTGACGATTGCCGAATTACAGGCCGGAGTGCTCGCAGCCCGCGACACTGCCGTGCGTGCGATCCGTCTGGCGACGCTCGATGCGGTGAGCGTCCTGCAGCCCCTGACCATCGACGCCACCGCGGCCCTGCACTGGGCCGTGCTGCGCGTCCGGCTCGCCGAGGAAGGTCGCCGCGCGAAGATCAACGACCTGTGGATCGCGGCGGTCGCGCTGGCGAACGATCTTCCGGTGGTGACGCAGGACGAGGACTTCGATTCGATCGAAGCAGTGGGTGGCCCGCTGGTCATCAGGGTCTGACGTCCTCGCCTTGGCCGGGGTGTCAGATCGGCAGCCGGCAATCAGCGAATGATGGGTGATATGACGACCGGCACCGGAGCCCAGACCACCGTTCTTCTGACCGGCTTCGAGCCGTTCGGTGGCCAGACCATCAACCCGTCGTGGTCGGCCGTGCAGGAGGTGCGCCGGACGTGGGCCGGCTCGGAGGACATCCGTGTTCTGGAACTTCCGGTCGACTTCGCCTCGGTCGACCGGGTTCTCACCGACGCGCTGGAGACTTTTCGCCCGGACGTGGTGATCTGCGTCGGGCAGGCCGGCGGGGCCAGTGCACTGCGGCTGGAGCGTGTCGCCATCAACGTCGACGATGCGCGCATCCCCGACAACCAGGGTCGGCAGCCCGTCGACGAGCCCATCGTTCCCGGGGGACCCGCGGCCTACTTCTCGACGCTCCCGATCAAGGCGGCGGTGGCTGAACTCGGCCGGTTGGGCCTTCCGGCAGTGGTCTCGCAGACAGCCGGCACCTACACCTGCAATCACGTGTTCTACCGACTGATGCACGAGATCGGGCGCTCTGGCCGCGATGTCCGAGGTGGGTTCGTGCATGTGCCGTTCGCACCCGATCAGGCCGTGGGCACCGAATCCCCGTCGATGGCGATCGACGCGATGGCTCGTGGCGTCGCGGCGGTGTTGGCGACGACCCTGTCGACGTCCGTCGACGCCCGCATCGGCGGTGGGTCGCTTCACTGAAGACCGAGCGTGCCCTTGATGCCGTCGGTCAGGCCGACGGTGACTTTCATCGGCATCGGCATCGGCATCGGCATCGGCATCGGCATCGGCATCGGCATCGGCAGGCGCAGCTGTAGTCGCATCCGCAGGCTCAGCTGCAGTCGCAGTCGCAGGTCGAGTGATTTCAGGGGCGACGGGTGGCTCTGACGACGACGTCGTAGAGCGTGACGTCCCGGCCGCCGTCACCGGACAGGGTCCGGGCTGACTCCTGAGCGGTTGCGACCTCCCACCGGTCCGGGTCGAGGCGCGCCGTGATGGCGGCCGCGGTCGCCGAGGCCGACTCTGGTGGTTCGTCGCGGCAGTCGTGCCCGTGCCCGCCATGCCGGTGGCTGTGTTCGGCGCCCGAGCCTCCGGCGGCATCGCGGTGGAGGTGGCCGACGATGAGCAGGGTGCCGGCGGGCGCCACCCACGCGGCGATGCGATCGTAGAACTCCAAATGCGGCATCGCGGGGTGCGCGTAGTGCGTGGTGACCAGGTCGTACCGAATGTCCGGCTCCCAGGTGGACAGGTCGGCCCGGAGCCACTGCACCCGCTCGACCACGCCGGCGGCTGCGGCCCGCTCGGCCGCGAGATCCAGTGCTGCGGTTGCGATATCGGCTGCGGTGACCCGCCAACCACGAGCGGCGAGCCAGATCGCCTCGGCTCCGGCGCCGCAGCCCGCGTCCAGGGCCGTCCCGGGCGTCAGGTCGCCGACCTCCTGGATCAGGTGCGGATTGGGTTGACCGCTTCCCATGGACCCGGCGCGGTCGCCCTGCCAGATCTGGTTCCAGTACTCGTCGTCGAATGTGTGCGTCATCGGGCATCTCCCTTGTGGTGCGGGCGTTGTCGTTGCGGGCGTTGTTGGTGCGGACGTTGTCGTTGCGGACGTTGATGGCGTCGGCCGGCGCGGCCGCGTTCGGCAACCGCCCCACTTACGTGCGCCAGGTGCTGCCTCTCGACGACGACGCGGCTGCGTTCGACAGCCGCGTTCCTCCACAGTGAGCAGCGCACCCGCCAACTTGCAAACACAGTTGCCGAATGGCAAATTGGCCACATGGACGCAGCGACGGACCGCACCATCGATGCCGTGGGACCGCGGCTCAAACGACTACGACAACACCGCGAGATCACCTTGACCGACCTGGCCGCGGAGACCGGCATTTCGACCAGCACGCTGTCCCGGCTCGAGGCCGGCCTCCGGCGCCCGACCCTGGAACAGCTGTTGCCGCTGGCCCGCGCGCACGGAGTCACCCTGGACGAGCTCGTCGACGCACCACCGACCGGCGATCCACGGGTCAACCTGCGTCCGCTGCCCAGTAGCGACGGCCGCATCGTCCTGCCCCTGACCCGCCGCCCAGGAGGCATCCAGGCCTACAAGTTCGTTCTCCCCGCCGGACGCGACGACGCCGCACCCGACCTTCGCACCCACGAAGGCTACGACTGGGCCTTTGTCCTCAACGGCAGACTCCGGCTCGTGCTCGGCGAGCACGACCTGATCCTCGAACCAGGCGAGGCCGCCGAGTTCGACACCCGCACCCCGCACTGGTTCGGGGCCACCAGCTCAGGGCCGGTGGAGTTCCTCAGCCTGGTCGGCAGGCAGGGTGAACGCGCGCACGTCCGCGCCGCTCCCCAGCAGCAGGGATCCAGGTAGTGGAAACCGTGGTCGCCGGAGAACGATTTTCAGCGACATGTCCGAACAGCCGCTTTCGCGCCATAGGCTTTCGTGCTGGTTGCGGTCGGGGGAGCCGGGGTTGCCAACCGGGAGCCGGCGCATGACGGGCGATATGGATGAGGCGTTGGCGCGAGCCTTGGAACCGGTGCTCCGGGACATCGCCAGTACCGGCGCGCCCCGTCCCAGGATTCGGGAGGGGAACTGGCAGATCGGGCCCGCATACCCCTGCGCGATGCTGTTCAGCCACGACGGCACTGGGATGGGCGTCAGCGTCCATCTCGGCGATCGTGAGTCCCTCCGGATCGTCGGAGCCGCCGACAATGTGCAGGAGTGGATGATCGAGGAGCTGCGGGCTAAATCCCGGACCAATTGGCCGGTCTGCCCCGACATCCGACGGCCCACCCGCTCGTTCCGGCGGAGATGGGCGGCGTCGCGGCGTGGGTGTGCCCCACTGATCGGGCGGTGGTGTCCCAGATCGGATCGCTGTGACCCTTTTGGTGCCGCCGCTTCGGAAGGCGTTGCCCATGACGGTGCTTCGCAGAAGCTCTGTCCTGCAGACGCTTTATCCTGCAGACGCTTTGTCCTGCAGACGCTTTGTCCTGCAGACGCTTTGTCCTGCCGGAACCCGGCCACAGAAGCCCGGCCGGCAGAAGCCCCGTTCGCCCGGGAACATCTTGACCTCCGGCGGTCCGTCGGTGCGACGAGCCGCCGGCTGTGAACAGAACCGGCGGACCCATTTCCTCTGGCACCCCGCACATGGCCCAGTCTTGCGCCTCGGACACCACCCGCCCCATCGGACCCGCGGAGGATCGAAAAGTGCAATCCCGTCATCTGGTTGATCCACAGCTTCGAGATCTGCTCGACGCGTGGCCGCCACTGGAGCTGACCGTCGAATCCCTGCCGCTCGTCCGAGAACAGGCACGCCAGGAATACCTGCGTACTGTCCCCGCGGAGTCGCCGTTCCCGGACGTCGAGGTCAAGGAGCTTTCGATCGATGGCCCGGCCGGGCCCGGGGCACTGCGCATTTTGGTGATCCGTCGACGTTCGGAGTCTGACTCGGTCACCCCGGGGCTGCTCTGGGTGCATGGAGGCGGCTACGTGCTGGGTACCGCCGACCAGGATTCGCTGCAGGTCCAGCAGTTGGTGCACGAGGTGGGTTGCACCGGCGTGGTCGTCGACTACCGATTGGCCCCGGAGACGCCCCATCCCGGTCCGGTCGAGGACTGCTATGCGGCGCTCAGGTGGTTGTTCGCCAATGCCGACGCACTGGGGGTGGACGCGCGGCGGATTGCGGTGGCCGGCGGGAGTGCCGGCGGTGGGCTGGCTGCCGGCCTGTGCCTGCTGGCCAGGGATCGGGCCGAGGTGGCGGTCGCCTTCCAACTGCTGATCTATCCGATGCTCGATGACCGCACCGTCATCCACGACGACCCGCACCCATTTGCGGGTGAATTCGTGTGGACGGCGGATTCGAACCGATTCGGTTGGGCGGCCTTGCTCGGGCAGGAACCGGGAGGTCCGGGGGTGTCGCCCTATGCTTCCCCGGCCAGGGCGGAGACGCTGGCCGGGCTCCCGCCGACCTACCTCGACGTGGGTACCCTCGACCTGTTCTTCGAGGAAGACCTGGAATACGCGCGCAGGTTGGTCCGGGCGGGCGTCCCGGTCGAGTTGCACGTCTATCCGGGCGCGTTCCACGGATATCAGCAGGCGCCGGCCTCTGATGCCGCCGGGACGCACCAGCGCAACGTGGTGTCCGCCCTGCGGCGGGGGCTGTCGGCGGTCTGAGGGTCGGCCCCGACGATAGGGTCGGCGCACAGCGGTCGCTCGCGGCCCGTGGAGGAGGGAAGCCGCCGATGGCGATGACGCACGCACGACCAGGAGTGCCTGCCGTCGCGCGACCTTTCCCGGCTCGGACGCGCTGAATGGCAGATCGACGTGATCTACCGATCCAGAGCACGATCAGGGACGTCGCTGCGCGCGCCCATGTGAGCGTCGGAACCGTCTCCAATGTCCTGAACCGACCGGCCAGTGTGGCACCGGGCACGCGACAGCAGGTCCTGGACGCCATGAAAGCCCTCGGCTTCGTCCGGCACGCGGGTGCAGCCATGCTGCGGCGCAGCCACCGCACGTCGATGATCGGCGTGGTGGTCCTGAACGCCGCGAGCCCGTTCTTCGCCGCGGTCGCCGGCGGTGCGGAAGATGTGGCCAGAGAGGATGATCGCCTGGTCGTCATCTGCAGTTCGGCCGGCGACCGCGAGCAGGAGGGTCGATATTTCGCCGCCCTGGAGGCCCAGCGGGTGGCCGGTCTCATCGTGTCCCCTGTCGGCCTGCAGATTCCGGAGGTCAGCAGTCTGCGGGCCCGCGGTGTCTCGGTGGTCCTGCTGGAGAGGCAGCATCCGGACTTCTGCTCGGTCGAGGTGGACGGGCAGGACGGCGCGCGACAGGCTGTCGCTCATCTCATGTCCCTCGGCCACCGCGACATCGCCTTCGTCAGCCCGCCTCTGGCGATTCCGCAGTACCGGCAGCGGTGGGACGGTGCGCAACAGGCGGCAGCCGAAGACCCCGGTGTCCGCCTGGTGCGCAGTGAGGTGGACGAGCTGGGCGGCACCGAGACCGGTAGCGCCGCTGCGGGCGAGTTGGTGGCCCGGCATCCGGACGTCACCGGCTTCTTCTGTGCCAACGATCTCCTGGCGCTCGGCCTGATGTCCGGTCTGGCCCGGTTGGGCAAGCGCGTGCCGAAGGACGTCTCGGTGGTCGGATTCGACGACGTGGAGGGAGCCCTGTACGGGGTGGTGCCGTTGACGACCGTCCGGCAACCCGCCCGCGAGCTGGGTCGCCGGGCCACCGAACTCATGCTGGCCGAAACGGTCGCCGACAGCGACCACGAACACGAGCACGTGGTGTTCGCCGCCGAGCTGGTGGTTCGGGAGTCCACCGGTGCACCCCGGAAGACCGGCCACGCACGCGGCTGATCCTGGTCCGGGGAGGGGGTGCACCAAGTGGTTGCTCGCTCCGCTGGCTTCACAGATGTGAACAGATGTTCTGCCGGGGTCGGGGAGGCCGACGACCTGGGCTGGTTCGGGCTGGAGCGTCACATCAGACGATTCCTTCTCTGCGACCGGGGCCAGGGTCGGTGGGGCTCGCGCCTCGCCAGCCCAAAAAGCATTGGCAGCAGTACTTCTCCCTTGGTGCAGGTTTGGCTGCGGGCAGCATCGGGAATTGCGGATCTCCTTCGGCCCGCCGGTTTCTGCAAATTCCTTCTTTCTTGCCTGTGACCCTTGACACGCGACACCGTCCACTCCTAAGGTTCCGATACCTTCTGAAACGGTTCAATAAGCAGCCGTGAGCGGTCAAGATCCAGCAAGGAGCGGTATGTCCCTCGACCCAGCAACGTCGCCGGCCACGGACAGTGCAGGTGCCTCACCGGTGGTTGAGCCGACCATGGTGGCCACTCGCATCACCAGGAAATTCGGCGCGGTCGTCGCCCTGGCCGACGCCTCCGTCCACATCTCCCAGGGTGAGGTCCTCGGTCTCGTCGGGGACAACGGCGCCGGCAAGTCCACCCTGCTCAAGATCTTGTCGGGAGCGATCACCCCGGACAGCGGCACGATCACGCTGGAAGGCAGCGAAGTAGTACTCCGGCGCCCGAGCGACGCCCTGCAGGTCGGTATCGAGACGGTCTACCAGGATCTGGCTCTGGTCGACACGATGAGCGCGGTGCAGAACATCTTCCTGGGCCGGGAGGAGCTTTCCGGGCGACGTGCGTTGCGCGCGTTCAACCTCGTCGGCGATCGCTCGATGCGCAAGCAGGCTCGCCAGGTGCTGACCGAACTCGGGGTCAAGGTGCCCTCGGTCAACGTCAGCGTGAAGGGCATGTCCGGCGGCCAGCGACAGTGCCTGGCCATCGCCAGAGCTGTGCTGTGGGGACGGAAGATCGTCATCCTCGACGAACCGACTGCGGCACTGGGCGTTCGCGAGTCCGCACAGGTGCTCGACCTCATCACCCGGCTCCGCGATCGCGGCGTCGGTGTCATCGTCGTCAGTCACAACATGCAGCAGCTGATGCAGGTCGCCGACCGGATCACGGTCATGCGGCTCGGAAGGTCGATAGCGACCAGGACGGTCAAGGGGACATCAGCCCAGGAGATCGTCGGCCTCATCACCGGGGCCATTCCGCCGGACGGGGAGGCCCTCCCGCAATCCTCGTCCTGCGCAGCGACCGGTGCTTTCCCCAGCTAAGGCAATGTCCTCCGCTCGGTCATCATTCCTCGCCGTTCAACGATGAAAGGTATCAACGCACAACATGCGTATCCAGCGAACGACCTCACCCTCCCGCTCCCGACGTCTGGTTGTTGCGACATCCGCGGCGCTACTGCTGTTGTCGGCCGCCTGCAGCTCGGCCTCGACCACCGCGGCGTCGGCCGGGAACACTTCGTCTGCCGGCTCGGCGGCTGCCCCGGCGACCTCCGGACCCTCCGCTGCGTCATCCGCTCCCGCCCCGGCAGCTGGTTCGTCCGGTGCCGTCGGGGCACCGACGACCGGCAAGAAGCTCAAGATCGGGATCGCGGTCGGCGGTCAGCCCGCTGATTGGCAGCCGGCCCAGGGCGAGGTCGCCCAGGCGCTCGCGAAGTCCCGTGGGTGGGAGAGTGTGTTGCTGAGCAACAACAACGATGCGCCGACGGCGCTGAAGAACGCCACCACCTTCATCAACGACAAGGTCGACGCGGTGCTGGAGTTCAACGGCCAGCCCTCGACCAACCCGGTGATGGCGGCGAAGCTGGCGACCGCCAAGATTCCGGTGATCACCTACGACATCGCCCAGCAGGGCTGGTATTTCGTCGGAGTCGACAACGCAAAGGCCGGTGACCAGGCCGGGCAGGCGCTCGGAAGCATCGCGAAAGCCAAGTGGAACTGCCAGGTCGACCTGGTGCTGTCCGCCGAGGGCGCCGCAGCGGGCCCGGTCAACACCGCACGCACCGGGGGAGCCCGCGACGGCTTGAAGAAGATCTGCCCGAGCATTCCGGCCGCCAACTACGTCTCGTTCGAAAGTGGCGGTGCCATCGCAGTATCGACGCCGGCCGCCCGTGATGCCCTGTCGGCCCATCCCGCCGCCAAGAACATCCTGGTGGTCGGCATCAACGACTTCGGTGTGGTCGGTGCGCTGCAGGCGGCCGAGCAGCTGGGCCGGGCCGACAACATCATGGGGTGGGGCCAGGACGGCAGCGCCATCACCGGCAGCAGTGTCGACCCCCACCTGGCGGGCAGTGTCGAGTACTTCCTCGAGGGCTACCCGGTGTACGCGTTCCAGCAGATCCTGGACAAGATCTCGGCCGGTCAGACACCGGCCATGGCAGATTCCGGAACGAGTCCGGCAGCCCTGGTCCAGCCGTGCCCGGTGACGGCCGCTCAGGCCAAGACGGTGCCGGCGCTGGCCGACCGGGTGGAAAAGGTGCTCGCCTCCGGCGGTGCGCAGACCGAATACCAGATGTTCTGCCCGAAGTCAGCTGGATGACCGCACAGCTCACGGATGCGGCCCCTCGGACCGGCGGACCTCGGGTCCGCTGGTCCGAGGCCGGCACGCCGGCCGCGCTGGCCGGCACCTGGTTGGCGCTGATCGTCGCATCTGCGCTGCACCGCAACGATTTTCTCTCGCACGGGACCGTGCTGTCGGTCGCCTTCACGATGGCCGGGACCGGAGTGCTGGCGGTCGGGCAGTCGGTGGTGGCCATCAGCGCGGCATTCTGGACCTCTCGGTTCCGGCAGCACTGATCGTTCCCGCGTTCGCGGTCGCCGACCTGCTCGACGACGGAGTGTCGAGCGGGTGGGCGGTGACGATCGGCGTCCTGGCGGGCGCCGCCTGGGGACTGATCAACGGATTGATCATCGTGGCGGCCAAGATCAATCCCATCATCGTCACGCTGGGATCCAACTTCGTCGGCGTCGGTGTGCTGTACGTGCTGCAGAAACAGGCCGCGGTCCCCACGGCTTCCGGACTGCGCAGGTGGGGCCAGGACTATCTGTTCGGTCTGCCCAACATCTGGTGGCCGATGCTGATCCTGATCGTGGTGGTCGGAGTCTTGTTGCCCCGAACGAGGATCGGTCGCCGAACGATTGCCGTCGGCGGGAATCCCGTCGCCGCCAAGGCCAGGGGAATCTGCCTGAGGCGGACCCGGTTGGCGGTGTTCACCTTCTCCGGGGCCTGCGGCGGCATCGCCGCGGTGCTGTTCGCCGCTTCGACGCCCCAGTTCGTTCCGACGGACAGTTCGACCTTCCTGCTCCCGGTGATCGCGGCCGTCATCGTGGCCGGGATCTCGCTCTCGGGCGGTCGGGGATCCCTCCTGACCCTCCTGCTCAGCGTCGGCCTGCTCTCGACCGTTCCGACGGCCCTGGTGTTCTTCGGTCTCAGCTCGAACTGGCAGATCGTGTTCCAGGGCCTGATCCTGATCGTCGCGGTCTCCATCGACGGTCGGTCACAGAAGAAGGCAAAGTGATGGCGACGAATACTCCACTGCGGCCCACCAGGTCGACGGCACTGCAGGACTTCGACATCGACCGAAAGAAGTCCGGCGGCCGCCGTGTGCTGGAGACGGTGAACACGCCGACGGGAACGATCGGTATCGCTCTCGTCATCGTCGTGGTGATCGGATTGGTTTGGGAGGGTAAAGGTTTCACCTCCAGCGACAACCTGGCCAACGTCGGTACCTTCCTTGCCATTCCGCTGATCATCGCGACCTTCTCCTCCATCTCGCTCCTGGCCGGCGTGGTCGACCTCTCCGTGGGATCGATGGTCGGCTTTGCGGCCGCGTTGTTCGTCCAGTTCGTGAACAAGGGATATTCGCCCTGGACCGCCGCGGCGATCACGTTGCTGTGCGCGGTGATCGCGGGGAGTGTCAACGGGGTGGCGATCGTCGGATTCGGTGCTGAACCGGTCGCAGCCACCCTGGGCATGCTGACCGCATTACGTGGGTTGTGTCAGGTCATCGTCGGTCCGACGGGCCTGTCCACGGCTCTGGTACTGGGATTGCTCGAGTTCACCTCCAAGGCCTACGGGCCGCTGCCTCTGCTGTTCCTCCTCGGCCTCGTCCTGGTCGCGGCCGCGTCGATCCTGGTCGGTTACACCAGGGTGGGACGCCACATCAGAGCCTCCGGCGGGGATGCCAGAGCTGCGGGCCGTGCCGGCATCGGTGCGTCCCGGATCCGCTTCTTCGCGCTGATCCTCAGCGCCTTCGGGGCCGGACTGGGTGGCATCCTCTACGCCGGGCAGCTCGGGGGTGCTTCCAACGTGCTGGGGACCGGCCTGGAATTCCAGGTCTACGCCGCGCTGATGATCGGTGGCTACTCCATCATGCGAGGTGGTATCGGGGCACCGATCGGAGGTCTGTTCGGCCTCCTCGTGGTGGCCGGGGTGCAGAACATCTTCGACGTCAAAGCCATCAATCCCTACTACCTCAACGTCGTCATCGGCATCCTGCTCCTGCTCACCGTCTACGGTGACCGGCTCCGGGGCGGAGATCGCTACGAGTGACATCACCGGGTGAATTTCTCCGGAGCATTCTCGACGGCCCGCAAATCAACATGATGGGAATTCCTGTGCAGGCGTTGGTACTGAAGAAATGGTGGGATCTCGCGGTCGAGGTCGTCCCCGACCCGGTGATGGGCTCCGGGGACGTGCTCATCGACGTCCTTGCGACCGGCATCTGTGGATCCGACATCCACGGATTCACGGGTGAGAACGGACGACGGGTGCCCGGCCAGGTGATGGGCCACGAGACGGTCGGCCGGATCGCGGGGGTCGGGGCCGACACCGGCGCGTTCGGACTATCGATCGGTGACCTGGTGACCGTCAACCCGGTGATCGGCTGCGGGGTCTGCGACAACTGCCGGTCCGGGCAGGATCAGAACTGCCCGGACAAGGTGGTGATCGGTGTCGCGGCGTCCTACAGTTCGGCCTTCGCCCAGCAGATGGCCGTTCCGGCCGCGAACGTGGTCGTGCTGCCGGCCTCGATGCCGGTCGCCTACGGCGCGCTCGTCGAACCTCTGGCGGTCGGCTACCACGCTCTGCGCCGCGGTGGCTGTTCGGAGTCGGATCGGGTGTTGGTCGTCGGGGGTGGGCCCATCGGGCAGGCCTGCGTACTGGCCGCTCAACGGCTGGGCGCTGCGGCGGTAGTGGTCTCCGAGCCCGACGAGCACCGTCGCGATCTGATCGGACTCCTGGGAGCGGCCACCGTCGATCCGGGCGGGGCCGACGCGTCAGAACTGCCTTCTCGGGTGGCTGCGGCCCTCGGAGGCCGGCCGACCATCGTCGTGGACGCCGTCGGTCTCGGCGGCACCATGGAGACCGCCTTCGCCTGCGCGCCTCTCGGTGCGGTGATCGTGTTGGTGGGCATGGGATCGGTCCGGCTCGACCTGGCGTCCTACGAGATCTCGGTCAAGGAAAGATCAGTGGTCGGGAGCTTCTGCTACGACCCCGAAGAATTCCGGCAGACCGCCGCCTGGGTGGGCACCTCGCCGCCGGTGTTGGCCCATCTCATCGATCAGCACGTGTCGATGGACTCTGCCGCAACAAGTTTCACGGCACTCGCCAGAGGCGAGAGCCGGGCGAGCAAGATCCTGGTCTACCCCAACGTGGACACCGGCCCCGTGCCGGGAGTGCTCCGGTGACCGCCTCCGACGCCCGTTTGGCCGGGGTGGTGCCGATCCTGGTGACCCCGTTCGCCCCCGACGGCGCCATCGACGTGTCAGACCTGAGGGCAGAACTGGACTTTCTGGTCGATGCCGGTGTCGGCTGGGTCGGTATCGGCTACGGGAGCGAGGTCAACAAGCTCGACGCCATGGAGGTGGCCGAGCTGGTGTCCACGACGGTCGAACTGGCCGGCGGCCGCCTCAAGGTGCTGGGCAATGCAGATCTGCCCAGCACGCGCGGTGGAATCGCGGCCGTCCGGCGGGCGATGGACTCCGGGGCGGACGCGGTGATGGTGCGGCCGTCGGGTCTGGCCGGAGTACCGCAGTCGGAGATCGCCGCCGCGTTCGTCACCGTGGCACGAGAAACCGGCGCCCCGTTGGTGATCCAGGATGCGCCGCAGAACACCGGGGTGGAACTCAGCTCGGCCACCCTGGTCTCCATCGCACGGCGGGCACCGACCGTGGTGGCACTGAAGATCGAGCCGCCCGCTCCGGCGCCGAAGATGACGGAGATCCGCGAGCTGGCCGGGGCGGATGGGATCACCCTGATGGGGGGACTGGGCGGGGCGGGCTTCGTCCAGGAGCTCAGCCGGGGATCCGCCGGAACCATGCCGGGTCCGGCCTTCCCGGAGATCTTCCGCGGCGTGCAGGAGGCCTTCGTGGCCGGCCGGCGTGCGGAGGCCACCAGGCTGCTGTGGCGTGTTGCCCCCTTCACGATTCTGGGCTCGAGGGACATGGAATCGTTCCTGTTCATCCAGAAATATCTGCTCCGGCGTCGTGGCGTCCTCACCTCGACGACGCTCCGATCACCACACCGGTTCATCGACAGCGGGCTTCAGCAGGAGATCGACGACCTGCTGGTTGATCTGGATACCTTTGCGCTGCTGGCCCAGGCAGTGTCATGACCGTCTCGAAAATTGCCAGGGTGGCGGTCGTCGGCGTCGGCTGGTGGGCCTGCCGGCTGCACCTGGTCGCGCTCAGGGAAAATCCGGACGCTGTGGTCGTGGCGTTGTGCGACCGTGACCGGAACAGGGTCGACGAGGCCGCACGCATCTTCGACGTTCCCCTGGCCGTCACCGATGTCGGTGCCGTCATCGATGCCGGTGTCGACTGTGCGATCGTCGCGACCCCGCACGATGCGCACTGGGAGCCGGCCGCCGCGTTGCTCGATGCCGGCATCGACGTGCTGGTCGAAAAGCCGATGACCCTCGATCCCGGTCAGGCCTGGGACCTCGTCGCCAGGGCCAGGCGCACCGGTGCGCGGCTGCACGTCGGCTATCCCTTTCTCCACTCGCCTCACGTCGCGAGGCTGCGGCAGGTGCTGCATGCCGGTGAGCTGGGGGTCCCGGTGTTGAGCCAGGGACTGTTCGCCACCGGCATCCACCGATTGCTGGCGGGGGACGTGAGTAGCCAACTGGAGCACGGCGGGCTGTTCGCCTCAGCGCCTTCGACGTACTCCGATCCGCTGCGGGGCGGCGGTCAGATGAACAACCAGATGACCCATGCGGTAGCGGTGTTGTTGTCGGCTACCGGGCTGCATGCCGTGTCGGTGAGCGCCTATTCGAACTTCGCCGGCCTCCGGGTGGACCTCGCCGACTCGCTGGCGATCGAGATGAGCGACGGTTCGGTCGCCACCATCGCGACCACCGGCAGTGTGCAGTCGCATTCGTCGAGAATCGAGGAATATCGGTTCTTTGCCTCCGAGGGCCATGCGTGTCTGGACACGGTGCACGGCAGTCTCGAGATCGCAAGGGGTGGGCAGCCGCTGACGGCCGAGCCGACGCTGACCGAGGCGCAGGCCAATCCGGAGAAGGCGACGTCCATCGCACTGGTGGCGGCGGCCATCGATCCGGACCGCGCCTGCACGCTGGCGGCGCCGGGCGAGATCGGCGCTGACGTGGTAGCTCTCCTGGCTGCCGCCAGCGAGTCTGCGGTGGCCGGCAAGCCGGTGCAGGCGTTCCGGCCGCCGCGTTCCGCATGACGGTCCCGGCTCTTGCCGTGGTCGATGCCCACCATCACTGCTATGCAACGGATCTGCCCGGCGCCGCACTGATGGACCCTTACGGTCTGGCCGACCTCGCCGCGGATGCCGGGACGGCTGACGTCGATCTGGTCGGTTCGGTCCACGTCGAGGCCGGCCGGGCACCGGAGCTGGCGGTGCAGGAGACCCGCCACTGGCAGCTCGAATCGGGAATCGCCCGGCACCGCGTCGTGCTGGTGGCCGCGGTACAGCTCGAGAAGCCCGGCCTGCAGGCCAGGCTCGATGAACTGCAGCAGTCCTCGGGCGTGGTCGGGGTGCGGCAGATGCTGGATTGGCACGGCGGCGTGAAGCGCGCCAGCCCGCTGCTTCTGGACGATCGATGGAGGAGCGGTCTTGCCACTCTGTCCGGTCGAGGTCTGTCGTTCGACCTGCAGGTGCTGCCCTGCCAGCTCCCGGCCGCTGCCGCACTGGCCAGGCACTTCCCGGCGTTGACGTTCATCTTGAACCACGGAGGGCTGCACATTCCCTGGCAACAGGCTGATCTGCGCCGTTGGTCGGTGGATCTGCATGCGCTGGGCAAGTTGCCGAACGTCGCCGTGAAGACTTCCGGATTCGACACGGTCGACCCGACCTGGGACGACCGCAGGATGAGCGACTACCTCCGCACGCTGCTCGACTGCTTCGGCCCCGACCGGACATTGTTCGCGAGCAACTTCCCCATCGACAGAGCCACCATCAGCTATCGCGCGCTGGTGGCCCACCACCTGGACGTCCTCGCCGGTTGCTGGCCGCAGGAACGCTCGAACGTATTCCGCGGCAACGCGTCCCGCATCTACCATATCGAAGGAGTGACAGGTGTCTGATCTGCGAATCACCGACGTCAGGGTCCGTTCGCTGGCGCCCCGGCCGTCCACCGAGGTCCGGGCACCCGACGTGCCCTGGCTGTGCACGCCGACGACCCAGTTCCCCGACGTCGCGGAGCGCAACTACTGGGGCCCGGTGAACATGGTGCTGGTCGAGATCGACACCAACGTCGGCATCACCGGGGTCGGCACCTGTGGCGCGGGAAATGCCGGCATCGCACCGATCATCGCGCATCAGTTCCGTGAACTCGTCATGGGCGAGGATCCGTTTCGCACCGAATACCTCTGGGCCAAGATGTACCGGTCGTCCAGTCGCTACGGACGGCGGGGCGCACCCGTGTCGGCGATCAGCGGGGTCGACATCGCGCTGTACGACATCATCGGGAAATCGTTGGGCGTCCCGGTCTACGACCTGCTGGGTGGGCTCGTCCGCACCGAGGCGACCGCTTACGCCAGCCGTCTGTACGCGCTGAAGGACTTGGACGAACTGGCTGCCGAAGCCAGGGGCTACCTCGCCCAGGGATATCGCATGATGAAGCAGCGCTTCGGTTTCGGACCGAAGGACGGCGTCGCCGGGATGCGCCGCAACGTCGATCTGATCCGCACGGTCCGCGAGACCATCGGAGACGACGTCGAACTCGCGGCGGATGCCTACATGGGGTGGGACCTGGACTACGCGGTCCGGATGGAACGCATGTTGCGCCCGTACAACCTCAAGTGGATCGAAGAGCCGTTGATGCCGCATGACATGCGGGGCTACGTCGAACTGCGGCGAGGATCGGAGACACCGATCTCGCACGGCGAGCACTACTACACACGGTGGGAATTCGCCGAGGCCATCGCACTGGGCGCCGCCGACATCCTGCAGCCCGACGTCAACCGGTTGGGGGGTATCACCGAGGCACGGAAGGTGTTCGCCCTCGGGGCCGCGCGGGACATTCCGATGATCCCGCACTCGAACGAGCTGCACAATCTGCATTTCGTCTTCTCGCAGTGGAACTGCCCGTTCGCCGAGTACTTCCCGAACGTGCTCCCGGAGGACTCGAATTCGATGTTCTGGCAGCTGTTCTCGGGGAATCCGGTGCTCGACGACGGCACCATTGCGGCACCGACCGCACCGGGCCTCGGGTACACGCTCGACGAAGATGTCGCGGACCAGATGACGGTGCGTCTGTGATGGCCAGAGCGATGTGGCGCAAGAAGCTGGACCCGGCCGGGGTGCAGGAGTACGTCAGGGCGCACGCCGAGCCGTGGCCCGAGTTGATCGCGCAGATCAAGGCCCAGGGCATCCGCAACTACTCCATCTTCCTCGACGGCGACGAGGTGTTCGGTTATTTCGAACACGATGACCTCGAGGCCCTCGACGCGATGAACGCGCATCCCGACGAGCTGGGCGAGCGGTGGGAGGCCGGCATGAGACCGCTCTCCGCGGAAAAGGTCTCGGCCGACCAGGGCATGGTGCAGATGCGTCGTCAGGTCTTCTTCGTCGAATGACGCGGTCGTCCGTTGCCGAACGTGCCGGCGACCTCAGATCGCCGGGCGACCACCCAGTCGTCGTTCGACCTCGGCCACCGTTCTTGTCAACGCCAGCCGGACGTCGCGGGCGATGGTCCGGTTGAAGCGGGGCGTGGGGATCGACACGGACATCGCCGCCACCGGAATCCCGTTGCCCCCGCGGACGGCCATTGCGACGCAACGGCAGCCGACGACGTACTCCTCGTTGTCCTCGCCGTATCCCTGCTTGCGAATGCGTTGGATCTCCGTCATCAGGTCGGGAAGCGAGTGGAGGGTGTTCCGGGTGAACCGTTGCAGGGTGACGCCCTCCAACCTGGTCCGCAGCTGTTCATCGGTGAGCCCGGACAGGAGCACCTTGCCGACACCGGTGGTGTGTGCGGGCAGCCGTGCCCCTACCGTGGACACCAGTTTCATCGGCTGTTTCGATTCGGCGATCGCCAGGTACACGTTCTCCAGCCCGTCGAGTCGCGCCAGTTGCACGGTTTCGCCCGTCTCGTCGGACAGATCGGTCATCAAGGGTTGTGCGGTGCCGGGGAGGTCGAGGTTGCCCGAGAACGACTGTGCCACCTCCCACAGGCGCAGGCCCAGTCGGTAGGTGCGGGTGTTCTCGTCGAAGTCGACGAAGCCTCGGCGATGAGCGGTACGCAGGAGTTGGTAGGCCGAGGAATTCGGCATCGTCAGCGCGGCGCTGATGGCGCTGAAGGTGGCTTCACCGGTCTGGGCAAGATGTTCCAGGAGCGTCATCAGCCGGTCGGCGGACTTGACGCCACCGCCGCTGGAGGCGGTCTCTACCTCCTGGCCTGCCGTTCTGGAGTTCATCGACAGATGCTAGCAATGGCTGCCCAGCAGCTTCACACCTGTGTCATGCCGTTCACATGAGCGACCTGAGAGGTCGACTCCCGGCGTGAAAGCTACTTGGACACGGTCAGGGTGGTCCTCGCTGTCGTCGTACCCTTCACGATCGGAGTGGTCAACGAGGCGAGCAGGTCGTACTTGCCGGCCTGTTTGCTCGAGGCCTTGTAGGTGAACGAGACAGTTCCCCCCGGGGTCGGCGGCGCGAGGGTGATGACGTACCCGCCACCGGAGGCGGCGCCGGTGACGTTGGCACCGCTCGAGCCGTCACGGTTCTCGGCCCCGACCGACAGGGGCTGTCCGTTCGCGCCGCCCAGGGTCCCGTAGCTCAGCCACTGGCCTTCGACGGCCCCCAGCTGGATCCAGACCTCGAAGGTGTTCAACACCGAGCTGCCGAACGCCGGGACGCCGGCGAAGTCGACGACCAGCCAATGGTTCACGCCGTCCGTCAGCGTGCCCACCCTGACCGCCCCGCCCGCCGCCGGGTTGAGGTCGGTCCAGAACGGGGCGATGACGTTGTTGGGCCGAATCGGATTCGGGAACGTCTGCACGAGGCAGCATTCGTTGTCCTGCGAGGTGCCACCGCCGACCACCACATAGCCGTTGGCGTCCACCCCGACGCCCGTGTAGGTCTCGCCGCCGTACTGGAACGACGGAACGGTGAAATTGGTCATCGTTTCGTCACCGACCCCGGCGACCGGGGCGATCCCGAAGGTGCTCAGGGCCAGATAGCCGCCGACCGGGTTGGTGCCGGCCACGATCGACGTCACCGTCGGCGCCAGGGTCGGGGACAGCGTTCCAGACCAGGCCGCACCGGTGCTGGTCCGGTGGGCCGGAGCCGAAACGCCGCTGACCGTCAGCTTTCCTGGCGCGGTGACCTTGATCGTCGCCACTGCGGGAACCGGTGCAGTGTTCGTCGCCGTCACCGTGCACCCGGCAATCCCATTGCGCAGCAGGGAGATCGGGTCACAGCTCTGGGTCAGCGGCACCAGGCCCGGCTGGCGATTCACCACGACCGGCAGCACCGCGTCGATCGACGCGGAATCACGTGGCCTGACGGTCAGCGAGGCGAAGTGGAATCCGTCCGAGGTCGCGGTGCCGTCGATGATGATCTTCAGCTTCTGCTTGGCGTTGGGCGCCAGCGTGAAAGTACTGGGCGACACCGTGATCTCCAGTCCGTCGGCCGTGGTGCTCCCGACGTCGAAGGTCTGCGTCCGGCCGGACACGTTCTGTGCGGTCCGGAAGGTCTTCAGTGCTCCGGTCAGCGGGTTGGCGTTGATGCTGGGTAGGTTCAGGTCCACCCGGTTCAGCAGATCCGAGGCACTGGCCACGTAGGCCGACGCCGGTACGTCGAAGGTGACCGTGGGCCCGACGGCGCGGTTGGCGCGGAGCGACCCGGCTCCCTCGTCCCAGGCGTTGGCCGGCGTCCCGTTGCTCTCGACGACGTCCTGCACCGATGAGGTCATCAGGGCCGACTTGATCTGCCCCGGCGTCCATGTCGGGTGGGCGGCCTTCACCAGGGCCGAGATCCCCGCGCTGTGCGGGCTCGACATCGATGTGCCGGCGATGGCCTGGAAGAGTTCACCGGGCGGTCCGGCCGGGATCCCGATCGGGGTCGGCGTATTGCCGGCCAGCACCTGAACGCCCGGCGCGGTGACATCGGGCTTGAGGAAGTCGCCGACCGGACCACGGGAGCTGAAACCCGCCATCACGTCGCCGCGAACGGTGGCCTTCTCGCCACGCGCCCAGGTGGCCGTGATCCCGGGATGGGCCGCCAGGAAGGCGACGAGCGCGTCGTTCGGGCCATCGAGATGAATGGCCGGCAGGAAGTGGTTGTCGGTCTCGGTGTCCGAGACGGTCGGGTTGTAGAGGATCATCCCGGCGGCGCCGCCGAGGCTGGCGAAGTAGCCCTTCTCGACCCGTCCACCACCCCCGCCGCCGCGCTCGCAGACGACCACCTTGCCGACGAGCGACCCGGCGGCGAACGGCTGCAGGCAGAAGTCGCTGCCGGTGTAACCGACGACCGAAGTCGGTAGTACGACCGGTGTTCCGGTCACGCCGGCGGTGATCGTCGACCCGACCTTGCTGAACGTGGCCCCATCGGTGGAGGTGAGCGTCATGCTCGATTCGAAGGCGCGGTCCGAGGTCGAGGCCGCGACCGTGGTGACCCACGGCCCGGCGTGCTCGGCCGTCCCTGTACCTGGCCCGGAGTTGCCCGCCGAGGCGGAGACGCTGATGCCTGCCGCGTAGGCATCCAGGAAGGCGAGCTCGACCGGATCGGTGTAGGCGCTGGCCCCACCGGAGATCGAGAAATTGATGACGTTGACCCCGTCGAGAATGGCCTGCTGGATGGCCCGGACGGAGTCCGAACCGAAGCAGCCCGATTCCAGGCAGACGCGGTACATGATCACCGAAGCGCCGGGAGCGATCCCGCTGATCGGCCCCCGGTCGACGCCCAGCAGCGGCACGCTCTTCACCGGGTCGCCGGCGGCGGTGGTGGAGGTGTGGGTGCCGTGTCCGTCGGAGTCACGCGCGGAGCAGGTGCCGAACGGGTGTGCGGTGCTGATGAGGGTGACATCGCAGTACTCGCCGGCCTTCGGGGCACCGGCGGAGAGGTTCGTGTCCAGGAAGGCGTAGGCCCCGATGAGCTTGTGGTTGCAGGTGAAGCTCGCTCCCAGTGCTGCGTCGGTGCCGGTGCCGAAATCGCAGCCCCAGGTCTTGGCGGCCGGGCCGGGCTTGGCCAGACCGAGATCCTTGAGGGAGGGGTGCTCTGGCCAGATCCCGGTGTCCAGGACGCCGACGATCACTCCCTGACCGGCTTTCACCGGGCCACCGAGGCTCGGCCAGACCTTGTTGGCCCCGATGAACTTCGTGGTGTCGCTGGAGATGGACGCAGTCCGTGCCGACGACGTGGACGTGCTGGCCGGGACGGCGAGCGATACGGATTCCTCGGCGTCGGCGGTCGGGTGCTGCAGCGAGTCCTGTTGGACGGCGGAGACTCCCGGGATCTCGAGCAACGCCTTGGCCTGGTTCGCCGGAAGTCGGACCGACAGGCCTCCGTAGGCGAGAGTGAACGAACTCAACACCTTGGCCGCGGGCACGGCGGCCCGGATCCGCTTCGATGCGTTGGCCGACTCGGCGTCGGCGTGCCGGAGGTAGCTGGTGACGGCGGGATCGGATTTGTTCAGCCGTTTGCCGGTCACCTGCGGGCTGGTGGCTGCGAGACCGGCGACGCCGCCTTGATACGAAGCGGCCGCGTCGTAGTCGAGCTTGACCATCACGTTGACGGGCGTGGTATCGGTGCGGGCCAGCAGAGCGGGGTCGCTCCTTGCGATCTGCCCGCTTGCGGACTTCTCCGAGACAATCGTCGACGTGGGTGTGAGAGCGGTTGCGGTGTAACGACTCGCCCCCGGCGCCGCTGCGGTGGCCTGACTCGTGGCGAGCCCCGAGATCAGGATCACGGTGCCGATGACGGCCAGAAATTTGGGACCGCGCCGAGTGTTCACAGGGCTCCTCTGTCTCGAGTAGCACCCGCGGACGTTGACGCCCGGGCGCGCTGAGTAAGCAGACCGTAAACCTCCGGTGAGGTTTGCACCATAGGCCGAGCGGGTCGAAGCGCCGGGCCGCGGGAGGGGGACGTCCGACGATGCCGCACACGGGTGACGCGAGCGACGGGGCCGCTGGACAGCGGATTGACATCGCTCCACAACATTGTCAGCGCTGCATTGTCAGCGCTGCACAAAAGAGCTGCCGACGGCGCCGCTTGATCCGGCCGAAAAATCGTCGGCTATTGATCGGTGACGGCCGACGGACGATCGCACCGGCATTGTCCGTCTGATACGTCCGGGATGGGTCCCCGCCCGATTCGTCGTCGACACACCGCGTGCCGGGTAGCCGTCTCAGCTCTTGTGGCCGGCTCGCAGTTCGTCCAGGAGCGAGGGCGCAGCAGGCTCCCAGCCGAGGTCCGCTCTGGCCTTCGCCCCGGTGGCCTGCTGACTTTGCAGCAGTGCATCGGCCAGTCCGGCGCCGAGTCGCGAGCGCGTCTCGTCAGCCGTCTCGGGGTGCACGCCGGCCGGGCCCGCAATGGCCTCGCCCAATTCCCGGACCGTCGGGCTCTGGCCGCCGGCGCCGATGTAGTAGCCCGTGGCCCTTTGTTCGAGTGCCCGGAGGTACAGGTCGGCGAGATCGTCGACGTGCACGGTGATCCAGTGCTGGGTGCCGTCGCCGATCAGATGCAGCGCCCCCTGATCGTCCTTCGGCCCGGACGCCAGGACGTTGATCAAGCCTGCGCCGTGGCCGTAGACGATGCCCGGCGCGACGATTCCGGCGTGCACATCCGAGTGCATCACGATGTTCTCGACCTCGGCGCGCCAGGCCACCAGAGCGGGTGCGTCGAATGGTGTGGCCTCCGTCAGGTCGCCGCCGCTGCCGTAGACCCAGGCACCGGAGGTGTGGATGTACGGCTTGTCCGATCCTCCGAAGGCCGCTACCACCGCCTTGCACATGGATGTCTCGAACGCGACGCTCGTCTGGTCACCGGGGGAGGCCGTGTGGATCGCTCCGTCGACGGCCTCCAGCTGGGCGGTGATCCAGGCGGTGTCGGTGATCTCGCCGATCACGGCGATCGCACCGTTCTTCGTGACCTTGTCGGCGGAGGACCGACTACGGACGACCGCAGTCACTTCGTGTCCCTCGGCCAAGAGCGACTTCACAATGGCCGAACCGATGTAGCCGGTACCGCCGGTGAGCAGAACCTTCATGCTGCTGCCTCTTTCGTCATCAGATGCTGGGAATGGACGGTCGGATCAGCCGGCGATCTGCTCGGCGATCGCGTCCACCCGGTCGGGGTAGAAAGCGACGTGGTCCTTGATCCCGGCGACCGCCTCGTTCGGCGACTCGTAGGTCCAGATTGCATCTACCGAACGGTCGCCACCGACGGTGATGCTGTAGTAGCTGGCGTCACCCTTGTACGGGCAATGGGTGGAGTGGTCGGTGCGCTGCAACACCGTCTGGTCGACGTCGGCCATCGGGATGTACTGAACGGCCGGGTAGGCGGCCTCCTGCAGGACGAGCGCCTTGTTGCTGTTCGCGACCACGCGGCCGGCGACGGAGACGATCACCCGGTTCGGGTTGGCCAGGACGCTGATCGGGTGGTCCGGTCCGGGCTGGAGAACTGGCTTGTCGGACATCAGGGGGTCTTCTTTCTCTCGTGGCCGGCCGCAGCGAACTCGGCCGGCTCCCACGACCAACAACAGAGCCGGCGGCCGGATTCATTCCCCCGGGTGCGCCGTGGACGCCATAAATGAGGTGCGCCGGAGGGCGGGCCGGAGGATCGTCATCTCGCAGACAGCGGCCGGCCCGGACGATTCGACGCGGAGGAGCGAGCATGACGACGGTGGCCTTCACCATCTCGCCGGTGCGGATTCCCGCGTCGATCGACTCTGCGGATGCTGCGGACTTCATCGCGGCGATCGAGGTGCGGAACGCGGTCGAGACGCACAGCTACGGCACCGACGAGCTCAATTTTTCGCCCGCCGAGATGCTGCCGCGGTGGCTGGACAGCCACAAGAGGCACTGGATGTTCGTCGCCTGGATGGGCGGCCGGATCGTGGGTCGCGGTTCGATCGACGCACTGCTGGAAGAGCCGGAGACGTGCTGGCTGGACGTCCGGGTGCTGCCGGAGTGCCGGCGGCTCGGCGTCGGCACGGCGCTGGCCGAATGTGTCGAGGCCGCCGCCCGGGAGGACGGACGGACGAAGCTGATCGTCTACGCGGTGTCGGCCCCGGGGGCGGGCCCGCAGCTGCACTCGCCGACCGGCTTCGGGTCGGTGCCGCAGCAGAACCCCGAGGTGCGTTTCCTGCTCGGCCGCGGCTACCGCCTCGAGCAGGTCGAACGCGGCAGCCGTCTGGCGCTGCCGGTCGACGAAGCCGACCTGGTGGGGCTGCTCGCGGCCTCCGCCACCGCCGCCGGGCCGGACTACCGGCTGCACAGTTGGTCCGGGCGGATCCCTGCGCGGTGGCTCGCGGACATGGCGGTGCTCTACACCGCGATGAGCACGGAGGAGCCGTCGGCCGGGCTGGAGGAACCGGAAAGTGTGTGGACACCGGAGCGGATCACCCAGACGGAGGAGTTGGAGGCCGTCAACGGGCGGACCAGCCTGTTCACCGTCGTCGAGAACCTGCCCACGGGCAGACTCTGCGGCCTGACGATGTTCTCGGTACCGGCGGAGACCACGCGCGTGGTCTCGCAGGAGGACACCCTGGTGATGCCCGCACATCGCGGACACCGGCTCGGCACCTCGATGAAGATCGGCAACCTCCTCCAGCTGCAGCGTGATCTTCCTGGGCACCCTGCGATCGCCACCTTCAACGCGGAGGAGAACCGGCCGATGCTGGACGTCAACGAGGCGGTCGGTTTCCGGCCGATGGGCTACGAGGGCGCCTGGAAGAAGGTGTTGACGGCCCGGAATCTTCGGTAGCGACGTCTCACCCTGCGCGCCGGCGGGCGGCGGACCATACTGAGCAATCCACTGCCGGAAAACTCGTGGAGGGTTGAGCGTATGGCACACGTCTTGTGCATCGGAACCGAGAAGGGTTTGTTCACGGCGCGGAGCGACGACGACCGCAGGAGCTGGGAGATCGGCGTGCCGCAGTTCCAGATGACCAACGTCTACGCGGTCGGGGTCGACAAGCGTTCCAGCACCAACCGATTGCTGGCCGGCGTGACCAGCTCGCACTTCGGTCCGAGTGTGGCGGTCAGCGACGACCTCGGCGCGACCTGGAGCGAACCGGACGAGCCACCGTTGGCCTTTCCGGACGCGGCAGGCGTTGCGCTGGAGCGGGTCTGGCAGTTCGCGGCCAGTCCGACGGCGGCCGGTGTGGTCTACGCCGGCACTCAGCCCTCTGCGCTGTTCAAGTCCACCGACGGCGGTCAGACGTACGACATGATGCCCGGTCTGTGGAACCACCCGCACCGCCCGCAGTGGGGGGCCGGGTTCGGCGGACAGGCCATCCACACCGTCCTGCCGCATCCCAGTGACCCGGACCGACTGCTGGTGGCGATGTCCACCGGCGGTGTCTACCGGTCCGAGGACGCGGGGGTGAGCTGGAACCCGGCCAACAAAGGCATCAAGGCCTACTTCTTCCCCGATCCATGGCCGGAGTTCGGCCAATGTGTGCACAAGGTCGCCCGTGACGCCGGCGACCCCGAGCGGCTCTACGCGCAGAACCACCACGGCGTCTATCGATCCGATGACGGCGGCGACAGCTGGGGCAGCATCGCCGATGGTCTACCCACCGACTTCGGCTTCACCATGGTGGCGCATCCGTCGAAACCGGGTGTCCTCTACACCTTTCCGATCGAGGCGGATGGCCGGCGCTATCCACCCGACTTCCGTTGCCGCGTCTATCGTTCCACCGACGCGGGAGCCACCTGGAAAGCTCTGGACAATGGACTGCCGACCGACGACTTCTATCCGGTGGTGCTGCGGGACGCGATGTGCACCGACGACGCGGCCGTCACGGGCGTGTATTTCGGGACCAGGTCCGGTGAGGTGTTCGGCAGTGCCGACGAGGGCGACTCGTGGTCGTTGATCGCCGAGCACCTGCCGGACGTGCTCTGCGTGCGGGCCTTCCAGGTGTGAGGCATGGGAGACGACGGCTGCTCGACCGTTTCGGTCACGGTGCTGGTGCCGGGTGTCCTGCGCGCCGAATGCGGTGGATCGTCGACGCTCGCCCTGCGGTCGGGGCCGACGCTCGGTGCGCTGCTGGATGAACTTGCGGCCTGCCAGCCGCGGCTGCACCGCCGGATCCGGTCCGAGCAGTCGGTGATCCGCCGGTACGTGAACGTCTACGTCGACGGTGAGGACTGCCGGTTGACGGGTGTTCTCGCTACGCCGCTGCGCGCCGGGGCGGAGGTGCAGATCCTGCCCTCGGTCGCGGGGGGTTGACGCGGGGGGTTGACGCGGGGGGTTGACGCGGGGGGTTGGCGTCGTCATCCAATGGTCGGGCTCGCGCTGCGTGCCGGTATGGAGGTGGCGACATCCGCCCGGAGAAGGTGATTCGGGCCTAGGGTTTCCGTCATGACCTCACGTCGTCTGGCCTGGATGTGCATCACCACGCTCGTGCCGATGGTGGTGGCCTGCGGCGGGGCCTCGGGCGGGACGGCTCAACCACCGGCCGGCCAAGGCCAGTCACAGGTCAGCCCATCGCAGGTGAACGCCCCCTCGATGGCGACCGCTGGTTCGAGCCGGGCTGGGTCCATCGATGTCTGTGCCCTGCTCAGCGAAGCCGACGCCGCGGCGGTCGCCAGGGAGCGGAAGCTGGACAGCGCCCAGACGGCAGCCACCAAGTACACCCTGACGGCGACGAAGGTGGTGACCACCGCGAACGTAGGTCCCCCGACGTCGGGCTGCACGTTCAGCATCGGCAGCGGTGGGGGTGGCGGCACGGTGGAGATCGACGTCGTGCCGGCGGCCAACATCGCCGGATACGCGGACGGGAAGAAGGTCCCGGGCCTCGGCGACGAGGCGTACAGCGGGGGCGGACTGACCGTCGTCCGGGTCGGCGACGTCATGCTGCAGTCGAACGAGAACTCATTCACCCAAGGATTTGTCGTGGCCCTCTACCGGAAGATGATCCCGAAGCTGAAGTAGCCTTCCCGGGTAATCCTGGTCCGCGCTGATGAACTCGTTGACTCCTGTCCCACCAGTCACATTCGGAGCAAGTTGATCAGCGCTGGCGAAGTTGATCAGCGCGGCCAGGCGGAACGAGCTGTGCAATAGTTGCGCATGTGCAGAGTTTGCATGTAGAGTGACCTGATGAGCGACCCCCTAATCGAGAACATCGACGCAGCAAGAGCTTTGCTTTCGCCGCCGATGCCCGTGTCGGAGGTCGAGCTGACCGAACTACTGAGCCGAGCGCAGGAGCACCTGGCCGCTGCCCTGGACGAAACCATGGCCAGGGCAGCGCTGGGCGGTGCGTCGATGCGGACGATCGCAGCCTCGGCGCAGGTGGCACCGAACAGCGTTCCGCCGCGGTTGGCCAGGTCGGCGGCGTTGGCCCCCTACGCCGAGGGAGGCAAGGTCACCGCGGAGGCGCTGGCGGTGGCCAGGGCCGATCAGAAGAAATTCACCTTCACCCCACGCAGGAGGACGACATGACGGACGTCAACTACACCCACATCGCATTTCTGCTCGATCGGTCCGGTTCGATGATGAGCATCAAGTCCGATACCGAGGGTGGTTTCGACGCCTACATCGAGTCGCAGAAGACGCAGAGTGGCCGCTGCACCGTGACTCTCGCCCAGTTCGACGATCAGTACGAAGAGGTCTACGCCGGCCGGGATCTGCAGAGCGTGCCGAAACTGGATCTGCAGCCGCGGGGGTCGACCGCGCTCAACGACTCGATCGCCGCTCTCGTCCGATCGACCGGTGAATACCTCGCCGCGCTTCCGGAAAAGCGGCGTCCGGGTTCGGTCATCTTCGGTATCATGACGGACGGGATGGAGAATGCCTCGCAGGAATGGACCCGTCCCGCGATCAAGGCGCTCATCGAGGAGCAGGAGAAGAAGTACGACTGGACGTTCTCCTACATGGGGGCCAATCAGGACGCCATCGAGGTCGGCGGCAGCATGGGTATCCCGGCCGGCCGGTCCCTGACCTACGGCACCGGTACCGGCAACGTCCGAGCCGCCATGGCGGCATACGGTTCTTCGTCGGCGGCGCTCCGTCATTCGGTGGCCTCCGGGGTGGCCCCCGCAGCGGCACGCGAGAACATCGCCTACTCGATGGCCCAACGGGTGGCCGCCGCTCCGGACGCGGACGTGGCCGTTGACCAGGTGGACCCAGCCTGACCACCCGTCCGCGCTGACGAACTCGTTGACTCCTGTCCCACGGGTCCCATTTCGGCCAAGTTGATCAGCGCGGGCGAAGTTGATCAGCGCGGGCGAAGTTGATCAGCGCGGGCGAAGTTGATCAGCGCGGGGGGGGCTTGGGGGTGGATCAGTCCGGCGGCGCGTCCTCGGCCAGCGCGTGCAGGGTGCTCAGGGCGGCGAAGGACGGTTCCCGGTCCCGTTCGATGTGGGCGTAGGCCAGCGCTTCGGCGACGCGCTCGTTGCCGGAGATGATCGCCTCGCACAGCTCGACGTGGTCGGAGAAGGCGTCGTCCACGTCGAGCTGCGAGGTCAGGTAGAACAGCCAGACCATCCGTCCGAGGATGGACTGCATCAGGGTGGTCATCAGTGCGTTGTCGGCCTGGTCGACGACCGCCTCGTGGAATTCGGCGCTGGCCGCCGCGATCCCGTACGGGTCACGTTCGTGGACCACCCGTCGGGTCTCGGCCAGCACCTGCTCCAACCGGTGGGTGGGCGCGCCCGCCGCCACCTGACGGGCCGCGTACCGGGTCGCGCCGACCTCCAGACACAGCCGCAGATCGAAGAGATCGTTGACCGCCTTGGCATCCCAGGTGGCGACGACGGCGCCGCGGCGGGGAAAGGTCCGCACGAACCCGTGCATCTCCAGCAGCGGGACCGCCTCCCGGAGCGGGATGCGTGACACCTCGAACTCCTGGGCCAGACGCTGCTCGGTCAACCGGCTGCCCTGCGGATACCGGCCCAGGATGATCCCCTCCCGGATGGACAGGTAGATCTGGGAGGACAGCGAGACCTTCTCGATCAGCGGTGGACTGCCGGTGGGCCGCGCATTCTCGGGGGAGCGGCTCATCTTCGCGGGCGCTACTTCGTGACCGACAGCAGGCTGAAGTCGAGTTCGTTGGCGCCGATGTTGTGGGCCTCGGCCACCCCGGCCAGCCATTTCTGCGCGACGACCCAGTCCTTGTTGTACGACAGGTTCAGGTAGCAACCGGTGGCCGAGTACTGCTCGCCCGCCTTGACGAAAAGCGCGGTGTCGCCGGACTTCACGGCCGCGTTCAGGTCGGCGTCGACGGCCGGGGCGTCACACAGGAAGTAGTTGATCCCGCCGGTCTTGTCCCAGAACACGTGACCCCACATGTAGGGGTTGCCGCCGTCCGGACCGTTGTTGCCGTCGATGAACGCGTCGGGTCCCTTGGTCGGATCATTGGCCCAGCCGAACACCTGGGAGGTCGGGAAGCCCTGCGCGGTGGCCTTGACGCCGGCGGCCTGCGCCTGTGCGGCGACGATCGCCGCCATCTGCTGCGCGTTGGTGTTGTCCGAGGCGTACCCGATCACCATCGGCGTCCCGGACGGGAGGGTCTTGGCGTAGGCGGTGAACACCGACGGGTCGTACTTGATGTTCTGCTTGTCGGCGCCGCCGGGGATCATGCCCTTGGCGTAGAGGGTGGTGGCGACCTCCGAACGGGCCCCCAGCACCTGCGTCACCAGCTTCTGCTGATCGATGAACTGCATGAAGGCGGTCCTGGCCGGCTTGCCGGTGAAGAACGACTTGCTCGGGTTCAGCGTGAACAACGCCGACTGAAGGGTCGGGAGCAGGTAGCTGGCGTAGGACGAGCTGGTGTTGTACTTCGGCAGGCTGGAGGACGGCAATGCGGCGACGATGGCGGACACGTCGCCCTTGTCGAAGGCCAGCTGGATCGAGGACGCGTCGTTGTAGACCGGCAGGTTGATCGTCTTGAAGGGCGACTTGGTGCCCCAGTAGCCGGCGTACTGCGTCATGCCGTACTTGGTGCCGGTCTGCGCCGCGGTCAGTTCGTAGGGACCGGTGCCGAGATCGTGCGTCATCAGGTAGGTCTGGGCCTGGTCGGTGCCCGCGTTCTTGGTCAACCCGGTCGGGGACTCCATCTTCGGCCCGAACGGCGAGGCCAGGTAGTCCAGGAACGCGGCGTTGCCCTCCTTGAGGGTCACGACGGCGGTCAGCGCATCCGGGGTGGCCACCGACTTCACGCCCTGCACCATGTACGCCGCACCGCCTTTCACAGCGATCCGACGGTCGAAGGCCACCTTGACGGCGGCGGAGGTCAACGGGGTGCCGTCGTGGAAGGTGACCCCGCTGCGCAGCTTGAAGGTATAGACGGTGTTGTCCTTGCTGACCGTCCAGGAGGTCGCGAGACGTGGTGCGATCTTCACCGTGTCGAGATTGTTCTGGTACTGCACGAGCCCCTCGTAGGCGTTCAGGACGATCGCCAGACCGTTGTTGGCGTAGTAGATGTCGGGGTCCGGCGGTTGGCCGATGTCGCCGAGCAGGCCGATCGTCAGCGACCCGTCGGTGGGGGCCGCGATGGCCGCTGACGAGGTGGACGTCGAGGACTTGGACGAACACCCGGCCAGCACGAGCAACGGGACGGCCGCGAGGACGGCCGCCCTTCGGAATCTGCGGGTACTGGATGATCTGGTGTTGCTCATCTGCGGGCTCCTGGGGGTGAGGGTGGAACTGTCGGAGGCGGAACGGATTTCAGGCATTGAGCCGCGGGTCGGCCAGTGCCTGCAGGATGTCGACGACGGCGTTGACGAGGATGTAGAACGCGCCGAGCACCAGGGTGACGGCGGCGATCGCCGGGAAGTCCGACACGGGGATGCTGGCGGCGAGGTAGTTGCCGATCCCGGGCCAGCTGAAGATCTGCTCCACCACGACGGTTCCGGCGAACATGAAGCCGAGTTGCAGACCGCCCATCGAGAGACCCGGACCGATCGCGTTGCGGGCGACATGCTTGCGCAGCACCGAGATCTCGCGGAGTCCCTTGGCACGTGCGGTCCGCACGTGATCGGCGGTCAGGGTGGCCTGCAGGCTGGACCGCAGGACCCGACCGATGGCCACCGACGGGGCGATGGCCAGCACCAGCGCCGGCATGACCAGGTGCGAGAACGCAGAGCCGAACTGGGCGAAGTCGCCGTGCAGCAGGCTGTCCAGCAACAGGATCCCGGTCGGCGAGCTGGAGTCGGCGCCCTGGCCGGAGGCGGGCAACCAGCCGAGCTGGGAGTAGAACAGCACGATGCCGCCCAGGGCCAGCAGGAATGGCGGCGCAGTCGCGGCCAGCAGCATCACCCCGCGGAACATTCCGGTGCCCGGCCAGCGCAGTCCGCCCGAGAGGGCGAAGACGACGGCCAGCAGGACGGCGATGACGAAGGCGACGGCGACGAGTTCGGCAGTGGCAGGCAGGAAGTCGGCCAGGTCGGAGGTGACCGGACGGTGCGTGCGGTAGGAGACGCCGAGGTCGCCGCGGGCCAGGTTCAGCAGGAACGCGAGGTACCGGACCGGCAGCGCCGAGTCCAGCCCGAGTTCGTGCCGCTTCGCGGCGATGTCCGCGGGCTAGGCGTTGGCGCCCAGGTAGGCCTTGACCGGGTCGCCGGGGGTGATGGTCTCGAGGATGAAGATGATCAGGGTCAGCAGCAGGAGCAGGACGACCGCGGAACCCAGGCGGCGCAACAGGAACTTCTTCAGCATGGCCCGCTACCGCCGTCCGGCGAGCAGCGTGCGGATGGCGTCGCCGCCGAGGTTGGCGATCAGCGAGAGCAGCAGCACCGCGAGGCCCGGGATCACCGGCACCCACCACTGGCTCAGCAGCTGGTCCAGGGCCCTGGCGGTGTCGGCGCCCAGTTCCGGAGCCGGCTCGGCCTGCCCGAGCCCGATGAACGACAGACCGGCCAGCAGCAGCACCACGTTCCCGACGTCCAGGCTGGCGGCCACGATCGCCGTCGGTACCACGCCGGGCAGGATGTGCCGGAAGACGAGCCGGAAGCGCCCGACACCGGCCAGGCGTGCGGCCTCGACGTGCGGCCTGGCGGCCAGCGACCGCACCTCGCCTCGGATGATCCTGGCGTAGTAGGGCCACCAGACGACGGCGATGCCGATCAGCGTGTTGGTCAGGTTTGCTCCCAGCGCCGCGGCGATCGCGATGGCCACCAGCGTCCCGGGCAGGGCGAGAAACAGGTCGGTGAAACGCATCAGCAGCGAATCGACGATCCCGCCGGACACCCCGGCCAGCACGCCGATCACGCCGCCGATGATGAGGCCCGACAACACCACCGCGAGGGCGGCGAACCAGCTGGTCTGGATGCCCCAGAGGGTCCGGCTGAGCAGATCGCGTCCGATCGCGTCGGTACCGAGCAGATGGCCGGCCGAACCCGGCGGCAGGTTGAGATCCCCGATCGGCTGGATCGGGTCGTAGGGCGACAGCAGCCGGGCGAAGATCGCGACGAGGGTGACCAGGCCCAGCAGTGCGACCAGAGCGACATTGACGCCGGTGCCGGCCCTGGCGCCGAAGTTGCTGCCGCGCAGACCGAACCGTCTGGTGATCTCCGTGGTGGTCGTCATCTGGGCGCCCCGATCTCCGGAACCGCGGCGAGCAACGACCGGGTGTAGGGATGGCTCGGAGACCCGATCACGTCGGCAGCGGTGCCGGATTCGACCACCACGCCCTGGGTCATCACCACGATGCGCTCGCCCATCAGCCGGGCCACCGCCAGGTCGTGGGTCACGAACAGCACCGTCACGCTCAGCCGGGCACGCAGTTCCCGGATCAGGTTCAGGACGGTCGCGGCCAGCGAGGCGTCCAGTGCACTGGTCGGTTCGTCGCACAGCAGGACGGCCGGCGGGATGATGGTGGCGCGGACCAGTGCGACCCGTTGGCGTTGCCCGCCGGACAGTTCCGGTGGACGCACGCGGGCCACCTCGGCGGGCAGCCCGATTCGTTCCAGAGCCTCGGCGACCCGCGCATCCGCGGCCGTCCGGCCGAGTCTGAGCGGGCGCAGTCGTTCTCGGAGCAGTTCTCCGACGGTGAGCCACGGGGTGAGCGAGGAACCCGCGTCCTGGTAGACCATCTGGGCGCCGCCCGGCCCGATCGTCACGGTGCCGCCGGTCGGGAGCAGAATGCCGGCGATGACACGCAGCAGGGTGGACTTGCCGGATCCGCTCTCCCCGACGATGGAGACGGCTTCCCCCGCTGCCACGGTCAGGTCCACACCGTCCAGCGCGACCATCGGCTGCGCCCTCCTGGCCCCCGACTTGGGCCGGAAAACCACCCGGAGGCCCGAGATCTGGACGGCCGGTGCGGCTTTCGCGATGACGACACCCTCGGCGTGCGGAACCGGTGGTTCGTGCCCGGTGGCCAGTTGCCGGACCTCGTCCTCGGCGCGCCAGCAGGCCCGCAGGTGTCCGCCTGCACCCGGTACTCCCAGTACCGTCGTCAGCGGCGGCGCCTCGGTGGCGCAACGCTCCAGTGCCACCGGGCAACGCGAGTGGTAGGCGCAGCCGTCCGGACGGACCGCCGCACCGGCCGGCTCCGGCCGCATCGTGGCCAGTACCTCGTCCCTCGGAGTGTCCAGCGAGAGCCGCGACCGGAGCAGTCCGACCGTATAGGGATGCGCCGGCCTCGTGAGGACCGTTCGGGTCGGGCCGATCTCGGCCAGCCGCCCGGCGTAGAGCACCGCGATCCGGTCGGCGATCTGGGCGGCCACGGCGAGGTCGTGGGTGATGAACAGGACGCTGCACCCCAGTTCGTCCCTGAGCCCCCGCAGCATGTCCAGGAGCTGCGCCTGGACGGTGACGTCGAGCGCGGTGGTCGGCTCGTCCGCGATGATCAGAGATGGTCGACCGGACACCGCGATGGCGGCCATCACCCGCTGCCGCAGGCCGCCGGAGAGCTCGTGCGGGAACACCCGGATCCGCTGTTCGGGGTGGCTGACCCCGACCTCGGCGAGCAGCCGGACGGCTTCGGCTTCATCACCGTGCATCTCGATGATCTGCCGGCCCACCCGCATCGTCGGGTTCAGCGACGTCATCGGGTCCTGGAAGATCACCCCGAGGTGCTGCCGGCGAACGGCCCGGATCGCAGACGCGCTGCCGTGCACCATGTCCGTGCCGGCGATGCGGATGGCGCCCCGGACCTGAGGCTGCGACCGCGGCGGCAGCAGACCCATCATCGCCAGGCCCAGCACACTCTTGCCGGAGCCGGATTCGCCGACCAGTCCAAGGATCTCACCTCGACCGATCTGCAGATCCAGATTTCGCAGCACCTGCGACGCCTGCCCGCGGCGGGTCAGCGTGATGGTCAGATTCTCGATGACGGCGACCGGAGTCGCCGCTGTGCCCGTCACCGGGTCGCCCCGAGCGCGGCGTAGATGTGCCGGGGCTGGGTGAGCCAGACGTCGCTGCTGCGGCTGGTGATGTATTCCAGGGCCCTGGTCAGCTGACGCAGGCGGAACGGCGCACCGGAGATGAACGAGTGCACCACGATGCTCATCACCAGGGGCTGCTCCTGCGCGGCGAGCAGCAACTCGGAGAACTCGTCGATGATCATGTCGGCGAACTCGGAGGCGGACACGCCGCGTCCGACGATGGAGGAGCTGTCGTTGAGTTCCAGTGCGTAGGGCATCGCCAACAGTTCACCGCGCCGGGTGTTCAGCCGTACCGGCCGGTCGTCGAGACGAAGATCCAGTACATATCGATAGCCGTTGTTCACCAGCAGTTCCGGTGTGTCGGCGGTCTGGGTCAGCCACGGGCTCGACCAGCCAAGGGGCGGCGTTCCCTCCTCCCGTTCGATTCGCTCGGCGACGGCCCTCAGGTACCGGCTCTCGTGCTCCGCGTCGAGTCCGGCCAGCGAATCGGAATTGGAGATGCCGTGTCCGATGATCTCGGCGCCCGCCTTCCGGGCCACGGACAGGAGTTCGGGAGCCGAGTCGTACAACGCGGTGTTCAACAGGATGGCCGGCGAGATGCCCAGGCTCTGCAGCCGATCGATCAGCCGATAGGCGCCGACCCGGTTGCCGTAGTCGCGCCAGCTGGCGTTGACCAGGTCCGGTGGCGGCACCCCCGGCAGCAGGTCCTCGGTCTCGCCCTGGCCGAAGCGGTAGTCCTCCAGCCCGAGCGCCACGTAGACCGCCAGACGCTTGCCTCCGGGCCAGCACGGGCCACCGGTCGGCAGCGGCGTGAAATCCCACCGGCCGTGACCGATCACCGGGGTCTGCAGGTCGGTCATGCCCGCACCCACCGTTGGAGCCCGACGTCGGTGTGGGCGGCGCGCTGCACCATCGCCCGGTAGTCGGCTGCGACGTGGTCACTCTCGCGGCGGGCCGCTTCGATCTGCGGACGGCGACGGTCGAAGACCTCCCTGGCCTCGGCCAGGAGTGCGTCCTCGTCGACGGTGAGCAGATGACCGTTCTCGAAGAGGATCTCGCCGGCCACCATCGTCAGCCGCACGCTGCTGCCGTTCTGGCAGTAGACGAGTTGGCCGGCCAGGTCGTTGAAGGGGGTGAACGGAAGGGTGTGCAGGTCGAGCATCGTCAGGTCGGCGAGGTAGCCCTCGCGCACCTTTCCGAGTTCGTCGCCCCGCAGCATGGCGGCCGCTCCACCGGACCACAGGCAGTCCAGCACTTCCGTTGCGGACGGCCAGGTCTGGCTCGGTGAACCGGAGATGTTGTGGATCAGGCCGGCCACCTTGATGACGCCCCACATGTTGACGGAGTCGTCGCAGATGGCCTCGTCGGTACCCAGGCAGGTGGTGATGCCACGGTCCCGGACCCGGCGGAACGGCATGACGCCGCTGCCCAGACGGAGGTTGCTGACCGGGTTGTGGGCGATGACAGCGCCGGCGATCAGGTCGAGGTCGGCGTCATCGGTCCAGACCGCGTGGATCACGTTCATCCGGTCCGAGAGCAGGCCGAGATCGGCGGTGTAGCGGACCAGCGAGCGCCCGCGGAACCGGGGCTGTTCGGCCGCCAGCACACGCTGCACCTTGGTTTCCAGCATGTGGGCGAAGAGCGGGATGTGGTGAGTTCTGGAGAGATCGTCCAGTTCCTCGAAGTACTCCTCGCTGACGCGCTGCGGGGCCGAGATCGACACGGCAGCGGTGATTCTGCCGTGGTGGGACCCGTGCCAGGTGGAGATGAGATGACGGTAGGCCGCCAGCAGGCCGACCCGGTCCATCGGCGCCGGCGCGCGGAGTGCAGCCTGCAGCGCGGGCGACGCATCGACACCGATGAACGGCAACTTGTCGGTCTCGGGCAGTTCCGGCTGGTCCAGTGCGACCGACGCCCGCAGGCCCGAGTCGGCGTAGGCGGACATCACCGCATCGATGATCTCGGGGGTCGGGTAGGGCATCAGGAAGGCATCGTCCTGGACCGAAGTGGTGCCACTGCGGAGCATTTCGATCGCCGCGAGCATCGTGCGCAGGTACGCCTCGCGCGGGGTCGGGGTGAGCGCCGGGTCGGCCGGGGATTCGTAGAGCATGAACTCTTCGAGCGGGAGGCTCGGCAGCGAACCCTTGAGATGGTTGGCGGGGGAGTGGAAGTGCCCGTTGACCAGGCCGGGGAGCAGCACGTGGTGGCCACCGCCGGCCACGATGCGGTGCGCCCCGCCGGGGTTCTCGCCGACCTGGGCCCGGTACCGCTGGGCGGCCTGGGAGCCGACTGAGGTGATCCTGGTGCCGGTGACCAGCACATCGGTCGGAGCGCTGATGCTGTCCGGGGCGGTCGGAGCGTACAGGCGGACGCCGGTGAAAAGGATGCTCATCGGGGAAACCTCGTGGTGGAGGGGACCGGCGCGAAGGTGTTGGCCCGGGAGGTCGAGAGGCCCTGCGCCAACAGGGCTTCGACCTGGCCGACGGCGGCCGCCACGCCCTCGATCACCGGCACCCCGAGTGCCTCGCGGAGCGGGACCAGAAGATCGGCCAGGCCCGCGCAGCCCAGGATGATGGCCTCGGAGTGGTCGTCGTCGACGGCCGCGCTGGCCTGCATCAGGAACTGTTCGAGCAGGTGCAGTGAACCGTCCGCGACGGCCGCCACGTCCTCGTCGACGGCCCGCACCGTGCACCGGTGTTCCAGGCCGAGGTCGCGGACCACCCGCTGCGACATCGCCAATGTGCGGCGCGGCATGGTGATGATGCAGAAGTGTTCGGCCACCAGCGCCGCTGTCATCAGCGCCGCCTGCGTCATCCCGACCACGGGTCCGCGGGCGGATTCTTTCGCGGCGGCCAGCCCGGTGTCGCCGAAGCACGCGATGACATATCCGTCCGGAGTGACAGGACCGTTCTCCGCGTGGATGATTTCGCGGAGCACGGCTGACGCGCCGGCCACCTCGTCCGCGTTGGTTTCCACGGTGGCCGGTCCGACGAGCGGGGTGATGCCGATCAGCTCGGTGAGCGGACCGGCGACAGCAGTGGCCGCCTCGACCACGGTGCGGGTCATCGACACCGTCGTGTTCGGATTGATCACCGCGATCAGCCGCCCGCTCAACGGTGCACCCCCCGCCGTGAGGTACCGGCAGCTGTCGTAGCAGCTGTCCCGGCAGCCGACGCGGCAGCCGACGCGGTGGTCGTCGCGGCGGCCAGCAGGCCGTCGATGCCGTACGCGCCGATCGCGATCCTCGCCGCGCTCGATGCCGCTTCGACCGCGGCGACCGGATTCCCGGTCCTGACGTGCACCGCGGCGAAGGCGCCGCAGAATGCGTCGCCAGCCCCGGTGCTGTCCAGGGGATCGACCGTGTCGACACCGATCTCGATCGCCGGACCGTCACCCGTCAGGAGCAGGACCCCGCGCTCGGCCCGGGTGATGACCACCGTCTGCGGCCCGAGCTCTCTCAGTACCGCGGCTGCGTCGGCGATGTCGCTGCAGCCCGTCAGAGCCAGGGCCTCGATCTCGCTGGGCAGGAACACGTCGCAGCACGAGATCATCCGGTGCAGTGCGGGGCGGTTGCCGTCGAGGTAGTCCTCCTGGACGTCGAGGTAGACGGTGGCCGTGGACCGGGCCCGCAGCCACGGGGTGAGAGCGAGCTGGGACGGCAGGCTCATGGCGAGCAACACGATGCCGTCGGCGGTCAGCACCTGCTCGGGCACATCCTCGGGATAGACCGACATGCCGTCGAAATCGGCTTCGCTGCACTGCAGATGCCAGGTCCGACTGCCGTCGGCGGCATAGTCGATGACGTTGCGCACGGTCGGCAGGTCACGGGTGGGAAGGTCGTCGGTGTTCACCCCGGCGGCGGACAACTGTGCCAGCAGGCCGCTGGGCAGGTCGGCCCCGACCGGCGCGAACATCCGCACGTCGTCGAGGAACAGTCGCGCCGCGAGAGCTGCGTAGGCCGCGTCACCACCCATGGCAGGCCCGTTGTTGATGCCGCCGTGGATGGCCTCGTCGATGGTGAGATTACCGATGCAGACCAGGCTCTGCTCAGCCATGACGGCCGGCCTCTGCGTCGGCGAACTTGGCCATCCCGAGGTGGTAGCCGATCATCTGGGCCGGGAGCAGGTAGAGCAATGGCGCGAAGGCCTCGTCGACGGCCGGTAGGTGGAGCGTACGTTCGGCGTGCTCGTCCAACCGGTGCTCCGCGACGGTGGTGCATACGTAGAGCCGGCCACCGAAACGCCGGGCGTCGCGTCCGGTGTCCATCGCGCGGGGCACGGTGGGACCGGTCGGGGCGAGTAGGAACAGAGGTACTGGGTAGCTGCTTGAGTCAAGTAGTATTTGGCCATGTCAGAGCCAGTGTGTGCCTACCCGGTCGGTGGTGTCGATTACCCCCGGACCTTTCAGGAGTTGCTGGAGTGGTTCCCGGATGACTCGTCGTGTCTGGCGTATCTGGAGCGTCTGCGGTGGCCCCAGGGGTTTGTGTGTCCGGTGTGCGGGGCGCCCGGCGGTTGGCGTACGGCGAAGGCGAAATGGATGTGCACCAGGTGTGGCCGGCAGACGTCGGTGACCGCCGGCACGATCTTCCACCGGCTCCGGACGCCGCTGTCGACGTGGTTCGCGGCGATCTGGTTCATCACCTCGCAGAAGAACGGGATGTCCGCGCAAGGTCTGCAGCGGGTGCTGGGTTTCGGATCCTACGAAACAGCGTGGGCGTGGCTGCAGAAGCTACGCCGGGCGATGGTCCGCCCCGAGCGGGAGTTGCTCTCCGGTGTGGTGGAGTTAGATGAAGTGTTCATCGGCAACGAGTCTCGCGGCCGCGCAGGCGGCGTGAAGGACCACACCGCGGCGATGATCGCAGTGGAATCGATCCCCGGCCGCAAGCTGGGCAGGGTCCGCATCGAGCTGGCCGAGACAGCCCGATCGGTCAGCATGCTCGGCTTCGCCGACCGCGTCATCGCCAAAGGATCAACGGTCAGAACCGATGGCGCCAACTACCTGAAGAAGCTGACCGCGGCCGGCTACGAGCACGTCGCGTTCGTCGGGACCGACAGCGCCGAGCCCGCCCACATCAACCTCCCCGGCGTCCACATGGTCGCCTCGCTGCTCAAACGCTGGCTGACCGGCACCCTGCATTACGCGGTCTCCCAGGAGCACCTGGCCTACTACCTGGACGAATACACATTCCGGTTCAACCGACGCACCTCGAAGAGTCGCGGGCTTTTGTTCTACCGACTGTTGCAGCAGGCCGTGAACACAGACCCACACCCGCTCGCTGAACTGCGCAATCCTGTTGCAGCAGTGGACGTCCCGTTCTGAACTTTACTCAAGCAGCTACCCGGTACGATTGCTCGTAGTCTACCTGCTGAGCTGTATGGACACCAGCCTGGAACCCCGCAACTTCATCCATGCAGAGGCGCTACTGGGGCCGATGGGACAGCTGTTCACCACAGTGACCGGTCTCGACCGACCGCGGGGTAGAGAGCCGCCGGTCACGAGTTCTCCCCGTGGAGGAAACTTGAAAGGGCGGGTTATGTCCTCGTCGGCGGTCCGTCAGTGACCCGCTTCTCGTGGTCGGTGGGCTACTCCGACAGTCGCGACCGCCAGGCCCTTCTCGGGTGGACGGCGAAGCCTGCGCACGCCATGTTGCGCAGGCTCGGGGAACCCGGCGCTGCGGTGGCCGCGGCGAGTTTCACCCCCCGACGGCCCAGGTCACGTGTGGCCAGGGCCGCATGGAACGCGCGGAGCAGCGCGGTCTGCGCACCTGATCCACGGTGGGGCGCGAGGATCCCGGCCCGCTCGGCGGCGGTGACCCGCGCGATGACGGCCCTCTGTCGATCGTCCAACGGACTGCCGGCACCGAGAAGTGGGCTGTCGGCGCCGGTGTCGGTTCCCGCCCCTTCGGCGGGGGTGGAGCCGGCGAAGTCGTTCACCTGCACCTCGCCTCAGCATGGCGCCGCCGGTGGTGCCGGGACGCTAGAACGCAAACGGTATACAATTTGGCAAGTCAACAGGGTAAACGCGGGTTACAACTGGGTTAAGTTGACCGAACGGTATTCAAGCGCTTCAGCGGTGCGGTCGCGACGGTCGGGTGCGGCAGGCTGGCTCCGTTCTCAGCGACCAGTGTCAGCCGGCCGGGGCGAGGCGCGCGCGTAGGCTCAGCGGCGAAATGGGAGAGACGATCGACGGTCCAGGTGCTGGGATCGTCCAGTTGCTGGTGTCACCGATCCATCGCTTCCAGGGTCGTCCGTCAGACGGACCGCTTCCCGCTCCGCCCGGCGAACTGGTGGGCGAGATCCGGCTCCGGGCAGGGCTCGGCATCGTCGGAGACCGATATTTCAACAAGCGGGCCCACCGCAATGCGAGCGTCACGCTCATCGCCGAGGAAAACATCGTGCCCGGCGCCGATCTGCAGCAGGTCCGACGCAACATCCTGGTGCGCGGGATCGATGTCGACGCAATGGTGGGTGCTCTGCTGAGCCTGGACTCCGGCGATGGTCCGGTGACCTTCGAGGTCAAACGCCCGGCCAATCCCTGCGCCTGGATGAACGTGACGATCGGTGACGGTAGCTTCCAGGCGATGCGCGGAAGGGGTGGGGTGCGGTGCGTGCCGCTCGATGACGGACTGCTCCGTCTTGGGCCGGTCGACGTGCTGCTCCATTGAGCCGCAATGCATCCCGGTGCAGCGGACATGCTCACGCCGACTCACGCACCACCAGACGGGCCGGGACGACCGTGGTGCCCGAAGTGGGGGACCGGTCGATCGCGCCCAACAGCAACTGGGCCGCTAACCGTCCGATGACGTTGATATTCATGTCCACGGTGGTGAGTGGGGGACGGGTCGCCGTGGCCATCACCTCCCAGTTGTCGAAACCCACCACGGCGACATCCTTCGGGACCGAACGTCCCGCCTCGCGGAGTCCGTCGATCACGCCGCGGGCGATCTGATCGCTCCCGCAGAAGACGCCGTCGAGATCCTGATGTTCGCACAGTAGGTCGGTGATCGACCGCCGGCCCCACTCCTCCGTCCACGTCCCGAAACGGGCCCCGCCGGCCACCCGGAGGCCGGCCATCCGCAGGTTTGCTGTGGTCGCGCGGGCCCGGACCGCTGCGGATCGATGCCGCCGGGGCCCGGTGATGTGGGCGATCCGCGTCCGGTCGGCCGCGAGCAGGTGCCCGACGGCCAGCGCGGTCCCGTTCGGTTCGTCCGCGATCACCGAGCAGTCCGCCGGATCCAACGACGGTGAAAATGCGTACACCACCGGCACTCCACGACTGTCGACCAGAGGCAGTCGCGCCTCCGCACGCCGGCCGTTGACGATGATGCCGTCCACCTGCCGGTGCAGCAGAGCTTCGACCTGGCGCGCTTCCCGCTGGGGATCGTCACGGGTATCGCAGAAGATGATCGCCACTTCACCCAAACCCAGGGCATCCTCGGCGCCGAGCATGACGGGGATCGAGAAGCGGCCGAAGCTGTCGGTGGTCAGCAGGCCCACGGAGAAGCTGCGCCCGGTGCGCAGCGAGCCGGCGAACGCATTCGGCCGGAACTGCAGGCGCGCAGCGATCTCCAGCACCCGCGCACGCGTCGACGCACTGACGTCCGCGCGCCCGTTCAGAGCCTTGGACACCGTCGCGACCGACACCCCGGCTGCCAGGGCCACATCGCCGATCCTGACGGGTCCGGACGGCTGTCCGGGTGGCTGTTCGGGTGGCACCACCACCACCACTCCCTCCGACGAGAACCTGGCTTCGACCGACGCATCGTCGTGGCCTTCGAGATCCACGTGGCCCTTGACACCCGCGGAAACGTGGTCGTAGCCTTCGGGCGTCTTCGAAATCGATTTCGAGAGCGTATCCCACGCGACGCAATGTGGCGTCCGGATTGCCCGGATCCAATGCCTGGTAGGAGATATGCATGGCTTTCCACCCTGAGGTGACCCTCCTGACGACCGGCGGCCCGGTGTCGCCCACTCCTGGCGCGAACGTCAAACTGCGGCCCCTTCCGCTGCGCGCCGCGCAGATCGACGGCGGGCTGTGGGCACGGCGTCAACGGGTCAACCGCGAGGTCAGCATTCCGATCGGATCGCGACGCCTGCGCGAGGCCGGGAATCTGGCGGACCTCGAGGCGGCCGCGGCCGGCCGGACCGCAGAGGACGGCGTCGACTACCAAGGTCCGCTGTTCATGGATTCCGACGTCTACAAGTGGCTGGAGGCGGTGGCGTGGGAAAGCGGCCGCGAACCCGCCGACTCGCTGCGCGCCGAACTCGAGACCTTCACCGCGGCCGTGCAGGCTGCGCAGCAGGCCGACGGCTACCTGAACAGCTTCGTCCAGGTCTCTCGCGGGGGGCATGAGCGCTACCGGGAACTGGCCTTCAGCCACGAGATGTACTGCTTCGGGCACCTGATCCAGGCCGCGGTGGCCGGGCGCCGCACCGGATCCGACGCCGGTTTGTGGGATGTTGCGATCAGGGTCGCCGACCACCTCGTCGAGACCTTCGGCCCTGATGGCAATCCCGACATCGACGGCCACCCGGTGATCGAGATGGCCCTCGTCGAGCTCCACCGCGAATGCGGCGACGGGCGGTACCTCGATCTGGCCGCGCATTTCGTGGGAGCGCGGGGACACGGATCGAACCGGGCGTACGGCCGGGAGCCGATCTACTTCTCCGACCGGGTCCCGGCCCGCGACTCCGACACCGTCGAGGGACATGCGGTACGTGCCCTCTACTTCGCTGCCGGTGTGGCCGACATCATTGCCGAGGGCCGGGATCCCGACGGCGCCCTCGACGCCGCCCAGCACCGTCAGTGGGAACACATGGTGGCCACCAAGACCTACCTGACGGGTGGCCACGGATCACGTTGGGACGGTGAGGCGTTCGGCGATCCCTACGAGTTGCCGCCGGACGTCGCCTACTGCGAGACCTGCGCGGCCATCGGCAGTGTGCAGTGGAGCTGGCGTCGTCTGCTGGCCACCGGCGATGTCCGGTACGCGGATCTGATCGAGCGCACGCTGCTCAACGGATTTCTCAGCGGGGTCTCGGTCAGCGGGGACGAGTTCTTCTACGTCAACGCTCTGCAGGTCCGTACCGACGCCGTACCGGACGACCACCGTCAGCCCGCCACCGGACGGCAGGGCTGGTTCCAGACCGCGTGCTGCCCGCCCAACGTGATGCGCACCATCAGCTCGATCCAGACCTATCTGGCCACCGCGGATGACGGCGGCCTCCAACTGCAGCAGTATGCCGCCGGCCGCATCTCCGTCGGAGCGCGCAGCCTGTCCATTCGGACCGAGTATCCCTGGGAGGGAACGGTTGAAGTCGTCATCGACGCGACGGACACCGAGCCGTGGGCGCTTGCGCTGCGCATCCCGGCCTGGTGTCAGGATGCTGTCGTCGCGGTGGCCGGCGCCGCCCCGGAGCCGGTCGCCGCAGTCGCCGGTTACGCAGTGCTGCAGCGGCAATGGGCAGTCGGTGACACCCTGCACCTGACGCTCCCGATGCCGCCCCGGCTGACGGCCGGCCATCACCGCGTCGATGCGGTGCGGGGCGCGCTGGCCATCGAGCGCGGTCCGCTCGTCTACGCCGTCGAACAGGTCGACATGCCGGTCGGGATGGCGGTCGACGACCTGCAACTGGCGAGCGCGTCTGCGGCCGACCTGACCGTGGTGCCGCGACCGGACCTGCTGGGCGGCGTGACGACCATCGTCGGTCCCGGCACCACCATCGACGGTGTCAAGGGGGAGTTCACCGCTGTGCCGTACCAACTCTGGGCCAATCGGGGCGTCGGTCCGGTGCGGGTCTGGATCCCGCTGGCGTCGGAGGCGATCCGGTGAACGCGGCTGAGCCGCCGAGCAGTGTCGCTGATCGTCGACAGCATGCGACCCGGGGGACCGCCGCGGAGCGCGCCGTCAACATCGGGGAGACTGCACTGGCTGGAACGGCGGCCGGTCGGCTGCGCGCAGGCCACACCTGAAGGAGCCGCCCGATGTCTCGAAGGATCATCCTGGACTGCGATCCCGGGCACGACGACGCCCTGGCCATGCTGACGGCCTACGGGAATCCGGAGATCGAGCTGGTGGCGGTGACGACCGTCTGCGGCAACCAGACGGTGGATCTGGTGACCCGGAATGCGCTGGCGATCGGTGCCGTGGCCGGCATGAAGGACGTGATGTTCGCCCGCGGGGCCGAGCAGCCTCTGCAGCGCGCGCACCGGGCAGCTCCGGAAATCCACGGTGAGAGCGGCATGGACGGTCCGGTGCTGCGACCGTCCGGGATCAGTCTGGACCCCAGGACTGCGGCGGAATTGATCGTCGACGTGGTGATGGATGCGTTGCCGGGTGAGATCACCCTGGTGGCAACGGCTCCACTGACCAATCTGGCGCTCGCGCTGCGTCTGGAACCGGCTATCGCCGGTCGGGTGGCCGAGGTGGCGGCGATGGGAGGCGCGATCGGTCAGGGCAACATGACGGCCTCGGCCGAGTTCAACATCCTGGTCGATCCGGAAGCCGCCAGGGAGGTGTTCGACGCATCCTGGTCCGTCACCATGATGGGGCTGGACGTCTCGCACCAGGCCCTGGCCACCCCGGTGATCCGGCGACGATTCGTCGAGATGGGCTCGGAGGTAGGCACCTTCGTCGACGAGCTGCTCGAATTCTTCCAGGCCCGCTATCACGAACACCAGGGCTTCGAGGCAGCGCCCGTCCACGATCTCTGCCCGGTCGTCTACCTGATCGACCCCACCGTCTTCGACCTCGTCCGGGCGCCGATCGCGGTGGAGACCCGGGGCGAGTTCACCGACGGCCGCACGGTCGTCGACCTGCGGATGCCCGCCGGACCGGACTGCCGACACCAGGTCGGTACCGGTCTGGACCACGGACGATTCTGGGACATCGTCGTCGATTCGATCTCAGCGATCGGCTGATCGGGCCAGCTCGGCCCGGCGGCGTTGGGCTTTCGTCCGGTGTCGGCGGGGATGGGTGCGGAACGGCTCCAGCGGCTCGCCGGTGGTAGGCATGTCGGCCAGCGGCACCGGCTGCCAATCGGTCCGGGAGCCCTTGTTCCGATTGCAGGAGGGACACGCCGAGACGCAGTTGGTCATCGTCGTCCGGCCACCGCGCGCGACCGGCCAGACGTGGTCGATCTCGATCACGGTCGGTTGGCCGGTGCAGTAGCGGCACAGGCCACCGTCGCGCAGCACGATGGCATCACGGAGATCGATCGTCGACCTGGCCCACCGGGGGTCCCTCACCAGCATGACCCGACGATACCGGGTGCCGCGAAGCCCGTTATGTCCTGCAAAGTGATGGCTATCGCCATCACTTTGCAGGACGCAGCGGGGGCCCCGAAGCGCGGAGGCCCCGAAGCGCAGCGGGGCCCGGACGTCAGCGGTCCAGGAGGCGGAGCGCGTGGTTGACCGGGCCCGCCGCAAAGGCAGCCGGATCGAAATCCTGGTCCGGAATCAGCGGCATGGCCTCGAGAACGGCGCGATGCGCCGGCGAATCCGGATCGGACATCGCCGCGAGGAGGTCGCCGTAGATCCCCGGGCCGCCGCAGTCCTCCGGCGGACCGGCCCGTCGCCCTGCGGTGCACCGCGGGTAGTCGACGTCGCCGGCTGCGCCGATGTTCTCGACGACGATGGAATGGCGCCAGTCGTCGCCGAAGTCGTAGAGATAGGAGAACTTGCCCCCCACCGTCGGTGCCGCTTCCGCCACCGTCACCCGGCCGGCGTCGCCGAACGCCATCTCTGGGTCGGGGTCGCCGTACTCGCCGTTCGCGGTCTCGAAGACCCAGAGATGCACGCCGGACCAGCCGAACGCCGTCTGGATGATCGTGTGCAACTGGGCCAGAGTGGTACCGGACGTCACCTCCAGCCGTCGCCAGATGGCAGGTCTGGTGCGGTCGAGCGACACCTTGATCCGGTGCACCTTCCCGAGCCGGCGGACCGGAGTCGTCACCGTGGGTGGATCGAGCGGCACGACGTCGGCCGGAACCATCACCAGGTGCTCGCGCGATCGGAGCAGGGGCAGCAGGGCCATCACCCGTTCCAGCGGGTCGGGGTCGAGTGCGGCCACCGGCAGGGCCAGCACCGCCGACAGAATCCGGCCGGCCTCGGCCCTGGTGCGCGGGCCGAGGGTCAGACCGGAGACCGCCGCCCGGATCTCCATCTGACGGTGCAGCTGGGCCACCTCGGTGACCAGGTGAGCATCCTTCAATCCGCCGCCCCGCCGATGGTCGAGCAGAAGGCTGAAACTGTGGGGTGTACCGGCGATCGAGAACTTCAGTACCAAGGTCTCCTCGGATTGCCCCGGATCGGCGAATCCTTCGGCTCCCATCCACTCACCGGTACCCAGGTCCGTCGCCCACCACACGTCCGGAACTCCGGCCGAGACCAGCTTCTGCGCCGAATCCGTTGCTGCCCTGCGTATCTGCTGCGGGCCGACGGAAGCCAGCGTGCGCGCGAGTGCGACTGCCTCCGGCCGGAGCGACTCGGCCGCCTCGGCGATCAGATGCGTGATCATCCCGATGGAGTCGTCGTCGTACATGGCCAGGAACTCCGCGCCGAACCGTTCCGCATCGATGGCGGCGACGCCCGGCGCGAGGAATCTGGTCCAGTGATCGAGCAGATCGGCGGCCCACTGCCGTTCCGAGAAGACCGGGCCGTAGTCCCGCAGCCAGACGAACAGGGCGTCCACGTCGTCCCCGTACGTCTCCGCGTGGTCCAGGAACGGTTGCGGGGCACCGGATTCCGCGAGATGACGACGCAGATCCTCTGCGGTGGTCCCCGGCGGCGGCCCGGTCATCCCGCCGGTGGTCGGGGAGGCGGTGATCTCGTCCACCAGCGACAGCAGGGCCGGGATCGACCGTCGGCCGCGGGGCTCCGGGACACCGGTCGGTCCCTCGGGTAGGTCCGGCACGACAGACAGATGCCGCCTGTGCCCTCCCGATTTTGTGCTCACTGCTCCGATGATGCCAGGGACGGGCCCAGGGCCCCGGCAAAGTCGGGTTGACAATTCTTGAGCTGCGGCGATGGGTTGCGACACGCCGGGAGGGGCGGTTTGCGGGTGGGCGTGGCCCACGGTGATGATCATGAAGGTTCTTGAGGCCACTCACTCACAGCCAAGGACCACGCCCGATGTCATCATCACCCAGGTATACCGTCGTTGACCAATTCGACGAAGATGAGTTCCCCGACATCCCCACGGCGCCGGCGGCGTTGCTCCGAGCCCTGCGATCGGTTCCCGACCCCCGCAGCGCGCGCGGCCGCCGGCACGGCTTGTCCACCATTTTGGCGGTGGCCGCGTGCGCGGTGATCGCCGGTGCCCGCTCCTTCGTCGCCATCGCCGAATGGGCCGCCGACACCGCACCAGCAGTATTGGCCAAACTTGGCGTATCCAGTGAGAGACCCTGCGAGTCGACGATCCGGCGAACCCTGAACAGGATCAACGCCGACGGTTTGGATGTCATCGTCGGGACCTGGGCCGCTGTGGTCGCCACCGCGTCGAAAACATTTCAAGTGATCGCAGTCGACGGCAAATCGGTCCGGGGATCCGCCGTGGCCGGCGGCCGGTGCCGACATCTGCTCTCAGCGCTCACTCACACCGCAGGCCTGGTCCTGGGGCAGTTGGACGTCGATGTCAAAACCAACGAGATCCCCATGTTCGCCGAGCTTTTAGACAACATCGAGTTGCTCGGTGCGTTGGTCACCGCCGATGCGATGCACTGCCAGAAAATCCATGCCAAGTATCTCGTGGAGCAACGCGGAGCGCATTACCTGCTCACCGTGAAAGGTAACCAACCGACGCTGCGGCGGCGACTGGCCCAACTCCCATGGAACGACGTCGACGTCACCGACACCCAGAAGGACCGCGGACACGGACGGATCGAGAAACGAACCCTCAAAGTCGTCACCATCGCCGCGGGAATTCTGTTTCCGCACGCCGCCCAGGCGATTCAGGTGAGCAGAAAAGTCCGGTCGATCCGATCCAAGAAGTGGCATACCGAGACCGTCTACGCGGTCACCGACCTGCACCCGACCCAGGCGTCCGCCGCGCAGCTGGGCACCTGGCTCCGAGGACACTGGTCGATTGAAAACCGTTTGCACTGGGTCCGGGACGTCACCTTCGGTGAAGACCTGTCCCAGGCCCGCACCGGCAACGGACCCCAGGTCATGGCCACACTACGAAACCTGGCCATCGGACTTCTTCGACTGGACGGAGCCCGCAACATCGCAGAAGCCGTCCGACATCACGCCCGAGACCCCCACCGACCACCCAAACTCGTGCTGACCAGCTAAAACAGCCCGACATGAGCGATCTGCGACTTTGCCGGGGCCCTGAGGTCACCGTCAACAAGCAGGACGGTGGAGATCCGGCGGTGACCAAATTGCTCACCGCGATCAAGGCCGGCAGTGGCGCCCCCGATCTGATGCAGGCCGAATACCAGAAGATCCCGACGCTGGTCTCCGCCAATGCCCTGACCGATATCTCCAAGGACGTCGACCCGACGGTGAAGAATGATTTCCCCGCCTCGGTCTGGAACTCCGTCACGCTGGGATCTGCTGCGCTGTATGCGGTTCCGCAGGACTCCGGCCCGATGGAGTTCTACTACCGCGCGGATCTCTTCGCGAAGTACGGGCTGTCCGTCCCGACCACCTGGGACGAGTACGCGGCGACGGCCAAGAAACTGCACGCGGCCGATCCGAAGGCCTACCTCGGCACGTTCTCGGCGTCCGACGCCGGTTGGTTCACCGGGCTGACGCAGCAGGCCGGCGCCTCGTGGTGGGGCGTGGACGGCAATTCCTGGTCCGTGGCGATCAACTCCGACGCGAGCAGGAAGGTCGCGTCGTACTGGGGCGGACTGGTCGCCAGCGGCGACATCGACAACAAGCCGATGTACACGCCGGCGTGGAACGCAGCGTTGAACAACGGCACCCAGGCGGGGTGGATCAGCGCGATCTGGGCGCCGAGCGTCCTCGTCGGGAATGCCGCCTCGACGGCCGGGAAATGGAAGATGGCGCCTTTGCCGCAGTGGGATCCGGCCAAGCCGGCCACCGGCAACTGGGGCGGGTCCAGCATCGCTGTGACAAGTCAGAGCAAGCACGCCGCCGAGGCCGCCAAATTCGCGACCTGGATGAACACCGACCCGACCGCGACCAAGGCCCTGGCCCAGGTGATGGGTGTCTACCCTGCGTCCACCTCGGCCCAGAAGACCGCTCTGACCAGCCCACCGGCCTTCTTCTCCAACCAGGCGGATTTCTACGCCGTGGCGGCGAAGGTCGCAGCGACCGCTGCGCCTTTCACCTACGGTCCGAACGTGAACGTCGCGTTCAGCGCCTACAACGACCAGTTCGGCAAGGCGGCGGAGGCCAAATCGCAGCAGGGCTTCCTCGATGCGCTGACCAGCATGCAGAACACCACCGTTGCGGACATGAAGAACACCGGTTTCACCGTCAAGTAGGCGTCGCCGGCACTGCATTCACTCGTAGACCTCGTCGGTAGAAGACGGGACCCCGCCACATGAGTTCTCCCCAGGTGAAGAAGAGGATATGACGACCACCGCGCCCGCCCCGCCCATCACCGTCGCCCCCTCCGCCGGGCGGATCAATCCGCCGCCCGGCCGTTGGCGCGGGGCGGGCGCGCCCTACCTGTTCCTGGCTCCGGCCATCGTGTTGTTCACCGCGTTCCTGGCCGCGCCGATCGGTTACACGATCTATCTCAGTTTCCGGGCCAGCAAGGTGTCTGGCCTCGGTCTCGGTCTGAACGCCCGACGGGAGGTGTGGGCCGGACTGGCCAACTATCGTCAGGCCCTCGGTGATCCCGATTTCCTCGCCAGCGTCCGGCGTGTCGGCCTGTACGGGTTGATCCTGGTTCCGACCATGATGGGTCTGGCGCTGTTGTTCGCGCTGCTGCTGGACTCGAAACGGACCCGGGCCAAGAGCTTCACCCGGATCGCGATCTTCCTTCCCTATGCGGTGCCGGCCGTCATCGCCTCGCTGCTGTGGGGGTTTCTGTATCTTCCCGATGTCAGTCCGTTCGTCTATCTACTGCAGAAGGCCGGGATCAACTCACCGGACATCCTGTCCTCCGGCGGCATCATCTTCGCGGTGGCCAACATCGCGCTGTGGGGCGGGACCGGCTTCAACATGATCGTGCTCTACACCTCCCTGAAGACCATTCCGGCGGACCTCTCCGAGGCGGCCATGATCGATGGAGCCTCCGAGGTCCAGATCGCCCTGCGCATCAAGATTCCGATGGTGATGCCGTCATTGGTGATGACCTTCATCTTCTCGATGATCGCCACCCTGCAGGTGTTCGCCGAGCCGAATACGCTCAAGCCGCTGACCAACACCATCTCCAGCACGTGGACCCCGCTGATGAAGGTGTACCGCGACGCGTTCATCCGCAACGACATCTACTCCGCGGCAGCGACCTCGGTGATCATCGCCCTGGCCACCATCGCCCTGTCCTTCGGCCTGCTCAAATTCGTCGGCCGGCGAGCCTTCAACCAGGAATCGGGAAGATGACCACGACCCAGGCGCACTCCGGTGCGGACCCCGACACCGGCGTGCGCCGGATCCGCCGATCCTCGCCACTGGCCACCGCCGCCCTGCTGATCGGTGCGGCCTACTGCCTCGTCCCGGTGCTCTGGGTCGTCGTGGCGTCGACCAAGAGTGCCTCGGAGTTGTTCTCCTCGTTCACCTTTGCGCCCTCGTCCCACCTGTTCGGCAACATCCACGACCTGTCGGCCTACCGCGGCGGACTCTACTGGCGGTGGATGGCCAACACGTTGCTCTACGCCGGCGGCGGCGCCCTGCTGTCCACGGTCGTCTCGGCGATGGCGGGCTTCGCGCTGGCCAAGTACACGTTCCCCGGCAAGAACATCGCCTTCAACCTGATGCTGGCGGGGGTGCTGGTCCCTGGCGTGATCCTGGCCATCCCGCAGTACTTCCTGCTGGCCAAGGTCGGGATGACGAACTCTTACCTGTCCGTCCTGCTGCCCAGCATCATCAGTCCCTACGGCATCTACCTGGCGCGGATCTTCGCCGCTGCCTCCGTCCCGGACGAGGTGCTCGAATCGGCAAGGGCCGAGGGTGCCAACGACGCACGCCTGTTCTTCGACATCGCGCTCCCGATGATGCGGACCGGCCTGGTGACGGTGTTCCTCTTCCAGTTCGTCGGCATCTGGAACAACTACATGCTGCCGTACATCATGCTGGGCGACGATCGACTGCTCCCGATCACGGTCGGACTCTCCGGACTGCTCAACCAGGGAGCGAGCCAGCCGGCGATGTACACCTCCGTCATCACCGGCGCGCTGTTGTCCATCCTCCCGCTCATCGCGCTGTTCCTGGGATTGCAGAGATTCTGGCAGGTCGATCTCTCGGCCGGCGCGGTCAAGGGCTGAACGTCGTCCGTCATGCATGAGCCGCTAGTGTCGGTGAACGTGGAACCGGTCAATCGACGTAAACGACCGACCATCCGTGATGTGGCCGAAGCCGCCGGCGTGTCGAGGGGCACCGTGTCGCGGGTGCTCAACGGTGGTCACCTGGTCAGCCCTGCTGCTCTCGAGGCTGTTCGGGAGGCCATGGCGCGCAGTGGTTATCAAGCCAACCCGCACGCCAGGTCGCTCAAGTCGGGGCGGGCCAACTCGGTGGCGTTCCTGCTCACCGAACCGCAACATCTGTTGTTCGAGGACCCGAACTTCGCCGTGCTGGTCCGCGGCGCGGCCACTGCGCTGTCCGATCGGGACTGTTCCCTGGTCCTGATGATCGCGGGTAGCAAGACCGAGCGGCGCCGGACCCTGGAATACCTGACCGGCGGCCACGTCGACGGCGTGCTGCTGATCTCCAGCCATTCCGGGGACACCCTGGCCACCCAGTTGCTGCAGGCCGGCCTCCCGGTGGTGGCGTGCGGGCGGCCCCTCGGTCTGCAGGGCAAGTTCGGGTACGTGGCGGCCGACGATCGGCAGGGCGGCCGGCTCATCACCGAACATCTCCTCGAGCGGGGTCATCGACGGATCGGCACGATCACCGGGCCGATGGACACCTCCGGCGGGGTGGACAGGTTGGAGGGATACCGGCAGGCGCTCGGCGACCGGTACGACGAACGACTGGTGGTGCACGGTGACTACAGCCGGGCCGGTGGGGCGGCCGGCATGCAGGCGCTGCTGGGGGTGGAACCGGAGCTGGATGCGGTGTTCGTCGGGTCGGACCTGATGGCCGCCGGCGCGTTGGGCGTCCTGAACGCCCGTGGCATCCCGGTGCCGGGCGGCGTTGCCCTCGCCGGCTTCGACGACTCCGGCCTGGCCGCGACCTTGGAACCCGCACTGACGACCGTCAACCAACCCCTGGACACGATCAGCCGCGAGATGGTCCGGATGCTGCTGGACATGGTGGCCGGAGGGCCGGCGATGGGCATCACCGTCCCGACCTCGGTGGTGCTGCGCGCGAGCGCCTGACGGTGCTGCGCGCCGGCGCGCGACCTTGGTTCGAAATCCGGTGAACGACCGTGAGACGATGATGGCGTGACGGAAAAGGACAGAAACCGCGGCGCGGTGTTTACCGAGCCCGTTGCCGGGCACCGCGGCTGAACTGCTGCGCACCTCGGCCGACGGGCGCCCCGTGCTCCGCCCCGCCCACTCCACCCGTCCCCAGGGTGCATCCCCCGCCAGGTTCTCGTCAGCGATGATCCTGAGTCCGGAAGGTTCTTCCAGATGACCCAGCCCGAAGCCAAGGACGCTCAGTCTCTCGACCCTACCGACGCCGCGGCGGTCGAGGCGGCGGTGACGACCGCCCTCACCGCCGTTTCCGCAGCCACGGATATCGACGACCTGAAGGCGATCCGGCTCGCCCAGGCCGGGGACAGAAGTGCGCTGGCGCTGGCCAACCGAGCGATCGGCAAGCTCGACAAGTCGCAGAAGGCGATCGCCGGCCAGCTGATCGGGCCGGCCCGCGGGCGCGTCAACCAGGCCATTGCAGCGCGTGAGGTCGAACTGGCCGCGGAGCGCAACGCGCGGATGCTGGCGCAGGAGCGCGTCGACGTCACGCTCCCGTACGACCGTCATCCGGCCGGTGCCCGCCACCCGATCTCCACCGTCATCCGCGACATCGAGGACATCTTCGTCGGGATGGGATGGGAGGTGGCGCAGGGACCAGAACTGGAGACCGAATGGTTCAACTTCGACGCGCTGAACTTCGGCCCCGATCATCCGGCCAGGGCGATGCAGGACACCTTCTACGTGGCCGCCCAGGACGGGGAGGAATCCGGGTTGGTGTTGCGCACGCACACCTCTCCGGTCCAGGTGCGCACCATGCTCGGCCGGAAGCCGCCGATCTACGTCATCTGCCCGGGACGGGTCTACCGCACGGATGAACTCGACGCCACCCACACCCCGGTCTTCCACCAGGTCGAGGGACTTGCCATCGACACGGGCCTGACCATGGCGCACCTCAAGGGCACGCTGGACCATTTCGCCAAGGCCATGTTCGGCCCGGAATCGGTGACCCGGCTCCGGCCGTCCTTCTTCCCGTTCACCGAGCCCAGCGCCGAGATGGACGTCTGGTTCGAGGGAAAGAAGGGCGGGGCCGGCTGGGTGGAATGGGGTGGCTGCGGCATGGTCGACCCGGACGTGCTCCGTGCCGCGGGACTCGACCCGGGGACGTACTCCGGCTTCGCCTTCGGCATGGGCATCGAACGGACCCTGCAGTTCCGCAACGACATTCCCGACATGCGCGACCTGGTGGAGGGCGACGTGCGGTTCACCGCGGCCTTCGCGTTGCCTCCGGTCCCTGCTCGCAGCAATTCGAAGGAGTCCTGAAACTGATGCGTACGCCCGTTGAATGGCTCGCCGAATACGTCTCGCTGCCGGTCGGCACCACGGCCGCCGAGGTTGCGGATGCCCTGCTGCGCGTCGGGTTCGAGGTGGAGGACATCCACACCGTGCCAGAGACGACCGGCGACCTGGTGGTCGGTCAGGTGCTGAGCATCGAGGAACTGACCGAGTTCAAGAAGCCGATCCGGTTCGTCAGCGTCGACGTCGGCCCCGGGCACGGGCCGGACGGTTCGGACCAGCCCCGCGAGATCATCTGCGGGGCAAGAAACTTCACCGTCGGCGACAAGGTGGTGATCGCGCTGCCCGGCTCCGTGCTGCCCGGAGGTTTCGCGATCGCCTCGCGCAGCACCTACGGTCACATCTCGGACGGGATGATCTGCTCCGTCCGGGAACTCGGTATCGGGACCGAGCACGACGGGATCCTGGTGATCGATGCCGACACCGAGATCGGAATCGACGCACGGGATCTGATTGGCTCGCACGACGCGACCATCGAGTTGGCCATCACCGCCGACCGCGGCTACGCCCTGTCCATCCGGGGCCTGGCGCGGGAAGCCGGCGCCGCCTTCGACGTCCCGTTCGTCGACCCGGCGGCCGTCGCCGTCCCCGGCCGTGACGGGGCCGGCTGGCCCGTCACCATCGCCGATCCCGGCTGCGGCCGCTTCGTGACGGTGCGAGTCAGCGGCATCGACCCGACCGTTCCGTCCCCGTTCTGGATCCGTCGTCGTCTGCAGGCGGCCGGGATCAGAAGCATCTCGCTGGCCGTCGACGTGACGAACTACGTGATGATCGAGCTCGGACATCCGTTGCACGCCTTCGACTCCGGAAGGCTCACCGGTGACATCACGGTGCGCCGGGCCCTCGCGGGAGAGAAGCTGAAGACCCTCGACGGCAGTCTTCGCACCCTGGCGGCGGAGGATCTGCTCGTCACCGACGAGTCCGGTCCGATCTCGATGGCCGGCATCATGGGCGGCGAGTCGACCGAGATCTCCGACTCCACCACCGATGTGGTGATCGAGGCGGCGTACTGGGATCCGGTCTTCATCTCCCGTGCGGCCCGGCGCCACAAGCTGCCCAGCGAGGCGTCCCGACGTTTCGAACGTGGTGTCGATCCGGCGATCTCCGCCGTCGCGGCGGAAGCCGCGGCCCAGTTGCTGACCCGTTATGCCGGTGGAAGTGTCGTCGGGCGTTCCGACGTGCTCGGCACCCTCCCGGTCGCCCCGGTCATCCCGCTGCCGGGGGGTGAGTCGGCCCGACTTGCCGGTCGTCCGTACGAGAGGAGCGCGGTGGTCGGGCGGCTCGAACAGGTCGGCTGCACGATCGCGGACCCACAGGCCGATCCCCTGCAGGTGACGCCGCCGTCCTGGCGCCCTGACCTGACCAGGCCCGCCGACCTGGTCGAGGAGGTGGCCAGGCTGGAGGACTACGCAACCATCCCGTCGGTGCTGCCGGGCGCCCCGGCGGGGACCGGACTCACCGGCGCCCAACTCCGTGAGCGAGGCATCTCCGACGATCTGGCCGCGGCCGGACTCACCGAGGTGCTGGCCTTCCCGTTCGTCGGGATCGCCGATTTCGACGCGCTCGGGCTGGCGGCCGACGACGTCCGCCGGTCCACGAAGGTGCTGGTCAACCCGCTCGACGCCGAGCGTCCCGCGATGCGCACCACTCTGCTCCCTGGGTTGCTGGATGCCGTCACCCGCAACATCTCCCGCGGTGCGCGAGACCTCTCCTTCTACGAGATCGGGCAGGTCTTCCTGCCGCGTGCCGACGCTCCGCGGCCGATCCACGTCGGCGTCGATCGGCGTCCCACGCAGCCCGAACTCGACCTGCTGGACGCGAGTCTTCCGCTGCAGCCCAGGCACGTCGCGGTCGTGCTGGCCGGTGCGTTCGAGCGGCCCGGCTGGTGGGGCGGCGGTCGGGACGGGTCGTGGGCCGACGCCATCGAGATCGCCAGGCGGATCGGCCTGACCGCCGGTGTCGACCTGCGGGTGGTGCCGGCCGAGCAGGCGCCGTGGCACCCGGGTCGATGCGCGTCGATCCGGGTGGCCGACCGGATCATCGGCTACGCGGGCGAGCTGCACCCCGGGGTGGTCGAACGACTCGGTCTGCCGGCCCGTTCGGCGGTCCTGGAGATCGATCTGGACGCGCTGCCGGCGCGGGCGACTCCGGTGGCGCCGCGGATCTCCCCGTTCCCGCCCGTGCATCTGGACGTCGCGCTGGTGGTGACGAAGGAGGCGCTCGCACAGGACGTGACCGACGCCCTGGTGGCCGGTGGCGGCGATCTGCTGGAGTCGGTGCGGCTGTTCGACGTCTACTCCGGCGACCAGGTCGCGGGCGGATCCAAGTCGCTGGCCTTCGCCCTCGTGGTCCGGGCCCCCGACCGCACCCTGACCGCCGCCGACGCCCTCGCCGTCCGCGACGCCGCAGTGGCCCGCGCCGCCGCCAGCACCGGCGCCACCCTCCGCTGACCCCCGCTCGCTGACTCCTGCTGCCCCTGGCTGCCCGGGCTGTCCGACGGCTCGGGCTCGGGGTTGGCGTGGATCAACTTCGCAGGCATGGGCGAAAGTGATGACTTCTGTCCCACCCGTCCCAAAAGGGGGAAGTTGATCCATGCAGCCGGGTGGACGTCGATCCACACATCCGGCGGCAGGCGGACCCCGGCGGGCCGACCGGAGCCCGACTCGCGTCGGTGGACTGGGTGATCGGCCGGTAGGGATGCCAGGATGGATCCATGGCATCGCAGTTACCACCCGACCTGTCCCGAAAGATCCGCAAGGCGGGCTACTACCCGGCCTTCGTCACCGACGTCCTGGACATCGCCCTCGCCGACGAGCACGTCGACACCCACCTGGTGCATCTGGAGACGACCTTCGACGTGGAGACGATCCGGCGACACCTGTCCGTGGTGGCGCTGACGCCGACCAGGCTGATCTTCGTGCACGCCGATGATCACGGCGGCGACGAGGAGCACGGCGAGCAGTCGCACGGCATCGCCACCAGCGAGTCCGTTCCGCTGTCCGCGGTCAAGACGGTGATGGTGACCCACGTGGTGCCGGACCCCGAGAAGTACAAGGCCGGCAGCCTCGGTCGCGAGGTCACCGTGACGATCGGCTGGGGGGCGGTGGCGCGTCTCGATCTGGAGCCGGCCACGTGCGGTGATCCAGGGTGTGAAGCCGACCACGGGTACACGGGATCGATGACCGGGGACGACCTCTCCCTTCGGATCAGCGCCGACGCAGAGGGCGAGAACGAACTTGCGGACGCGCTGGCCTTCGCCAGGTTCCTGTCCGCAGCCACCGCGGCGTCCCGCGTATGAGAACGCCGGTCCACCGCCCGTTGTGCTCCGATCGCATGTCATGCCGGAGCCGGCGATGACCTCGCCCCTCGCCCCGGTCTACGACGCGTCCGCGCTGGGTGCGCTGTTGCCCGGGGTGGCGGCATCGCTCGGTGTGGCGACCTCCCTGCCGTCGGTCGCACTGCCGCCCGCCGAACGGGTCTGCGTGGTGCTGATCGATGGTCTCGGAGACCGTCTGCTCACCGACAATGCCTCGGACGCACCATTTCTGGCCTCCCTGCAGCGGTCCGTCCTGCGGGCGGGTTGCCCGAGTACGACGGCCACCTCGATGGGTTCGTTCGGCACCGGGCTCCCGCCCGGCCGTCACGGCCTTGTCGGGTACCAGGTGATGGATCCCCATCGCGGCGTGCTGCTCAACGAGCTGCGCTGGGACCCGGCCGTCGATCCCTACGCATGGCAGCCGTATCCGACCGTCTTCGAGATCCTGGTCTCGGCCGGGGTGGCCTGCACGGCGATCGGCAATCCGGAGTTCAAGGGCACCGGCCTGACGGTGGCCGCGTTGCGGGGGCCCAACTTCGTCGGCCTCGAAAAGCTGCACGACCGGGTCAACGCGGCGGTCGCCGCGCTCGCGCAGCCGGGTCTGGCCTACCTCTACTGGGGGCAGGTCGACACGGCCGGGCACGTCAACGGGGTGCGCAGCAGGGGTTGGCTCAGCACCCTGCGGGAGGTCGACGAGGCCGTCGCCCGATTGGCCCGGCTGCTCCCGACCGGCACCTTGCTCGTCGTCAGCGCAGATCACGGAATGGTGGATGTCCCACCGGGGTTCCGCGTCGATCTGGCCGACAGACGTGACCTGCAAACAGGTATCGACGTCCTGGCCGGCGAGGCCAGGTTCGCCCAGGCCTATTGTTCCGCCGGTGCCGCCGTCAGCGTGGCGGCCAGGCTCACCGATGCCTTCGGCTCCAGGGCCTGGGTGCGGACGCGTGAGCAGGCCATCGCTGCGGGCTGGTTCGGACCGGTGGACGACCGCGTCCTCGGCCGGATCGGTGACGTGGTCATCGCCGCTGCCGAGCAGTTCGTCTTCGTCGATTCCAGAACCGCTGCGGCACACGAACTCAAGCTCATCGGCCAGCACGGTTCGCTCACCGACGACGAACAGGTCGTGCCCCTGCTGCAGTACATCGCCTGACCAGAATGGAGAACAAGATGGAACAACGCAGACTCGGACGACTCGGCCACCGGAGCTCGGTGCTGATCTACGGCGCCGCCGCGCTGAGTGACGTCGACCAGGCCACCGCCGACAGATCGATCCAGCAGGCTCTTGACGCCGGGATCAACCACTTCGACGTGGCCGCCGGCTACGGCGATGCCGAATTGCGGCTGGGCCCGTGGATGACGCGTATCCGGCAGGACATCTTCCTGGCCACCAAGACGGAGGACAGGGACCGGGCATCGGCGTGGGCGTCGATCAATGCATCACTGCAGCGATTGCAGACCGACCGGGTCGACCTGCTGCAGCTGCACGCCGTCGGGGATCTCGAGACGCTGGATCGCGCAATGGGTCCCGGGGGAGCGCTCGAAGCGGCGGTGCAGGCCCAGCAGGAGGGTCTGGTCGGTGCCATCGGCATCACCGGCCACGGGACCGCAGCGGCTGCGACCCATCTCGAGGCGCTGCGCCGGTTCCCGTTCGCCACCGTCCTGACGCCACTCAACCCGGTGCTCTGGCGAGATGCCACGTTCCGGAACAGCTATGACGCTCTGGTGGCGGAGATCAAGAGTCAGGACGCCGGTCTCATGACGATCAAGACCGTGTCGCGCCGGAACTGGCCCGCGGCAACCGATCCCACCCATTCCACGTGGTACGAGCCGTACGACGACGACGTCAGGATCCGTGCCGCCGTCTCGTGGGTGCTGGATCACCAGGAGGTCACCGGGATTCCGACCGCGGGCGACGTCCGTCTGCTGGGGCACATCGTCGCGGCCGAGCAGAACCGGATGGACGTGGCTGACGCCGAGGCCGCCCTCCTGGCCGACCCCGAGTATTCGTCCCCGTTCTTGAACATGCCGTTCTGACCAGATCCGTTCTGACCACCACCGTTCCGAACCAGGCCGTGCTGTGCCGGGTCGCGGCGCTTGCCACGACCCGGCACGACCGTCACACCACCGTGAACGTCACCTTCTGATCAGCAGCGGAGCTGTTGCCGACGTACACCTCGACAAGGCCGGTCTCCACCAAAAAGCGGGCCCGGTTGTCGTAGAAGCCGACGTCGTCGGTGGTCAGGGTGAAGGTCACCCGCTTGCTCTGGCCCGCCTGCAGGCCGACCCGGCGGAACCCACGAAGCCGCCGTACCGGTTGCGCGATGCTTGCGACCGGATCGTGGACGTACAGCTGCACCACCTCGTCGCCGGCGACGGCTCCGGTGTTGACGACGTCGACGGACACGGTGAGATGTCCGCCGTGGCGGTTCATCCGCGGGGAGCTGAGCTTCGGCGCACTGATCGTGAAACTCGTGTAGCTCAGCCCGAATCCGAAGCCGTACAGAGGCCCGGTCGCGAGATCCAGATATTTCGAGGTGTACTTGTTGTTGGGATCCGCCGGCCGTCCGGTGTTCTGGTGGTTGTAGTAGATCGGAATCTGCCCGACGGCGCGGGGAAAGGAGACCGGCAGCTTGCCCCCAGGATTGACCTTGCCGAAAAGTACGTCTGCGACGGCATTCCCGGCTTCCACGCCCGGAGCCCAGGCTTCCAGGATCGCAGTGGCCGTGTCATGGGTGGACTGCAGCGTCAACGGCCGTCCGTTGAAGAGCACGACGACCACCGGCTTTCCGGCTACGACGACGGACGCGAGTAGCTGCTGTTGCACCCCGGGCAGATCGATGTTGCTGCGCGCCGAGGCTTCGCCACTCATCGCCGCGCTCTCGCCCAGGGCGAGCACCACCACGTCCGCGGCGGCCGCCGCGGCTGTCGCGGCAGCGAACCCGGACGTGTCCGCCGACTCGATGTCGCATCCCCTGGCGTAGGTCACCGACGCCGGACTGCCGGCGGCCGCTCTGATTCCGTCCAGCACCGTGACCGGTGGCGTCGTCCCCGCTCCGGTGCCGAGCCCGGACCAGGTGCCGTTCAGGTCGTAGGTGGCGACCGCCAACGGCCCGATCACGGCGACCTTTGCGGTCTTCTGCAGGGGTAGCACCGCCTGGTCGTTCTTGAGCAACACCATGGACCGACTGCCCGTCGAGCGGGCCTTCGCCCTGGCCGCCGCAGACACGGCGGTGACCTCACCGGCTTCATCGACGTAGGGGTGTTCGAAGAGACCGAGGGAGTACTTCACCCGCAGGATACGGCGCACTGCGTCGTCGATCTCGGACTGCGAGATCCGGCCCCTGGCCAGGAGTTCCTTGCCGAAATCGACATAGTTCGTCGACACCATCTCCATGTCGACGCCGGCCGTGATCCCGGCGGCCGCGGCATCGGCGCCGTCACCGGCGACGCCGTGCATGATCAGTTCCTGGATTCCGGTGTAGTCGCTGACCACGAATCCGTTGAAATCGAAAGCATCCTTGAGCACATTTCGAAGGGTGTAGGAATTTGCGTGCGCCGGGACGCCGGCGACGGTGTTGAACGAAGCCATCAGGGTGGCGACCCCGGCGGCGACCGAGGCCTTGAACGGCGGCAGGTAGTGGTTGTGCAGTTCCTGGATCGAGACGTCGACGGTGTTGTAGTCGCGGCCACCCTCGGTGCCGCCGTAGGCCACGTAGTGCTTGGCGCAGGCGGCCACCTTGTCCGGCGCCGAGTAGTCCGAGCCCTGGTACCCGCGGACCTTGGCCACCGCCATCTGGCTGGCCAGGTACGGATCTTCACCATCGCCCTCGGCGATCCGGCCCCACCGCGGCTCGTGGGTGACGTCCATCATCGGCGAGTACGTCCAGTTGATGCCGCTGCGGCGGGCCTCCGCCGCGGAGACGATCGCGTCGGTCTCGGCCACGGCCGGGTCGAAGCTGGAGGCCTGGCCCAGCGGGATCGGGAAATTGGTGGTGTAGCCGTGGATCACGTCGAGGCCGAAGATCAGCGGGATGCCCAGCCGGGTGTGCTGGACGGCCTGCTTCTGCAGTGCGTTCAGCTGGGCGGCTCCGATCACCGAGAACACGCCTCCGCACGGCGTGGTGGCCAGCGCCTTTCTGGCCAGGTCCGGTGTGTTGACGAGCTGGAGTTGGCCGAGTTTCTCCGCCAGCGTCATCCGCTTCAGCAGGGCGCCGACGCGTTGTTCGACCTTCTTGTTCAGGGGTGGTGATCCGGCCGGATCGGTGGCCGGCACCGGGACGGTGGTCTGGACTGGCGTGGCTGCCGATGCTTCGGGTCCGGTCAGCAGGCTGGTGGACAGCGCGCCGATGACGGCGGTTCCTCCGAGGCCGGCCAGGGCGGATCGCCGGGACAGTTGGTGATCGGTCATCGTTGACTCCTCGTTGTTGTCGGGACTCCTCCGACCATATGCCGCGCAGGAAGCCGTCTCTCGAGGGGGCCGATCAGCTTTCGGGCAAACCTCCTGCATGGATCAAAGTGCCCCATTTGGGACAGGAGGGACAGGAGTAGTCAAGATCGCCCATGCCTGCGATGTTGATCCACGCCGAAGAGGGGGTTGACCACGCCGAACAGGGGGGTGCTCCACGCCAAGCAGGGCCAGCGGATATTCATGCATGAGGGTGTATAGTTTCGTGGATCATGACAGAGAAGATCTACCGTGCGGCCGTGGCCGGTGCCAGTGGGTACGCCGGGGGAGAGATCCTCCGGTTGCTGCTGGCCCACCCCCGGATCGAGATCGGCGCCCTGACGGCCAATGCGAGCGCCGGCGACCGCGTCGCCCTGCACCAGCCCCACCTCGGGCCGCTGGCCGACCGCATCCTCGAGCCCACCAACCGTGACACGCTGGCCGGCCACGACGTCGTGTTCCTGGCGCTCCCGCACGGCCACTCGCACCAGGTGGCCGCCGAACTCGGTCCTGACGTGGTGGTCATCGACTGCGGCGCCGACCACCGGCTGACCGATCCCGCCGCCTGGGAGAAGTACTACGGTGGCGCCCATCCGGGACAGTGGCCCTACGGGATGCCCGAGTTGCCCGGCGGCCGCGCGAAACTCGGGGGCGCCCATCGGGTCGCCGTGCCCGGTTGCTATCCCACCGCTGCGTCCCTGTCGATGGCACCCGCCCTCGCGGCCGGTCTGGTCGAGACCGACGTGGTGGTCGTCGCCGCGTCCGGGACCTCCGGGGCGGGCAAGTCCCTCAAGGTCAACCTGTTGGCGTCGGAGGTGATCGGGTCGGCCTCGGCCTACGGAGTCGGTGGGACCCATCGACACACCCCGGAGATGATTCAGAACCTTTCTGCCGCAGCTGGTTCGCCGGTCCGGGTGTCCTTCACGCCGGTGCTGGTGCCGATGTCGCGGGGCATCCTGTCGACCTGCAGCGCGGCGCTCAAGCCGGGTGTCACCGAGGCGGAGGTTCGAACCGCCTACGAGAGCGCCTACCAGGAAGAACCTTTCGTGCACCTGCTGCCGGAGGGTCAGTGGCCGACGACGAGTGCGGTGCTCGGGGCCAACACGCTGCTGCTGCAGCTGGCCGTGGATGCCGGCGCCGGCCGTCTGGTCGTCGTCGCAGCGATCGACAATCTGACCAAGGGCACCGGCGGCGCCGCCGTGCAGTGCCTCAACCTGGCGCTCGGACTGCCCGAGACGACCGGCCTTTCGACCGTGGGAGTAGCACCGTGAGCACCGACCAGACCGTGAGCACCGACCAGACCAAGGGCACCGACCGGGTTCCGGCGCCCGGCAACGACGGCGTCACTTCGCCGAGGGGTTTCCGGGCGGCCGGTGTCACGGCCGGCCTGAAGGCCTCCGGCACGCCCGACGTCGGCCTCGTCGTCAACGACGGGCCGCTCCAGCACGCCGCCGGTGTCTTCACGAGCAACCGGGTCAAGGCGGCCCCGGTGCGCTGGTGCGAGCAGATCTTCTCCGGCACCGGCGATTTCACTCCGGCGTTGGCCGCCGTCATCCTCAACTCCGGCGGCGCGAACGCCTGTACCGGGCCGGCGGGTTATGCCGACACCGTCGCCACCGCCGAGCATCTCGCGTCCGCCCTCGCCGTGTCCTCGACCCGGATCGCCGTCTGCTCCACCGGTCTGATCGGCGAGCGGCTGCCGATGGACAAGCTCCTGGCCGGCTCCACCGCCGCCGTAGCCGCCCTCACCGATGACGGCGGAGAAGCGGCGGCCACAGCGATCATGACGACCGACACCGTCGCCAAGCAGGTCAGCATCAGCGTCGGCGGGTTCACCGTCGGAGGGATGGCCAAGGGCGCCGGCATGCTGGCCCCCGCCCTGGCCACCATGCTGGTGGTCCTCACCACCGACGCGGTCGCCGACAACACCGACCTGGACACGGCTCTGCGCGCTGCCACCCGCGTGTCTTTCGACCGGCTGGACTCCGACGGTGCCATGTCCACCAACGACACGGTGCTGCTGCTGGCCTCCGGCGCGTCCGGTGTGCAGCCGTCCCTTGACGTGCTGACCGCGGTCGTCACAAGGGTCTGCAAGGACCTGGCCACCCAACTGATGGCCGACGCCGAGGGCGCGACCAAGGAGATCTCGATCGAGGTGGTGCACGCAGCGTCCGAGGACGATGCAGTGGAGGTCGGCCGGGTGGTGGCCCGCAACAGCCTGGTGAAGACCGCGTTCTTCGGCGGTGACGCCAACTGGGGTCGCATCCTGGCCGCCGTCGGCACCAGCAGGGCGGCCTTCGACCCCGACCTGATCGACGTCGCCATCAACGGCGTGTGGATCTGCCACGAGGGTTCCACGGGTGAGGACAGGTCCAAGGTCGACCTGAGCGCGCGAAAGGCCCACGTCGTCATCGATCTGCACGCCGGCACCGAGACCGCGACGATCCTGACCAACGATCTCTCGCACGCCTACGTCCACGAGAACTCGGCGTACTCGACATGATCGATCTGAAACCGGCCGATCTGGAGCCCCGCGACGTCGCCGATCTGCGCCATGCGGCCGCCAGGGCCACGGTGCTGGCGGACGCGCTGCCCTGGCTGCAGCAGTTCGCCGGAGCTCTGGTGGTCGTCAAGTACGGCGGCAACGCGATGACGGACAAGTCCCTCCAGCAGGCCTTCGCCGCGGACATGGTCTTCCTGCGGACCGTCGGGCTCCGGCCGGTCGTCGTCCACGGCGGCGGTCCCCAGATCAGTTCGATGCTCACACGTCTCGGTATGACCGGTGAATTCAAGGGCGGGTTCCGGGTGACCACCCCCGAGACGATGGACGTCGTCCGGATGGTGCTGGTCGGCCAGGTCGGGCGCGAACTGGTCGGCCTGATCAACAAGCACGGCCCGCTGGCGGTCGGGATGTCCGGTGAGGACGCAGGTCTGTTCACCGCCGCCCGCCGAACGGTGTCCGTCGATGGCGTGCAGACCGACATCGGGCTGGTCGGCGACGTGGTCGACGTCAACCCCGCCGCGGTGCTGGACCTGTTGGATGCCGGCCGCATCCCGGTGATCTCCACCGTCGCCCCCGATGTCCACGGTGTGGTCCACAACGTCAACGCCGACACGGCCGCCGCCGCGCTGGCCATTGCGCTGGGCGCCGCAAAACTGTTGGTGCTGACGGATGTCGAGGGCCTCTACGCGAACTGGCCGGACAGATCCTCCTTGCTGTCGCGGATCTCGGTCGAGGCACTGGAGAAGATGTTGCCCACCTTGGAGTCGGGCATGGTGCCGAAGATGGAAGGCTGCCTCCGTGCGGTACGCGGCGGAGTGGCCGCGGCCCATGTCATCGACGGCCGGGTGCCGCACGCCGTGCTGCTGGAGATCGTCACCAGCGAAGGAATCGGAACCATGGTCGTACCCGGCCCCGCCGCCGGACCAACCCCAGTCGAGGAGCAGTCGTGAACAGCAATCAGGTGGCCGCCGACCGGTGGGCCGGAGCGATGATGAGCAACTTCGGCGTGCCGAAGGTCGAGTTGGTCTCCGGCCTCGGTGCCGTGGTGAAGGACGCCGACGGGAAGGAGTACCTCGACCTGCTCGGCGGGATCGCGGTCAACTCGCTGGGCCACGCGCATCCCGCGGTGGTGACGGCCGTCAGCGAGCAGATCGCGACCCTGGGCCACGTCTCGAACTTCTTCACCCACCCCAGGGTGCTGGAACTGGCCGAGCAACTCCTGCGGATCGTCGGCGCGCCGGAGGACGGCCGGGCGCTGTTCTGCAACTCCGGCGCCGAGGCGAACGAGGCCGCGTTCAAGATGGCCAGGCTGACCGGCCGCCCGCGGATGATCGCCGCCGACGGCGGATTCCACGGACGCACCATGGGAGCCCTGGCCCTCACCGGTCAGCCCGGCAAGCGCGCTCCTTTCGAGCCGATGCCGGCCGGGGTGGAATTCATCCCCTACGGCGATGTCGAGGCGCTGCGCGCGGTAGTCGACGAGACCGTGGCCGCGGTGTTCCTGGAGCCGATCCAGGGTGAGGCCGGCGTCATCCCGGCCCCGGACGGCTATCTGGCCGCGGCCCGCGAGATCACCTCGCAGCACGGCGTCCTGCTGGTGCTCGACGAGGTGCAGACCGGCATCGGCCGCACCGGCCAGTGGTTTGCCCATCAGACCGCCGGCGTCCGGCCCGACATCGTCACGCTGGCCAAGGGTCTCGGTGGCGGGCTGCCGATCGGCGCCGTCATCGGCATCGGCCCGGCTGCGAAGCTGCTCTCGGCCGGCCAGCACGGCTCGACCTTCGCAGGGAACCCGGTCTGCGCGGCGGCGGCCCTCGCCGTGCTGGCCACCATCGAGAAGGACCGGCTCCTGGACCATGTCGACGCGCTGGGCAAGCATTTGTCCACCGCAATCGAGGATCTCGGGCACCCGCTGGTGGACCACGTACGCGGCGCCGGCCTCCTGCTGGGCATCGTACTGACCGAAAACCTCTCGGGCGAAACAGCAGCCGCGGCCATGGAGGCCGGCTTCATCATCAACGCACCCGGGCCGGACGTGTTGCGACTGGCGCCGCCGCTGATCCTGACCACCGAGCAGGCCGACTCGTTCGTCCAGGCCCTGCCGGGGATCCTGGATACCGCTCTGGCCTCGAAGAAGGACGAATCATGATCAGGCACTACCTCAGGGACGACGACGTCTCCCCGGCCGAGCTGATCGCCCTACTCGACCTGGCGGACGCCTACAAGGCCGACCGGTACGGGTTCACACCCCTCGCGGGCAAGGCGGTTGCGGCCGTGTTCGAGAAGAACTCCACCCGTACCAGGTTGTCGTTCGAGGTGGGCATCAGCCAGCTCGGGGGTCAACCGGTGATCGTCGACGGCCGGACTTCGCAGCTCGGCCGGGAGGAAACCATCGAGGACACGTCCCGCGTGCTGTCGCGCTACGTCGACGCCGTCGCCATCCGGACGTTCGCGCAGCGGCGGATCAATGCCCTGGCCAGCGTTTCCACCGTCCCGGTGATCAACGCGCTGACCGATGAGTTCCACCCCTGCCAGGTGCTGGCCGACCTGCAGACCATCCGCGAGCGGTTCGGACGCCTGAAAGGTCTGACGCTGACCTACCTCGGGGACGGAGCCAACAACATGTCGCACTCGCTCATGCTGGGCGGCGCGAATGCCGGTCTGCACGTGCGGATCTCGTCCCCGGTCGGGTTCGACCCGCAGCAGGACGTCCTGCTGGCGGCCAAGGAACGCGCGGCGCTCACCGGCGGCACGATCGAGTTGATCACGGACCCGGGGGTCGCAGTCGCCGGGGCCGACGTCCTGGTGACCGACACCTGGACCTCGATGGGTCAGGAGAACGACGGACTCGATCGGGTGGGGCCCTTCCGCCCCTACCAGATCAACCGAGAACTGTTGAGCAGCGCCAACACCGGCTCGATCGTGCTCCACTGCCTCCCGGCGCACCGCGGCTGGGAGATCACCGACGAGGTGCTCGACGGACCGCACTCCGCCGTCTGGGACGAGGCCGAGAATCGTTTGCATGCGCAGAAGGCTCTGCTGGCATTCCTGGTCGGGCTGGCCGCGGCCGACGCCGCAGGCCACGCTGCCGCAGACCACGCCGCCGCGGTCTGACGAACCTGATGACGACCATCAACGTCCCGGCCACCAAGGCGGCCCGGCACGGCCGGATCACCGACCTGATCCGGGACAGCGCCATCCGCTCCCAGGGCGAGCTGATGGCGCTGCTGGAGTCCGAGGGGGTGCACACCACCCAGGCCACGCTGTCCAGGGATCTTGAGGAGCTCGGCGCGCTCAAGCTCCGGGGCGTCGACGGCGGAGCCCCCATCTACGTCATCCCCGAGGACGGCTCACCTCGTCCGATGGCCGGTGGAACCTCCCGCCTGGCCAGACTTTTCAGTGAACTGCTGCTCTCCTACGACACCTCCGGCAACCTGGTGGTGCTGCGTACCCCGCCCGGGGCGGCACAGTTCCTTGCGTCGGCGATCGACCGCGCGGCCCTGGTCGACGTCATCGGGACCATCGCCGGGGATGACACCATCCTGGTGGTGGCCAGAGCCGGCCTGTCCGGCGAGGAACTGGGCCAGCGGTTGGCGGCCTACTCGCAGAGCCATCCGGACTGACATCCTTGGCCCGGACCAACCGATGGACGACCGAATGACAGAGCGGACAGTGGGCAAGTGAGTTCAGAAGCACCCGTGGCACTCTGGGGCGGCCGATTCTCCGGCGGTCCGTCTCCGGAGATGGCCGCGCTGTCGAAGTCGACCCAGTTCGACTGGCGGCTGGCGCAGTACGACATCTCCGGGTCCAGGGCCCACGCCCGCGTGCTGCACCACGCCGGGCTGCTCACCGAGGCCGAGCTGGACGGCATGCTGTCCGCGCTGACGGTGCTCTCCGTCGACGTCGCCGACGGGTCGTTCACGCCGAACGAGGACGACGAAGACGTCCACACCGCACTCGAACGCGGGCTGCTCGACCGTGCGGGCAGCGAACTCGGGGGAAAGCTGCGGGCCGGCCGGTCCCGCAACGACCAGGTCGCCACGCTGTACCGGCTTTACCTGCGGGACGGTGCCCGCCGGGTGGTGCGACTGCTGCTGGACCTGCAGGAGGCATTCCTGCAGCAGGCCGACCGTCATGCCGGGGTGGCGATGCCCGGCCGCACGCACTTCCAGCACGCCCAACCGGTGCTGCTCGCGCACCACCTGGCGGCCCACGCGCAGGCCCTGGTGCGCGACATCGACCGCATCCGCGACTGGGATCGCCGGGCCTCGGTCTCCCCCTACGGCTCGGGGGCGTTGGCCGGGTCCTCCCTCGGCCTCGACCCGGAGGCGGTCGCGAAGGAACTCGGCCTCGACTCCGCCTCGGCGAACTCCATCGACGGCACCGCCTCCCGCGACTTCGCCGCCGAGCTGGCCTTCTGCTTCGCGATGATCGGCGTCGACCTGTCGCGCTGGGCCGAGGAGGTCGTCATCTTCACGACCGCAGAATTCGGCTACGCACGGCTGGACGACGCCTTCGCGACCGGATCCTCGATCATGCCGCAGAAGAAGAACCCGGACATCGCGGAGCTGACGCGCGGAAAGTCGGGTCGCCTGATCGGCAACCTGACCGGTCTGCTGGCCACCCTCAAGGGCCTTCCGCTGGCGTACAACCGGGACCTGCAGGAGGACAAGGAACCGCTGATCGACTCGCTCGAGCAGCTGGAGGTGCTGCTGCCGGCATTGACCGGACTCACCGCCACCCTGACGTTCGACGCCGAGCGTTTGACCTCGATGGCCGGCGCCGGTTTCTCGCTGGCCACCGACATCGCGGAGTGGCTGGTCAAGCAGGGTGTGCCGTTCCGCGTCGCGCACGAGGCGGCCGGCGAGTGCGTCTCCCTGGCCGAGGCCACGAACCGCGAGCTGGACGCGCTGACCGACGCAGAGTTCGCCGCCATCTCGCCCGAGCTCACCCCCGGGGTGCGGGCCGTGTTGACCGTCGAGGGGTCGATGGCCTCCCGGGACGGGGTGGGCGGGACGGCTCCGATCCGGGTCGCCGAGCAACTGGACGCCCTGCGGGCAGTGATCGCCGCGGACCGCGAATGGCTGGCGCGGCCCTGACCCCGCCCCCGCCGCCCGGCGCTGGGCCGGTCCCGGGTGCGGCGTGGATCAACTTCGCAGGCATGGGCGAAATTGACGACTTCTGTCCCACCTGCCCCAAAACTGCGAAGTTGATCCATGCAGCCCGGCTCACCGCCAGTCGGCCCGCCGCGTGACTGCTCTGGGCCGACAGCTTGCGCGGTCGTCGCTGGCTGGTGATGCGGTCCAACTCGCTCCGACCCTGCTGGGCCGGGTGATCGTGTCCGACACTCCGGAGGGTCGGGTGGCCGTGCGCCTGACGGAGGTCGAGGCCTACCGCGGAGCCGACGACCCGGCGTCGCACGCCTACCGGGGCACGACCGCACGCAACTTGCCGATGTTCGGCGAGCCCGGGCACCTCTACACCTATTTTGTCTACGGAATGCATTGGTGCGCCAATGTTGTCGCTGGCCGGGCCGGTCAGCCCTCCGCCGTGCTGCTGCGCGCGGGCGAGGTAGTCATCGGCCACGAACTGGCAGCTTCGAGACGATCGGATCGCACGAAGGTCGAGCACCTCGCACGGGGGCCCGCCGGCCTTGCGTCGGTGCTCGGACTGGCCGCAGATCAGAACGGCATGGATCTGTGCGTCCCCGGCTCCACCATCTCGATCCGGAGCGGCGCACGATTGCCGGCCGAGTCGGTGCAGACCGGGCCCAGGGTCGGGGTCAATGTCGGCGTCGAGCAGCCGTGGAGGTTCTGGGAGGCCGGTGCCCCCTCGGTCTCGATCTTCCGGCCGGGCGTGCGGCGTCACCGGAACCGGCCGACTTCCTGACGTCACCCCGCGCAGACCCGTCCGCCCGCCCACGGTCGGCGTGGACCGATCGCGGCACGGGATCGTGGGCACGTGCGGGAGAGGTCCGTGGTCGGCCGATGGGAGGATGGGGAACGTGCCCGACCTGAACTCCACCGCGCCTGCCGGCTCCGCCTCCGTCCTGGACGACCTCCGATGGCGAGGTCTGATTGCGCAGTCCACCGACGAGTCCGAACTCGCCACCGCGATGGCAGCGGGGCCGATCACCTTCTACGGTGGGTTCGATCCGACGGCCAGGAGCCTGCACATCGGCAACCTGGTGTTGCTCCTGACGATGCGCCGCATCCAGTCGGCCGGGCATCTTCCGCTGGGGCTGGTCGGCGGCGCCACCGGACTGATCGGTGATCCTCGGATGTCCGGCGAGCGCGTCCTCAACGGCCCGGACGTCGTCGCCGACTGGGTAGCCCAGATCCAGGCGCAGGTGGAGAAATACCTGGACTTC